>NZ_JBXAQX010000001.1:0-197740 GCF_058807655.1 Caulobacter sp. GW821-FHT12A07
CGGCCTCATCGGCCATCTCCACCGCCAGGCTGTCGGCGTCGGCGTCCGAGTACACGACCACCGTCGCAATCCCCAACCGACGGCACGTCTTGATCACCCGCACCGCGATCTCGCCCCGGTTGGCGATCAGGATCTTGTTGAACATCGGCCCATCCCTGCGCGGCTTTTCGCCTTGTCCCTAGGCGTAACAGGCCAAGGCCGGTTTGCAACGCGGACGGCTCGCGCTAAAAGCGTCGCAGGAACCATGACACCGGTTTCCAATAAGAACGACTTAGGGAGTGACGCGTGGTGAAGCAGGCGCTTTTTCTGGCCTCCGCCTTTTCAGTCATCGCCGCCGCCAGCGCGGCCGCCGCAGCCGGGCCGGCTGAACCCGCCCTTCTCTTCCACGTCTCCGGCGACAAGGGCCTGAAGGCCGACTACGCGGTCGGCGACGCCATTCCCAACTTCGCCGACAAGGTCGCCGTCATTCCGACCGGCAAGGCCGGCCCTGCTCTCTCGGCCCAGGACGACGGCGTCCTGGCCTGGAACGCCCCCGGCAACATCCAGGCCCAGCGCGGCACGCTCTCGTTCTTCTGGCGCTCGGGCTATCCGGTGGGCGTCGCGCCCTTCGTGATCTTCCGTGTCGGCTACGCCGACCACACCAGCTGGGACATGGCCTTCCTGCGCATCGACTGGAACGGCCACGGCTTCGACGCCTTCGTCACCGACAACGGCCTGGCCCGCACCCGCGTCTCGTTCAAGCTCGACAAGCCGCCGGCCGCCGACGCCTGGACGCACCTGGCCTTCACCTGGGACGAGCAGACCGGCGTGCAGCTGTTCATCGACGGCAAGCCCGTGGCGAAGAAGGAAGCCAAACGGGTCTATGACGCGGGCCTGGACCAGTTCGGCGTCGCCGGCCGAGTGATCGCCCCGCACCAGGTGCAGAGCCGCTACAACTTCCTGCGCGGCGGCGACCTGGACGAGATCCGCGTCTACGACCGCGCCCTGGACGCGGCCGGCGTCGCTGCCCTGGCCCGCAACGAGACCCCGACCGCGGCCGCCCCGGTCCCGACGCTGGACGACCCGGCCACGCACGCGGCCTGGAAGCTGCGCTACGGCTGGACCGGCGAGGCCCCGCCCCTGCTGACCGATCCGGCCACCCGCATCCGCAAGGTCGAGTTCACCGACGCCAAGGACCTCAAGGAGTGGATGTGGCGGGCCAACGACGGCATCCCCGAAACGACCTGGCCCGGCGTCTACAACCGCTCGCGCCTGGAAGGCCGCGACGACTACTTCCAGCTTCCCGACTGGAACACTTATGTCGAGGGCGGCAAGGCCCTGACCCTGGCCCTGCCGGACGAGCCGATCAGCCGTCTGGAAATCCAGGGGACCGCTTATGGCGACCTGACCTGGGCGGCGAAGGCCGGCGACAAGGGTGCGAAGGTCGGCGTTCGCGCCAAGGGCCTGGCCCGTTCGGTCACGATGCTGGCCCAGCCGCTGAAGGGCGGCGTGCTGACCTTCACCAACACCGACCAGGAAACCCCGATCCAGGAGATCTGGGCCTATGACGTCAGCGCCGGCAAGGAGCCCGACGGCGTCTTCAAGATGAACTACACGGTCCGCGCCGAGGTGGCGCCGGACTATCTGAACCTGGCCGACCTCAACGCCTATGTCGCCGGGCGCTTCCCGGCAGGCGAGCGGGCGACGGTCGTGGCCATCCCCGACGCGGCCCCGCAGCGCAAGCGTCCGGCCGCCGACCTCACGACGAAAGGCCTGCCGATCGTCCACGTGATGATCCCGTCGGGCTTCGGCGACGCCCCGGCCGCTCAGGCCCTGGCCCGCAACTGGGCCTATGGCTGGGAGAACGCCCGCGACGGCCTGGACGGCATCGCGCTGGACATCCCCGCCCTGCCCGGCGCGGCCGGAACGACGATCCCGCTGAACATCCAGGTCAAGGACCCGATCTGGCCGGGCCGCAACATGATCGACGTCTCGGTCTCGGTGAAGGCCGGCGAGGCCCGCACCCTTTGGCTCGACCTGCGCGACCGCATCCTGACGGCCGACAGCCTCTACCTGACCATCGCCGCCGACAGCGCCGACTTCGGACCCAAGGCGCTGGACGGCGCCAAGATCCGCCTGGTCTTCAAGACCCGCGAGGAGGCCAAGGCCGAGCACGTGGCCGACCGCTTCAACCAGGTGAAGGACAACTGGGCCTTCCTGGTCGAGGAGCACACCACCTCCAAGCGCCAGGGCCTCTATCGCCGCCTCTACGCCGACATCTCCGACCTGCTGCGTGTCGATCCCGACCACAAGGAAGGCCGCGAGTACTGGGGCGACATCACCTATGGCAGCCAGGGCTGGCCGGCCTTCGAGCAGCCCAAGGCGCCGGACGGTGTGCCGCTGTGGGCCTTCCGCCAGACCGAAGACCTCAAGCGCGTCGCCAAGTTCATCAACTGGTGGATCGACGAGCGCCAGGTTCCCTACGGCGACTTCGGCGGCGGCCTGTCGGACGACAGCGACCTGCTGCAGCAGTGGCCGGGCCTGGCCCTGATGGGCGTCGATCCCGACAAGGTGCGCGACTCGCTGAACCGCCTGACCGACGCGGTCTACCGCAACGGCATGTTCACGAACGGCCTGTCGACCATCGTCACCGACGAACTGCACGCCTACGAAGAGGGCATCAACTCCAACAGCGAGGCGATGTATCTCGACTACGGCGACCCGCTGGCGGTCGAGCGGCTGTTCACGACGGTGAAGGCCCTACCGACCATCATCGACAAGAACCCGGCCGGCCACGTCCACTTCAACACCAACTGGTACAGCGGCGCGATCTCGTACCGCGAGGGCCCGTGGGAGTGGCAGAAGCCCTATTCGTTCGGCGTCGTGCACCCGGCCATCCTGATCGGCGACTACAACGGCGACCGCACGGCCCGCGACATCGTGCTGGGCCTGGCCGACGGCTATCTGGCGCACGTGAAGCCCGACGGCTCCTATCCCAACGAGATCAACTGGCGCACCGACGCCGAGCGCGGCGGCACTGTGCTGCAAGGCTCCGGCGCCAGCGGTCCGTTCCAGATCTTCTGGCAGGCCTGGCGCTGGACGGGCGACGCCAAGTACCTGGCCCCGATCCAGTGGCGGATGGGCAAGAACGGCGTCAAATCGCTGAACGACCTCAACGACAACGCCCTGTCGATGCTGGGCCTGGGCGAGGCCAACAAGGACGCCATCGTCAAGTCCGCGGCCAAGGGCGGGGCCATCGAACGCTTCGCCGCCTGGACCCTGACCGGCGACAAGGCCTGGCTCGAAAAGGCCTATGCCGACGAGATCCAGTGGGCCGACCAGCACATGTACATGCACACCGACGGCCACTGGTGGTCGGACCGGGTGGAGATCCCGTCGGACGTGCTGCAACGCTCGCGCCTGGGCGGCATCGCCAACAAGCGCGGCCAGATGAACCCGGGCCACCTGGTCAGCTGGCGCTTCGAAGGCGGTGTGAAGGGCGAGGACGTCGCCATCCTGGTCAAGGACGGGACGGCCAAGGGCTTCAAGGTCGTGGCCTACAATCTGTCGGACAAGCCGGTGACGGCGGTGATGACCGGCTGGAACGTCGCGCCTGGCCAGTGGACGCTGACCCAAGGGATCGACAGCACCGGCGACGACAAGATCGACGGCGGCGGCGAGACCCGACAGGTCGCCTTCGAACGCACCAAGGCCGTGACGGTGGTCCTGCCGCCGGGCCAGACGAGCATTGTCGAGATGGCCCTGGCCCAGGCGGGCGATGATCCCGCCCAGCGCGCCGACCTTGGCATCGGGCGCGGCGACGTCACGGTGAAGGGTTCGACGATCACCGCCAAGGTCCACAACCTGGGCGCCCAGGACGCGGCGGCCTCGCGGCTGGAACTGGTCGACGCCGGCGGCAAGGTGCTGGCCTCGACGGCCGTGCCCGCCCTGGCGGCGCCGAAGGACCTGCTGCCCAAGACCGCCACAGCCCGGCTGAAGATCCCGGCGGGCGCCAAGCCGTCGGAACTGCGCTTGCGCATCGTCAGCGCCCAGCCCCAAATCACCGCCCTCAACGACGAGGTGAAACTGCCATGAGCCGTCGCCTCGCCGTCCTGACCATTCTTGGAGCTCTATCGATGTCCGCCCCCGCCGCGCTCGCCGCCGACGCCCTGGAGTACGGGCGCAACGTCACGCTGGCGGAAGCCAAGACGGCGGCCAGCGCCGCCGAGGCCGAGGCGCTGAAGAACGGCTGGGCGGCCGTCATCACCGTGGTCGAGCCCAACGGCCAGACCGTGCTGTCGTGGAAGATGGACGGCGCGTCCTACGCCGCCCCGGGCGTCGCGCGCCGCAAGGCCGAGACCGCGGCCGGCTTCAAGCGCCCGACCAAGGCGTTCCAGGACGCGGTCAAGGCCGGCAACCTCAACGCCATCTCCAACGGCGCCCTGGCCATCGAGGGCGGCGAACTGCTGGTCGCCGGCGGCAAGATCGTCGGGGCGATCGGCGTCTCGGGCGCCACGCCGGAGCAGGACGGGATCATCGCCCGCGCCGGCGCGGCGGCGGTGAAGTAGGCCTCAGCCCTCCCCGCCCCCAAACTCCTTGGCGAACATGGCGATATAGCCGTCGAGCCGCTCGGACGCCTCGGGCGCGACCAGACGGGTGACCTCGGCAGAGAAGGTGACCGGCGCAGAACCGGAGGCGGTGACGACCTTGCCGTCGACCACCGCGCGCGGGGTTTCGACATAGCCCTCGGCCCCGGCGTAGCCCGGCGCCTGCTCGGCCAGCCAGTCCTTGCCGTTCGAGGTATGGGCCTTGCCCGCCAGCAGGCCGGCCTTGGCCAGGGCGATGGTCGCGCCGCAGATCCCGGCGACGATCTTGCCGTCGGCGTGAACCTGCTTGAGCAGGGCGAACAGGGTCTCGTTCTCGTAGCCCTGCCAGGCGTCCGAACCGATCAGCAGGAAGACGTCGGCGTCGGACAGCACCGGATCGTCGAAGCCATAGTCGGCGGCCGCGAGAATCCCGCCGATCGAGGTCTCCGGATCGCCGGTCGGGGTGGCGATCTCGATCTGGACCTTGAAGTATTCGCGCAGCGAGGCCAGCACGGGACCAGCTTCCCAGTCGGCCCAGCCGGGCTGGAGAAAGGCGACGGCGACGGTCATCAGCGCAGCTTCACGGCGGTGCCGGCGGCGGTGACCATCAGCATGCCGTTGTCGGCGCCGAGGGCCTCGTAGTCGAGATCCACGCCCACCACGGCGTCGGCGCCCAAGCGGCGGGCCTCGTCGATCATCTCCTGCAGGGCGATGTCGCGCGCCTCGCGCAGGGCCTTCTCGTAACCGCCGGCGCGGCCGCCGATGATGTTGGTGATGCCGGCGAACAGGTCGCGGAAGATGTGCGCGCCGATGATCGCCTCGCCGGAGACGACGCCCAGGGTGGCCACCGTCTCTCGCTCGGCGACGTACGGAGTGGTCGAGGTGATCATGCGTTTCCGTCCCTTAGATGCCGCGCGCCCTACCGGCGAGCCGCTCGAAACCCTAGATTGGCATCCATGACCCAAGCCGCCACCCTGTCTTCCACAGGTTTCGACCTGACCCCACCCACCGAGCCAGAGCGCGAGCGCCTGGAGGGCGACCTCACCGCCGAGGAAGCGCGCGTCCTGCTGCACCACGGCACCGAGGCCCCGTTCTGCGGCGGCCTGCTCGGAGAGAAGAACCCCGGCGTCTATGGCTGCCGGCTGTGCGGCCTGCCGCTGTTCAAGCACGAGACCAAGTTCGAGAGCGGCACCGGCTGGCCCAGCTTCTACGCGCCGTACGACGAGGAGCACGTCAAGGCCGTGCGCGACACCTCCTACGGCATGGTCCGGATCGAGACCCGTTGCGCCCGCTGCGACAGCCACCAGGGCCACGTCTTCCCCGACGGTCCGGCCCCGACGCGGCTGCGCTACTGCATCAATTCGGTGTCGCTGCAATTCGTGGCGAGCGGCGAGCCCCTGCCCGACCCGCTGCATCGCGGTGATCGGCTACCCTGATCACAGCGAAGCTTCCCTTACGGAAGTTCGACCGTCGGTGGAAAAAATGGGTTGTCGCACACAACTATAAAGAGCACATTCGCGCTCGACGCCGATGGATCGGCGACTCGCTCGGGCGACGTCCCCTAGACGACCGCCCGAACCGCCCGCGCTTAGCCTCCGGCAGGGTTTGGCGCTCCATGGCGGACGCGTCGGGAGAAGGCCCCTTCCCCCCAACCTTCTTCCGACGCGAACCCCTAGTCCCCCGGCGCGACGGTGGGGCCGTAGGCGACATAGCCGCGCTCGACCATCCGGCGCAGGGCCTCGTAGGCGGCCGACAGTTCGTCATAGGCCGTGCGCAGGGCGGCCAGCTTCTCGACTTCCGCCGGTTCGGGCGGACGGCCCGACTGGCTGATCGCCAGGGCCGCCGCGGCCCACCGCGCCCGGGACTGGGCCGTGCTCACGGCCAGCTTCTGGAAATGCCCGGCGTCGAGCCGCCCCAGGGTCTGGGCCATGATCTCGCGGTTGGAGACGAAGGCGGTGTAGTCGATCTGCTCCAGGTGGCCGCGCAGCCTGCGCTGCTCCTGCGGATCGATGTCCTGCGGCTCGAAGTGATCGCTGAATCGCCGCGTGCTGGAGGTGACGGTGGACGACATGACGGCCTCCCTGACCGCTCGTACTGGGCAGGAGTCTGCGCCTTCGCCCTTAAGCGGTCGTTACTCGTCAATCGGGCGTGAGCAAGCCCTGCAACCCGACGATCATGGCGATGATCCCGAACACCGCCAGGACCAGGCCCGCGCCTTGCGAGCCGCTGGCCGGCAGGTCGCCGCTCGCGCCCAGGCGCCGGGCCACAGTCCCGGCCCGCAGGCGATCCCACAGCAGCAGGACGCCGACCGCCAGGCCGACGATCTCGAAGTGGAAGACGTGCGGCCCCGAGACCAAATGGACGATCAGGAAGTAGCCGCCGCAGACCAGGGCCGCGATCCCCACGATCCAGCCGAACGGCGCCAACCTGCCCGCGAACCGCGCGAGGTCGTCGCCCGCGCGCGGCAACAGCGCCAGGAGGCCGATCGCCAGCAGGAAGCCGCCGACAAGATTGCAGAGGTCCAGGAGGAGTTCGAGCATGGGCATGGAATGCGAAGGACGCTCGCGCCGTTCCCGCTCCCCGAAAAGGAGAATGGCAATCACCACAACCGCAGGACTTGCAATCTTACGATTGTAGAATAGCCTTCGAACTTCACCGGAGGCCCGTCATGCGTTTCGTCGTCGCGTTCACCGCCCTGCTGCTCGCCGCCGCACCCGTCGCCAACGGTGCGCTCGCCGCGCCGACCGCCGCCGAAGCCCGCACCGACAAGGATCGCCAGATCGTCCAGAAGGCCATGGGGTCGGATCTGAAGAAGATCCAGGCCATGGTCCCCGCGCTGGAGGACGTGGCGTCGCGCACGCCCGATGCCTACCCCCTGATCGAGCGGAAGGGCGACCGCGTCATCGTCCGCGCGTCCGGTCTCGACCAGGGCCTGATCCCCGCCCTGATCGCCGGCGCGACGGGCAAGGACGCCAATCCCGGTGGAACGACGCGGGTCGACATCGAGTACAACACCTATGGCCAGGCGATCTTCCTGCTGGGCTCGGCCGCCGTCGAGGCCCGCGACATGAGGAAGGCCACGTTCTGGCTGGACAAGGGCCTGGCCCTGCAGCCCGACAACCTGATGCTCGTCACCGAGAAGGGCATGGTGCTGACGCTGCAGAAGCGGCACGCCGAGGCGCTGGCGCTCTACGAAGCGACCTTCGAAAACGCCAGCGGCATGCTGCTCGGCGACCAGCAGGGCAAGGCGCGCCTGCTGCGGGCCAAGGGCTTCACGCTGATCGAGCTCAACCGCCTGGACGAGGCCCAAGCCGCCTACAAGGCCTCGCAAGAGATCGAGCCCGACCACGGTGGCGCCAAGCACGAACTGGCCTACATCGCCCAGCTTCGCGCCGGCGCCGAGCAACGCGGCATGCAGTTGGTCAACGGCGAGGAGTCCAAGGCCCTCAAATAGGCCTCAGCGCTCCACGATCGCCTCGAAACCGCCGAAGATCATGCGTTTGCCGTCGAACGGCATGTTCTCCATGTACGGCTTGAGGCGCTCGTCGGCCATGACCTGGGCCATCACCTCGTTGCGCTTGGCCTTGCTCTCGTAGGTGATCCACGAAAAGACCGTCACCTCGTCGTCCTTCAGCTGGACGGCGCGAGGGAATGAGGTCAGTTCGCCGTAGGGCACGTCGTCGGCGATCGCCTCGACGTAGGACAGCGCGCCGAGCTCCATCCATATCGAGCCCGCCAGAGTCGCCATCTCCTTGTAGGCCTCGACATTGGCCTTCGGCACGGCGACCACGAAACCATCGACATAGGTCATGGGGTATCCTCCCTGGATGTTGTCGTTCCCCCAGGACGATCGAACGCCCGGAAGGCCGACAACGGCGAGGAAAAAGTTCAGCGGGCGCGGATCATTTCCATGAGACGGGCCAGCGCCTTGGCGTGGCCAGCGCCCGGATCCTCGGGCGGATGGACGGTCAGCGGTACCTGCGGGGCGATCCCCACGCCCTCGACCACCCGCCCTTCGGCGTCGCGATGGATCTCGGCCGGCAGGGCGAAGCGCCAGCCGTTCGGGAGCGGCATGGGAACCTGGTCCGACAGCGCGCCGCGCGTGGTTTCCCCGACCTGGCGGACATTGGGCAGGCCGCGCATCATCAGGGTGAAGGTCTCGCCGGCGCTGACGGTGATGCGGCTGGTCAGCAGCCAGACCGGTCCGAGATAACGCGGGCGGTCCGACGGCTCGACGACCAGATCCTGCGACGGCCCGGCCACGCCGGTCGGGATCTTGGAGCCGACGACGACGCGCCCGGCCGCGAACCGCGCCGCGATCCGCCTGCTGATGGTGTCGTAGCCGCCGCGATTGTTGGAGACGTCGACGATCACCGCCGAGGCGCCGGAAAAAGCGGTCATGGCCTCGTCCAGGACCGCGTCCAGCGCAACGGTGTCGTCATCGCCGGCCGCGAGGTCGAACCCGCCCATGCTGACGATCGCCAGGTAGCCGACATCGCCGTCGCGTCCCCAGAAGATCCGACCGTTGGCGACCTGACGGGCGTGGAACGGCGCGGCCAGCACGCCGTCGCGCCAGGCCTTGCGCCAGGCCGCCTCGCCGCCGGGTCCGCCCTGCGCGCTCAGCAGCACCCGCGCCTCGCCGAACCGGCGGGATCGCGGCTCGCCGGCGATGACGCCGTCGAGCTGGACGTGCGGGTCGGAGATCCCGCGCAGCAGAACGCCCAGCGCCTTCCACAGGGTCGCATCGTCCGGCGCCGGCCCCAGCGCCGCGAAGGCCTCGCGGCGGCGAGCGGTCCAGTCGAAGCCCCGCTCGGCCGACAGGGGATAGTAGGCCGCGAAGGCGTCGGCGACGGCGCTCAGGGTCCGCTGCGGCGTCCAGGGACGCTGGTCCGAGCAGGCCTTCGGCAAGGCCTTCAGCCGATCGAAGCGATAGAGGGTGCCGTCGGCCTCGCCGGCGATCTCGACCGTTTCCTTCCCTGCCGGCCGCCACAGTTTCAGCACGCCGTCGGGATCGGCTTCCGGCCTCGGGTCACGCCAGCAGTCAGCCCCGGCCACGTGATAGAGGCTCGGCCCCTTGGCGTCGAACCGCACGATCCAGCCGTAGCCCCGCGACCGCCAGACGCCTTGCAGCACGGGCGCGACGACGCCAGTTTCGAGGACGGGGCGATATTGTTCTTTCGCTGACGACCATGAAGGCGACAGCACCGAGCAGATCGCTGCAAGTACGCCAAGCCCAACGAATTTCATAAAGCTCCTCGCGAGCCAAACCCACTCAGCGCAACAGCCTGATGCACGGCGAGACGCGAGAGTGAAAATTCACACACACCTCTCAATTGCACAGCGCCTGCGAGTGGCATTTAATAGCCAAGCTAAGAATTTGGGGGAAATTTCATGGATCTCGCCACACGCATACTGGAACTTCAAAAGCGGGCCCAGGAGCATCGCGAAGTTCTTTTAACGGAAGAGGCCGCGAAGACGGCCCTTGTGATGCCGTTCCTTCAATCGCTCGGTTATGACGTGTTCAATCCCAGCGAGGTCGTTCCCGAATTTACGGCCGACGTCGGCACTAAGAAGGGCGAGAAAGTAGACTACGCCATATGCCGCGAGGGTAAGGTCTCGATCCTGATTGAATGCAAGCCATCGACGGTCGAGCTTAACATCAATCATGCTGGTCAGCTTTTCCGTTATTTTAGCGTTACGGACGCCCGATTGGCGGTACTGACCAACGGCGTCGTGTACCAGTTCTATTCGGACGTTGAGCGCCCGAACAAGATGGACGACAAACCCTTCTTCACGTTCACGCTAGACAGCGTGAAGACAGCCGATGTGAAGACGCTGGAAAAATTCGCGAAAGCCTCTTTCGACATCGACAAGATCGTTCAGGAAGCTGGCAATCTGAAACTGCAATCGCTTTTGCGAAAAGAAATAGAGAAGGAGTTCGCCGATCCTTCCGAGGAACTGGTGCGCTTGTTCGCTGGCCGCGTCCATGATGGACGCCTCACCCCAGCGGTGAAGGAAAACTTCGGCAAGATGATCGGCACCGCAATTTCAACGATAATCAGAGACCACGTGACAGATCGGCTTTCATCGGCTTTGAACGCTTCCAATCCGCCTCTGCCAGATCAGGAAGGCGTAGAGGACGAAGCCGACGAGGATGGTGTCATCACGACTCCAGAAGAAATCTCGGGCTTTCATATCGTTCAAGCTATCGCGTCCAAGCACGTGGACCCCAAACGCGTCATCATCCGAGATGCAAAGTCCTACTGCGCCATCCTTCTGGATGACAACAATCGAAAGACCATTGCTCGCATGCACTTCAATGGCATCACGACAAAATATCTAGGCACTTTCGTTGGCAAGGAAGAGCAAAGACACCTTTTAAATGACTTGACGCAAATCTACCAACTCAGCGACAAAATCGAAGCCCGCCTGAAGGAACTCGATGGCGTAGCCTAAAAGGCTCGCGAGGCCTTTCTGAGAGAAGGCCTCGCTCGGATTTCGCGGGTCGAGAACTCAGCCCAGCGCGGCCAGGACGGCCTTCTGCTTGGCGGGATCCAGGTGCGGGACCAGGGCCTTGACGATGTCGATCGTGGCCTTGTTGACCACCCGAACGTCGGGTGCAGGGTCGCCGCCGTGGATCTTGAGCCAAAGTTCGATGATCCAATGCGGATCGTTGGCATGCGCGAGGACGATGGGGCGGAGCGCCATAGCGGTAACCTCATGAGTTGCAACGTCGCGACGATACACCCATGAGGGTAATTTTTAAGCGTGCGCGGCGGGTCTTCACCGGAGCGTGAAGACCCGCCGCGCGCCGCCTCACTCGGCCTTCAGATAGATCTCCGAGCCCTGTTCTTTGAACTTCTCGCTCATCTGCGCCATCCCGAGGTCGGCGGCGTTCGGCGCCTGTGCGGCGGCGAAGTCGCGAACTTCCTGGCTGATCTTCATCGAGCAGAACTTCGGACCGCACATCGAGCAGAAGTGCGCGGTCTTGTGCGCCTCCTTGGGCAGGGTCTCGTCGTGGAAGGCCCGGGCGGTCTCGGGATCGAGGCCGAGGTTGAACTGGTCCTCCCAGCGGAACTCGAACCGGGCCCGGCTGATAGCGTCGTCCCACATGGCCGCGCCGGGATGGCCCTTGGCGAGGTCGGCGGCGTGGGCCGCCAGCTTGTAGGTGATGACGCCGGTCTTGACGTCGTTGCGGTCGGGCAGGCCCAGGTGCTCCTTGGGCGTGACGTAGCAGAGCATGGCCGTACCGAACCAGCCGATCATCGCCGCACCGATCGCCGAGGTGATGTGGTCGTAGCCAGGGGCGATGTCGGTGGTCAACGGACCGAGGGTGTAGAAGGGGGCCTCGTGGCAGTGCTTCAGTTGCTCGTCCATGTTGGCCTTGATCTTGTGCATGGCCACGTGGCCCGGCCCCTCGATCATCACCTGCACGCCGTGCTTCCAGGCCACCTTGGTCAGCTCGCCCAGGGTGCGCAGCTCCGAGAACTGGGCCTCGTCGTTGGCGTCTGCGGTCGAGCCGGGACGCAGGCCGTCGCCCAGCGAGAACGACACGTCGTAGGCGCGCATGATCTCGCAGATCTCTTCGAAGCGCTCGTAGAGGAAGTTCTCCTTGTGGTGGGCCAGGCACCACTTGGCCATGATCGAGCCGCCGCGCGAGACGATGCCGGTGACGCGCTTGGCGGTCATCGGCACGAACGGAAGCCGCACGCCGGCGTGGATCGTGAAGTAGTCGACGCCCTGCTCGGCCTGCTCGATCAGGGTGTCGCGGAAGACTTCCCAGTTCAGGTCCTCGGCCACGCCGTTGACCTTCTCCAGCGCCTGGTAGATCGGCACGGTGCCGATGGGGACGGCGCTGTTGCGGATGATCCAGTCGCGGATGTTGTGGATGTTGCGGCCCGTCGACAGGTCCATGACCGTGTCGGCGCCCCAGCGGGTGGCCCACACCATCTTGTCGACCTCGTCGGCGACGGTGCCGAGCACGGCCGAGTTGCCGATATTGGCGTTGATCTTGACCAGGAAGTTGCGGCCGATGGCCATCGGCTCCAGTTCGCCGTGGTTGATGTTGGCCGGGATGATGGCGCGGCCGCGGGCCACTTCTTGGCGCACGAACTCGGGCGTCACGAAGTCGGGGACGCTGGCGCCGAAGTCCTCGCCGTCGCGCACGCAGGGCGCCGATTGCTCGCGGCGCAGGTTCTCGCGGATGGCGACGTATTCCATCTCGGCGGTGATGATCCCGGCGCGGGCGTATTCCAGCTGGGTGACCAGCTTGCCGGTCGCGCCGCGATAGATCTTGCGGCCGTTGTCGGGGAACTGCGGGGCCAGGTGCTTGCCCTGGGCGAAGCCGTTGTCCTCGGGTTTCACTTCGCGGGGGTTGGAGACGACCTCGACGTCGCCGCGGGCGACGACCCAGGCTTCGCGAGCCCGTTCCAGGCCCTTCTCGATGTCGATGGTCGCGGTCGGGTCGGTGTAGGGGCCGGAAGGGTCGTAGATCGTCACCGGCGGCTCGTTGGCCGAGGGGTGGACGGCCACCTCGCGGAACGGCACCCGGATGTCGGGGAACAGCTCGCCGGCCTGATGGACCTTGCGCGACCCGGGAATGGGTCCGGTGGCGACGTCGCTGGTCGCCGGAATGATGGGGGTTTGGGCGTTCATGTTGCGGGCTCCTCAAGCATTGAAGAGACCCGGACGTGTCGAGCTAAGTCGGTTGTACGGCCTGGACTGTACGCCTCCGGACCGCGTTCCCTCCCTTCGCCGGCATGACCCGGATCAGGTTCGACGGGTCAGGGCTCAAGCCCAATCTCAGCCGCGACAGCGACCCCCCGGTGAACAGGGCGGACACTAGGGTGATTGACGCGCGGGTCAAGGGCGCAAGAACGTCGTTTCGCCAACGCATTTACAGGTTGTGCGATCAGGCGGATACATCTCAAGCGACACAACGCCGTGGCGAGGGGAGCCGACATGGGCGAGCGTTTCGATCTTCTGGCTTTCTTCGCGCGGTCCAAGATGCCGCTGGGCCTGCCGCTGCTGGCCGCGGCCGCGGTTCCGGCGGCGATCATAGGCCTTCTGCTGTTCTATCTGCCGGACCTGCCCCTGGACCTGGCCTTCTTCGGCGGCTGGCTGGCGCTGCTGTCGCTGGCGGCCCTGGTCTGGGCGACGATCTTCTGGGGACTGGCCGTCGCCGTGACCCCGCAGCAGCAGGCGCTGACCAGCGCCTCGGTGGTGGCCGTGGCCATGTCGCTGGCCATAGCCTCGGTCGCCTCACCGCCGGCGATCGGCTCGCTGGCCCAGAAGACCGGACGGGTGGTCGAAGCCGCCCTGGCCTGGACGCCGGCCCTGGTCTCGCAGGCGGTCAGCGGCATCGACCCCTGCTCGGGCGACGCCCTGACCAAGCCCGAGCAGCGTCGGCAGGCGGTGCTGAAGGGGCGGATCACCGGCGTGCTGCACGGCTTCATCAGCCGTGGCGACCGGGCCTGCACGCCGGCCGACCTGATCCCCGCCGGCCTGTCGGCGACGAGCGCCACGGCGGTGACAGGCGGGGCCTGGATCTGGTTCCTGATCGTGTTCGGCCTCTGCCTCGTCCTGGCCCGCGCCTTGGCCGAGGCGCGACTGCAATGGTACCCGGGCGATGGCTCGCGCGAGCCGATCATCGCCTATCCGAAGTGGATCGCCGCCGTCGTCTATACGGCGATCCTCATCCCGGCCTCGTATCTGGCCATCGGCTCGCTGCTGCTGCTGACCCAGGAGACCACGGCGGTCGACCAGGCCGAGCTGAATCGGCGGCTCGACGAGGTCGAGGCCAAGGCGATGTCGAACCAGAGCATGGAGCCTCTGACCGTCAACACCGGCCTGCTGCTGGGCCAGGCGGTGAACGCCGCCAACGCCGTGCCGCCCTCCCCGCCCGCCGCGACCGTGCGAGGGCCGGAGGTGGGCGGAGAACCCGCGCCGGTCGCCGTCGGAGCGGCCGCCCTGCCCGTCACGCCGGCGGTGGACCAGGCCGAGCAGCTGCGGATCATCGTCCAGGGCGTGAACGACTATCAAAAGCTCAGCCAGCGCTTCGAGCAGTACCGGGTGTCGCGCAAGCTGGAGATCGTCGCCGCCTACAACGAGGCGGTCGGCCGGTTCCCGCCCAGCCAGTTGCCCGGCTATGTCGACATCCTGGTCGAGCGCTATCGCGAGCAGGTGGTCTCCCGCCGCCTGCAGCTGCGTCAGTGCCTGGGAGCGCTGGCCGGGGTGCAGACCGTGTCGATCGTCGACCGTCGGATGAACCTGCGCAACCTGGCCGCCGCCGCGCCCTATACCGAGGAGATCAAGAAGACCTGCAAGGCGCCGACCGAGACGACGCTGCAGACGACTTCCGACGAGGTGGAGGCCGATCGCAACCTGCGGCTGGGCAACCTGATCGAGCGGGTGCTGTACCGCTGGCTGATCGGGGTCCCGGCCTCGACCCTGCTGATCCTGGGCCTGATCGGCTTTGGCCTGTTCGGCGCGGCGATCCGCATGCTGGGCCGGCCCGACCGTCCCGAAGCCGCCAACGAGCCAGACCAGCCGGTCGACGCCGCCGCCCGCGCCCGGATCGAAGACCTGTTCGCCCGCAGCGAGGCCCTGACCCAGACCCCGCCGCCGGCCGACGACGACGTCTCGCCCCCGGCTGAACGCCAGCGCCAGATCCGCCGGCAGGAGATCCTGGCCCTGAAGGCCCTGGCGCTGCGGATCAACGCGGCTTCCCGCAGCGACCACGCCGGCAGCAACAACATCGTCTATTTCCGCGCCAACTACGTCGTCGACGACGACGGGCTGGTGCGGGTGGGCGAGCGCGTGGCGGTCAGCGGGGCCCCGGCCCGGGTGCTGGTCCACGGCATGGGCGCGGCCTTCACGATCTTCCTGCTCAGCGAGTGCGGCGCGCGGCTGTTCAACGAGGGCGGCCAGACCAACCCGATCGGCATGCTGGCCATGGGCTTCATCGGCGCGGTGTTCGCCGAGGACATCTGGAAGCGGGCCCGCGAGGTGCTGGGCGACAACCTCAAGCGCAAGCCCGAGCCGAAGTCGCCGCCCGAGCCCGCGCCCCAGTCCGCGCCCCAGCCGGCCGCCGTGCCGGCCGAATAGGCCTAGAGCGCGCTCGCCGAGAAGGTGTCGCAGGCCGCCGGCTTGCCCGCGTCATAGCCCTTGCCGAACCAGCGCATGCGCTGGGCGCTGGTGCCATGGGTGAAGCCGTCGGGCATGACGCGCCCCTGGGCCTTTTCCTGGATGGCGTCGTCGCCGACCGAGGCCGCGGCCCCCAGGCCGTCCTCGATGTCGGCGCGGGTGATCTGGATATTGGAGACCTCGGGCGCGTGGCGGGCCCAGACGCCGGCGTAGCAGTCGGCCTGCAGCTCCAGCCGCACCGAGCCGCTCTGCGCGCCCTGCCGACCCAGGCGGTCGGCCTGGCGGTTGGCGCCCAGCTGGTTCTGGATGTGGTGGCCGATCTCGTGGCTGATGACATAGGCGCGGGCGAACTCGCCCTTGGCCCCGAACTTGGTCTCCAGCTCGTTCCAGAAGCTGAGGTCGAGATAGACCTTGCGGTCGGCCGGGCAATAGAACGGCCCCATCGCCGCCTGGCCCGCGCCGCAGCCGGTGCCGGTCGAGGCGTCGTACAACACCACGGCCGCCGGCGGCACGTACTTGCCGCCCGAGCGGGCGAAGATCGGTCCCCAGACGTCGGCGTTCGAGGTCTCGATGACGTCGACGAAGCGGCCGCCCTCGTCCTGCACCGAGCCGCGCTGGCCTTCCTGCTGGGCGGCGGGCTGCTGGGCGCCGTTGACGACGCTCAGCGTGGTCTCGGGATTGATGCCGAACACCAGATAGCCGACCACGGCCAAGGCCACGGCGCCGATGCCGCCGCCCGCCACGCCGACCGGACCCAGGCCGCGTCGGTCCTCGATATTGCCGGAGCGCCGGCCGCCTCCCCATTCCATGCGCGCAAGGCTCCCTTTCAACGTTCCGAAGCGGGCTTGACGGCCCGGATGGCGGCATTGCTCCGCGCCAGGCGGGCGTCGGTCAAGCGGTCGAGTTCGTCGAGGCGCAGCGACAGGGCCGCCGCCGGGTCGCCGCGCTCGGGCAGGACCTGGGGCGGCGCGGGCTGGAGGGATCCCGGAGCGGCCGGCGGCTGGGTCGCGCGCAAGGTCGCGGCCGCATCGGCGCGATCGCGGGCCGCCTGGGCGCGGCGGGCGGCGGCCAGCTGGTCCTGGCGCAGGCTGTCGACCTCCATCCGGGCGGCCTGCCGCTCGCGCAGCAGGCCCGGATCGACCTGAGCAGCGGCCCCCGCCGCCCAGGCTAGCGCCGAAACGGCCGTTCCCGCCGCCAGGGCGATCCTTCCAGACCTTCGCCTCATGCCGTCTCCGTCGCTGTCGTCATCGGCTCTCGACGGTGAAACGCGCCAGCTCGGCCTTCGGCGCCGCCCAGGTCGGATCGAGTTCGGCCGCGCGGCTGTAGTCGCGATAGGCCGCGGGCAGGTCGCCCATGTTCTCGTGCGCCAGGCCGCGATTGTAGAAGGCCCGTTCCGGATCCTTGACGCCCAGGGCCAGGCCCCGGTCGATCTCGGCCAGGCCGTCGGCGAAGCGTTCCTCGGCCACATAGGCCGCGCCGCGATTGACATAGGCCTCGCCCAGGGTCGGGTCGATGCGGCCGGCGGCGTCGAAGTCCTCGCGGGCCAGGACATAGGCCTTGCGGCGCAGCTGGATCACCCCGCGATTGACGAAGGTGCGGGCGCGGTCGCCGGCCTTCAGGCTCTCGACCTCGAGGGCCGTGGTGCACAGGCGCAGCGTCGGGTCGTCGGAGCGGCCCTTGATGACGGCCTCGGAGCAGTCCTTGGCCATGCCCCCGCCGATGATGAGCACCGAGGCGCTCGCCCCGCCGGCGGGGGCGAGGAGGGCCAGGGCGGCGACGCCCATTATCCAGCCGCGGGTGCGCGGCCGAGACGAGATGGTCTTGGCTTCCATGCGTTTCTCCCAACGTTCACCCGGCCTTCCGGCAGGCCCGCGGGGATGGGAGAACCCAAGCCGCGGACGCGCGGGGACGGGCTTTTCGAGCCGGGCGGCGTCGAGGCCGGCCGGCGAGCGCCAGCATAGCACCGCCGCGCCGCGAAGACCCGCCAAAACGCCGCGAAACGCTTTGCCAGCCCGCGCGGCGCGGCCTATCTCCAAGCGTCCGGATAGGAGTTTCGCATGCACCTGGCCCGCTTTCCCCGCGCCCGCTTCGCCCACCTGCCGACCCCGCTGGAGCCGCTGCCGCGGCTGGGGGCGGAACTGGGGATCGATCTCTGGGTCAAGCGCGACGACTGCACGGGCCTGGCCGGCGGCGGCAACAAGACCCGCAAGCTGGAGTTCCTGCTCGGCGAGGCCCTGGCCCTGGGCGCCGACACCCTGGTGACGCAAGGCGCCGTGCAGTCCAACCACGTGCGCCAGACGATCGCGGCCGGCGCCCGCTACGGTCTTGCGACCGAGGTGATCCTCGAAGAACGCACGGGCTCGAAGGCCAGCGATTACGTCGGCAACGGCAACGTGCTGCTCGACAAGCTGATGGGCGCTTCGATCCGCTTCGTGCCGGGCGGAACCGACATGAACGAGGAGCTGGAGGCGACCGCCGAGATCGTCCGTCGGCGCGGCGGCAAGCCCTATGTGATCCCCGGCGGCGGGTCGAACACCGTCGGGGCCCTGGGCTATGTCGATTGCGCCCGCGAACTGGTCGTGCAGGCCGACGGCCTGGACCTGAAGATCGACCGGCTGGTCACCGCCACCGGCAGCGCCGGCACCCATGCGGGCCTGGTCGCGGGCTTCGCGGCCCTGTCGGTCGACATCCCGATCCTCGGCTTCGGCGTGCGGGCGCCGAAAGCCAAGCAGGAGGAGAACGTCTTCAACCTGGCGGTCGCCACGGCGCAGACGATCGGCGCGGCGGGTCGGGTGAGGCGCGAGGCCGTGGTCGCCGACTGCGACTATGTCGGCGAGGGCTATGGCCTGGTCGACCAGGAGGTGGTCGACGCCCTGGCCCTGGCGGCGCGGACGGAGGGCCTGCTGCTGGATCCGGTCTATTCGGGCAAGGCGATGAAGGGGCTGATCGATCAAGCCCGCAAGGGCGCGTTCAAGAACCAGCGCGTGGTGTTCCTGCATACGGGCGGGGCCCAGGGCCTGTTCGGCTACCAGTCGGTGCTGGAACCGGCGCTGGGTTAGGGAGAAGACGCGATGAGCAAGGTCCTCGGCGTGCTGGGCGGCATGGGTCCGGCCGCCACCCTCGACTTCCTGGCCAAGCTGCAGGCGGCCACGCCCGTGGTCCGCGAGCAGGACCACATCCGGGTGCTGGTCGACATCAATCCCAAGGTTCCCGACCGCAACCACGAGGGCGACGCGGCTGGCCCGGTGCTGGCGGCCATGGCGGCGGGGCTGCGCGACGCCGGCGCCGAGGTGCTGGCCATCGCCTGCAACACCGCCCACGCCTTCGCCGAACAGGTGAAGGCCAGCGGCCTGCCGCTGATCGACCTGCCGGAGACGGCGGTCGAGGCGGCCCGGGTTCACGGCGCGACGCGGATCGGCGTGCTGGGCACCGGCTCGGCCCTGGCCATCTATCGCGACCGCCTTTCGCACCTTGGGCTGGAGGCGGTGAGCCTGGGCGACCACGAGCAGGTCGAGTTCATGGCCCTGCTCTATCGGATAAAGCGCGGCGACCTCTCGGACGCCTCGCGCCAGACCATGGCGGCCCTGGCCCACCGGCTGGTCGGGCTGGGCGCCCAGGCCGTGGTGGCCGGCTGCACCGAGGTTCCGCTGGTCATGGGGCAGGACGATCTGACCGTGCCTTTCGTGGACGCGACGCAGGCGTTGGCGCAGCGGTGCGTGGCGGTGTGCAGGTAGCCGCTTCGCGGACCCCCTCCGGCCCTTCGGGCCACCTCCCCCAGAGGGGGAGGATCTACGCTGCAGAGATGCTCCCCCTCTGGGGGAGCTGTCGCGGAGCGACTGAGGGGGTGGCGCAGGCATGGGCTCTCGCACTCCCGTGAAAACTCACGAAAGGTGATGGGGAGGCGCGGAGCGACCGGGCGGAGCCCGGAGACCGTGATGTGTTTTAGCGTTTCGGCTTCGTCAGACCGCTCCGCCGCACCGTAGGCTCGAAGGACCGGGGGCGCGGGTGCTTTTTCAACCCTGGACCCGGTTGTCCCTCGGACGGGCAGGACCAATAGCCCCGCGGTGATCCGGCGGCGCCTCGGCTGATCCTGTTAGGCCGGTTTGAAACGATCCCGGCCCTGTCGACCCGCTTGTCTCGTCACGGAACGGCTGGCGGCCCAATCACGCCTTCTGAGCGATCCTGCAAACCCGCCCTTCCCATGACGCAACAAGCGGCCCCGCTCGATGCGATCCACAGCCGCTAACTCGGGCCGGTACCAAGAGCCCTCCCCATGGCTGGGATGGGTTTGATTATGGGGCGGCTCGAGTGGGGGAGGATAAGTTGGGGTTATAAAGTTGCAGGGCGTTGAGTTCGCTCAACTCTTTTCCGATTACGCCGTGCGAGCAGCGTGCGTATCACCCGATCCTGCTCCCCTTGCGGAAGAAGGTGGCGGCGAAGCCCACGGATGAGGGGTCTCTCAGACGTTGGACGTCTCCGCCCGGCCTGACCGCTGCACGCGGTTTTGAGTTCTGAGAGACCCCTCACCCGACCTGCTTCGCAGGCCACCCTCTCCCGCAAGGGGAGAGGGATCACAGAGTCTCGCCCCTCCACCACTTCGTGGTCCCCCTCCCCCGTTTCACGGGGGAGGATCTGGCGCGATCAGGTGTTCGAACCCGTCAGCATCGCCACCAGGGCGGCGGGGCCGAGGGTGGTGTTGAGGTCGGTGGCGGCTTGGGCGGCCTTGCGGGCTTTGGCGGCCTTGGCGTCGCGCTTGGCCTGGCCGTCGGCCATGGCGGCGGCCCATTTGGTTTTGGGGGGCGGTTTGGGGAGCGGCATGGCGTCCTCCGTGGGTCGCGGGCAGCAGGCCATGGCCGGCCGCGCCCGTCCAATCACAACTCTGCGACACAGAGTTATGATCAGCCGCCGAAGATCCGACGCAGCCAGCCGGGGATGCCGCGGCTGATCTCACGCTCGATCTCGTCGTCTTCCGACGGCGGCGGGGCGCGGGGGACCGGGGCGCGGTCGCGGGCGATCAGACCGGCTTTCAGCCCCTGACCGACGAAGTCGCGCCAGATCTGGGCCGGCAGGCCGCCGCCGGTGACGCCGTTCATCGGCGAGTGGTCGTCGTTGCCGACCCAGACCCCGACCACCAGGTCGCCGGTGAAGCCGACGAACAGGGCGTCGCGATGGTCCTGGGTGGTGCCGGTCTTGCCATAGGTCAGCTGGCCGGTGCGGGCGGCGCGGCCGGTGCCCTCCTCGACCACGGCGCCGAGCAGCTGGTAGAGGGCCGCGCGCTGGGCCGTGTCGAGCGGCTGGCTGGGCGGGGCCGCCTCGCCGACCGGACGCGGACGGCCGTAGGGCGCGACCGGCATGTGGCCCGAGGCGACGGAAGCGTAGGCGCTGGTCAGTTCCAGCAGGGTGGTCTCAGCCGTGCCCAGCGACAGACTGGCGTCGGTCGCCTTCAACGGCGAGGTGATCCCGAGGTCGCGGGCGGCCTGGACCACCGCCTCGCCGCCGGCCGTCTGCCAGATGCGGGCGGCGATGATGTTGTTGGACTGGGCGAAGGCGTCGCGCAGGGTCATGTCCTGGCCCGCCTCGCCCTCGTAGTTCTTCGGGCTCCAGCCGCCGATGGTGACCGGGTCGCCGACCACCCGCATGTCGGTGTGGGCGCCGTCGCGCAGGGCGGCCAGGTAGACGAAGAGCTTGAAGGCGCTGCCCGGTTGGCGCCTGGCCTGGACGGCGCGGTTGAACTGGCTGGCGGCGTAGGAGCGGCCGCCGACCATGGCCACCACCTTGCCGTCGGGGCGCATGGCGACCAGGGCCGCCTGCCCCGCCTTCAGCCGGCCACCCGACTTGGCCAGGGCGCGGTTGACGGCCTGCTCGGCGCGGCGTTGCAGGCGGCCGTCCAGCGTGGTGGGAACCTTGACCTCGCCGTAGCGGGCGGTCTCGAAGGCGTCGGCGATCTGGGGCGAGACCCAGTCGGCGAAATAGCCGCCGACCGGCAGGCTGGCGCGCACCGCCCTGGCGCGGGCGCCGCGAGCCGCGGCCGCCTGCTCGGGGGTGATGAACTTGACCTCGACCATGTCGGCCAGCACCCGGTCGGCGCGGGCGGCGGCGGCCTTGGGGTTGTCGACCGGGTCCAGGCGGCTGGGCGCATTGACCATGCCGGCCAGGATCGCGGCCTGGCCGAGGGTGAGCTTCTCCGGCGGGCGGCCGAAATAGTGCCGCGAGGCCGCGCCCAGGCCATAGACCCCGTCGCCGAAATAGATGCTCGACAGGTAGCGGGCGAGGATCTCGTCCTTGGACAGGCGCAGTTCGAGCCACACGGCGATCACCGCCTCCTGCGCCTTGCGGCGAAGGGTGCGCTCGTTGCTGAGGAAGGCGTTCTTGGCCAGCTGCTGGGTGATGGTGCTGGCGCCCTCGCGGGCCTTGCCGGCCTTGAGATTGACGGCGGCGGCCCGGCCCATGCCCCAGACGTCCAGGCCGAAGTGATGGCGGAAGCGCCGGTCCTCGATGGCGATGAAGGCGTTGGGCACGTAGTTCGGCAGGTCGGCGACGACGACCGGAGCTTCCTTGTAGGCCCCGCGCCGGGCGAAGGGCTTGCCTTGCGCGTCGAGCAGCACGACGGCGGGGCTGGGCAGAGGCTCAAGGGCGCGCGACAGCGGCAGGCTGACCCCGACCCAGACGAAGGCGGCCAGCAGCACGGTGAAGACGGCGGCCAGAAGGCCCATCCAGCGCGGATGGCGGCGGACGAAGGCGAGCGCGCCTCTTGCCTTGGCGGCGACGAAGGCGGCGATGGCGAGCACGACGTGTCGCGCCTTCACCGTCCAAGCTCGCCAGTCGAGATCGGCCACCCGGCCCCCGTTTCCTGTTCAGCCCGCCCCTGGATGGCAGGCAGTTGCGGCAGGAAAGCGTCCGGGAACGGTCAAGGTTGCCTGGCCTGGGTCGGAAGGCTCACGCCTGCAACGCCATGAAGGCGTCGACCTTGTCGAGGGCGGTCAGGGGCGCGCGGACGGTGCAGACCAGCCCTTCGGGGCGATAGTCGAGGGCGACCTCGCCGTCGAGTTCGCTGGCCAGGGCCAGCTCGATGATCCGCGAGCCGAAGCCGCGCCGGGTGGGCGTCTTGACCGGAGGCCCGCCGTGCTCGGTCCAGGTGATGACGAGGCGCGCGCCGGGTTCGGAGGCCCAGCCGACCTCGACCTCGCCGCCAGGAACCGACAGGGCGCCGTACTTCAGGGCGTTGATGGCCAGTTCGTGGAAGGCCAGGGCCATGACCACGGCCGGCTTGGGCGAGACCATCAGGTCGGGGCCGGCGATGGTCGCGCGATGCTCGCCGCCGAGATAGGGCTTGAGCGAGCCCTCGACGATCTGGCGCAGGCTGGCGGCGGCCCAGTTCTCGTCGGTCAGCACGTTGTGGGTGGCGGCGATGGCCATCAGCCGGCCCTCGAAGGCGCGGCGCACGGCCGGATCGACCCCGGCGTTGCGCAGCGACTGGGCGGCGATCGACTGGACGATGGCCAGGGTGTTCTTGACCCGGTGATTGAGCTCGTTGACCAGCAGCTGGCGGTGGCGCTCGGCCAGCATGGCGGCGGTGACGTCGTGCGAGGCGGCCAGCACCCGCACCACCCTTCCGGCCTCGTCGCGGACCGGCGAGACGGTGGTGTCCCACCAGCGGACATTGCCCTTGGCGGTCGGGCAGAGAGCGCGGAAGAAGGCCGCGCCGCCGGCCAGGGCCTTGTTCAGGGCGTTCTCGACGGCGGGTCGGCTTTCGGGCGGCCACATGTCGGGCCAGTAGCGGTCGCGGTTGCGGCCGTCGAAGTCGTCGATCTCGAACAGCACCCGGCCGCGGCCGTTCATGTATTCGACGCGCCCTTCGGGATCGATGACGCGGATGCAGTCCTGGCTGGCTTCCAGCACGCTGTGGAAATAGGCCCCAGCGGCGGCCAGCACGCCTGCGTCCGTACGGTCCTGCGCCATGCCCCCTCCTTCGCTCCGCCCCCGTTTGGGAGCCAGAGTTGCGCGAGGCCGGGACGCTCGTCAAAGGCGCGTACGGTGGGCGCCGTCAGAAGGAGATGCTGGGCGCATCCTCGGCGCAGGCTTCCATCAGCCCGACCATCGCGGCGGTGACGCGCGAGGTCTGGGCCATGCGGCGAAGGGCTTCGCGGGCATGGGCGCTGTCAGCGATCTCCGCCTGGCGCTCCAGCCGTTCGGCTTCTTTGAGATGATCGTTTTGGCTCGGCATGGGGTGATTGTTTACTGGAGATGAACGCCGTTCTCCATGCGACCGCGCGACGCAGCTCGGCGAACTTCGTTAGCGGTATCAGCGCCTTAGTGTGTATTTGCACAAGGTGCGCGGCGCCCGGGAATACAGGCGCCCGAAATGAAAACACCCCCGGACCCTGAGGGTCCGGGGGTGTCGTCCTGTTCCCCAACAGGACGGCGTCGCCCGCTGCCATCCGGCGCGGCGGCGTCGCCTCATAAACCGATGGTCGTCATTTCGCGGAAAGCCTTGCGCGACACAACGCAGCGGCCTGTCGCACACGCGGCAGGGGAAATTTCGCGCCGGTTCGCCAAAGGCGCTCTTGCCAACAATGACACCGGTGGACATTGTGTCGCCCAACACGCGCCGGGCCAACGGCGGCAAGGACTCGGAGCTTGGCCTCCGACGGGGAAGGAAACCAAGGCGACGCTTGGCGACAGGCGTTCCGACCGCTTCTTGTCCATGCCGCCTGCGTCCTCGCGTCGCGCAAGTTCAGGACCCCGGAGTAAGCGTCGATGCCGCTCAGCCCCCTCACCCGCCGCCGCCTGATGGCGACCACCGCGGCCGCCTTCGCCGCCGCCGCGGGGCTGGCGCCGTTCAAGGCCCTGGCCGCCGAGGCCCCGGGCAAGGACGAAGCGCTGGCGACGATGAAGCGGGCCACCACCTTCATGGTCGAGAAGGTCGCCTACCAGGGCGGCTACGTCTGGAGCTACCTGCCCGACTTCTCGCGCCGCTGGGGCGAGATGGAGGCCTATCCGACGATGATCTGGGTGCAGCCGCCGGGCACGGCGACCATGGGGCACCTGTTCCTCGACGCCTATCACGCCACCGGCGACGACTATTACTACGAGGCCGCCAAGCAGGTGGCCGGGGCCCTGATCAAGATCCAGCACCCAGCCGGCGGCTGGAACTATCTGGGCGACCTGGCCGGCGAGGCCTCGATCCGCAAGTGGTACGACACCATCGGCAAGAACGGCTGGCGGCTCGAGGAATTCCAGCACTACTACGGCAACGCCACCTTCGACGACGCCGGCACGGCCGAGAGCGCCCAGTTCCTGCTGCGGCTCTATGTCGAGAAGAAGGACCCGGCCTTCAAGCCGGCGCTGGACAAGGCCATCGGCTTTGTCCTCGACAGCCAGTACCCGGTCGGCGGCTGGCCGCAGCGCTTCCCGCTGAAGGACGAGTTCCACCACCACGGCCGGCCCGACTACACCGGCTTCATCACCTTCAACGACGACGTGGCCGGCGAGAACATCGAGTTCCTGATCATGGTCTGGCAGGCCCTGGGCGACCCGCGCGCCCTGCCGGCGATCAAGAAGGCCATGGACTGCTTCGTCGCCTGCCAGCAGCCGCAGCCCCAGCCGGGCTGGGGGCTCCAACACCGTGTCGCCGACCTGAAGCCGGCCGGCGCCCGCACCTACGAGCCGGAAGCCTTCGCCACCCACACCACGGCCGCCAACATCACCGCCTGCATGGGCTTCTACGAGCTGACCGGCGATCCGAAGTACCTGGCGCGGCTCTCCGAGGCGCTGGACTGGCTGGAGACCCTGCGCCTGCCGGTCGAATATCAGAAGGGCCGGGCCTTCCCGACCTTCGTCGAGATCGGCACGGGCAAGCCGCTCTACGTGCACCGCACCGGCAGCAACGTCGTCAACGGCCGCTACTATGTCGACCAGAACCCCGAGAACACCGTGGCGCACTATTCGTCGTTCCGGGGGATCAACATCCCGGCCCTGCGCAAGCGGCTGGAGACGCTGAAGGCCACGCCGCCCGAAGTCGCCAGCAAGGCCTCGCCGCTGAAGGCCGGCCGCCAGGCGCTGCCGAAATACTTCACCCTCAAGGACGTGTCGGTGTCCGACCTCAATGTCGGGGCCCTGAAGGGCGACACCGCCGCCAGCGCCCCCGACAAGGTCGCCGGCCTGATCGCGGCGCTGAACGAGGCCGGCTGGTGGCCGACCGAACTGAAGGCGACCTCCAACCCCTATATCGGCGACGGCTCGACCACGCCCGCGCCGGGGGACTTCAGCCGCACGCACGTGGGCGATGCGAGCGACACCTCCCCGTACGTGACCGACAAGCCGAAGATCGGGATTTCGACCGGCAGCTACATCGAGAACATGGTGACGCTGCTGAAGTACGTCGGGGCGGCTTAGCCGCCTGCGGCGGCCCCCTCAGTCGCTCCGCGACAGCTCCCCCAGAGGGGGAGCATCTGGCTCGGCGCTTCTAGATCCTCCCCCTCTGGGGGAGGTGGCCCGGAGGGCCGGAGGGGGCCCGGAGGGCCGGAGGGGGCCCGCGCGGCGCTAGATCATCCCCAGCGGCAGCGTCCCGCGATCCAGCACCTTGCCGTGGAACTCCCGCAGGGTCCCGCCCCAGGCGCGGCGCAGGCGGGAGAGCTCCAGCCAGTACATCCCCTGCCCGGCCGCGACGCCCGGCGCGATGGCGGCGCGTTCGACCTCTTGCGTGAAGGGGGCGAAGATCACCGGGTCGCCTTGCGTGTCGGCCAGGAAGGCCATGGCGCGCTTGGGGGTCCAGCCTTCCAGGTGGACGCCCAGGTCCATGCGGTCGCGGGCGGCGCGGAACAGGATCCAGTAGAGGCCGCCGATCTCGGCCAGGGGTTCGCCGTCGAAAGCGCCCATCTCCCAGAAGAGGTGCTCGGCATAGACGGCCCAGCCCTCCATGGCCGCCGGACAGGCGACGCGCGTGCGGTACGGGTGCGCGCCCGAGGCCTCCTCCAGCGGGATCTGCAGCATGTGGCCGGGGATCACCTCGTGGTGGACCACGGCCGGCAGGCTCCAGCTGGGCCGGCGGCGGATCTGCTTGAGATCGAGATAGTAGGCGCCGGGCTTGGAGCCGTCCGCCGAGGGCAGGTCGCGATAGCCCTGGCGCCCCGAGGCCTCGTCGGCGGGCGACATCCGACGCACCGAGACCGCGTTCACCGCGCCGGGCAGGTTGGCGAAGGCGAGCGGCAGGCGCGCGCGGGCCTTGGCCAGCCAGGGCGCCATGTCGGCCACGGCGCGATCGCGGCCGGCGTCGTCGTCGCTGTAGAGAAAGCGCTCGTCGGCGGCCAGGGCGCGCAGGCGCTCGCCTACCCCGCCCTTCGTCAGGCCCTGGGCTTTCAGCAGGACGTCGGCGCGGGCGTGCAGGCCCCGGATCGTCTCGTCCAGCCGGCGACGGGCCTCGGCGGGCGCGAGCGCCGCGCCCAGTTGGCCCTTCAGCGCCAGGGCGTAATAGGCCTCGCGGTCCTTGAAGCGGATCCCCGCCGCCTTGCCGGCGCGGGGCTTGAGGCTCGACAGCGCCTCGGCCTGCCAGACCAGGGAGGCGGCCAGATCCTTGCCGAGGCCGCCCTTGCGGACGGGCTCGACGATCGCCGTCTCCAGGCGGGCGATCAGGAAGGCCGGCGGGACGACGCCGACAGCGGCCTCGCGTTCGATCTGGTCGGTCTCGGCGTCGATGCGCTTGGCCAGGGCCGCCTCGGCCTCGGGCTTGCCGGCCGAGTCGGCGACCTTCAGCCAGGCGCCGGCCCGGGTGGTGACGACATAGGGTCCGGCCGCGCCGGCGCCGAACGGGAAGCGGCGGACCAGCTCGGCCTCGATGGCCGTCGCGTTGCGCACGGCGTCGTAGTCCAGGCGGGCCTTGGGCGAGAGGGTCGCCCGATCGAGGGCGGCCAGGGCCTTCAGGCGATCGGCCGCGCCGGCGACCTTGGGAAAGCCGTCCAGGAGGGTCTTCAGGGCCGCGTCTCCGTTCTGGCGGGCCAAGGCCGGCCCCGCCGTCAGGCCGGCGGCCGTCAACAGCAGCATCCCGCGACGATCGATCATTCCCGGCCTCTCCCTTGCCGTTGTTGATCCCTGTCGTAACGGGAAAGACACCGGTGTCCAGAGCGATCGGCGATCGCCGCCAGATGCATCATCAGGTTGCATGAATCGGTAAAACCACCCAAAAGCTACTTCCGGAACCTTGGGGGAGGAACCGAGCATAGCCTCGGCCGCATCGCGCTCGGACCGACGCCCGAACCGACGCTTAAATCGACGCTGGGGGGGCCGCGTCGCCAGGGCCACGCTCTCCCCGCTTGAAGTTTCGATCCTCCGGGCGTCCCAGGGCCGGCCCCGAAGAGACAGTGACAGTCAGCGTCCGCGTCCAACGACCCGCGCGCGGCCCATGCGAGGCCGACGTTCCGCCATGGAGGTAAGACCGATGAAACACGCCACTCGTCGCGCCCTGACAGCCTCGCTGTTTGGCCTGGCCCTCGCCGCCACCACAGCCCCGGCCCTCGCCGTGGCCGGAGACGCCGCCCCGCAGCAGATCACCGAAGCCGAGGTTCTCGCCGCCGCCGACGCCTGGGGCAGAGGCCTGGTGTCCATCTCGGTCGCCTACAACGGCAAGCGGGAGAACCTGCCGCGGGCCAAGGCGGTGGCCAGCGCCTTCATCGACAGAGCCTACGGCTACAATCTGGGTCCGGTGCTGTTCAAGCCGACCCTGACCACCAAGCCCCACGTCTTCCGCCTGACCAAGGAGGGCGCGCTGTCCTACTTCGTCGACGACGATCCGGAATACAACGACGACGGCTTCGCGCTGAAGGAGCCGTGGCGCCGGGTGGTGTTCAAGCCCGTCGGCATCCAGATCAACGGCGCCGTCGCCAGCACCATGGGCACGGTCGAACTGTACGTGAAAGGCCAGGACGACAAGCCCGCCGTGGTGGTCGACAAGACCTGGGTGTTCAAGAAGGACGACAAGGGCGTGGTGCGGATCATCGTCCACCACTCGTCCCTGCAGTTCAACGGGTACTGAGGCGGCGGCGGAACCGGCCCGTCGCGCTCGGTCGATCGGGCGGGCCGGTTCAACTGATGGGGCGGGCGTTGCGCTGCCGCTCGCACGGCCCCCCCCCTTCCACCTAGTCGAAGTTCGTCGATCGCGAGAGCGCATCCCAGGCGTCGATCTCGGCTCGCATCAGGTCCAGCTTCTGCTCGACGACAGCCAGCGCGTCCTCGCCAAGAAACAGCCGGGTCGGCGGAGCGTCGGATTCCACGAGCGTCAGCAAGGCCTGCGCCGCCTTGGCCGGATCGCCCGGCTGGCGTCCGCTCTTGGCCTGACGCGCCGAGCGGATCGGATCCATGATCGCGTCGTAGGCGGCGATGCTGCGCGGCGCACGGTCCATCGAACGCCCGGCCCAGTCGGTGCGGAACTGCCCCGGCGCCAGGGCGGTCACGTGGATGCCCAGCGACTTGACCTCCTTGCCCAGGGCCTCGGAAATGCCCTCCAGCGCGAACTTGCTTCCGCAATAGTAGGCGATGCCGGGCATGGTGATGAAGCCGCCCATCGAGGTGACGTTGATGATGCGGCCAAAGCCGCGCTCACGCATGCCCGGCAACACCGCCTTGATCATCGCCACCGCGCCGAAGACATTGGCGTCGAACTGGCGGCGCAGATCGTCGAGCGACGACTCCTCGACCACGCCTTCCTGGCCGTGGCCCGCGTTGTTGACCAGCACATCGACCGCGCCGAACCGGCGCTCCGCATCGGGAACCTGAGCGGCCACGGCGTCGAAATCGGTGACGTCGAGCAGCAGCGCATGAGCGCGCCCCGGCGCCAGCGCCTCATGCTCCGACGCGGCTTGCGCGTTGCGGACCGTACCGATCACCACGTGGCCGGCCTGCAAGGCGGCGCTGGCGAAGGCGCGGCCCAGGCCGGAGCTGACGCCGGTGATCAGAAACGTCTTGGTCGATGCGGTCATGGCAGATCTCGAAGCCGTCAGATGTGAGAGTAGAATTTTATATCATGATATAATTTATTGACGCAAGACGCGGGGCGCATCACCTTGGCCCCCATGGTCGAGATGACGGTTCGAGAGCAAAAGCGAACACTGGCGCGAGAGGCGGTGCTCGACGCCGCCGAGCGCCTGCTCCGCGCCGATGGCGCCGCCTCGTTCTCGATGCGCGAGCTGGCGGCCGAAGCAGGCGTGAGCTTCGCCACGCCGTTCAATCAATTCGGAAGCAAGGCGGCGATCGCGCAGGCGCTGTCGGCTCGCCGGATCGACCTGATGAGCGAGCGCTTTCTCGAGGCCGCGCTGGCCGGCGACGCGATCAGCCGCGTGCTCGCCGCCGTATCGATCGCGGTCGCCGTCATGCTCGAGGAGCCCCAGATCAACCGGGCGATCATCCGTTCGCTAGGCTTTCCTGGCGCCAAGCCGAGCGAGGTCAGCGCCCAATCACGAGCCCTGTGGGCCACGGCGTTCGGCGATGGCGACGGCGTCGATCCCGCCTTGGCCAAGGTCGCCGCCGAGCGTGCGCCGGAGCAACTGGCGATCGGCTTTCGCGGCTGCCTATCCTTCTGGATCGCCGACGAGATCAGCGATGCTCAGCTTCCCGAAAAGGCGCGAGCAACGGCCCTCACCGTCCTGCTGGGCTTCGTCGAGCCTACCCGGCGCGCTGGCTTGCTGCGGTCGTGAAGCGCGAAGAGAACCAGTGACAACGCTGTCACTGATCGCCTAGTTTGCCGACGGGGCGCACGAAGACGCCCATCTGTCTCGCGTTCCCGGAGGAAGCCTTGCCGTCCCGTCCGATCCTGGCCCTGCTGGCCGCCTCCGCCTTCGCCGCGCCCGTGATGGCCGCCGAGCCGCCCTCCCCGATCCGGCTGAACCAGGTGGGCGTGCTGGAAAGCGCCGGCAAGCTGGCCGTGCTGCCCGAGGCCTCGGCCCAGCCGCTGGACTGGACGCTGGAGAACGCCGCCGGGCGCGTGGTGCTGAAGGGCAGGACGATCGTGGTCGGCCCCGACGAGGCCTCGGGCGAGCGCCTGCACCAGATCGACTTCTCGGCGGCGCCGGCCGGCGCGGGCTATCGGCTGAAGGCCGGCGGCCGGGCCAGCCGGCCGTTCGCGATCGCCGCCCATCCCTATGCGCGGCTCAAGCGCGACGCCCTGGCCTTCTTCTACCAGAACCGCAGCGGCATACCGATCGAGGCCCGGTTCGGCGACGACCCCAAGCTGGCCCGCCCGGCCGGCCACGCGCCGGACAAGGCGACCTGCTTCAACGGCAAGGACGAGCGCGGCCAGGCCTGGGCCGGCTGCGGCTACACCCTCGACGCCAGCAAGGGCTGGTACGACGCCGGCGACCACGGCAAGTACGTGGTCAACGGCGGCATCGCGGTGTGGACGCTGGTGAACTATCGCGAGCGGCTGGCGGCCCTGGGGCGCAGGGACGCCTTCGCCGACGGAAGCCAGCGTATTCCCGAGGCCGGCAACGGCGTCTCCGACCTGCTGGACGAGGCGCGGTGGGAGCTGGAGTTCCTGCTGGCCATGCAGGTTCCGGCGGGCACGACCATGGCCCTGCCCGTCGGCCATCAGGGCAAGGGTCCGCTGACGCTCACCAGCGTCGACGCCTCGGGCATGGCCCATCAGAAGCTGACCGACGGCTTCTGGACCGGCGTGCCGACCGCCCCGCACGAGGACCCCGCGCCGCGCTTCCTCTACCACCCGACCACCGCCGCGACCTTGAACCTGGCCGCCGTGGCCGCCCAGTGCGCACGGGTGTGGAAGACGGTGGATCCGGCCTTCTCGGCCCGCTGCCTGAGCGTGGCCCGCTCGGCCTTCGCGGCGGCGCGGCGCAATCCGGAGATCTACGCCCACAGCCAATTCACCGGCGGAGGCGGCTATGGCGATCCGGAGCTGTCGGACGAGCTGTTCTGGGCCGCGGCCGAGCTGTGGGCGACCACCGGCGAGGCCGCCTATGGCGAGATCGTGCGGGCTTCACCGCACATGCCGGCCGCCGGCAAGCCGGCCCAGGCGCCGGGCTGGGGCTGGACGGCGACCCTGGGCGTGATGTCGCTGGCGATCTCCAACACGGTCCCCGCCGACGCGCGCGACGCCGCGCGCGCGGGGCTGGTCGCCGCCGCCGACGGCTATGCGGCCGAGGACCTGAAGGCCGGCTATCGCCTGCCCGACGCCGGGACGCGCTATTCCTGGGGCTCCAACGCGGTGATCATGAACCGGGCCATGGTGCTGGGCGCGGCCTACGACGTCACGGGCAAGGCGGCCTATCGCCAGGCCGCGGCCGACGCCATGGACTACGTGCTGGGCCGCAACCCGCTGGACCAGTCCTATGTCACCGGCTGGGGCGCGCGGCCGATGAAGCATCCGCACCACCGCTTCTGGGTCGGCCAGGGCAAGTACCCCGCCCCGCCGCCGGGGGTGATCTCGGGCGGGCCCAACAACACCGCCTTCAGCGATGAGGTGGCCAAGAAGATGCAGGGCAAGTGCGCGGCCCAGACCTGCTGGGTCGACGACGCCGGCGCCTTCACCCAGAACGAGGTGGCGGTGAACTGGAACGCGCCGTTCTTCTGGGTGGCGGCGTTCCTGGATGAGGCGCCTTAGGCGGCCGGCTCCAGCTCGCCGCGTTCCGCGCACGAGCAGATCCGCGCGTTCAGCAGGTGGACGCCGGCCAGCATCAGGCCGCCGAGGCTGGTCAGGCCAGCTTCGGCCCAGTCGCTCATGGGGACGAAGGCGCCGGCGGTCATCAGGGCCAGGCCTCCGGCGGCCAGCGCCACCATGCGCGGCCGCCGCCAGTTGCCCGAGCGCGCCAGGGCGAAGACCGAGATCGGCGCGGCCATGGCCAGGAAGAGGGGGTGCAGCCACTCGGCGTGCGACAGGTTCGCCGCCAGCGGCAGCAGGGCCGCCATCACCGGCAGGGCCAGGCAGTGCACGAGACACAGGCTCGAGAGCCCGATCGCCGCGCCGTCGAGACCCCGTTGCAGGTGGTTGTGGCGGGGCATGCGGAACTCCGGTACGACGGTCGAGGCGACTTAAATGTTATTACATAACACTCAGTCAAGAGGCGCCCAGCGGAATTTCCGCCAACGCGTCCGACGCGTCCGCTCCGTCCGACCCCGGGCGGGATCGTCCAAGTCGCCGCGTGCCTGATCGGCGATGGTCCGGCCGCGACCAAAGCGACTGGAGGACCCTCGCCATGCAAACGATCGATCGCTGGGCCGGCTCGCGCCGGGGCGTGCTGCTGTCGGGGCTGGCGCTGGGCCTGGCCCCGCCGGCGCTGGCGCAGGCCGCTCCCGCCGGCGCCGTGAACGCCCCCACCCGCTATGTGGAGAGCCACGGCCGGCGCCTGGCCTACCGCTCGGTCGGCGAGGGAACGCCGCTGGTGCTGTGCACCCGCTTTCGCGGCAACCTCGACAGCTGGGACCCGCTGTTCCTCGACAGCCTGGCGCAGCGGGGCTTTCGGGTCATCACCTTCGACTATACGGGCCTGGGCCTGTCGACCGGCGAGAAGACGCTGAACCCGTTCTCCTGGGCCAAGGACGCCGGTGATCTGGTCACCGCCCTGAACCTCGACAAGGTGGTGCTGCTGGGCTGGTCGCTGGGCGGGATCGCGGCCCAGGCGGCGCTGTCGATCTTTCCGGGCAAGATCAGCCACCTGGTGCTGATCGGCACGACGCCGCCGGGACCGGCCGCCAAGCTGGCCGAGCCGCTGTTCTACCAGGCCGCCGCCCGCGAGAACGACTTCGAGGACGAGGTGATCCTGTTCTTCGAGCCCAACAGCCCGGCCAGCCGCGCGGCGGCCAAGGCCTCGCACGACCGCATCGCCGCGCGCACCGCCGAACTGTCGCCGCCCGTGCCCTACCAGTGGGCCGCGCAGAGCCTGGGCGACGCGCCCAAGGCCAATCCGTTCCCCGCCCCGCCGATCCTGCAGATCCTGAAGACCACCGCGATCCCCATCCTGCACATCGGCGGCGACCACGACCTGATCTGCCCGGTCGAGAACTGGTACGCCCTCAACGACCAGCTGCCGACCCTGCAGCTGCTGACCTACCCCAACGCCGGCCACGGCCCGCAGCACCAGCATCCGGTGTCGAGCGCCGCGCACATCGAGACGTTCGTGCGGCTGGGGTAGGCCCAAAAACGAAAAACCCCGGCGACCTCGCGGCCGCCGGGGTTCGTCAGTTCCAGTCGCGTGAAGGACGATCAGTCCTTGGCGCGTTCCTGATAGGTGTTGTCTTCGGTCAGGATGACCACGCGGGTGCCCACGGCGATGTACGGCGGGACGGTGGTCTTGACGCCGTTGCTGAGCAGGGCCGGCTTGTAGGACGAGCTGGCGGTCTGGCCCTTCACCGACGGTTCGGTGTCGACGACTTCCAGGATCATGGTGCGCGGCAGTTCGATGGCGATCGGCACGTCGTTGTGGGTCGACAGCTGGACCGTCATGTTCTCCTGCAGGTAGGGCGCGGCGTCGCCGATCACGTCCTCGGAGGCCACGACCTGGTCGTAGGTTTCCGGGTTCATGAAGTGGTAGCCCTCGCCGTCCTGGTACAGGAAGGTGTGGTTGCGCTGGTCGACGAAGGCGCGCTCGACCTGCTCGGTGGTGCGGTAGCGTTCCGAAACCTTCACGCCGTCGCTGATGCGGCGCATGTTCAGCTGGGTCACCGGGGTGCCCTTGCCGGGGTGGATGTTGTCGACGGTCAGGACGACATAGAGCTTGCCTTCCATGTCGACGACGGCGCCCTTGCGGAGCGAGCTGGCGGCTACCTTCACGTGAGAGTCCTCGAAGATCGGGCGACGGCGCGTTCAAGACCGCGCGCGCGTGTATTGCAGATGAATCCGTGTGCCCCTCTATAGCGAACGGGGCTAGATCGCCAGTCCTTCCGTCGTTTCGCCCTTTCCGAGCCAGCCCGTGACAGCCCCCTCTCCTTCTCCCTGGTGGAGCCCGCGCAAGCACCAGGACCGCCGGCCGTTCCTGCTGGCCCGCAACCGGATCACGGCCGCGGTGCGCGACTGGTTCGAAAGCCGCGACTTCCTGGAGATCGAAGCCGCCTGCCTGCAGGTCTCGCCCGGCAACGAGGCGCACCTGCACGCCTTCTCGACCGAAGCGATCACCCTGGCCGGCGAGCGCGCGGCCCTGCACCTGCACACCTCGCCGGAATTCGCCTGCAAGAAGCTGCTGGCGGCCGGCGAAGAGCGGATCTTCAGCCTGGGCAAGGTGTGGCGAAACCGGGAACGGGGGCCGCTGCACCATCCGGAGTTCACCATGCTGGAATGGTACCGGGTCGGGCAGCCTTACGAGACGCTGATGGACGACTGCGCGGCCCTGCTGGCCCTGGCGGCGGAGACGGCGGGAACGACGCTGTTCTCGTTCCGGGGCCTGGACTGCGATCCGTTCGCGCAGCCCGAGCGGCTGACGGTGGCCGAAGCCTTCGAGCGCCACGCGGGCGTCGACCTGCTGGCGAGCCTTGGCGAAGGGGGGCGGACCGACCGCGACGCCCTGGCGGCCTCGGCCGTGGCGGCCGGGGTCCGGGTGTCGGCCGACGACACCTGGGCCGACGTCTTCAGCCGGGTGATCGTCGAGAAGGTCGAGCCGAACCTGGGGATCGGTCGGGCCACGGTGCTGTGCGAATACCCTACGGCCGAAGCCGCGCTGGCCCGGCCCAAGCCGGGCGATCCGCGCGTGGCCGAACGCTTCGAGCTCTATGCCTGCGGGGTGGAGCTGGCCAACGCCTTCGGCGAACTGACCGACGCCGCCGAGCAGCGCCGGCGGTTCGTCGCCGAGATGGACGAGAAGCAGCGCGTCTACGGCGAGCGCTATCCGATCGACGACGACTTCCTGGCGGCCCTCGAGCACATGCCGCCCGCCGCCGGCTCGGCCCTAGGCTTCGATCGTCTCGTGCTGCTGGCCACCGGCGCGCGCCGCATCGACGAGGTGCTGTGGGTTCCGGTGGCGGAGGTCTGAGGCGATGAAGAGGCTCGCCCTGGTTTCCCTCGTCGTCGCGGTCCAGGCCTGCGCGCCCAACGCCCAGGATCAGCGTCGGGCGGCGGCGCGCGACGCCGTTCGCGACGCCGGCTTCGCCGACGCCCGGTTCGAGCGCGGCCAGTCACCGACCTTGCTGAGCCTGTGCGACGTCGGCCAGCTCCGCAAACGTGGCTGGGCCTTCCGTTGGCGAGCGCAGGGCGCCGAGGGTCTCTATTGCGCCCGCGACGACGGACGGACCGACACGATCATCCTGCTTGAAGGCTCCCCTGCCTCGGCCCCAATCGGCGACGTACCGATCGAAACGGCCACGCCCAAGGCGCGGAAGCTGGCCCGGACCGTGCGCTAAGCTCGCCCGACGGGACGGAGCGGCGGCCGTACGATCTTTTTCAGACGGAATGTCGGTTCCGTCGGCGGCTGCGCGTCCTATGGTCCGGACAGACGCGGAAAGGGAGAGCCGCCATGAAGATCGTCACCAGCCTCAGCTTCAAGGGCGAGTGCCGCCAGGCCTTCGAATTCTATGCCCAGGTGCTGGGCGGCAAGGTCACCGCCGCCATGCCGTTCGGCGACGGCCCGCCCGACATGCCGATCGATCCGAAATACAAGGACTGGCTGATGCACTGCTGGCTGGACGTCGGCGACCAGGCGCTGATGGGCGCCGACCTGCCGCCCGAGTTCGCCCCCAACATCGACAAGCCCAAGAACGGCTTCGACGTGACCTTCCACTCGGAAGACGCCGCCGAAGCCAGGCGGGTGTTCGAGGCCCTGGCCAAGGGCGGCAAGGTGGGCATGCCGTTCGCGGCCACCTTCTGGTCGCCGGGCTATGGCAGCCTGACCGACAGGTTCGGCATTCCGTGGATGGTCAACACCATCCCTGGCGCGGACTGGCGGCCGGGGACGTAGCTTCAGCGCCTTGAAAGCTCGTCATCCCGGCTCTCCGCGCTGCGCGCCACGGCCGGGATGACGACGGTGGGGGATGGACGCCTATGCCTCCCGCCCCACCTCGGCCAGCAGCCAGTCGCGCACCTTGAGGATCCGCGCCAGCCGGGGCGCGTCGGCGCGCCAAACGACGTGGTGGCCGGTCTCGACCTCGACCTCGCCGGAGAACGGACGCACCAGGCGGCCGTCGCGCAGGTCGCGTTCGGAGAGGCCTTCGCGGGCCAGGGCGACGCCGATCCCCTGGGCGGCGGCGTCGAGCATCACCGAGGTGTCGTCGAAGGCCAGGCCCGTGATCATGGCCGGCGGCTCCAGCCCCATGCCCCGGAACCAGACGGCCCAGTGGACGCCGGTATGGCGCAGCAGCGGCACGGTCAGCAGGTCGGCCGGACAGCTCATCGGGTGCTTTTCAAGGAAGCCCGGCGAGCAGACGGGGAACAGCCGCTCGCCCAGCAGCGGGATCGACTCCACGTCGGCCCAAGGCCCGCGCCCGAAGCGCAGGGCGATGTCGACGCCGTCGGTGCGCAGGTCGGCCTTGCGATCCTCGATGCGCAGCTGCAGGTCGGCCTCGCCGGTGTCGGCGGCCAGGCGGGCCAGGCGCGTGACCAGCCAGCGGCTGGCGAAGGCGGCGGTGGCGCTGACCACCAGCGGCCCTTCGAGGGTCTGGCGGGCGCTCTCGACCCCGGCCTTCAGGATCGACAGGGCCTCGGCCACGTGTTCGGCCAGGCGGCGGGCGGTGGGGGTCGGGACCATGCCGTTGCCCTCGCGCCGGAACAGGGCCGCGCCCAGGTCGTCCTCCAGCTTGCGAATCTGCTGGCTGACCGCGCCATGGGTGACGTGCAGCTCGTCGGCCGCGCGGCTGTAGCTGCGGTGGCGATAGGCCGCCTCCAGGGCGACCAGGGCGCTGAAGGGTGGAAGGCGCAACGCAACCCATCTCCGTTAGCTGGACTCACAACCTGACGCAGAAGCCATCGTTCGTAAAGCCGACGTGGATTTGCGATTGTCTCCCTGCGGCCGCCCTTCCCCACGACCGCATCTAACAGGACCACGACGATGAAACTGCTGCTTGCCGGCGGAGCCCTGGCGCTCGCCCTGATCGGCGCGATCGACCGCGCCCCCTCCTCGCCCTTCCGCGCCGAGCCTTGGCCCGGCAGCGTGCCGGTGTACAGCCCGAGGTGAGGGATACGCCCTCCCGCTCTATTTTCCCGTCATTCCCGCCCTTGTGGCGGGAAACCCTGGTTCAGCCAGCATGTGAAGCGCCAGCGGCGTGCCAAGCACGCCGCCCCGTCCGCCCTTGCGGTTGACAGAGGGGTTCCCGCCACAAGGGCGGGAATGACGGGAGGAAGGGGGAGCGCCACCCGCCGCATTTGCCAACCTCGCCCGTTCGGCGCATATCCCCGGCGATCATGATCGCCGCCAAGACCATCCGCAGCGCCAGGGCCCTGGCGGACGCCGGCCTCGTCGCCGCCGAACGCCTGCCGGCGCTGGAGCGCGTGGCCGCCCAGTACGCCGTGGCCATCACGCCCGACATGGCCCAGTTGATCGACGAGGCCGACCCGTTTGACCCGATCGCCCGCCAGTTCGTGGCGACCGAAGCCGAGCTGACCACCCTGCCCGCCGAAAGCGCCGACCCGATCGGCGACTTCGCCCACAGCCCGGTCGAGGGGATCGTCCATCGATACCCTGATCGCGTGCTGCTGAAGCCGACCCACACCTGCGCGGTCTATTGCCGGTTCTGCTTCCGGCGCGAGATGGTCGGGCCCGAGGGGCTGAAGACCCTGTCGCCGGCCGAACTGGACGCCGCCTTCGCCTATGTCGCCGCTCGCCCGCAGATCTGGGAGGTGATCGTCACTGGCGGCGATCCCTTCGTGCTGTCGCCGCGCCGCCTCGCCGACCTGATGGACCGGCTGGAGGCGATCGAGCACGTCAAGGTCGTGCGCTTCCACACCCGCATCCCGTCCGTCGATCCGGAAGCGGTGACGCCGGAACTGGTGGCGGCGCTGAAGCGCGGCTCCAAGGCGGTCTATGTCGCCCTGCACGCCAACCACGCCCGCGAACTGACGCCGGCCGCCCGCGCCGCCTGCGCGCGGCTGGTGGACGCCGGCGTGCCGATGATCGGCCAGACCGTGCTGCTGAAGGGCGTCAACGACGACCCCGAGAGCCTGGGCGCGCTGATGCGGGCGCTGGTCGAGACCCGGATCAAGCCCTACTATCTGCACCAGGGCGATCTGGCCCCCGGCACCAGCCACCTGCGCACCTCGGTCGAGGAAGGCCAGGCGCTGATGAAGGCCATTCGCGGCCGCTATTCGGGCCTGTGCCAGCCGACCTACGTGCTCGACATCCCCGACGGCCACGGCAAGGTTCCGATCGGCCCCACCTATCTGGACGACGGCGCGGTCGAAGACCCGCGCGGCCAGACCCACGCCTATCCCCCGAAAGCCGACTGACCCCATGGCCTGGACCCGCACCTACGACGAGGCCGAGCCTCAGCGCGTCAACAAGTGGCTGGCCCAGAGCGGGGTCTGCTCGCGCCGCGAGGCCGAGGCCCTGATCGGCCAGGGCCTGGTGACGATCGACGGCGAGGTCGTCGAAGACGCCGGTCGCAAGATCCTGCCCGGCCAGACCCTGGTGCTGAACGACGGCGCCACCGCCCAGCTGGGCGCGGCGATGACGGTGATGATCCACAAGCCGATCGGCATCGTCTCGTCCCAGCCCGAGGGCGAGCAGATCCCGGCCGTGCGCCTGCTGACCAGGAGCGCCCAGTTCGGCCAGCCCGGCCCCGTGCCCGGCCGCGACAGCAAGCTGGCCCCGGTGGGGCGCCTCGACATGGACTCCCGGGGCCTCTTGATCCTGTCCGAGGACGGGGTGGTGGCCAAGGCCGTGATCGGTCCGGAATCGACGCTGGAAAAGGAATACCGCGTCCGGGTGCGCGGCGAGCTGACCCGCGAGAAGATCGACTGGCTGCGTCACGGCCTGGAGCTGGACGGCCGCAAGCTGAAGCGCGCCGTCGTCGACCGCCTGGGCCAGGAAACCCTGCGCTTCGTGCTGACCGAGGGCCGCAACCGCCAGATCCGCCGGATGTGCGACCTGGTCGAGCTGGACGTCATCGACCTGTTCCGCCACCGCGTCGGCCCGATCGAACTGGGCGACCTGCCCGAAGGCCGCTGGCGCCCGCTGACGGCTGCCGAGCGCGAAGCGCTGATCCGGGGTTAGAGCTCCGCAGCCAGACGAAGAAGCGTTACCAAAGTTTCAGTTGTCCCGGCGCGGCGGGCGCCGGAGCTTTCGCTCATGCTTCTTCGCTCTTCCCCCGCCCTGGTTCTCATCATGGCGATCCTCGCCGACGGTCCCGCGGCTCTCGCCCAGACAGCCGAGGACTTCAAAGCCGACGCGCTGTCGATCGACCGGCTGATCGAAGACAACTACGCCTATCTCGACCGCTTTCCGTCCGGAACGGCGCCGTCGAGCCCGCAGCTTCGCGCCGAGGCCGAGGCGGTGCGCGACTCGCGCTCGCTGACCCGTTACGCCGAGCGCCGCCTGGCGGCCCTGGCCGACCCGCACGCCATCACGAGCCGTTCCTTCAACGACAGCTGGGCGCTGGTCCCCAGCTATTCCGACCTCTGGATCGAGCCGGACGCCGGCGGCTATCGCGTCACGGCCGTCCGCCCGGACACGCCGGCGGCCACGGCGGGCGTGGCGGTCGGCGATCGCCTGCTGGAGGTCGACCATGCGCCGACGGCGCAGGCCGTGGCGGCCTTCTGGCGCGATCTTGGGGTCGAGGTTCCGCCGGATGGCGCGGGCTATGCGGCGCGGCAACTGGCGGCGGGGCGTCGCGACCGGCCGCGCGTGCTGACCATACGCAAGGCGTCGGGCGAGGTGCGGATGGTGAGCTTGCCGAGCCTCTACGCCACGCCGCGCCAGGACCGGCCGCCGGTCGCCGTCGAGCGCGGCAAGGCGCTGACCATCCGGTTCAACGACTCGCTGGGCGACGACGCCACGATTTCGGCCTTCGACCAGGCGATGGCCCAGGCCCGCCCCGGCGAGACCGTCATTCTCGACCTGACCGAGACGCCCAGCGGTGGGAACACCGTGGTCGCCCGCGCCGTGATGGGCTGGTTCGTCTCGTCGGCGCGGCCCTATCAGGTGCACCGGCTGATCGCCGAGGAACGCCAGAGCGGCGTGCCGCGCCAATGGATCGAGGAGGTGCTGCCCCGCGCGGGCCGTCATCATTCCGGTCCGGTGAAGGTGCGGGTCGGGCGCTGGACCGGCAGCATGGGCGAAGGCCTGGCGATCGGCCTGGACGCCCTCGGCGCGAAGGTCTCGGGATGTCCGATGGCCGGCCTGCTGGGGGCGGTCTACGACTACCGCCTGGACCATTCCGGTCTGGTCCTGAAGCTGCCGACCGAGCGCCTGTCGAGCGTCAGCGGCGTTCGAAGGGAAGACTTCGCCTGCAAGCTCTGAGGGCGCTTTTCGTCGATCCTGACCATGGGCCGGAACTAAACGGGCGATTGAACTCGCGCCTGTACCGAAACTTTCCGCCCATTTTTGCAAGTTCGCCGGACGCCGTTTCAAAGCGGCAACATCGCCGCCACTTCGCATTGCTAGCCGTGCGGTCCCCTCAATTTCGGAGACCGACATGAAAGCCGTTCTCGCCGCGATCGCCCTGAACCTCGCCGCCGCCTCTTCCGCCCCCGCCCTGGCCCAGGGTCACGACCAGCACGGCGCCCAGGCGCCGGCCGCACAGCAGCCGCAACAACAACGCCACGACGCCAAGCCGGGCAAGGAATCCAAGCAGGAACGCCACGTCCGCGCCTGCAAGGCCAAGTACCGCAGCTTCGACGCCAAGCGCGACGCCTTCCGCGGTCCGAACGGCAAATGGATCAAATGCCGCCTCTAGCAGTTTAGCTTGAGCGTCGGGTCGCCAGCGTCGGCGACCCGACATTTCGTACCCTCGCCTATCCCCGACCATCTTCGCCGCCCGCCCGCGCCCAGAGGCCGTCCATGACCGAATCCAGCCCGTCCTACTCCGCCCGCAAGCCCAGCCGTCGGGCGCGGATCATCGGCGGCGCCGTCGCCGTGGCGGCCCTGGCGGGCGTCGGCGTCCTGGCCTGGACCCTGCTGCACAACGGCGGCCAGGGCGGCGGCGACATGGGCGGCCCCGGTGGTCCCGGCGGCCCGGGCGGCGGCGGTCGTCGCGGCGGTCCGGCCAGCACCGTGGCGGTGGCGACGGTGGCCAAGGCCGACCTGCCGGTGGTGATCGAGGCCCTGGGCACCGTGACCCCGGCGGCGACCGTGACGGTCAAGCCGCAGGTCTCGGGCGTCATCACCCAGGTGCTGTTCCGCGAGGGCCAGCTGGTCCAGGCCGGCCAGACCCTGGTGCAGATCGACCCCCGCCCGTTCCAGATGAGCCTGATGGAAGCGCAGGGCAACCTGACCCGCGACGAGGCCCAGCTGTCGGTCGCCCAGCTGACCCTGAAGCGCTACCAGACCCTGCTGGCCCAGGACTCCATCGCCCGCCAGGAGGTCGACACCCAGGCCGCGACGGTCAAGCAGCTGGAAGGCACCGTGATGGCCGACCGCGCCGCCGTCGGCACCGCGCGGCTGAACCTCGGCTTCGCCCGCATCGTCGCCCCGGTCAGCGGCCGGGTGGGCCTGCGCGTGGTGGACGTCGGCAACTACATCGCCTCGGGCGACTCGAGCGGCGTGGCGGTGATCACCACCCTGTCGCCGATCGACGTGGAATTCACCGTCCCGCAGGACGACGTGCCGCGCATCTCGCAGCGGGTGTTCGGCGGCGCGACCCTGCCGGTCACCGTGCTCGACCGCACCCGCACCAACACCCTGGACCAGGGCACGTTCTCGACCCTGGACAACCTGGTCGACACCGGCACCGGCACGGTGAAGGGCAAGGCCCGCTTCCCCAACACCGGCGGCAAGCTGTTCCCCAGCCAGTTCGTCAATGTCCGCATCCAGCTCGACACCCTGAAGGACGCCATCGTCGTGCCGGCCACGGCCGTGCGCCAGGGCTCGGACGGCTCGTTCGTCTGGAAGCTGAAGAGCGACCAGACCGTCACCAAGACCAAGGTCACGACCGGCCAGGCGACCACCACCCAGGTGGCGGTCACGCAAGGCCTCGCCCTTGGCGACAAGGTGATCACCGAAGGCGGCGACCGCCTGACCGAAGGCGGCAAGGTGCAGCTGCCGGGCCAGGTGCAGCGTCAAGGCGCGGGCAAGGGCAAGAAGGGCGAACAAGGCAAGGGCGGCGAAGGCCGTCGGCGTCCCGAGTAGTCGGTAGCCAGGCGATGAACCCCTCGCGTCCCTTCATCCAGCGGCCGGTCGCCACGGCCCTGTTCATGGCGGCCATCGTCCTGGCCGGCCTGGTCGGCTTCAAGCTGCTGCCGCTGTCGGCCCTGCCGGAGGTGGATTACCCCACCATCCAGGTCCAGACCCTGTATCCGGGCGCGAGCCCCGAGGTGATGAGCCAGACCGTCACCGCCCCGCTGGAAAAGCAGCTGGGCGAGATGTCGGGCCTGACCCGCATGAGCTCGGTCAGCACGGCTGGCGCCAGCATCATCACCCTGCAGTTCGGCCTGGGCGAGACGCTCGACGTCGCCGAACAGGAAGTACAGGCGGCGATGAACGCGGCGGACTCGCTGCTGCCGGCCGACCTGCCCGCCCCGCCGACCTACGCCAAGGTCAACCCCGCCGACGCGCCGGTGCTGACCCTGGCGATCACCTCCGACACCCTGCCGCTGACCGAGGTGCAGAACCTGGTCAACACGCGCCTCGCCCAGAAGATCAGCCAGGTCTCGGGCGTGGGCCTGGTGTCGCTCAGCGGCGGCCAGAAGCCGGCGATCCGCATCCAGGCCGACACCCAGGCGATGGCCTCGTACGGCCTGACCCTGTCGAACCTCGAGACCGCGATCAGCAACGCCAACGCCAACAGCGCCAAGGGCAGCTTCGACGGCCCGACCCGCACCTACACCATCAACGCCAACGACCAGCTGCTGACGGTCGACGACTATCTGGACCTCGTCGTCACCTACAAGAACGAGGCCCCGATCCGCATCCGCGACGTGGCCAGCGTGGTGCAGAGCGCCGAGAACACCCGCCTGGGCGCCTGGGCCGGCAAGACCCCGTCGATCATCGTCAACGTCCAGCGCCAGCCGGGCGCCAACGTCATCAAGACGGTCGACGCCATCAAGGCCAAGCTGCCCGAGCTTCAAGCGGGTTTGCCCGCCACCCTGAAGGTCGAGGTGCTGGCCGACCGCACCACCGGCATCCGCGCCTCGGTCCACCACGTGGAGATGGAGCTGGTGCTGGCCGTGGTGATGGTCGTGCTGGTGATCTTCTTCTTCCTGCACTCCCTGCGGGCGACGATCATCGCCAGCCTGGCCGTGCCGATCTCGCTGATCGGCTCGTGCGGGGTGATGTACCTGCTGGGCTTCTCGCTCAACAACCTGTCCCTGATGGCCCTGACCATCGCGACCGGCTTCGTCGTCGACGACGCCATCGTCATGATCGAGAACATCATCCGCCACATGGAGCGGGGCGAAAAGCCGATGCAGGCGGCGCTGAAGGGCGCGCGCGAGATCGGCTTCACGATCATCTCGCTGACCATCTCGCTGATCGCCGTGCTGATCCCGCTGCTGTTCATGGGCGACGTGGTCGGGCGCCTCTTCCGCGAGTTCGCCATCACCCTGTCGATCACCATCCTGATCTCGGCCGTGGTGTCGCTGACCCTGACCCCGATGCTGTCGGCCCGCTGGCTGAAGAGCCACGCGGAAGAGGAAGAAAAGCCCAACAGCGTCGGCAAGAAGGCCCAGGCGCTGTTCGAGAAGATCGAGGGCCGCTACGAGGTCGCCCTGGCCTGGGTCATGGCCCGCCAGAAGGCCACCCTGGTCGTCGCCGTCGCCACCCTGGTGCTGACCGGCGTGCTCTACATGGTCATCCCCAAGGGCCTGTTCCCGACCCAGGACACCGGCCAGCTGCAGGCCCGCACCGAGGTCGAGCAGTCGGTGTCCTACGAGCGCATGGCTGGCCTGCAGCAGCAGGCGGCGGAAGCCATCCTGGAGGACCCGGCGGTGGAGAACGTCGCCTCGTTCATCGGGGTGGACGGCGCCAACAACAGCATGCTCCACACCGGCCAGATGCAGATCAACCTGAAGGCCGACCGCAGCGGCTCGCAGGAGAAGATCATGCAGCGGCTGCGCGAGCGCGTGGCCGCCGTGCCGGGCGTGACCCTCTATCTCCAGCCGACCCAGGACCTGACCATCGACGCCGAGAGCGGTCCGACCCAGTACCGCCTGTCGCTGGAGGGCGCCGACACCGCCACGGTCAAGGAATGGGCCGGCAAGCTGGCGGCCAAGCTGGCCGAGGTGAAGGCCGTCCGCAACGTCTACAGCGACGCCTCGGCCACCGGTTCGGCGGCCTATATCGACATCGACCGCGACACCGCCGCCCGGCTTTCGATCACCGCCTCGGACATCGACGACGCCCTCTACAGCGCGTTCGGCCAGCGGATCGTCTCGACCATCTTCACCGAAACCAACCAGTACCGGGTGATCCTGGAGGCCAAGCCGGGCCTGCTGACCGACCCGGCCTCGCTGGGCAATCTCAACCTCAAGACCGGCGGCGGCTCGCCCGCCCCCCTGGCGGCCTTCTCGACCATCAAGGAAAAGCAGGCGCCGCTGCAGGTGACCCACGTCGCCCAGTTCCCGGCCACCACCATCGGCTTCGACACCGCTTCGGGCGTGTCGCTGGGCCATGCGGTGGACGAGGTGCGCAAGGCGATGAAGGACATCGGCATGCCCACGTCGGTGACCCACACCTTCCTGGGCGCGGCCGGGGCCTACGAGAACTCGCTGAGCAACCAGCTGTGGCTGATCCTGGCGGCCGTGGTCTGCGTCTACATCGTGCTGGGCGTGCTCTACGAGAGCTACATCCACCCGCTGACCATCCTGTCGACCCTGCCGTCGGCCGGGGTCGGGGCGCTGCTAGCGCTGTGGGTGACGGGCAATGACCTGGGCGTGATCGGGATCATCGGCATCATCCTGCTGATCGGCATCGTCAAGAAGAACGCGATCATGATGATCGACTTCGCGATCGAGGCCGAACGTAACGAGGGCAAGTCGCCCGAGAAGGCGATCTTCCAGGCCGCCATCCTGCGCTTCCGCCCGATCCTGATGACCACCCTGGCGGCCCTGTTCGCCGCCGTGCCGCTGATGCTGGGCTTCGGCGAAGGCGCCGAGTTGCGCCGTCCGCTGGGCATCGCCATCTTCGGCGGCCTGCTGGTCAGCCAACTGCTGACCATGTTCACGACGCCGGTCGTGTATCTCGCCTTCGACCGCCTGGCGCCCAGCGCCAAGGGTCGTCGCGAGGACGGGCAAGCCGACGAGGGCCGGGTCGAGCGTCCGCTGCCCGGGCTGCCGTCATGAACCTGTCGGCGCCCTTCATCCGCCGGCCGGTGGCCACGGTCCTGCTGACCGTCGGCCTGGCCATGGCGGGCATCTTCGGCTTCTTCGTGCTGCCGGTCTCGCCCCTGCCGCAGGTGGACTATCCGACCATCGCGGTGTCGGCCAGCCTGTCGGGGGCCAGCCCCGAGACCATGGCCTCCAGCGTCGCCACGCCGCTGGAGCGCCGCCTCGGCGTGATCTCCGGCGTCAACGAGATGACCTCGCAGAGCTCGTCGGGCTCGACGCGGGTGACCCTGCAGTTCGACCTCAACCGCAAAATCGACGGCGCCGCCCGCGAGGTGCAAGCGGCCATCAACGCCACCCGCGCCGACCTGCCCGCGACGCTGAAGAGTAATCCGACCTACAGCAAGATGAACCCGTCGGACTCGCCGGTGATCATCCTGGCCCTGACCTCGGACACCAAGACGCCGGGCCAGATCTACGACGCGGTGTCGAACATCGTCTCCCAGCGCGTCTCGCAGGTGCAGGGCGTCGGCGGGGTCGAGATCGGCGGCGGCTCGCTGCCGGCCGTGCGGATCTCGGTGAACCCGTTCCTGCTCAACAAGTACGGGGTGAGCCTGGAGGACGTGCGCGCCTCGATCCAGGCGGCCAACGCCAACCGGCCCAAGGGCGCCCTCGAAGGCGACGGCAAGCGCTACCAGATCTACACCTCGAGCAGCGGCCGCACGGCGGCCGACTACGCCGGCCTGCTGGTGGCCTGGCGCGGCGACGCCGGCGTCAAGCTGTCGGACGTGGCCGACGTCAAGGACAGCGTCGCCAACACCCGCACCCTGGGCCTCTTCAACGGCAAGCCGGCGATCATCGTGCTGATCACCCGCCAGCCGGGCGCCAACATCATCGAGACCGTCGACAGCGTGCGCGAGGCCTTGCCCGAGCTGCGCGCCCAGCTGCCCAGCGACATCAGCGTGCAGGTGGCCAGCGACAGCACCAACTCGATCCGCTCGTCGCTGAAGGAGATCGAGATCACCCTGCTGATCTCGATCGTCCTGGTGGTGCTGGTGGTCAGCGCCTTCCTGCGCAGCGCCCGGGCGACCTTCATCCCGACGGCGGCGACCATCGTCTCGCTGCTGGGCACGTTCGGCGTCATGTACCTGCTGGGCTTCTCGCTCAACAACCTGTCCCTGATGGCCATCACCGTGGCGACCGGCTTCGTGGTCGACGACGCCATCGTCGTGCTGGAGAACACCCAGCGCCACATCGAGGCGGGCATGGACCGCTTCAAGGCCGCCGTGCTGGGCGCCCGCGAGGTGGGCTTCACCGTGCTGTCGATCAGCGTCTCGCTGGTCGCGGTGTTCATCCCGCTGCTGTTCATGGGCGGCCAGGTCGGACGCCTATTCCGCGAGTTCGCCGTCACCCTGTCGGCGGCGGTGCTGATCTCGCTGGTCATCAGCCTGACGACCACGCCGATGATGTGCGCCTACCTGCTGCGCGCCCGTCCCGAGGGTCACCAGGAAGGCCGCATCGCCCGCGCCTTCGAGAAGCTGTTCGACCGCGTCCAGCGCCTCTACGCCCGCAGCCTGGACTGGGCCCTGGCGGCCAAGCCGCTGGTGCTGATGATCCTGATCGCGGTCATCGGCATGACCATCTGGCTCTACATCGCCGTGCCCAAGGGCTTCTTCCCGCAGCAGGACAGCGGCCAGCTGATGGCCGGCATGCGGGCCGACGAAAGCGTCTCCTCGCAGGTCATGCAGGCCAAGCTGCGGACCGTGGTCGACATCATCCGCAAGGACCCGGCCGTCGACACCGTGGTCGGCTTCACCGGCGGCAACCGTTCGGGCGGCGGCTTCATGTTCGTCAACCTGAAGCCCGTCTCCGAACGCAAGGACAAGGGCAGCGCCGTCATCGCCCGCCTGCGGCCGCAGCTGCAGAAGGTCACCGGCCTGTCGATCTTCCTCAACCCCGTGCAGGACGTGCGGATGGGCGGGCGGTCGAGCAACTCGACCTACCAGTACACCCTGACCAGCGACTCCAGCGCCGCCCTCAAGGAATGGGCGCCCAAGCTGGCCGAGGCGATGAAGGAGCATTCCGACGTCATGACCGACGTCGACAGCGACCAGTCGGAGAACGGCGTCGAGACCCTGGTCACCATCGACCGCGACAGCGCCTCGCGCATGGGCGTCACGCCCAAGGCCGTGGACAACGCGCTCTACAACGCCTTCGGCCAGCGCCAGGTCGCGACGATCTACGAGGACGTCAACCAGTACGGCGTGATCCTGGAGTGGAACCAGAAGTTCGCCCAGGGCCCCGAGGCGCTGAACGATGTCTATGTGCCGACCAGCACCAGCAGCACGACCTCCACGGCCAGCACCAGCGGCGCGTCGGTCAATCCGTCGCTGCGCGACGCCTCGACCGGCTCGACGCTGAACACCTCGGCCACACCGATGACGCCGCTGACAGCCATCGCCAGCGTCTCGCAGAACGCCACCCCGACCTCGGTCAACCACCAGAACGGCGAGCTGGCGACCACCGTATCGTTCAACCTGCCCGACGGGGTGTCGCTGTCGCAGGCCCAGGCGGCCATCACCCAGGCCGAAGCCGACATCGGCCTGCCGACCAGCGTGCGCGGCAGCTTCCAGGGCAGCGCCCGCAGCTACAACGAGCAGATGAAGCAGCAGCCCTATCTGATCGCCGCGGCGCTGGTGGCGATCTACATCGTGCTGGGCATCCTCTACGAAAGCTACGTCCACCCGGTGACGGTGCTGTCGACCCTGCCCGCCGCCGGCGTCGGGGCGGTGCTGGCCCTGCTGCTGTTCGGCATGGAGTTCTCGATCATCGCGCTGATCGGGGTGTTCCTGCTGCTGGGCATCGTCAAGAAGAACGCCATCCTGATCATCGACTTCGCCCTGGAGGCCCAGCGGGCCCGGGGGCTGACGGCGCTGGAGGCGGTGCGCGAGGCCAGCCTCCTGCGCTTCCGCCCGATCCTGATGACGACCCTGGCCGCCGCCCTGGGCGCCCTGCCCCTGGCCATCGGCTTCGGCGAAGGCGCCGAGCTGCGCCGGCCGCTGGGCATCACCATCATCGGCGGCCTGATCGCCAGCCAGCTGCTGACCCTCATCACCACCCCGGTCGTCTACGTCTACATGGACCGCCTGCGCGGCAAGCGGCGCAAGGACGAGCGCGACCTGACCCACATGCCCGCCCCGCCGGAGCCCGCCCGATGACCGCCCGCTTTCTGACTTCGCTTCCCCTGCTCGCGCTCGTCGCGGCCTGCTCCACGACGCCGGCCTACGAGACCCCCAAGCTCGCCTCGCCGACGCCCGCCGCCTGGAAGGCGCTGGACGGCTGGAAGGCCGCCGATCCGGCCGACCACGTCGATCGTGGCGACTGGTGGACCCTGCTGGGCGATCCGCAGCTGGACGCCCTGGCCCAGCGTGTGAAGGTCAACAACCAGACCATCGCCTCGGCCGAGGCCGCCTATCGCCAGGCCCGCGCCCTGGTGAAGGAGCAGCGCGCCTCGCTCTTCCCCGCGATCGACCTGTCGGGCTCGGCCACCAAGACCGGCGGCGGCGGCGCCTCGTCGTCCAGCAAGGGCGAGCGCTACCAGGCCGGCATCGGCGCCAGCTGGGAGCCCGATGTCTGGGGCCGCATCCGTGCGACGGTGAACAACGCCAAGGCCTCGGCCCAGGCCAGCGCCGCCGACCTGGCCGCCGCCGAGCTGTCAGCCCAGGGCGAACTGGCCACCAACTATCTGGGCCTGCGCCAGACCGACGCCGAGATCGCTCTCGTCCAGGCCACGGTCGAGGGCTACCAGCGGTCCCTGAAGATCACCCAGAACCGTTACGACGCAGGCATCGCCCCGCGCTCGGACGTGCTGCAGGCCCAGACCACCCTGGCCAACGCCCAGTCGACCCTGGAGGGCCTGAGCCAGACCCGCGCCACCTACGAGAACGCCGTGGCGGTGCTGGTCGGCGAGCCGGCCAGCAGCTTCACGATCGCCGCCGATCCGAACTGGTCGGCCAGCGTGCCGGAAATCCCCGTCGGCCTGCCCTCGACCCTGCTGGAGCGCCGTCCGGACGTCGCCGCCGCCGAGCGCCGCGTGGCCGCCGCCAACGCCGAGATCGGCGTGGCCCGCGCCGCCTACTTCCCGACCTTCACCCTGACCGGCGACGGCTCGAGCAGCGCCACCAAGCTCGGCGACCTGTTCGCGGCCTCGACCAACACCTGGTCGCTGGGCCTGGCCGCGGCCCAGACCCTGTTCGACGCCGGGGCCCGCAAGGCCCAGGTCGCCCAGGCCCGCGCCTCGTACGACGCGGCCGCCGCCGATTATCGCCAGACGGCGCTGGAGGCCTTCCAGGACGTCGAGAACCAGCTGACGGCGGTGCGGGTGCTGGAGCGCCAGTACGCCCTCCTGCAGACGGCCTCGACCGCCGCCGATCAGACCGAACAGATGCTGCTGAACCAGTATCGCGCCGGCCAGGTGGCCTATACCGACGTCGTCACCGCCCAGGCCTCGGCCCTGTCGGCCCGGCGCGAACTGGCCACGGCCCGGGTGTCGCGCCAGGCGGCCGCCGTGGCCCTTGTGCAGGCGCTGGGCGGCGGATGGACGGGGGTGAAGGGGCCTTAGGGTATTAGAACCGTTCGCTCAGCCAGATGCCGAAGAGCCTCGCTTCCGGTCGGAGGGCGGCAGCAATCAAATTGAAAGCTAGCGCCAAAACACTCCCGCCCCAGAACAATGCCGACATCGCCAAAAGCGATCGAACCCTGTCACGCTCCTCGTACTGCGGAATATGGATGGCGCTGGCATCATCGGCCTGCTTCCGAGCCAAAAGCTCAGTGTTCGTGTTGTCGATGTGATCCGCCGCATAAGCCAACATCATGGATTTACGTTCAGCGTTGCCAGCGTCCCCGATCAAACGCGTATGAAACGCGCTGATGGCTATGGCTGAAATCCAAGTTCCGATCAGGAAGGCGGCCACAGCCACGGCGATTAGAACAGGGGAAAGCCCCAATTCCTCAATTTTACCTTTGAAGCCGGCAAACGCAGCGGTGAGCGCGATGGCCGATGCTGCATTTGCCGACGCCAAGCCAAACAGCATTTGCTTCTGAACTTCATCGCGTAGCGCGGCGACGCGCTCGGCGGCCTTCGCCGCCAATTCGTACCGACGGTGCAAATAATTCGAGTGAGCGCTCTTCTCGGGCATCGTCCCTCAGCGTGGGCTTGCGCATAGCCGCACCGCCATAGGCATAGAACGCACGGAAGGAAAGTCTACCAGCGCTTCCGCTAGCCTGCGGAACCCCCTACCCCGCCGTCGTCTCGGCGGCGATGCGCATCTTGCGGAAGGCGGCGGTCAGGTCGGCCTTGGCCTGAGCCAGGGCGCCGCCATTGCGCAGGGACCGGCGGGCGTCGGCGACGGCGCCGCGGTTGACCTGGTCGGCGACCTGGCCGGCGACGCGATGGAACTCGCGGTGGGCCTCCAGGCAGTGCAGGTGCAGGTGGCTGCCCGGCATCCGCCGGTGGCCCTCGCCGTGCAGCCACTGGCCCGCGGCGCACTGGCGCTCGGCGCGGACGGCGACGGCGTCGACCTGGCGGCCGCCGGCCATGGCCTCTTCGAGGTCCTCGCAGATGCGATTGTGAAACTGGGTCTGTTCGAGAAAGTCCATGACCACGCTCTCACGCTGGGGGCGACTGAACGTGCGCAATGACGACTTTCGGTTTCGCGATTATTGCGCCCAGGTTGCAGTTTGACGAAGGGTGGGCTCAAGGCCCCGCCATCGCCGATTTCGCGGGCGCCCGGCCCGCGCGGCGCCCGCCGGACAACCCTGGATATCGCCGCACGTCCGGCGCGACATTCGACCGTAACAGTCTCCCGGAACAACGGCCTCCGCTTCATCCGAGGACGGAGGGACGCCGAAATGACCCGGACCAAGGAAGACGTGCGCGAGGCCGCCGCCTGGCTGGAGCGCCTGCGCGCGCCCGACGCCGGCGAGGCGGACCACGAGGCGTTCGAGGCCTGGATCGCCCAGCCCCGCCGCCGCGACGCCGTCGAGGCGGTGCGGGCGGTCGAGGACGAGATCGCCAGCTGGGATCCGCCGGAGCCTTCGGTATGGCGCGACCTGAGGGTCCTGGCCCTGGGCGGAGCCGGCATCGCCGTCGCGGCCCTGGCGGTCGCGGGCGTGCTGGCGCACTGAGGCCACAAGATGCTCCCCCTCTGGGGGAGCTGTCGGCGAAGCCGACTGAGGGGTCTGCTCGGCGCAGGTCGGTGCTACCCCCTCCGGCCCTCTGGGCCACCTCCCCCAGAGGAGGAGGCTCAAGAACGCGAAAAGGGCGCCGGCCCGCCAAGACCGACGCCCCTCCTCGCCGCCGCCGGGGGGGATCGGCGGCGAAGGCCGGGCGCGTCAAAGGGGGCCGACGCGCCCGTATCTAGAGACGGTCAGAACCGCTTGCGGACGCCCAGGTAGTAGGAGCGGCCCAGCACGTCGTAGTTCTGGGCGTCGTAGTTGCCCTCGGTGTCGCCCACCTGCGGCGGGGCCTTGTCGAACAGGTTGTTGACCCCGAAGCGCAGGTCGGTGTCCCACGGCAGCTTGACGCGGCCGTTGAAGTCGAAGGCGTTGTAGGAGACGACGCCGCGCGAGGTGCTGGTCGGGGTGACCACCTTGGCGGAGTTTTCCATGGCGTCGATCCAGCGCCAGCGCAGGCCGACGCTCGCCGGACCCCAGGTGTAGGTGGTCGAGGTGACCGACTTCCACTTCGGGTGGGCCGTGCCGGCGGTGCTTTCGACGCCCGTGCCGATGGTGCCGACATAGTCGTAGACCGCGGCCCCCGGCAGGCTCTGGATCTTGAACTTGTCGGTGTAGCCCAGGGCCACGTTGACCGACAGCGAACCGGGGATCTTGTCCAGCAGGGTGTCGGCGAAGTCGAAGTTCCAGTCGACCTGCACGTCGACGCCGGTGGTCTGGAACTGGCCCAGGTTCAGCAGCGGCTGGACCGGGTTGGTCGGCACGCCGCTGGCCGAATTGCGGGTCAGCAGCGAGCAGTAGTAGTTGCTCGGATCATAGGTCGGGTTGGCGCCGCCCGAGTTGAAGCAGAACTGGAAGGCGTTGACGATCGACAGGCTGCCGATCGCGTCCTTCACCTTGATGTCGTACCAGTCGATCGAGGCGGTGATCCGGCTCAGCAGCGGGCCCTCGAACGGCGAGCGCAGCACCGCGCCGAACGAGTAGGTGTCGGCCGTTTCTTCCTGCAGGTCGGGATTGCCGCCGGTCAGGGCGAAGACCTGGGCGGTGCCCAGCTGGTAGCTGTCGATGATCGCCGTCGGCACGCCCTGCGCCAGGCAGAGGGTGCGAACCGCCGCAGCGTTGGCGCCGGTGCGGTAGGACGAACGGACGTCGCAGGGGTCGCCGTTGGTGGTGGTCGACGAGGCCGTGCCGATGGCCACCGAACCCGTCGAGACGGGAGCGTACAATTCGCCGACGCTGGGGGCGCGGATGGCGCGGTTGTAGCCGCCGCGCAGGCGCACCGGCTCGATGATCTTCCAGTCGAAGTCGGCCTTGTAGGTCTGCACCCCGCCCACCGAGCTGTAGTCGGAATAGCGGTAGCCGAGGTCGAGGTTGAACTCCTGGATGAAGGGCAGGTCCTTGACGATCGGGACCAGCAGCTCGCCATAGACCTCGTAGGTGTCGACCGAGCCCGAGGCGTCGCGCAGCACGCTGTAGCCGAGGATGTCGCTGGTGCCGTCGGGCTGGTTCAGCTGGCTGTCGGGCTTGAAGGTGTATTCGTTGGAGCGATAGTCGGTACCGGCGGCGAACTTCACCGCGCCGGCCGGCAGGTCGAACAGCGTGCCCGAGACGTTAAGCTCGACCATGCGCTGCTCGAGGCTGTTCTGGTTCAGCGTGCGACGCGACATGTAGCGCACGCACTCGCCCGACGGGGTCAGGTTGCCGAAGGGGTTCCAGCCGCCGGCGCAGTATTCCGTACCGCCGGTCGGGCTGTTGAGCAGGCGCGAGATGGCGCTGGCGCTGGCGCCGCCGGTCTGCTCGTTGTCGAACTTGGCGCGGCTGAACGAGACGTAGCCGTCCCAGGTCCAGTCGCGGAAGCCGGTGTCGCCCGACAGGCCGTTGGTGAACTGGAAGACGTCGTAGCTGTACTTCTGGACGCGCGGACCCAGGATATCGAGGGCCTTGTAGAAGGTGAAGGCGGCGTTCGGGGTCGGGCGCGAGGCCAGGATGGCCTTGAAGTCGTTGGGGATGAACGGGTTCGTCACCGGCACGGTCAGGCCGTAGACGTTCGAGGCCAGGGTCGGGTTCGACACGCCCACCGAGGTGTAGTCGGTGAAGGTGAACTGCGAGAAGAACCGCAGATTGTCGGTCAGGTTATAGTCGACCTTGGCGAAGACGGCGTAGCGGTCGAGGTCCGACTGCATCGAGCTGCCGTTGTAGCCGAAGTTGACCTGCTGCGAGGTGCCCGAGGCGTTGGCGTTGACGATGTAGGCGTTGTCGGTCTGCGGGTCGCGGAAGTTCAGGACCGGCACGCCCGAGGTCGAGAACAGGGTCTGGTCGGTGTTGAAGCCGAGCTGGCCGGTGTAGCGGCCGGCGCTGTTGCCGGTCAGGGCCGCGGTGCCGTAGGTCCCCTGGAACAAGCTGTTGATCGAGGCCAGGGTCGGCAGGTTGGCGCCGAACAGCACCGTGCCCTGCGGGATGGTCGACAGGCCCGGCGCCGAGGTGCGGAAGATGTAGTAGTCGCGGGCGCTCTGCAGGGCGCGGTCGCGGTTGGTGTAGTCGAACGACAGCACCGCCCGGCCCTTGCCGTCGGCGAAGGACGAGCCGCCGGTGACCGAGAAGCGGAACGACTCCGCGTCGCCCTTTTCGGAAATGCCGTACTGGGCGTCGGCGGTCAGGCCCTCGAAGCTGCGCTTGAGCTTGAAGTTGACGACGCCGGCGGTGGCGTCCGAGCCGTAGGCGGTGGAGGCGCCGCCGGTGATGACCTCGACGTTCTCGATCAGGGCTTCGGGGATGATGTTGAGGTCGACCGAGCCGTCGGGGTTGGACGGCTGCAGGCGGCGGCCGTCGAGCAGGATCAGGGTGCGCTTGGCGCCCAGGCCGCGAAGGCTGGCGTAGGACTGGCCGCCGTTGAGGCCGGTGCTGGTCGAGCCGGTGTTGCCCTGGCCGAACGAGCCGGTGAACTGGGGCATCTGCGACAGGGCCTTTTCGACCGTCACCTGGCCGGTGGCCTCGATCGCCGCCGCGCCGACCGTCTGGATCGGGCTGTTGGCCACATAGTCCTGGCGGGCGATGCGCGAACCGGTGACGACCACGGCCTCGACGGCCTGGGGCTCTTCCGGCGCCGGCGCGGCCTCCTGGGCGTAGGCGCCGGCCGCGCCGATCATCAGGGCGCCATAGGCGCAACCGCCGGCCATCATCGCTCGCAAGGTGCTGGATCGCATCGCTTAGTCCCCTTCGTATTCGGTCACGCCCCTCGCGCTTCCGAACTTCAAGACGCAGCCTGTTGCGGAACCCACATCTTCCCGACGACATTTTGCCGTAAAGCCAAGTCACGGATTGGTAAGGAGAAAATATTTTGTCGCCGAACGTGAGGAAACGTCGTGCGACTGCGTCTTGATAGATGCGGGCCGCTTAAGTCGGCCTTCTGAACAGAGCTACGGGACCGTTATGCCGGACGTGATCCAGATCCCCGCCGAACACTTCGAGCGATTGAAGAGCCGCCTGCCCGCTATCACTCGCGAGCACCTCAACAACGTCTACGGGATCAGCGAGACCACCTGGACCAAGCTGCGCCGGGGCGAGCCGATCAAGCGGGTCACCTGGGAGCGCCTCCTGAGCCGCTACGAGCGCCTGCAAAAGGCCGCCGCCTCCTGATAACCGCGCAAGCGCGTCCCCATTCCTGACCGGGACCGGCCTTTTCCGGCCCCGCCGTCCGCCTTTTCCCCAAAAATTCACGCACCTTGCGGACGCCTTAGCGACAGGCGGCTCGCCGGCCGCATGCGCAGAGGTTCCGCCCGATGAACAAACGCTTCGCCTATCTGATCATCGGCGCGATGGTGCTGGGGGTGCTCGTCGGCTGGGGGTGCAACCAGTTCCTCGACGCCGAGGGGGCCAAGTCGGCGGCTTCGGGTCTGAGCCTGATCACCGACATCTTCCTGCGCCTGATCAAGATGATCATCGCCCCGCTGGTGTTCACCACGCTCGTCGCCGGCATCGCCCACATGGAAGACGCCGCCGCGGTCGGCCGCATCGGCGCCAAGACCCTGGGCTGGTTCATCGGCGCCTCGGCCGTCTCCCTGCTGCTGGGCCTGCTGATGGTCCACCTGCTGCAGCCGGGCCATGGCCTGCACCTGGTGGAAGCCGCGGTTTCCTCGAAGCCCGCCGCCTCGACCGACGCCTTCACCCTCAAGGGCTTCATCACCCACCTGGTGCCGACCTCGATCTTCGACGCCATGGCCAAGAACGAGATCCTGCAGATCGTCGTCTTCTCGCTGTTCGTCGGCACCGCCGTCGCCGCGCTCGACGACAAGGCCCCGCAGGTGCTGCACCTGGTCGAGCAGTGCGCCCAGATCATGCTGAAGGTCACCGGCTTCGTCATGAAGCTGGCCCCGCTGGCGATCTTCGCGGCCCTGGCCTCGACCATCGCCACCCAGGGCCTGGCCATGCTGGGCACCTACGCCAAGTTCGTGCTCGGCTTCTACGCCACCATGGGGACCCTCTGGGTGCTGCTGTTCGCCGCCGCCTTCGTGGTGCTGGGCAAGCGCGCCATCCCGCTGTTCGGGGTGATCCGCGAGCCGGCCCTGCTGGCCTTCTCGACCGCCTCGTCGGAGGCCGCCTACCCGCGCATCCTCGACAGCCTGCCCAAGGTGGGCGTGCGCCGCCGCATCGTCTCGTTCGTCCTGCCGCTGGGCTATTCGTTCAATCTCGACGGCTCGATGCTCTACTGCACCTTCGCCACCATGTTCATCATGCAGGCCCACGGCGTGCACCTGACCGTTCAGCAGCAGATCTTCATGCTGCTGCTGCTGATGGTGACCTCCAAGGGCATCGCCGGCGTGCCGCGCGCCTCGCTCGTCGTCATCATGGCCACCCTGACCTATTTCGGCCTGCCCGAGGCCTGGATCGCCCTGGTGCTCGGCGTCGACCACCTGCTCGACATGGGCCGCTCGGCCACCAACGTGGTCGGCAACTCCGTCGCCGCCGCCGTGGTGGCTAAGTGGGAGGGGGAGCTGGAGGACATCCAGCCGGAGGAGGCTCCGGCCACCGCCTGATACTTTCTTCCGTAAAATCCCCGCGAAAGCGGGGACCCAGGCGTTTTATCGTCGAGCGCCCCGCGTTTCAGAAAAGGCCTGGGCCCCCGCTTTCGCGGAGGTTTTACGGTTTGGGGGTAGGGCCTAGCGAACGGCCTTCCCCGTCAGCGCCTCGACCACCTTCGGATCAGCCCACTTGCCCCAGGTCGGATCCAGCAGCCCATAGGGCTCCACCGCCCCGGCCGTGCGGTTGTAGCCGCCCGACTGCGTGCCGTTCAGCGGCCACCAGGCGAAGTCGATGCCGGTGTCCCGCGCATACCCCGCCAGAGCCTGGACGAAGGTGATGCGGTCGCTCTTGCACGGCTGGCCGTCGGGGCCGGGCTGGGTGCAGCCGCCCCATTCGCTCATATAGACCGGCGCGGTCCAGGGCTGGCCCGGGTCACGCACGAAGCCCCAGCGCTCGTGCGAGCGGCGGGCGAACAGGGCCGGATCGGCCAGTTCCTCGGGCTTGCGGTTCCAGGCATAGTCGTGGGCGGCGTAGACCAGCTTCCCCGGAACCGACAGGGTCACGGGCTGATCGCGCACCCCGGTCAGGTGGTTCTGGTAGTCGATGCCGCCGACGATGATCAGCAGCCTCGGATTGACCGCCAGCACGGCCTCGGCCCCGCGCATCGAGGCCGCCCGCCAGTCGGTGCGCGGATCGCCGCCGCCCCACACCGGCTTGAGGCCCAGGGAGGGATCGGGCCGGATCTCGTTGCGCAGTTCGGCGGCGACCACGAAGGGGCGGTTGGCGTAGCGCGCCGTCACGGTCTTCCAGTCGGCCAGCCAGGCGCTTTCGGGATAGGCGGGCGTCCACCACAGGCCGTCGCCATGGGCCTCGTCGCAGCACCAGTCGCTGCGGCTGCGATGGTTGTCGAGCACCACCATCAGCCCCTCGCGGCCGAAGGCGTCGACCACCGCGTCGAACACCTGGAGCGCCGTCTTGCCCTTCAGCCTGGGATTGGCGGCCAGGAAGCGGTCCTCGACCACCGGGTTGCGCTCGACCAGCTCGTTCGACCACGGCAGGCGCACCGAGTTGAAGCCGCCGGCCTTGATGGTCCTGACGATCTTCTCGAGCGGCTGCTTGTCGAGCCCGCCGACCACGAACTCGGCCGACTCCGCGCCGAACCAGTTGACGCTGACCAGCCGCACCTTCGCGCCCCTGGCGTCGACGATGTCGGGACCCCGCGTGGAGAGCGGGTATTTGGGCGCGGCGAGCGCCGGGACAGCCAGCAATGCGCAGGCCAGGGCGGCCGCGAGGCCTCTAAGGAATGCCGACAAGAAAACGCTCCGCCACCAGCAAGGGACGGAGCGCATTCATCCTACAAATACCCTCGGGCGCAAGCGGCCCCTACTTCACCGTCTTGTCGACCGTCTCGCGGGTGACGGCGTGATAGAGCGGCCGGGACTCCGCATAGATGCGCTTGGCGATCGGCTGGCCCCAGTCGCCCTGGCCCCACAGCGAGACGAACAGCGGGGCGACGAACTTGCGGCGGCCCTGGCCGGTCAGGAACTGCTCCAGCGACGGCACGGCTGGCGCGTAGCGGTTGGCGATGGCCAGTTGCAGCCAGGCGAAGCGGATCTCGCTGTTGCCCTGGGCCGACAGGCCGAAGGCGGCGTCGACGGCGGCCAGCTGGGCCGGCGTCAGCTTGCGCGGCAGTTGGCTGACAAACCGCACCCGCTCTGATGTGCCCCAGCCCTTCCAGGCCTCGACCGGCGCAACGCCGCCGTCCGCGAAAGCCTTGGCGGCGGCGTCAACAGGCTCGAAGGCCTTGGACTGCACGTGGACGGCGTTTTCCGGCAGGCCCGGCTGATAGATCCAGCGCTGGACGTCGATCTTCTTTTCCAGCGCCGCATCGCCCTTGAAGAGGTTCTCGCGCAGGTCGGCGATGAAGCCTTCGGCGGTCTGCGGCTGGAAGGCGTGGCGGTCGAAATAGCCGCGCAGATAGGCGTCCCAGCGCTCGCGGCCGACCTCCTTCTCGATGGTGCGCAGGAAGGCCGCGCCCTTCTCGTAGGGGATGTCGGTCATGCCGTCGTCGGGATCGCGGCCGGTCAGGTCGATGTGCAGGCGGGTGTCTGGACCGGTCATGCCGCCGGCCTCCTCGATCGCCTCGTGCAGGTCGGTCCAGCCCAGGTCGGCCAGCATGGCGGCCGTGTCCTTGCCGTAGAGGGCCTCCATGATCCGGTTCTCGAAATAGACCGTGAAGCCCTCGTTGAGCCAGAAGTCGGCCCAGGTGGCGTTGGTGACCAGATTGCCCGACCAGGAGTGGGCCAGCTCGTGCGCCACCAGGCTGACCAGCGAGCGGTCGCCGGCGATCACGGTCGGAGTAGCGAAGGTCAGGCGCGGGTTCTCCATGCCGCCGAACGGGAACGACGGCGGCAGCACCAAGAGGTCGTAGCGACCCCAGCGATAGGGGCCGTAGAGCTTCTCGGCGGCCTCGACCATCTTCTCGACGTCGGCGAACTCCCAGGCGGCGGCCTTCAGGGCCGAGGGCTCGGTATAGATCCCGGTGCGCGGACCCAGCGGCTGGAAGGCGAGATCCCCGATGGCGATGGCGATCAGGTAGGGCGCGACCGGCTTGTCCATCCTGAAGCGATAGGCGCGGCCGCCGGCGACGGGCTCGCCGTTCGGGGTCAGCTGCTCGGCGCTCATCACCGCCTTCAGGCCCTCGGGCGCGACGATGCGGGCGGTCCAGGTCTGGCGGATGCCCGGGCTGTCCTGGGTGGGGATCCAGGTGCGGTTGAGGATCGCCTCGCCCTGGCTGAACAGGTACGGCTTGACCTTGCCGGCCGTCTGCGAGGGCGACAGCCATTGCAGGGCCGCGCCGTCGGGGGCGCTCTCATAGGCGATGACGATGCGCTTGGCGCCGGCCAGGGTGACGGTCAGGGGCGCGCCCAGATGCGGGTCGAACGTCCCGAGCGTCCACTTCAGCGGCTTGCCTTGGGCGTTGGTGATCGACTTGATCTTCAGGCCCTTGGTGTCGAGCACGACCTCCTTGGCGCCGGGCGCGAGCTTGAGGTCGAGGGCGGCCTTGCCGACCATCTTCTTGCCCGTGAAGTCGGCCGTCAGGTCGAGGTCGACATGGGTGACGCGGGCGACCTGGGGCCTGGCGTAGGAGTGGATGTCCTTGGCGTCCGAGCGGGTGGACAGCGGGGCGATCATGGGCGCTTTCGCGGGCGCCGCCGAAGCCAGGGCCGGGACGGCGACGCCGCCGAGGAGCGCGGCCATCAGCAGGGCGCGCGAGGTGTTCGAGATCAGGGACATGAGACGATGAATCCGTGGAAGCGGAACTTTGCGCCTCTTATTCCAGATACCGGGGCCTACAGATAGTCGAGCAGGCTCATACCCGTCTTGAGCGTTCCGTCCGCGCCGAACATCGAGGAAAGTTTGTCCGACAGGGTCTGCAGCGAGACCATCTTGTCGTAGAGGGCCGGGGTCCAGCCGACGGCCTCGCGCTCCTCGTCGCTCATCGAGACGTATTGCGAGACGAGGTTGCGGCCGAAGACCGAGGCGTCGCCCGACTGCTGGGCCGACTTCCAGTTCGAGGAGACGCCCTCGCGGTTGCGCGCGCGCACCTCGTCGGCGGCCTCCTTGACCTCGTGCCCGGAGAACTGGCCGCCCTTGTTCAGGGCGATGGCCGACAGCGAGCGGTCGTCGAAACGGGTGAAGTCGATGGTTCCGGCGTCGCCGTCGGTCGCCATCCCCTCCCCGGTCGCCAGCGCGTACTGGCGGTCCAGGGCGGTGCGGACGTCGGAGGCCACGGCGTCGATGTCGCGCGAGCGCGGATTGGCGACGACGCCGCCGTTTTCCTTGAGGTAGGCGGCGACCGGATCGTCGGCGATCCCCGTGGGGGCGGTTCCGGGCTTGGCGGTCGCCTGGCGCAGGCCCTCGACCAGGGCGGCCTTGGCGTTCTGCCAGGCCAGCGCGCCCTTCTCCTCGGTCCCGGCGGCCTCGTGGCGGGTCAGGGCGGCCTTGTAGAGGCCGGCATAGTCGCCGGTGACCCGGGCGTCGGCGGCGGGTGCGGCCAGGGCCTTGTCGAGGCCGGCCTTCAACTGGAGGCTGGCGACCACCTGCTCCTCGATCGGGAAGCTTCCGCCCTGGTTCGAAGCGACGGCGTAGAGCGATCGGCGGTCGAGGCCGGAGACGTCGATGGTCGCCTTGCCGTCCTTCAGCGCGCTGGTGGCTTTGGCGGCGGAGAGCAGGCTGTCGAGACTCTTGCGGGCGTCGGAGGTCACGGTGGCGAGGCTGCGACCGTCGGCGCTCGCGGCGGCGAGGGCGGCCTGGGCTTCCGCCGACAGGGTGACGCTGACGCTGGACGCGCCGGTCTTGGCGGCTTCCGCTGCCTTGGCCTGGGCGGCGGTCGTAGTTCCCGTCTGACTGCTCGTCGCGCCCGCATAGGCGTAGGCGGCGGCGTAGCCCTGAGAGCCGATCCTGGTCATCACGCACTCGAAGTCGATTCAACTGCGAGTTAACGTATCAGGTCGGATGCGATTTGAAATGTTTGGAAATCAGAAGGTTGATTGGTTAACCGCCGACAGCCCCTTCCCCCTCCCGTCATTCCCGCCCTTGTGGCGGGAAACCCTGGTTCCGTTCGCACGGGCTGCGCAAGCGGCGTGCTAAGCACGCCGCCCCACTCTCACCTGCGGCTGACAGAGGGGTTCCCGCCACAAGGGCGGGAATGACGGGAGAATAAGGGAGCTTGAGCCCCTACCCCTCGTGCCCAGGCTTCCGGGGCGTCGCCCAGGGCTCGGAGACGTCAGCCAGGGCGGCTTCCACGCAGTCGACGCTGACCCGCAGGTCGCCGCCGCCGGCGAAGGTCAGCAGGATCACGCCGCCGGGGGCTTCTTCGCCCGGCTCGAAGGCGATCGACAGCAGCTCGACCACCGCCTGCTTGGCGTCGCGGCGCAGGTTGCGGGCCTGGACGCCGGTGACGTCGCCCAGTTGCAGGGCCGAGCGCACGCGCTCGCCGCCCTTCTTCTTGCCGCCGGCTTCCCAGCGGAAGCGGTTGCAGGCGAGCGTCAGGGTGCGGGCGGCCGCGTCCCAGCGGATGTCGCCGATCTTGGCGACGGCGTCCTGCAACGCCGCCGAGATCACCGGCAGGTCTTCAGGCTCGTGGGCCAGCAGGCGGAGGGGCGCGGCGCTCATGCTCAGAGCTCCGGCTCGCCGTCGCCCTTGATGCGGCGCACCTGGGCTCCGCAGGCGCCCAGCTTCTCTTCCAGGCGCTCGAAGCCCCGGTCGAGGTGGTAGATGCGCGACACCACGGTCTCGCCGCGGGCCACCAGGCCGGCGATCACCAGGCTGACGGAGGCGCGCAGGTCGGTGGCCATCACCTCGGCGCCTTCCAGCTGGGCGACGCCGCGCACGCGGGCCTCGCCGCCGTGCACCGAGATGTCGGCGCCCAGGCGCATCAGCTCGGGGGCGTGCATGAAGCGGTTCTCGAAGATGGTCTCACGGATGCGGCTCTCGCCGTTCGCCGTGGTCATCAGGGCCATGAACTGGGCCTGGAGATCGGTGGCGAAGCCCGGGAACGGCGCGGTCTCGAGATCGACGGCGTTGAGGCGCGAGCCGTTGCGCTTGACGATGACGCCGTCCTCGGTGCGCACGACGGTGGCGCCGGCCTCCTCGAGCTTGACCGACAGGCTCTCGATCAGTTCGGGACGGGCCTTGGTCAGGCGCACTTCACCACCGGCCATGGCGGCGGCGACGGCGTAGGTGCCCATCTCGATGCGGTCGGGGATCACCGAGTGGGTCGCGCCGTTCAGGCGGGCGACGCCGGTGATGGTGATGGTGGGGGTGCCCGCGCCCTCGACCTTGGCGCCCATGGCGTTCAGGCATTCCTGCAGGTCGGCCAGTTCCGGCTCGCAGGCGGCGTTGCGGATCACCGTCACGCCGTCGGCCAGCACGGCCGCCAGCATGGCGTGCTCGGTGGCGCCCACCGAGACGATCGGGAAGACGATCTCGGCGCCCTTCAGGCCGCGCGGGGCCTGGGCGTAGACGTAGCCTTCGTGCAGGTCGATCTTGGCGCCCAGGGCCTCCAGCGCCTGGAGGTGCAGATCCACCGGGCGGGCGCCGATGGTGCAGCCGCCGGGCAGGGAAACCTTGGCCTGGCCCGAGCGGGCGACCAGCGGGCCCAGCACGTTGAACGAGGCGCGCATCTGGCGCACTAGGTCATAGGGCGCGAAGCCGCTGGTGATCTCCGGCGCGTGCAGGATGGTCTGCTGGCCGTCGGGACCGTCGTCGCTTTCGGTGACGCTGACGCCGAGGCGCGTCAGCAGCTTGCCGAGGAATCGCGTGTCGGCCAGGCGCGGCATGTTGGTCAGCCGCAGCGGCTGATCCGTGAGCAGGCTGGCGGCCATCAGCTTGATGGCAGAGTTCTTGGCGCCGCTGACGGGAATGGTCCCGTTCAGCTGCGCGCCGCCGGTGATGGCGATGCGATCCAATGAAATTCCCTCGAACGCGCGGAAAAGCCGTCTTCCACGCGGGTCACATGTGAGGTCGCGGTTCTAACGCTTGCAAGGGGGCATGCAAGAGGCCGCGCCGATTCCTATTCCGAAGCCGATTCCGGCTTGGCCGACGCGCTGGCGGGCGCCTTGCGACGGCGGAGGTTGGTTCTCAGGGCCTGGGCCAGACGCGCCTCGCGTTCGGCTTTTTCCTTGTCCTGACTGGGGTTTGGCTTCGATGACTGACTCATGTGTCCACAGGTGAATTGCCCGCGACGTTCAGTCAACGCGATTTGGGCTTTGCAATCCCCGAAATCGTTGGCTATACGCCCCTCCTCGTCGCCGCCGTAGCTCAGTGGTAGAGCGCATCCTTGGTAAGGCTGAGGTCGGCAGTTCAATCCTGCCCGGCGGCACCACGGGGACCCAGACGGAAGTCTGGGTCCCCACCACACCCCTGAAATCGCAAAGCTTTCCCAACGCCAGACGGCGTGATCGTTCGCGCGCGCGAAGTCGCGTCCGGACGGCCGAAACCGTCCGCCGAAGCTGGAAGCGCGTCGTTTAGCCGGCCGGAATCGCCCGCCGGATCGGGAGCGGCCCGCCGGGCCGCCCCTCCCCTTCAGGTCAGAACACGATCTTGCGGAAGCCGATGCGGAACACCCGGCCCAACGGATCGAGATAGTCGGGCTGGTAGGTCAGCGGCAGGGTCCCGTCGCTGCTGGTCACCTTGGTGCGGGCGTCGAACAGGTTGGTGACCTCGGCCGTCACCCGCGTACCCCGCAGCCACGGATATTTCTGCACCCACTCGCGGCGCTGCGAGAGGTCGGCGAACAGCCGCAGGTTCACGGTCGCCAGGTCGCCGAACTTGTAGTCGGGCGTCAGGCCATTGCCCTTCGTGACCGTGCCGGACTCCCACTTGGCGTTGACGAAGCCGCCGACGCCGCGGCGCGAGGCCCCGACCTGCAGCTTGACCTCGTGCTCGGACTCGCCGCCGGAGCCAGAGATGGAATCCCCGTTCAGCAGGTCGAGCACCGACGAGCCGTCGCGGATCGTCACCTCGTCCTTCAGCCGCCAGGTATGGGTCAGCGAGATGTTGATCAGGCCCTGGCCGGGCCGCATCATCACGGCCGGACGCCGCCCGCCGCCGCCCGGAGGGCCGCCAGGACCCCCGCCCGGGGGACCACCGCCCGGACCGCCCATGCCAGGCGGAGGACCGCCGCCCTCGCCCGGAGGCGGACCGCCCCCTTCTCCCGGCGGCGGGCCGCCATCGGGGGGACCGCCGTCCGGCGGACCAAAGCCCTGGCGCGGCGGGAACTGCATCGGCTTGCCGAAGGCGCGCGAGAAGGTGAAGCCCCAGGCGGCCTCTTCCTTCACTTCGCGAGCGACGTTGATCGGCCGGGCGTCGATGCTCAGCAGGGTTCCGTCGGCGGATCGGGTGAAGCGCTCGGGCAGGGCCTCCTCCAGGCCGGCGGTGACGCTGGAGAAGCTGCTGATCCCGTCCAGCACCTCGGTGCGGGTCCAGTTCAGGTTCATCTGCAGGGCGTGCCTGGAGGTCGGGGTCCAGTTGACGCCGAAGTGCAGGATGCGGCTTTCGGGCGCCTCCAGGTCGGCGTTGCCGCCGCTGGTCTGGGTCACCGACACCGTCTGGCCGGTGGCGTAGTCGAACACCGCCACGTTGGGCGTGGTCTGCGTCGGATCGTTCAGCTGCGACAGGGTCGGGGCCGTGGTCTTGGTGGTGTAGTCGCCGGTGAAGACCAGTTTCTCGACCGGCGTCCAGTTGAGGCCGGCGCCAAGCGTGCGCAGGGTCCCGAAGTCCGACACCTGCGCGGCGGCGAGATTGAGGTTGGCCGAGACCGCGCCGAGCCTTTTGCCCGCGCCCTCCCCCGCCGCGAGCAGCGGCAGGTCGAAGCTGGCCTGGACCGAGCCCTGGTCGCGCGACACCTCGCGGCTGGTGGAGACGCCTTCGACCAGGCTTTCGCTGTCGAGGCTTGAGTGATCGCCGCCGACCTTCAGCGACAGGCGCACGGCGCCGGCCGGCAGCCGCAGCAGCGAGCCGTTGGTCACCACCTCGCCCGTCACGCTCTGGGCCACCGAAGCGGCGCGGGTCGGATCCAGCACCGAGAGGTAGGCGTCGAGGTCGCCGGAAAGATCGACCGTCCCGGCGTCGATCGCCGCATCCAGCGCCGTCGTGTCCAGCCCCCGGCCGGTGACCGAATTGGTCTCCACCCGCTGATAGGCCAGGCTGCCGGTCGTGGCCCAGGAGCCGACGAAGCCGTCGACCAGGGCGCCCAGATCGGCGGTCGTGGTCTTGGTGCGCTTCTGCAGCGTGTCGGGCCGGTCGACATAGACGTCGTCGGCGACCTCCGGCAGGCCCAGGCGGCTGACCTGGTCCACCGACTTGAGGCCGCCGCTGAGGGTCAGACCGACCTTGTCGGTCAGGTCGCGCTTGACCACGCCCGACAGCTGGGCCTGGCGCAGGCGCGGCGCGAGCGTGCGGTTGGTGGTGACGCCGCCGCTTTCCGAGCGGTCGATGTCGCGCTCGTCTTCATAGAGAGCCGACTGGTTCTTGAGGTCCAGGCTCAGCGAGGTGCGGGCGCCGCCCTGGATGCGCAGGGCGTTGGTGCGTGAACTGCCGACCGTGCGGCCGCCGCCCTGCGGCCGCTCGGCGTCGACCTGCTCGGACAGCGAGCGGAAGCGTTCGCGCAGGATGATGTTCACCACCCGCTGGTCGGCGCTGTAGCCATAGGCCAGGGCGGTCTGCTCGGGCAGGATCTGGAACTGCTCGATGGCCTCGGTCGGCAGGCCGCGCAGTTCCTGGAATCCGGAAATGCGGCGGCCGTTGATCAGGAACACCGGCGAGCCACCGCGGGCGCTGGTGGTCTGGGCTTCGAGCAGCTCGATCAGCTCGTCGACCGTGGCCGCGCCGAAGGCCTGGATCTGCATCGGGTCGTAGGCGACCAGCGGCGTCTGGCCGCCGCGGGCCTCGCCGCGCTTGGTCGCCTCGACCACCACGCCGGAGACGTCGGTCGGCGTCGGGGCTGGAGCCGCGTCCGGGGCCGTCGACAGGGCGGCTGCGGCCAGAATGACAAACGGTGCGACGGCCATGGTCCCTCTTCGTCCAGGATGAGCGAAGCAGGGCTCCTAAGGCGTAAGTTGTGCAGCACCATCACTGGGCGGAAACAATCACGGCGATGCTTTAGATCGTCGTCCGGATCGTCGCCCGTCCGCCGTGGAGCCCCAGGGCGCGCCTGAAGTTCCGCCTGGCCGGCCGGTCAAGCTTAGCCATTACCGACAAGCATGCGGCAAGCTTCAGCATAAGTAAAATCGCGAAGTAATTAATGACAGTTAACGCACGATAACTTCGTACGTAGACTTCACGACACAGATAACTGGCCACCTTGTGCGCTGTCCTGCCGCATTACGCGAGTCGGGCGAGCCCTATACACATGCATTAAGCATATTGCTTAACCATAGCTATTCGGGGGCGTCGATGACGTTCGATCTCGCCCGCCAGGCCATGAGCTTGGCGGCCATCGCGACCTGCTGCCTGCTCGCCGCCCCGGCCGCCGCCCAGGTTCTGGAAATCGGCGACGAAGGCCAGGTCACGCGTTTCGACGGTCCGGCCGTCTTCAACGGCGAAACGGTCGAGGCGATCAAGGCGGCCGCGCCGCCGCCCGTCGCCGTCGTCGAGACCGTGGCCAGCGACGCCGTGCGGCGCGAGTTGCACGCCGCCGCCGCCGACTACGCCCTGGATCCGAAGCTGGTCGAGGCCGTCGCCTGGCGCGAAAGCCGCTTCCGTCCCGCCGCCCGCTCGCGCAAGGGCGCCATGGGCGTGATGCAGTTGATGCCGGCAACCGCCCGCGACCTCGGCGTCGATCCGTCGGACATGACCCAGAACATCAAGGGCGGCGCGATGTACCTGCGCCAGATGCTCAACCGCTTCGGCGGCGACGTGAAGCTGGCCCTGGCCGCCTACAACGCCGGCCCCGGCGCGGTGCTCAAGCACGGCGGCGTGCCCCCCTACGCCGAAACCCAGGCCTACGTCGCCTCGATCCTCGGCCGCATGGCCGTGATGGGTCCCGCCCTCGCCCTTCCCGCCCTCGGAGCTCCAAACTGATGCGCCCCCAATTCATGCGTAAGTTTTTGAACGCCCGCGCCGCCGCCCTGGCGACCGCTCTCGCCGCCGCCGCCAGCCAGGCCCATGCCCAGGTTTCGCAGGCCGACCCGCAAGGCTCGTCGGCCGTGCTGTCGGGCGTGCTGTGGCTGCAGGGCACGCTGATGGGCAACGTCGCCACCGCCGTGGCGGTGATGGCCGTGGCCGCCGTCGGCTTCATGATGCTGACGGGCCGGATGAACTGGCGCTACGGCGCGACCGTCATCCTGGGCTGCTTCATCCTGTTCGGCGCCACCACCATCGTCAGCGGCATCCGCTCGGCGGCGGGGGCCTAAGCCGGCATGGCCGCTCCCCTCGATCGCGACGTGGTGTTCGGGGCGCTCACCCGGCCCCAGATGTTCGCCGGCGTGACCTACAGCTACTTCGTCGTCAACGGCGTGGTCACGACCGAGCTGTTCCTGATCACCAAGTCGTTCTGGGCGTTGCTCGCGGCCCTGGTGGTCCACGCGATCGGCTACGCGGCCTGCCTGCGCGAACCGCGCATCTTCGACCTGTGGCTGGCCAAGGTCAGCCGCTGCCCCCGCGTTCCCAACTTCCGGGCCTGGCGATGCAACAGCTACCAACCGTGAATCCCAGGCCCAAAGCAGGCAAGGAAGCGTCGGCCGGCAAGCGCCTGCCCTACGCCCGCCACCTGGACGCGCGGACGATCGAGACCCGCGACGGGCTGTTGCTCCAGGTGATCCACCTGGCCGGCCTGCCGTTCGAGACGGCCGACAGCGAGACGCTGAACTACCGCAAGGCGGTGCGCGACGTGATGCTGCGCGGCCTGGCCAGCTCGCGCTTCGCCGTCTACCACCACATCATCCGCCGCGAGGCCAAGGTCGGCACGGAAGGCGAATTCTCCGACGCCTTCAGCACTCGGCTGGACGCCGAATGGAGCGAGCGCCTCGCCGGCCGCAAGCTCTATGTCAACGACCTGTTCCTGACGATCGTGCGCCGCCCGCTGCAAGGCCAGGGCGGACTGATCGACAAGGCCCTGCGCCTGGCCAAGGGCTCGGCGCAAAGCGCCGGCCAGAAGACCCAGGACCGCCGCGAACTCGACGCCGCCCGCGACAGCCTGGTCTCGGCCCTGGCGCCCTACGGCGCGCGGGTGCTGGGCCAGTACGAGGGTTCGAACGGGACCTGCTCGGAGCCGCTGGAATTCCTGTCCTGCCTCTATAACGGCGAGATGCGCCCAGTGCTGGCGCCGAAAGGCGACGCCGGCGAGTACCTGCCCTATCGCCGGGTCAGCTTCGGCCACGAGACGCTGGAACTGTCGCGGGCCGGCGCCCTGGCGCGCGGCTTTTCCTCGATCGTCTCGGTCAAGGACTACCCCGCCCAGACCACGCCCGGCATGCTGGACGACCTGCTGCGCCTGCCCTGCGAGATGGTGGTGACGCAGAGCTTCGGCTTCGTCGACCGCCAGCCGACGCTGGACAAGATGAACCTCGCCTTGCGCCGCATGCGCGCGGCCGACGACGACGGCGTCAGCCTGAAAGCCGACCTGATCCGCGCCAAGGACGACGTGGTCAGCGGCCGGGCGGCCTTCGGCGAGCATCACCTGTCGGTGCTGGTGCGCGGCGAGAGCCTGGAGGGCCTGGACCAGTCCACGGCCGAGGTGCTGTCGGCCTTCACCGAGATGGGCGCGATCGCGGTGCGCGAGGACGTCAATCTGGAGCCGGCCTTCTGGGCCCAGTTCCCGGGCAACTTCAAGGACATCGCCCGCCGGGCGATGATCTCGACCGCCAACTTCGCCGGCTTCGCCAGCGGCCACAACTTCCCGGTCGGCAAGGCCCTGGGCAACCACTGGGGTCCGGCGGTGACGCTGCTGGAGACCACCTCGGCCGGCCCGTACCACTTCAACTTCCACAAGGGCGACCTGGGGAACTTCACGATCATCGGCCCGTCGGGCTCGGGCAAGACCGTGGTGCTGAACTTCCTGCTGGCCCAGGCCCAGAAGTACAAGCCGCGCACCGTCTTCTTCGACAAGGACCGCGGGGCCGAGATCTTCCTGCGCGCCATCGGCGGCCGCTACGAGGTGCTGCGCCCGGGCCAGGCGACGGGCTTCAACCCTCTGGCCCTGGAAGACACGCCGGCCAACCGCCGCTTCGTCGCCGACTGGGTAGCACGCCTCGTCAGCCAGCCCGGCGAGACCCTGACGCCGGACGACCTGGCCCGCATCAAGGACGCGGTCGACGCCAACTACGACCAGGCGCCGAAGCTGCGCCGCCTGCGGTTCTTCGCCGAGCTGTTCAAGGGCTCGCGCCGTCCGGACGCCGCCGACCTGGCCGCGCGGCTGGCGCCCTGGCACGGCGCGGGCGAGCACGCCTGGCTGTTCGACAACGCCCAGGACGGCCTGGACCTGTCGGCCGCCACCCTGGGCTTCGACATGACCCAGCTGCTGGACGACCCGGCCCTGCGCACCCCGGCCATGATGTACCTGTTCCACCGCGTGGAGCAGCGCCTGGACGGCCACCCGACCCTGATCGTCGTCGACGAGGGCTGGAAGGCGCTGGACGACGACGTCTTCGTCGCGCGGATCAAGGACTGGGAAAAGACCCTGCGCAAGCGCAACGGCCTGGTCGGCTTCGCCACCCAGAGCGCGCAAGACGCCCTGGAAAGCCGCATCGCCAGCGCCATCGTCGAGCAGGCCGCCACCCAGATTTTCATGGCCAACCCCAAGGCCCAGGCGAGGGACTACTGCGACGGCTTCGGCCTGACCGAGCACGAGTTCGAGCTCGTCCGCAGCCTGCCCGACACCGCCCGCTGCTTCCTGATCAAGCACGGGACCGACAGCGTCGTGGCCCGCCTGAACCTGGCCGGCTCGCCCGAACTGCTGACGGTGCTGTCGGGCCGCGAGAGCACGGTGCGCCGGCTCGACGCCCTGCGCGAACATCTGGGCGACGCGCCCGAGGCCTGGATGGCCAAGCTGGTGAGGGACGCCGCATGACTCCCGTCGCTTGCCCCGCCGCCGACGCCCCGCTGGTGCAGGGCCTGATCGGCTCGGTCGACTGCCAGGTGCACGGCCTGGCCCAGGCCGGCTACGCCGCCCTGGCCTCGCCCGGCTCGCCGGTCTCGATGCTGCTGACGGTGCTGATGACCGTCTATGTCGGCTTCATGGGTTACCGCCTCGTCCTCGGACGCGGCTCCTTGCGGATCGGCGACGCCACCATCGCCGTGGTCAAGATGGCCCTGGTCGTGGCCCTGGCCACCAACTGGGCGCTGCTGGAGACCCTGGCCTACGACGCCCTGTTCAGGGCGCCGGCCGAGCTGGGCGGCCTGCTGCTGGGCCAGCTCGGCGGCGAGGCCGGACGCGTCGATCCCTATGTGCGCCTGCAATCGGCCTACGAGGTCCTGCAGCAGGCGTCGCAATATTTCGTCGCCCGCGCCGGGACGCACGACTCCGCGCTGCAGGGCGGACCCGGCTTCGCCGCCTTCGCGGCCAATGTCGGCGGCCTCGTCATGCTGCTGACCAGCCTGGGCGCGGTGCTGGCCTGCAAGGTGGTGCTGTCGCTGCTGCTGGCCCTGGCCCCGCTGGTCGCCGGCCTGCTGCTGTTCGAAACCACCCGCGGCCTCGTCGAGGGCTGGCTGAAGGCGATGATCGCCCTGGCCCTGCTGCCGATGATCGCCACCGTCGGCCTGGCGCTGGAACTGGCGATGATGACCCCGTCGCTGAAGGCCCTGGGCGCGATGAAGACCGCCCAGCAGTTCGCCGAGCTCGACATCACCCCGGCCGTGACCGTGCTGATGCTGAGCCTGGTGTTCGCCGTGGTGCTGGTCGCCGGGGCCATCGCGGTCTCGGTCATGGCCGCCGGCCTGCGGCTGCCGCGCGAACAGTCCCGCGACCAGGCCGCGCCTGCGTCGCTCGGCGCCGGCCAGACCGCCGCGCCGCTGGAGCCGCCCTCGCGCGCCGCCCACGTCGCCGCCGCGGCCACCGCCCTGGCCCGACGCGAGGAACAGGCGGCCGCCGCCTCCTCGGCCTCGAGCGCGACCATCGGACCGCGCCGCCTGACGGTGGTGTCCGACCGCTCTGCGCCCGCGACGTCGGCCACGCCCGCTTCGTCGACCGCCGGCGCCGCCGTCCCGCTCGGCGCCAGCTACCGCCGCCCCGCCTCTCCCCGCCTCGCCGCCTCCGGCGCCCGGAGAGACCAGTGACCCCGCTTTCCCGTTCCGGAGTTTCGCCCGTGAAGCGCCCGCTTCTCGCCCTGTCGATCGCCTGCGGCCTCGTCGCGCCCCTGGCCGCGCCGGCCCTGGCCCAGACGGCCGCCCCCACCGCAGGCACGACCGTCGCGCCCGCCGTCGTGCAGCCGCCGGCCGCCAAGCCGGTCGACCCGCGCATCCGCACCCTGACCTATGACGCGGACCAGGTGCACCGCCTGACCGGCTTCATGGGCTTCCAGACCATGCTGGAGTTCGGCCCCGACGAGCGCATCGAGAACGTCTCGATCGGCGACGCCCTGGGCTGGCAGATCACGCCCAACAAACGCGCCACCCTGCTGTTCCTCAAGCCGATCGACAACGCGCCGGCCACCAACATGACCGTGGTCACCGACCGTCGCCGCTATGTGTTCGAGTTGTCGGTGGGGGCGTCCGCCGCCGCCGGCTCCGACGCGGCCTATGTCGTGCGGTTCCGCTATCCGGCCCTCGCCCCCGAGGCGCCGCCCGCCCAGCCGGCCGCGCCGGCGACCCGCAACACCGCCTACCGCATCGAGGGCGCGCAGGCCCTGGCGCCGTCCCAGGTGTTCGACGACGGCCGCGCGACCTATCTCGCCTGGCCCCAGCAGGCCGACCTGCCGGCGATTTTCGTGATCGGCGCCGACGGCGTCGAGGGCCTGGCCAACGCCGTGGTCAAGGACGGCTACCTGGTCGTCGACCAGTTGGCCCCCCGCTTCGTCCTGCGCAGCGCCAAGGCCAGCGCCACCATCGTCAACAGCGGCTGGACCGCGCCGAGCGCGGGGAAGGCCCGATGACCCAGGACATCGATCCGCGCCAGACGCCCGAGGTCCAGGACGACCTCGCCCGGGCCGACGCCAACGCCCGCCCCGTGGTCGGCAGCGGCGGCGGCGTCTCGAACATCGCCATCCTCGCCGGCTTCGGCGTGTTCGGGATCGCGGTCTTCGTCTGGCTGTCGAGCCATCGCGCCGACGCCCACCAGCGCCAGCCCGTCGCCCCGCCGGCGGCGGCCGCTCCCGCCGCCGCGCCCGCCGCGATGCAGGTCGCCCGGGTGGAGGCCCCGCCCGCGGCCGTGCCCGCCCCGCAGTTCACCGTCGACAACAGCGTCCCGGCCGGCGAGCCGACGATGATGCCCAACGAGTTCATCCCCCCGCCACCGCCGCCCGCGATCGTCACGCCGGCCGGCGACGACAACGCGCGCCGCCGCGCGCCGGCCCTGGTGGTCGATCTCGGCGGCGGCCCCGTCGCGGGCCCCGGCCGCCCGGCCGGCGACAAGCCCGAGGCCGGCCCCAGCGTCGAGGGCCTGGACGACTCCGCGCCCGTCAAGGCCTCGGCCATGCAGGACCTGGACGCCATCGTGCCGCAGGGCGCGGTGATCCCGGCGGTCATGGAGACGGCGATCAATTCCGACCTGCCGGGCCTGGCCCGCGCCATGGTCACCCGCGACGTCAAGAGCTTCGACGGCAAGGCCGTCCTGATCCCGCGCGGCAGCCGGGTGATCGGCCAGTACAAGTCGGGCGTGGCCATGGGCGCCTCGCGCGTCTTCGTGATCTGGACCCGGGTGATCCGTCCCGACGGCGTGTCGATCCAGATCGGCTCGCCGGCCGCCGATCCGCTGGGTCGCGGCGGACTGGCCGGCAAGGTCGATCGCCACTTCTTCACCCGCTTCGGCGGCTCGATCCTGACCTCGGTGCTCAGCGCCGGCGTGGCCGCCGTCAGCAACACGCGCGCCAATTCGCAGATCTACATCGGCTCGGTGTCGGAGGCCGCCAACCTGGCCAACAGCGCCAAGACGACCCAGACCTCGCCCACCATCAAGACGCCGCAGGGCGCGCCGGTGACGATCTTCGTCGCCCGTGACCTCGACTTCTCGAGCGTGCGCGGGGCCAGCGCCGGCGTCGCAGGCCGATGACCCACCAGGCGCCCATGGGGGTCTATCTGGAAGCCTACCTCGCGCCGCTGGCGCCGTGGCTGGCCGATCCGGAGGTGACCGACCTCTACGTCAACGGTCCCGGCGAGCTGTGGGTCGAGCGGCTGGGCGGCGCGGTCGCCAAGGTCGCGGCCCCCGAGCTGGACGAGACCAACCTCTGGCGCCTGGCGCGCCAGGTGGCCGCCCTGGTTCACCAAGGCGTCAGCCGCGAGCACCCCCTGCTGTCGGCCGTGCTGCCCGACGGCGCGCGGGTGCAGGTGGTGGCCCCGCCCGCGACGCGCGGCGGGATCGTCATGGCCATCCGCAAGCACGTGGTCTCGGACCTGTCGCTCGACGACTACGCCGCGGCCGGCGCCTTCGACCGCGCCACCGCGCCCCTGACCAGGCCCGACGCGGCCCTGCGCGCCCTGCTCGACGCGGGCGACGTGCGCGGCTTCCTGTCGGCCGCCGTGCGCGCGGGCAAAAACATCGTGGTCAGCGGCGGCACCTCGACCGGCAAGACAACCTTCCTCAACGCCCTGCTGAAGGAAGTGCCGCGCGACCAGCGCCTCGTCCTGATCGAGGACGCGCCGGAGATCCGCCTCGTCCACGCCAACGCCGTCGGCCTGGTGGCCGCCAAGGGCGACCAGGGCCAGGCCCGGGTCGGGACCGAGGACCTGCTGCAAGCCTCGCTGCGCCTGCGGCCGGACCGCATCATCCTGGGCGAGCTGCGCGGCGCGGAGGCCTTCAGCTTCCTGCGCGCCGTCTCCAGCGGCCACCCCGGCTCGATGACCACGGTCCACGCCGACGACCCGCGCGGGGCCATCGAACAGCTGGCGCTGATGGCCCTCCAGGCCGGCGCCAACCTGCGACGCCAGGACGTGATCGACCATGTCGAACGCGTCGTCGACGTCTTCGTCCAGCTCCATCGCCAGGACGGCGTCCGCGCCGTCCGGGAGATCGTCTTCATCGACCGATAGCGGCCGCTTCCACTCAACCTCTTTCCAGTTTCAACGCGCCCGCGCCACGGGCGTGATCGGGGACCTTTGTGCAATGCGTATGAAACTTCTGGCCTCCACGGCGGGGGCAGGCCTCGCCCTCGTGCTCTCGGCCTGCGGCGGCGGCGGTGGAGGCGGCGGCTCGTCGTCGACGCCCCAGAGCAGCGGCGGCACGACGCCGACCACCCCGCCCGCGCCGGTGGTGATCTCGGCGGCCGAGGCCGCGCGCCTGGCCAAGCAGGCCACCTTCGGCCCGACCCCGGCCCTGATCGACCAGATCGTGGCGGCCAAGAGCGCCTCGGCCTGGATCGACCAGCAGTTCGCCCTGAGCGGCAGCACCTACGCCGACATCGCCGCCAAGCCGGTGGCGACCACCTTCTGCTCGGCCCAGGGCCTGACCGGGACCGACCTCAACAACTGCAACCGCGACAACTTCGGCGCCCTGCCGATGTCGATGCGGTTCTATTCCAACGCCGTGGGCAAGGACGACCAGCTGCGCCAGCGCGTGGCCTTCGCCCTGTCGCAGATCGTCGTGGCGTCGGACCTGGAGGTGCACACCACCGCGGGCCTGGCGACCTTCAACCAGATCCTGCTGAGCAACGCGTTCGGCAACTACAAGGACATCCTGCGCGAGGTCACCCTGAACCCGTTCATGGGCAACTTCCTCGACATGGTCGACAGCAACAAGTCGGCCCCCAACGAGAACTACGCCCGCGAGCTGATGCAGCTGTTCTCGGTGGGCACGGTGCTGCTGAACGCCGACGGCACCACCAAGACCGGCGCCGACGGGGCGGTGATCGCCACCTACAGCAACGCCGAGGTCAAGGAAGTGGCCCGGGCCCTGACAGGCTGGACCTACGCCCGCCTCGACGGCGCGGCGATCAGCGACGGCACGAAGCTCGACTACTCCAAGCCGATGATCGTCAACACGGCCCGGTTCGACACCAAGTCCAAGACCTTCCTGGGCGCCACCATCGCGGCCGACGCCACGCCGCAGGCCAATGTCGACACGGTGGTCGACACCGTCTTCAACCACCCCAACACCGCCCCCTTCATCAGCAAGCGGCTGATCCAGCAGCTGGTGCTGGCCAACCCGTCGCCGGCCTATGTGGGCCGGGTGGCCGCGGCCTTCGCAGACAACGGCGCGGGCGTGCGCGGCGACATGAAGGCGGTGATCAAGGCGATCCTGACCGACACCGAGGCGCGCGGCTCGGCCGCCACCCCGGGCAAGGTCAAGGAGCCGGTGCTGTTCCTGACGGGCCTGGCGCGCGGCATGGGCCTGAAGTCGGACGGCTACGCCTTCTATTACCGCGACAACGCCCTGGGCCAGATGCCCTTCCGCGCCACCTCGGTGTTCAACTTCTACCCTTACGACTTCCCCCTGCCGCTGGGCTCGGGCGAGGCCAGCCCGGTCAGCAAGCTGATGACCACCTCGACCATGATCGCCCGCCACAACCTGGCCTGGGACTGGACCATGGCCGGCGAGGCCACGCGCACCGAGTTCAAGGTCCAGTCGACCATCACCGGCTCGACCGCCGTCGAACTGCCGTGGACCGAGTGGGAGGCCCTGGCCGCCGACGAGGCCAGGATGCTCGACCGCATCGACCTCGTGTTCCTGAACGGCACCATGACCTCGGCCCAGCGCGCCGCGCTGTCGTCGGCCATGGCCGCCGTCAAGAACACCGACCCCGCCGTCCAGGCGCGCAAGCGGGCGCAGGTCGCCCTCTACATCGTCGCCTCGTCCCCGCAATTCCAAGTCGACCGCTGAGCCATGACCCTTTCCCGACGTGACTTCGGCCGGCTGCTCGCCGGCGCCTCCGCCACCGCCGCCCTGACCCAGATCGGCATCTCGGCCGCCATCGCCGACACCTCCAGCTATCGCGCGATGGTCGGGGTGTTCCTGTTCGGCGGCAACGACGCCTGGAACATGGTCGTGCCCACCGACGGCCGCTACGCCGCCTACGCCAGTCAGCGCGGCGCGATCGCCCTGAAGCAGGACAGCCTGGTCCCGCTGACCGGCACGGCCTTCGGCCTCAACGCCGCCATGGCTCCGCTGAAGACCGCCTGGGACGAAGGCGCGCTGAGCGTCGTGCTCAACACCGGCACCCTGTTCCAGCCGCTGACCAAGAGCCTCTACCAGACCCGTCCGGACCTGCGGCCGCTGAACCTGATGTCCCACGAGGACCAGCAGAACCAGTGGCAGGGCATGCGCACGCGGGAGAAAAACCTCGACGGCTACATGGGCCGCATCCTCGACCGCGCCGACGCGGCCGAGCTGCCGCCGCTGGTCTCGATCGCCGGCTCGCAGCTGGCCCTGCTGGGCAGCCGCAAGTCGCCGCTGATCCTGCCGTCGAGCGGCGGCATCACCCGCACCGGCTACAACGCCGCCAGCACCGACGCGGCCGTCGTGGCCCGTCAGGCGGCGCTGAACACCTTCTCGGACGCCTCGGCGTTCGGCGCGGTGACCGACCTGACCGGCCGGGGCATGTCGTCGGCCTACGCCCAGGCGGCGACGGCCAACACGATCATCAGCTCGACCACCTCGGTGGTGGACCAGTACTTCAAGAACCCGACCACCGGCGCGGCCCTGACCAGCGAGATCTCCCGCCAGCTGCTGCGGGCGGCGCGGATGATCGAGGCCCGCAACACCCTGGGCCACGCCAAGCAGACCTTCTTCGTCAGCCAGGGCGGCTACGATACCCACACCAACGAGGTCGCCGTTCACGCCTCGCTGTACGCCGATCTCGCCATGGCCCTGGCCGGCTTCTACAACGCCATGAAGGCGCTGGGCCTGGCCAACAACGTCACCGCCTTCACGATGTCGGACTTCGGGCGGGTGTTCAAAGCCAACGCCAGCGCCGGCACCGACCACGCCTGGGGCTCCAACCACCTGGTGCTCGGCGCGGGCCTGGCCTCGCGCAAGGTGCACGGCGCCTATCCGGACACCGCCTTCGGCGGGCCCGACGACGCCTATAACGACGGCCGCTGGATCCCGACCATCGCGGTCGAGGAATATGTCGGGGCCATCGCCCAGTGGTACGGCGTGTCGGCGACCGACCTGCCCTATGTCTTCCCCAACTGGGCGACCTGGAACGGCGGCGGGCGCGGTCCCGTGCCCCTGTTCGGCTAGAGCTCGGCCAGAGCCGGAAACGACGACGCCCCGGGGCCTTTCGGCTCCGGGGCGTTTCTCTTTCAGTTCTGACCTTAAGTCTTAGAACTGGATGTTGGCGCCGAAGAAGACGGTCCGGCCGCTCTTGGTGTGGTTCCACAGGCGGTGGGCGCCCGGCTGGGTCACGTTCACGCCGGTGGTCGAGTTGTAGACGTAGAAGCTGTTGTACTGCGCCTCGCGCTCGTCGGTCAGGTTGACCCCGTCCAGCGTCAGGCGGATGCGCGGGCTGACCTGGTAGAAGGCCGCCGCGTCGACATAGGTGGTGGCCTCGAAGCCGCCGCTGTCGATCGTGTAGTCCGAGCGGTAGTTCGACGACACCCGCGCGCCCCACTTCGTGGTCTCGTAGTAGAGCGTGATGTTGGTGTTGACGTCCGACAGGCCGTAGATCTGGCCCTTGAACTCCTTGCCGCTGATCTTGTTGGTGGTCTCGGAGTCGATCAGCGTCAGGTTGGCGACCATGCCCAGGTTCTTGAGCGGACCGGGCAGGAAGAAGAAGTCGCTCTGGGCGCTCAGTTCCAGGCCGCTCAGCGTGGCCGAGGCGTTGTTGACCGAGCGGGTGTAGATCACCGGGGTCGAAGCCGTAACGCCCGTCACCAGGCCTTCGGCCAGGCCCGTGTCGGAATAGAGGGCGTTGGACGTCGTGCTGCTGACCAGATTGTCGATCTTCTTGTGGAAGACGCCGGCGGTCAGCATGCCGATGCTGCCGAAGTACCATTCGGCCGACAGGTCGAACTCGTCCGAGGTGTAGGGGTCGAGGTTCGGGTTGCCGCTCGACACCGTCACCGTCGAGCCGTCGACGCTGATCGAGCCGTTCATGGCGTAGGCGGCCAGGGACGGACGGTTGATGTTCTGGGCCGCGGCGGCGCGGATCTGGAACTGGTCGGTGACCTCGAGCACGGCGTTGAAGGCCGGCAGGACGCCTGAATAGCTCTTCTTGACGGTGGTCGGGGTGTTGACGCCGCGCACGGCCATGACGCCGGTCGAGGTCAACTCGGTGTCGTAGGCGCGGGCGCCGACGTTGCCGCGCAGCGGCATGCCGGCCAGCTCGGTCTTCCAGTCCAGCTGCAGGTAGCCGGCGTTGGTGTCTTCCTGCACCGCGTAGATCGACTTGGGCGCGCCAAGGGTGCGGGTGATGTTGTAGGCCGCCAGGGCCTTGTTCCAGTCGACGATCAGCCAGGACTGGTCGTCGTGCTCGCGGAAGATCTTGTAGTAGCTGTTGACGTGGTCATCGAGCGTGCCCTTTTCCCAGGCCGTCTTGTTCACGTCGTCGTTGGTCTGGGTGTAGCCCGAGTTCTCGAAGCCGCGGAACGACACGCCGCCCTTCAGGGTGAACACGTCGTCGAACTGGTAGGAGCCGTTGAACTCGGCGTTCTTCAGCTTCGTCGTCTGGTAGGTGGCCGAGAAGTCGATCTCGTGGGCGCGGTAGTTGTTGGGGTCGGTGGTGTCCCAGCCGTAGATGTTCTTGGCCGTCTTGCCGCGGTAGTCGGTGATCAGGTCGCCGAAGGCCTCGGTGTAGAACTTGTCCGAGATCGGGATGTCGTAGTCCGAGGTCTCCTGGCCGATGTGGCCGTCGAACTTCAGCTTGTCGGAAACCTCCCACTCGCCGGTCAGGACCAGCTGCTTGAAGGTGTTCTCGGTCTCCTGGCGACGGGTCTCGGTGGCGAACACCGTGTTGGCGACGTCGGCGTAGATGATCGTGTTGTACTGGTCGTACTGGATCGAGCGCAGCACCGGGGCGGCGGTCGTCACGCCCGAGTGCGGCGTGGCCGCGCCCAGGATGGTCGAGCCGACGCTGGCGCGGGTGGCCAGGTGGTTCTCGCTGCGGTCGTTGGAGAACTTGCCGTACAGGCCGTCGAGCGTGAGGGTCACGGTCTCGACCGGACGCCATTGCAGCGCGGTGGTCACGCCCAGGCGCTCGTTGTCGGCGCCCCAGACCGACAGGCGGTTGCCGCGCTGGAAGATCAGCTCGCCGTTGGTGGCCTTCAGCGCGTCGGCGGCGCTGAGATTGACGACGTTGGCGGCGTTGGCCTTCTGCTGGCCCGCGCCGTAGGTGTTGTAGCCCTGCTCCTCGACCTGGCGCTTGGAGTAGGCCACCGAGACCAGCACGCCGAACTTGTCGTCGAAGTTCTGGCTGAACATGCCCGCGACGCGCGGCTGGAAGTCTTCGGTGGCGCTGTTGGTGCCGCCCTGCAGCGACAGCGCCATCTTGCGGCCGTCATAGGCGAACGGCTTGGCGGTGTAGAGGCCGACGGTGCCGGCCATGCCGCCCTCGTCCTGCTCGGCCGAGAACGACTTGCGCACGTCGATCTTCGAGAACAGCTCCGAGGCGAAGATGTTGAAGTCGAAGGCCCGGTCGCGCGAGGTCTGGCCGCGGCTGTCCATCGGCGAGTCGACGTTGCCCAGCACTTCCATGCCGTTCAGCTGCACGCGGGTGTAGTCGGGACCCAGGCCGCGCAGAGACACGCGACGGCCTTCGCCGGCTTCGCGGTTGATGGCCACGCCCGGCAGGCGCTGCAGCGACTCGGCGAGGTTGAGGTCGGGGAACTTGGCCATGTCCTCGGCGACGATGACGTCGGCGACGATGCTGCTGTCGCGCTTCATCTGGCGGGCCACGCCCAGCGACTTGCGGAAGCCCTGGACGACGATGGCGTCGACTTCGCTGGCGTCGTCGGCCGGCGCGGTGGCGATCGGCGTGTCGGCCGCGACCTCGGCGGCGTGGGCCTGGGCCGTCAGCATGGCGAAGGCCAGGACGGCCGAAGCGGCGCCAAGCGACAGCGCCTTCTTAGTGGTGGACATGAGACCCCCTGCAACTGGATCGCCGGAAGCCTCCAGAGAGCGGGCCACGGCGCGATGGCGGGGCGGTTAGGGCGAAATTGTGACGGTGTGTTACGAGTTCGATAACGAGCGTATGAAGCGAGCGTTTGGCGGCCGACTATCCACGATTTTATTGCGTGTCGGTCGCAAATCAGAGCGGCGACACTGACGTCGAACCGTCATGCGGCGCCGCTAGAGAGGCCGCTTGTTCTGGTGGAGTGCGGCCCATGTTCGGCTTGGTGGCGGTGATGGCGATGGCGGCGGCGGCGAGCGACGCCCCGCTGCGGATGAACGATCTGACGGCCGTCGGCACCCACAATTCCTACAAGCAGGCCATCCCCGCCGACGAGCTGGCGGCCATGGTCGCCGCGCGCGGCCAGCCGGTGCTGGCCATCGACTACGCCCACCGCCCCCTGGCCGAACAGCTGGACGCCGGCGCCCGGCAGCTGGAGATCGACGTCGTCAATGACCCGGCCGGCGGCCTCTACGCCAAGCCGCTGACGGCGCTGGGCCGGGGAACGGTGCTGCCGCCCCGCGTCGCCGAAGCCCTGGCCAAGCCCGGCTTCAAGACCCTGCACATGCCCGACATCGACTTCCGCAGCTCGTGCGTGACCTTCGTGGAGTGCCTGTCGCAGGTGCGCGCCTGGTCGGACGCCCATCGCGACCACGCGCCGATCCTGATCATGCTCAACGCCAAGGAAGGCGCGGCCTCCATCCCGGGCGGCGTCACGCCCCTGCCCTTCGACGAAAAGGCCTTCGACGCGCTGGACGCCGAAATCCGCAGCGTGTTCGGCCCCGACCGCCTGATCGACCCCGACCTGGTGCGCGGCAAGAAGCCGACCCTGCGCGAGGCGGTGCTGGCCGGCGGCTGGCCGACGCTGGAGGCCGCGCGCGGCAAGGTGTTCTTCGCCCTCGACGAGGGTCCCGAGAAGGTGGCGATCTATCGCGGCAAGCGCGCCTCGCTGGAAGGCCGGGCGATGTTCGTCAACACCGACGAGGCCTCGCCGGCCGCCGCCTATCTGACGCTGAACGACCCCATCGCCCAGAAGGACCGCATCGCCGCGGCCGTGAAGGCCGGCTTCATCGTCCGCACCCGCGCCGACGCCGACACCTGGGCCGCCCGCAACGGCGACATCGCCCAGCGCACGGCCGCCCTGACCAGCGGCGCCCAGTACGTCTCGACCGACTATCTGTGGGCCGACCCGCGCCTGCCCTGGAACTACACCGCCCGCCTGCCCGGCGGCGAGGCGGCGGCCTGCAATCCCGTCCGCGCGCCCAAGGGATGCGACGGCGCGCTGGAACTGACGGCGGGCGCCTCGGCCACCGGCTATCTCGCCCCGGCCCAACGCCCCGACCTGACCAAGGTGCTGGCCGCTCCGCCGGCCCAGGGCTCGCCCCGCGCTATCTCTGACGCCGCGATCTTCGACGCCAGCCGATCGCTGAAGGACACCCCCCGCTGGGCGCTGGCGACCGCCGACGTCAAGGGCTCGATGTTCGACCATTTCGCCGACGCCTTGGGCGTGCGCCTGACGCCGCAGGAAGCGCCGATCCTGGCCGCCCTGCTCGAACGGGCCGGCGACGACCGCTCCGTGGTGGGAACCGCCAAGACCTTCTGGGGAACCAAGCGCCCCTATATCGGCAAGGACACGGCGCCCGTCTGCGAAGCGAAGACCGACCACCTGGCCGGCAATCCCGACTATCCGTCCGGCCACTCGGCCCATGGCGAGCACGTGGCGATGATCCTGGCCGAGGTCGCCCCCTCGCGCGCCGACGCCCTCTACGCGCGCGGCCGGGAATATGCCGAGAGCCGCTGGATCTGCGGCTCGCACACGGTCAGCGCCACCGAGGCCGGCTTGCAGGCGGGGGCCGTGATCTACGCCGCCGAGCATCGCTCGGCCGCCTTCCGCTTCGACATCGACATGGCCCGCGCCGAGGTGTCGGCCGCCCTGGCGAAGGCAGGAAACAAATAGCCGAACCCGACTCGTCGAACGGCGCTTGCCAAAACGATAGTTATAGCTAGCATCCTCCTCGTACGGACATGCGGGGGGTTGTAGTGCGCAAGCTGCAAGTGTTCGCCGGGGTCGCGACTGTCGCCTTGATGGCGGTCGCGACCTCTTCCAGGGCCCAGACGGCAAGTGAAGCCGCGCCGGTCGCACTCGACGAGATCGTCGTCACGGCTCAGAAACGGGCCGAGAACCTGCAGGACGTGCCGGTCTCGGTGACCGCCATGACCGGCAAGCAGCTGCAGGACCAGAGGGTCAGCGACGTGCTGGCCCTGTCGGGCATGGCGCCGGGCCTGCAGATCAAGACCGACGACAACGCCGCCAATCCGCGGATGTTCATTCGCGGCATCGGCGTCAACGACTTCAACCCGGGCACGGCCAGCGCCGTCGGCGTCTATGTCGACGGGGTCTACATCGCCTCCCCGCTCGCCCAGCTGGCCGGCTTCTACGACCTGGAGCAGGTCGAGGTGCTGCGCGGGCCGCAGGGCACGCTCTATGGCCGCAACACCACCGGCGGGGCGATCAACATCGTCACCAAGAAGCCGTCGAACAGCCCGGGCGGCGACATCGCCGTCGAGTACGGCCGGTTCAACGCCGTCAACGCCCAGGGCGGGTTCGGCGGGCCGATCATCGACGACACGCTCTTCTTCCGGATCAGCGGCCTCTACGACAAGAACGACGGCTACACGACCAACCGGCTGACCGGGAACAAGGGCAACGACGCCAACCGCTGGGCGCTGCGCGCGGCCCTGCGCTGGAAGCCCGACGACAAGCTGACCGCCGACCTGTCGCTGAGCCTGAACCAGTCGCGCGGCGGCTCGATCTGGACCTACAACCGCTCGATCCTGCCCCAGACGGCCGAAGCGACCGGCGCCGACGGCTTCTGCAAGGCCGGCTTCTACACCTCGGGCCAGTGCACCAACGCCCTGGGCTACGCCAACACCAGCGGGAACCTCTACGAGGGCGACTACCGGTTCGAGGGCAAGGACATCGTCAAGCTGTTCGGCGCGACCGCCAGCGTCTCCTACGATCTGGGCGACATGACGCTCTATTCGATCACCAGCTACCAGCGCGCCGCCCGCGACGACTGGGAAGACACCGACGCCAACCCGCTGCAGGTGATCAGCGCCCGCTACATCGCCCTGCAGGAAACCGCCAGCCAGGAGTTCCGCCTGCAGTCGAACGGCGAGGGTCCGTTGCGCTGGGTGACCGGCCTCTACTGGGCCAAGGACGACCTTTCCAACGACAGCCACTACGACGTGCTGGCCGACCTGCGCAATCCGACGCCCGACAACCCGACCGGCATGGATCCGGCCGCCAGCATCGGCGTGTTCGGCTGGCCCCTGACCCTGAAGTCGCGCAGTTGGGCGGTGTTCGGACAGTTCGACTACGACCTGACCGAGCGCCTGACCTTCACCGGCGGCCTGCGCTACTCGGTCGACGACAAGAGCATCCACTACGTCAGCGATGTCGACTACGGGCTCGTCACCCTGTTCGTCCACGACGGCGACAAGAGCTTCAAGTCGCTGTCGGGGCGGCTGGGCCTGCGCTACGCCCTGACCGATGACGCCAACCTCTATGCGACCTACAATCGCGGCTACAAGAGCGGCGGCTTCTTCACCGGCCAGACCGCCGACGAGGCCGACCTCGAGCCCTATTCCGACGAGACCGTCGACGCCTTCGAGGTGGGGGCCAAGAGCGAGTTCCTCGACCGCCGCCTGCGCCTGAACGCGGCCGCGTTCTACTATGATTACAAGGACCTGCAGGTCTACACGACCATCCAGCGCGGCCTGCTGACCGTGCAGTACTTCACCAACGCCTCGGCCGCCCGGGTCTACGGCGCCGAGGCCGAGGTCGAGGCCCGGCCGGCGCGGGGCCTGTCGCTGACCCTGGGCGCTGCGCTGCTGAGCGCCGAGTACCGCGACTTCCATTCGGTGGACCAGGACTATTCGGGCAACCGCCTGCCCTCGGCCCCGAAGCTCAGCTTCAACGGCGCCGTCCGCTACGAGCATCCGCTGCCGATCGGCGACTTCACCGGCCAGCTGGACTTCACCCACCGCTCCAAGGTCTTTTTCGACACCGCCAACACCGAGCGGCTGAGCGACGAGGCCCGCACCTTCGTCAACGGCCAGGTCGGCTGGAAGCTGGACGGCGGCCGCTACGAGCTGGGCGTCTGGGGCAAGAACCTGTTCGACGAGACCAACATCCTCGACATCACCGCCATCGAGGGCCTGGGCTTCGACGCCTTCAGCATGGGACCGCCGCGCACCTACGGCGTCTATCTGCGGGCCCGCTATTGAGCGGCGAGGCCGTGGAGACCGCCAACTGGATAGGTCCGGCGCCGAGCCTGAGCGAACGGCTGGCGGTGCTGTGGATCGGCGTCGTCGGCGTGCTGTTTCCCGGCGTCGGGCCGCTGCTGCTGGGCGGGCTGGAGGCGGCCGGACGCCTCAGCGCCATGGAGATCGGCCTGGCCGGCATGGCCGAGCTGGCGGCCATGGGAGTTGGGGCGGCGCTGCTCGGCCCGGCCTTTGGCGCCAGACGCCTGAGGCCGGCGGCGATCGCCTGCGGCTGTTTCCTGGCGGCGCTGAACCTGGCCTCGACGCAGGTGGACGGCGGGCTGCTGGTGCTGGTCCGCGCCCTGGCGGGCCTGCCGGCCGGGGCGCTGATCTGGGTGGTGACCGGCATGATCGTGCGCTCGCCGCGCCCGGACCGCTGGTCGGGGATCTACCTGACCGTCCAGACCCTGATCCAGCTGGCCGTGGTGGCGACCTTGAGCGCCCTGGTCATCGACCGCTTCGGGCCGGACGGCGGCTTCGTCGTGCTGACGGGCCTGGCTGTATCGGCCGTGGCGGCGGGCTTCCTGGCCCCGCGCGCCTGGACCGCCCTGCCCCAGGCCGATGACGCCCCCCCGAACGCCTTGAAGGGAGGCCTGCCCAGCCCGCGCGGCTGGGTCGCCCTGCTGGCGGTGTTCTGCTTCCAGGCCTTCATCCTCGCCCTGTGGATCTACGCCGAGCCGCTGTCGCGCCAGGCCGGACACGCGCCGAAGGTGGCGGGCCTGGCCTTCTCGATCTCGCTGGCCGCCCAGGTGGCCGGCGGCTTGGCGGCGACGGCCCTAGCGGGACGGGTGTCGTGGTTCGTGTCGCTGGCCGTGGGCGTGATCGCGGCGGCGGCCTGCCTGCTGGTGTTCGCCGCCCTGCCGCCGGCCCCGGCCTTCCTGGCCGCCTCGGGCCTGTTCGGCTTCGCCTGGCTGTTCGCCTCGCCGTTCCTGACGCCCCTGGCGATCGAGGCCGACCCCAGCCGGCGCGCCGCCCTGCTGGGTCCCGGCGCCAGCCTGCTGGGTTGCGCGACCGGACCGCTGCTGGCCGCCCTGATCGTCGGCGAACATGACGTGCGGCCGGCCGTCTGGCTGGCCGGCGGCCTGGCGCTCGTCACCCTGGCCCTGATCGCCGGCCTGCACCTGACACGAGCCAAGGAACCCCGCTGAGCGTTGGCCTCGCGCTCAAACCGCCACGCCGGAAGTGATCGCTGGGGACGAAGCGAAGTTGGCCATTGCGAGCGCGGCCGCCGTCTGATAGCCATCCGCCCTCTTCGCCGACGCAGCTTGTGTCGACCCGGTGGCCCGGTGGCGGAGTGGTGACGCAGCGGACTGCAAATCCGTGCACCCCGGTTCGATTCCGGGCCGGGCCTCCACCCTCTTCACTTCTTCGAAAACCTCGCCGCGGGTCGCCCGCGCGACGGCGCTCTCACGCCGCCGCGCGGACCATGTCAGCCGGCAGCCGGCGCGGGCTTGAGGCGGCGCTCCAGCAGGCCGTTGAGGAAGCGGCGCGCGGGCTGCTCGATCAGATAGAAGCTGACCAGGGCCACGACGATGGCGATCGGCAGCAGGGCCAGCTTGCTGACCGCGTTGTGGCCGGCCTTGTAGAACGGCTGCTGCCACAGATAGAGCGAATAGGAATAGAGGCCCGTCCGGATCAGGATCGGGTGCTGCAGGAGGTTCAGCAGCACGGCGGGCAAGCGGTGCGCGAGGCAGAGGCTCAGCGCCACGCAGGCGGTGCCCAGGCTGTACTTCACCGGGTCGGGAACCTTGTCGAAGCTGAAGACCAGGCCCAGGGCGCCGAGCACCAGCGCCGCCCAGGGCGAGGCCAGCAGGCCCGTCGGCTCCTCGCGAAGCTTCAGGTAGAAGGCCGCCGCCAGCAGGATCGAGGCGCCGCGCACGTCGCTGCGCCAGTAGACCTCGTTGTAGCCGCCGCCGGCCAGGGTCTGCAGCAGGCCGTTGACCATCGCCGCCAGCGCCAGGCCGAAGCAGATCGTCGCCACCGGGACCTCGCCGTCGCGGCTGCGGCTCCACAGGGCCACCAGACCCAGCAGAACGTACATGTGCTCCTCGACGCACAGCGACCAGATGTGGTCGAGCGCCGGGCTGCGGCCGACCAGGCCCTGGGCGTAGTTGGCGGTGAAGGTGATGGCGCTCAGATACTGCTTCAGGTCCGGCCCCTGCCCGTTCAGCAACGGCGCGGCCAGGAACATGATCGTGCAGAACACCAGCAGCGCCGGATAGACGCGCGAGATGCGGCGCGGGAAGAAGCTGGCCAGCGGGACCTGCTTGACGAACAGGATCTCGGCCATCAGCCGGCCGCTGAGCACGAAGAACAATTCGACGCCGAAGCGTCCGAGATTGAGCCACTTGGTGGTCACGAAATGACCGACCAGCACGCTCAAGATCGCGAGTCCTCGCCAGCCATCAAGATGCTGGAGGCGATTCTCGACCGTATTCGACATGGGCCACCACACACACATTCAACGGCAGGGCATGAGCCCTCACCGTTAGGCGCAATTGCGACGGCTTTATACGTAAATCGGAAAATTTTTCGCCACGCGGCGCGCTTTTCCACAGCAAGGCGCAGAATAGCGCAGCCTTAACAGGCCGATTGCTCTTCCCAGAAGCGCACAAAAGCTCAGCAATTCCAGAAAAAGTCCTGGCGCGAGGGTGATTTCTAGTCGCCCCATTCGCGCGAGATAGGCTAATTAGGGCCCAGTGCGAAAGCTCCTCCCCGAGCGTATCGAGACATCGACATGACCGACAATGTGACTGACCAGATCGATCTGGGACGGATGGCTGGCCGTCGCGTGCTCGTCACCGGTTCGTCCGGCTTCATCGGCACGCACCTGACGCGCCGCCTGGCGGCCGCCGGCGCCGAGGTGATCGGCCTGGACCTCAAACCCCAGCGCGAGACCCTGCCGGGCGTCACCTACGTCGTCGGCGACGTGCGCGATCTAGGCGCGGCCGAGCTTCCGAAGATCGACGAGATCTTCAACCTGGCGGCCGTGCACACCACGCCGGGCCACCCCGACCACGAATATTACGACACCAACGTCAACGGCGCCCTGGAAGTGGTGCGCCTGGCCGAGCGTGACGGCGTCAAGCACATCACCTTCACCAGCTCGATCTCGATCTACGGCCCCTCCGAGGAGCGCAAGACCGAGACCAGCGCGCCCGATCCCGTCTCGGCCTACGGCAAGTCCAAGCTGATGGCCGAGAAGATCCATCGCGCCTGGCTGGGCCAGGGCACGGGCCGCTCGCTGGTGGTCGTGCGCCCGGCCGTGGTGTTCGGCGCCGGCGAGGGCGGCAACTTCGCCCGCATGGCGGGGCTGCTGAAGAAGGGCGTGTTCGTGTTTCCGGGCCGGCGCGACACCGTCAAGTCGTGCATCTATGTCGAGGACCTGCTCGACCTGGTGCTGACGGCCGGCGGCCAGGGCCAGCCCCTGATCACGCTGAACGGCAGCTATCCCGAGTGCCCGACGCTCGAGAACATCGTCACCACCCTGCAGGAACGCTACTTCCCGAAGGCCAAGCTCATCGACGTGCCGCAGGGCGTGGTGATGGCGGCGGCCAAGGGTCTGTCGACCCTCAACGGCGTCGGCATCGGCATCCACCCCGACCGCGTGACCAAGCTGGTCCGCTCCACCCACGTCTTCCCGGGCTGGGCGGTGGACAACAAGCTGTTCCCCGAGAACGGCTTCTCGCGCGGCGTCGACCGTTGGGCCGCCGCCACGGGCCAGACCTTCGTCTGACCCGGCCTGCAGCCGCAGCCAGAGCATTTTCCGACGAAGCAGATACCGGTTCGTCGTCAGAAAATGCGTCAAAGCAAAAGACTAGAGCTTCCGTCCTGACGCCGTCAGGACGGAAGCTCTAGTAGCTCGCGGTCGTGACCGTCACCTGGGTGGTGTCGCAGGTCAGGGTCCGCGTCTTGGCGCCGCCGCACAGCACCGGCGCCTTCAGGGGCGTCGAGGCGCCGGCCGGCGGCGTCTTGCCGACGATCGCCTCGACGAGGCGATAGGAACCCGGCTTCACCGTCGCGGGCAGCGGCATCTCATGCACGACAGTGCGCATCTCGCCGTTGTCGTAGCCGTCCAGCGGCGTGGTCTGCTCGGACAGCACCGTCCCGCTGCCATTGGCCTTGATGACCGAATAGAGGCTCTGGGTCGCGGCGACGCCCGAGGGCGCGCTCAGGCGGGACGTCACCTTCACCGACGCGACGCCGGCCGGCAACGACACAGAGCCGCCGCTTTCGGCGTCGCCGATGGCGGCCGCGCCGAACACCACGCGATCCATGTCGCCGGGCGCGCTGTAGCGATAGTCCGCCGGATCGGGGGTATAGGCGCTGTCGCCGCAACGCGCCCCGGCGTCGGACGCCTCGCTGAACTGGCAGACCCGCACATAGTCGATGCTGAGGGCCTGCGGAAAATAGGAGTCGTCGATCCCGTAGCGCCCCGCCCAGCTGCCGCCGATCGCGAAGTTGAGCAGCACGTGAGCCGGCGCGGCCAGCACGCCAGACTTGTTCAGCCAGGCATAGGGCCGGCGATAGAGCACCTTGCCGTCCAGCAGCACGGTGTAGTCGGTCGGCGTCCACACCAGCCCGAACACGCGCCAGCCGTCGCTGAGATCCTCCGTGCCGACGAAGGACTTCAGCTTGGTGTTATATTCCGGATGGGTCTCGTAATAGGTCACGGCCGAGCCGCGCGGGGTGTCCACGGCGGCCGAGTGCACCATGTTCGGCAGGTCCTCCCCGCCGTTGACCACATATTCCATGATGTCGATCTCGGGCGGCCAGCTGAGGGCGCCGGAGGCGTCGTAGTCGGAATTGAGCCAGAAGGCCGGCCAGATGCCCTTGCCCTTCGGCAGCTTCACCCGCGCTTCGTAGTAGCCGTAATAGAAGGTCTGCAGCGAGCGGATCATGCCCGACTCGTAGGCCCCCTCCCCGGTCTTGCGGGCGACCAGGTCGAGCACCCCGTCCTTGACGACATGGTTGTCGTTGTCGCGGTAGCGCTGGACCTCGTCGTTGAGCTTGTCCTGCTTTTCGTTGCCGTAGATGTAGCGGGTGGCCCAGACGCTGCGGTCCAGGGCCGACCCGTCGAAATTGTCCTCAAATACCAGCTTCCAGCCGCTCGCCAGGGCGGCGGGCGGCGCCGAGAGCATCGTCGCCGCCAGGATCAGCGCCTGCCAGCGCCGCGTTGCGGTTTTCATCGAGGGCCTCCATCGCGCCGATCGCACCAGGAGCCGTTTCCGCAAATTTCCGCGCGGGGCGTTGCAGCAAATATTGCAACGCAGGGCGTATAGCCTTCGACACTTTCTTATGGTGACGCTCGAACAGGAAGTAAATTACGGAAGCAACCAAGTGAGCCGCGATTATCGCCAGGACATACGAAGGAACAAGCGTAGCAATTTTGGATTCGAAGACCACAACAAGCACGATGTTGTGAACCAAGTACAAGCTGTAGGAATAAGATGAGAAGAAATGCGCCACCTTTTTAAGCACAAAAAGTGACACACCTTTGATATCTATCGAAAACGCAAATCCAAACAACATCATAGCCATGAAGGTGGCCGTCTGAGTGCTGTAGGCGAGGTTCGACTTGTCGAGCATCTTGCCGGCGACGCCCAGGGCCCCGACGACGAGCAGGCTGGCGAAGAAGCGGCGGCTGTATTCGCGCCCCGCCATGGCCGCCCACAGCGCGCCGAAAGCGGCGCCGATCATCCAGGTCAGGCTGAGCCCCGAACCGCCGCCCGCGAACAGGTTCCAGACGAAGACCGGCAGGGCCAGGCCCGCGGCGACGGCGGCGGTCAGCCAGTTGATCCGCTGGCGGGCGACCACCAGGAACGCGAACAGGCCCGCGACGACATAGATCCAGAACTCGATGGCCACCGTCCACAGCGGCTCGGCGGCGTTGTACGAGCGCACATAGTAGGGCCAGACGTTCACGAACTTCGACGCCGCCTGGAACAGCGGATAGTCGTTGAGCAGGAACAGGTTGCCGAAGAAGGCGGCCACGCCCTCGTTCACGCCGCGCTGTCCCCAGCGCCCGTCGATCAGGAAGAAGTTGGCCAGCACCGCCAGAACCAGCACGGGCACGAGCGGGGTGAAGATCCGCGCGATCCGGTCGGCCAGGAAGTCGGCGAAACGCTCCTCGCCCGACCGCAGGTGGTTGAGCAGCGAGGTGAAGATCAGCATGCCGCTGAGCAGGAAGAACACGACCACGCAGTAGCCGCCGAGCTCCTGGATGGGCCAGGGCAGATGGAAGACCAGGCGCGTGTGGGCCAGCACGACCAGGCTGGCGGCCAGACCGCGCGCCAAGTCCAGAAACGCCGACGAGGTCTCGCCGAGGCGGACCCTTGGCGCGGGCCTGCCCCCCGCCGTCACCGCGTCCGTCATCTGCCCACCTCTATTCCCATTCGCTCGGAAGACACGCGGCGACCGCGCGCTCATATGCCTGGACGTTCTCGCCGACCGCCGCCCTCAACGGGAAGGCCGCCAGGCGACCGGACGCCCTTGTATCTAGACCCGCGCCACGGCCCGCTTCAGGAAAGCGGGACGCGCCGCCGGCACGTAGCGCCACTGGATCAGCCGCGTGGCCAAGGCCCGCGGCGTCGCCGCGATGGCCAGCACCCAGAAGAACAGGACGGCCTGGGCCGCGCTCGAATTGCCCTGAGGGCGCAAGACCGCCCCCACCGCGTCGCCGATCAGCTTCAGACGGCTGTCGCCTTCGATCGGGTGGTCGCCCGGCGTCAGGGCCAGGCTCGACGCGCGCAGGGCGCAGACATTGAGGCTGCCGCGGAAGGCCTGCGGACGCACGGCGACGCCGCTGCGCTGGGCCACGCCCGCGCTGAACGCCGAGCGCTTGACCGCCCGCCGCACCTCGTTGCTGAAGCGCGAAACATTCAGCGACGCCATCGCGGCGATGTTCTTGCCGTGCACGCGGTAGGAGACCAGCGGCCTGGCGATCGTCACCACCTCGCCCAGGAACGGCGCGGTGGAGAGGAAATAGCTGTCGGTCGCCCGGTCCATGGTCAGATCGAGGGGGAACAGCTGGTCGAGGAAGCGGCGGGTGTAGACGTTGCCCGATCCAGGCGGGGTCGGATAGGAGCCCGCCGAGGCCGCCCATTGGCGGATCTGCCCGGGCGTGGGCTTGGCGCCGTATTTCGGAAACACGTTCCCCAGGGGCTTTCCCTCGGCGTCGACGGTCTGCATCTGCACCTGGACCTTGCTGGTCTGCGGCGTCAGGACGGCCGCCACCTCGCGGATCAGCGACGGATCGACCAGGTCGTCGGAGTCGAGGAAGATGATCAGGTCGCCGGTCGCCAGGGCGTAGCCGGCGTTGCAGGCCGTGGCCGGGCCGCCGTTCGCCTTGAAGACGGGCGTCACCCGATCGGCGTAGCGCTCGATCACCTGGCGCGAGCCGTCGGTAGACCCGTCGTCCACCACGATGATCTCCACGTCCGGCCAATCGAGGGCCAGGGCGCTTTCGATGGCCGCGCCAACGAAGGATTCGTAGTTGTAGTTGGGGATGACGACCGAGACTTTGAGAAGCTTTTCGCCAGTCATTTCAACGATCTCCAGCTGCAACATACTCACACTGCACAACCTGGCTGGACATCACGGCCACGCATCACCCATGCAGACCCTGCGAAAAGCCCCGTTAGAGGACAAACCGGGTCAAAACAATGGCGATTGCGCCGAAGTCGACGCTTCCTCCTTTTTCAGTGAAGACTACGCCTTCTGATGGACGTCAGCTTCACCGTAACCGGCAACGCACGAATGCGCCTTCGGTTCTTCATGATGGTGTTATTATTTTTCCTTCACAAGAATAGCGCGCGAACGCGGCAGATCGATGAAGCGAACCGCCGAAGTTTTGACCAGCATCTCAGTTAACCGATGCAGGCGTCGCGTCGCCGCCCACGCATCCGCGGCGACGCCCCTGCCCGGTCGGTGACGGATCAGATGCGCGAGATCGCCCGGCGCATCAGCCGCGGGCGCGACACCGGCACATAGCGCCAGAGGATCAGCGTGCGCGACATCCGCCGGGGCGCCGCGGCGATCGCCAGGACCCACAGGAACAGCGCCAGCTGGGCCTTCGCCGAATTGCCCTGAGGCGTCACCACGGACCGCATCAGGTCGCGCAGCACCACCAGGCGATTGTCGCCCTCCAGCGGATGCTGGTTCGGCGTCAGCACCAGGCTCGAAGCCCGCAGCGAACAGACGTTGAGGCTGCGGCGGAACGCGTCGGGGCGCACGGCCACGCCGTTCTGCCTGGCCAGGCTGGCGCTGAACCGCGAGCGGGTGATCGAGCGCCCGACCTCCTTGCTGAAGCGCGCCTCATGGAGTTCGGCCATCGCGCCCATGTTGCGGCCGTGCACCCGGTAGGAGACCAGCGGCTTGGCCACCGTCACCACGTCGCCCAGGAACGGCGCGGTCGACAGGGTGTGGCTGTCGGGGGCGAAGTCCATGGCCGCGTCGAGCGGGAACAGCTTGTCCAGGAACTGGCGGGTATAGACGTTCCCCGATCCCGGCGGCGTCGGATAGGAACCGGCGAACCCGGCCCACCTGCGGATCTTCGCCGGATCCAGGCTGGCGCCGTACTTCGGGAACACGTTCGAAAGCGGCCTGCCGTGGAAGTCGATCGACTCCATCTGGACCTGCACCTTGCTCACCTTCTCGGTGACCAGGGGGAAGACTTCCTTGATCAGGTCCGGCGCGACGAGGTCGTCGGAGTCCAGGAACACCACCAGACCGCCGCTGCTGACCGCATAGCCGTCGTTGGTGGCGGCGACCTGGCCGCCGTTCTCGCGATAGATGGCGGTGATCCGGTTCTCGTAGCGACCGATCACATCCTTCGAATGATCGGTCGAACCGTCGTCAACGACGATCACTTCTACATCAGGCCAGTCCAGCGCCAGGGCGCTCTCGATCGCTGCGCCGACAAACTCGGCATAGTTGTAGTTCGGTATTACTACCGAGACTTTATTCAGATTGTACAACTTGCCCCCCCGGGCAGTGCTTCCGGCTGCGCTGGCTAGGCGCTGGCCGCAACGCGACGTCTGACGAAGCTAAGGCCGAAATCGACCAGCTCCTTAACCAGCGCGCGATCTAGCACGAACAATACACCTGCGAAAGCCACCGCTCCGGCCGGGACCAAGGCGAGGGCGCGGACCACGGCCGGCAGGCTGTCGGGGAGGATCAGGCGCAGGCCGTACACCACCCCGGCCATGACCAGGGCGGCCGCCAGCGGCGCCCGGATCTGCACGAACTGGTCCTTGAAGGTCAGGCCGGTCGCGCGCTTGAGCATGCCGCCGAACAGCGGCGCGTAGATGAACTCGCAGCTCACCCACACCGCCACCGCCACGCTGGCGGAGGAAAGGTGGGTCACGAAGATGGCAGCGATCAGCCAGCTCAGCCCCACCGCATAGCCCATCATGACCATGTGCGGCCGGCCCATGGCGGTCAGGATCGGGATGATGAACAGGCGCGGGGCCTGCAGCAGCACCAGGAAGCCCAGGGCGGTGACGTAAGGCGCGGCGGCGATCCACTGGCGCCCGAACAGCAGCTCCACCACCTCGGGCGCGGTGACGCCCAGGCCCACGAAGCCGGCGTACATCACCGTGCAGGCCAGGCCCACGGCCAGGCCGTAGGCGCGGCGCAGGCGCGGCAGGTCGCTCTGCAGCCGCGACATCATCGGCAGGGTCACCTGCTGCAGGGCGGTGGCCGAGATCGACCAGAAGGTGTCGATGGTCCGGAAGGCCAGGTTCACGAAACCCGCCGTGCCCGCGCCCAGATAGATGCCGGCGAAGAAGACGAACATCCGCTTGATGGCGAAGTTGACGAACAGGGCGCTGACCGACAGCGCGCCGAACGCCGTCAGCTGCTTGAACTCGACCAGGCCGAACCGGAAGCGCGGGCGGTCCTTGCTGGCGATCCACAGCACCGCCGAGCCGAGATAGACCATCAGCAGCTGCTGGGCGACCAGCGCCCAGACGCCGGCCCCCATGAAGGCGATGGCGATGCCCACCGCCGCGCCGCTAAGGCGTCCGGCGAAGGAGCGCAGCGCCAGGGCCTTGAAGCCGAACTCGCGCCGCTGGCGGGCCACCAGGGTCGAGGTCGCGCCGGCCGCCAGGAAGCTCAGGCTCATCCAGCCCAGGATCTTGCCGGCCTCGGGCTCGTGCGTCAGCTGGCTGAACAGCGGCCCGATCGCCCAGCATCCGGCGGTCAGCAGCACGCAGATGCCCATCGAAGCGGTGAAGGCGGTGTCGAAATGGCGCTCGGTGATGTCCTTGCGCTGCACCAGGGCGTCGTGGAACGCCATGTTCGACAGGATGCCGATCAGTTCGACGACGGCCAGGACCATGGCGAACAGGCCGAACTGCGCCGGCGGCAGCAGCCGCGAATAGATGATCAGCGAAGCGAACGAGACAAGCGAAAGCCCGCCGTTCTCCAGCGCGCTCCAGAATGCGGATTTCGACGCTGTCGCGCGGTCGACGGCCATGATGTCCTCGATCGTGACGGGCGCGCGGCTCTCGGCCGCGCCCCGGTCACTGGGTCTGGTCACTGGGTAATGGGAGCGGCGCTCGCAGGGCCGCCGCGAAGACGCGAGAGCGCGTTGCGGAGCGGTGCGAGGACTTCCGAGCGGTTGAAGCGCAGGTTGATCAGCGGCCGGGCCAGCCCCTTCGGGCAGGCCAGCAGCAGGGTCAGCCAGGCGAAATTGGCGAGCTTCGACTTGGCGCTGGCCGGCTGGGCGGCCACCAGGCCGATCGCCGTGCGCCACAGCCCAGCGACGCTCTCGCGCTCCTGGCCCGGATAGGCGTCGTCGAGCTTGCGCGCCATCAGGCGGTAGTTGACGAAGACCAGTTCGCTGTCGAGCAGGTCGCCGGCCGGCAGGGCCGCTCCCAGCGCCTGGGCGTGGTCGCGCAGGATGTCGAACTCGGCCGCGCGGAAGGCGATGCGCCGGCCAAAGTCTGGATGCCGCTTGGCCTTGCCCTTGGCGTCCTGGCGGCTGCGGTTCTGGCCGTGCAGGCGGTACTGGCCCAGCGGGCGGGCGATGGTCGCCACCTCGCCATAGAGCGGGGCCAGGGTGTTGAGCACCCCGTCCTGCGACACCGGCGGCGTCATCGGCAGCAGCTTGTCCAGGAAGCTGCGCGCATAGGCGTTGCCCGAGGTGACCGGCCACAGATAGGTGCCGGTGCGCTCGAAGGCGGCGCGCACTTCGCCCGGGCCGTAGGGCTGCGGGAAGTTGCAGAAGCGCCGGCCCAGCGCTTCGCCGGCCCCGTCGATGATCTCCAGCTCGAACTGCGCCTTGACCGTTTCGGGGGTCCAGGCGTCGAGAATCGCTTCGAGCGCGCCGTCCAGCAGCAGGTCGTCGGCGTCGAGGAACAGCACGATGTCGGCGCTCGAGCGGGCATAACCGATGTTCACCGCCGCCACCTTGCCGGTGTTGGCCTGGATGACAGGGATCACCTTGTCGCCATAGGCGCGGATCACGTCGGCCGAGTTGTCGGTCGAGCCGTCGTCGATGACGATGATCTCGGCCGCCGGACGGCTTTGCGACAGCACGCTGTCGATCGCCGCGGCGACATAGCGCTCGTAGTTGTAGCAGGTGATGACGACGGCGACGGACGGGCTTGCCTGGGTCATGACACACCTCGCTGCGACCACCGGGGAGCGGCGGTCGCCGGTTTTGGACTCGCGGCCTTGAACGCCGCGACGGACGGGCTGAGCACCACGATCAGCAGCAGCAGGGCGCAGAAGTCCGACTGCAGCAGCAGACCGCCCGACGCCAGCCACGCATAGAGCAGGGCCAGGCGGATCGAAGGGGAAAGCGCCCTGCCCGCGAACGTCGCGAACAGGAACAGCAGGATCGCACCCGACCCGACCAGCCCGTATTCGTAGATCAGCTTGGCCCAGGTGGGGTCGAAGATCTCGAACTTGACGTTGGCGAAGACGATGGCCCGGTCGATCGTGCCCGGCCCGTGGCCCAGCAGCTTGGCCCACTCCGGATAGTAGAAACCGGTCTTCAGCAGGTTCACCGGCGCGACGAAGCGGGCGTAGCCGCTGGTGCCGACCGTCGAGAACTCGTTCAGGCGGCCCAGGAAGAACCACAGGTTCAGCGCGTCGGCGAACAGCAGGAAGAACACGAACGCCGCGCCCAGCACCACGAAGGCGCGGCCCATCGCCTTCACGCCGGTGGGCGCGATCAGGCCCAGCAGCAGGATCAGGATGCCGGTGCCCGAATAGGACAGGGCCATGGCCATGGCGAACACGCCCAGCCGCTGCAGGCGCTTGAAATAGACCAGCTCGATCAGCAGGGCGATGGCGATCAGCGCCGAGAAGCTGGACGGCTCGCGCAGGAAGAAGCCGTTCGACTTCATCACCCCGCCGGCGGCGATCACGGTGTTGTAGTTGCCGCCCGCCCGCAGGAATTCGGGCAGCAGCTGCTTGATGTCGAACAGCCACGGGGCGTGGATGGCGAATTGCAGCATGAACTGCAGCATGCCCGCGAAGGCCAGGATCATCGCCAGGTCGCCATAGCGGCGCAGGCAGAATTCCATCCACTGGCGGGCGTTGATCCGCGGATGAAGCCGCAGGACGAACGGCGCGTAGAGCACCAGCAGCAGCGACAGCGATCCCGCCGAAGCCTCGGAATTGATCGCGGTCGACACCCAGGCGGCCGTCGCCAGCACGCCGTAGAACGCCACCGACGGCAGGCTGACGATGAAGTTGCGCGTCCACAGGCCGTAGGCGGCCAGGACGTAGATCGCCACCAGACTGAACTTCAGCGGAAACCCGCCGACCGTCAGGCCGAGATTGGCCAGGAACAGGATCGAGACGAAGACCGCCGTGACGACGCCCTTGGCGTTGCGCGAAGGCGCGCCGGCCGGCGCGGCGGGCCGGGCGGCCACGCGGGGCGACGGCGCATCCATCGTGATCAGCGACATGACGACGGACCTCCTGCGAGGCTGGCGGGATCGCGACGGCTGGTCATCGCGCCCCACGCGCAGCGAGGAGGGCTTCGTAGAGCGCCCGCGTCGTCTCGCCAATGCCCCGCCAGGAACTATCCTCGGCGCCGGCCGTCGGAATCGAGCGGTCGTTGGCCGCCTGCACGATCGCTCCGGCCAGGGCCTCGACGTCCTCGGGCGGCGTCAGCACGCCCGTGCGGCCGTCCTCCATGGCCTCGGCGAAGACGCCAACACGGCTGGCGATCATCCACTTGTTGAACGAGCGGGTCATGTAATAGACGCCGCTGGCGTCGATGGCCCGATACGGGAACAGGAAGCAGTCGGCCTCCTCGAACAGCGAGGCCATCTCGGCTTCGCTCAGCCGGCCCAGGCGCAGTTCCACCAGGTCTTCGATCCCATAACGCGCGATGGCGTCGGTGATCGGTTGCATGTCCATGTGCGCGGCGCCGGCGACGACGAAGCGGGCCTTGCCGCGTAGGTCGGCGGCCGCGCGTCCGACGGCCTCGACCAGGATGTCGAGACCCTTGTAGGGCTTGATCTGGCCGAACAGCACGAAGACCCAGCGGCCGTCGTCCAGCCGCGGCGACACGGCCGGCGGCGGCGCGCCGACCGGCAGGGGACCGTGATCGACAACCGCGATCCGCTCGGGCGCGAGGCCCCGCGCCTCGAGCGTGCGCCGGGCCGACTGCGTGTGGACGATGACCTTGTCGGCGAGCCGGATCGGCAGGTCGAAACCCAGGTTCTGGAAGAACGAGATCTTCTCGCCGTTGAACGGGTTGGTGTCGTGCACCGTCACCACCACCGGCCGGGCGCGCTTCAGCAGCCAGATGGCCGCGGCGTCGGCCAGGGGCAGCACCGTCCACTGGAAATGGATGACGTCGAAACGGCGCGCCGCGGCCAGCACGCGCAGCAGGCCGGCCAGGTGCGACAGGGCCTTGGCCGGCGCCCGCAGGGGCTTGGGCAGAAAATCCGGCCGATCGAAACGACGGTAGAAGACCGGCGAGGCCTCGCCGGCGGGCCGGAACGCGGCTTCGCCGGCACGCTCGGGCCGCACGGCCCAGGTCTGCGCCACGCCCGCGGCCTCAAGGCCTTCCGAAAGTCCCGTGTCGTAGGGCGCGGTGAACAGGGAGGGATCAAGCAGCAGAGCGGAAAGAGGCCGCTCCGTCATGCGGCACACGACGCCGCCACGCTCTCCTCGCCCTCGACCGCGGGCGCGGTCCAGCGCGTCTCGCGAACCTTGACGAAGCCCCACAGGAAGCCGAGCGACCAGGCCGTGTGCATCACGAAGGCCGCCGGCGCCGCCAGCAGGCCGCAGATCGAGCGGTGCTTCAGCGCCAGCATGACGCCGGTGGCGGCCAGGATGGCGGTGTAGAGCACCGGCCAGGCGGCCAGCACCGGATGGATCGCCACGCCCGCGATCAGCGAAAGCGTCGCGAACACCAGGTGGACCGGCAGGGCCAGCTGCCGCAGGCGGATCGAGGTCGGATGCCGGCGCACCGTCCGCGAGCGGCCGACGCCGTAGTTGAAGTACTGCTTCCACATGCCGCGCAGGGTGTCGCGCGGGAAGTATTCCTGGCGGATCTCGGCGTCGAGGAAGATGCGCCCGCCGACGCCGCGCAGGCGGCAGTCGTACTCGGCGTCTTCGTTGTGGCTGTAGGTCTCGTCGTAGCCGCCGACGCGGCGGAAGCTGTCGATGCGGAAGGCGGCGTGGTGGCCGTGATCGACATAGCCGCTGACGCGGCCGCCGCGGTGCGCCGATCCGCCGGTGCCCACCGGGGTGTTGGACACCCAGGCCACGGCCTTCTGCAGGCAGGCCCCGCCGGTGGAATCCATCGGGATCACCACCGAGTCCGAACGCTCGCGCTGAATGGTGGTCACCAACTGGCGCACGAAGCCGGCGGGATAGGCGCCGTGGGCGTCGCAGCGGACCAGCACGTCCATGCCGTCGCCGAAGCGCTCGACGGCCAGATTGACCGCCGCGCTCTGCAGCCGGAGCGGATTGTGCAGCAGGTGGACGTCGGCGCGCTCGGCCGCGACCGCCTCGACCAGGCCGACGGTGCCGTCAGTGCTGCCGCCGTCGGCGACGACGAACGTCGTGCGCACGTCGGCCGGCAGGTCTTCGGACAGCCGCTGCAGGATGCCGCCGATGTGGCGCGCTTCGTTCAGCGTCGGGATGACGACGAGCACGCCGCCGACCGCCGGGGCCGAGCCCCGGCGTTGGCCTTCTTCTCGCGCCGACATGGGATCAGCCCTGACCGGCGACGTCGAGAACGGGCTCTTCCACGGCCGGCGCCGAGGCGCTTCCCCGGCCGATGGAGGCATAGGTGAACCCGGCCCGCACCATCTCGGCGGGCTTGTAGATGTTGCGCAGGTCGACGACGACCGGGGCGGCCAGCAGGCCCTTGAGGCGGACGAGGTCGAGGGCGCGGAACTGGTCCCACTCGGTGAGGATCAGCAGCACGTCGGCGCCCTGGGCGGCCTCATAGGGACCGCCGACGAACTCGACGCCCGGCAGCAGGTGCTCGGCCTCGTGACGGCCTTCGGGGTCGAAGGCGCGGACCTTGGCGCCCCTGGCCTGCAGGGCCGGCAGGATGTCGAGGCTGGGAGCGTCGCGCATGTCGTCGGTGTTGGGCTTGAAGGTCACGCCCAGCACCCCGACGGTCTTGCCCGACAGGTCTTCGGCGCCGAGCACGGCGGCGACCTTGTCGGCCATGGCCTTCTTGCGGGCGGCGTTGACCTCGACCGTGGTCTCGATCAGCCGGGTCGGCGCGCCATAGTCGGCGGCGGTCTTGACCAGGGCGATGGTGTCCTTGGGGAAGCACGAGCCGCCGTAGCCGGGGCCGGCGTTGAGGAACTTGGCGCCAATGCGCTTGTCCAGGCCGATGCCCTTGGCCACCTGCTGCACGTCGGCCCCGACCTTTTCGCAGAGGTCGGCCATCTCGTTGATGAAGGTGATCTTCATCGCCAGGAAGGCGTTGGCGGCGTACTTGATCAGCTCGCTGGTGCGGCGGCCGGTGAAGACGATCGGGGTCTCGTTGAGGCTCAGCGGGCGATAGAGCTCGCGCATCACCGCCTGGGCCCGCTCGTCCTCGGTGCCCACCACCACGCGGTCGGGACGCTTGAAGTCCTCGATCGCCGCGCCTTCGCGCAGGAACTCGGGGTTGGAGACCACGGCGAACTGGGCGTTCGGGGCCACGCGCTTGACGATGGCCTCGACCTCGTCGCCGGTGCCGACCGGCACGGTCGACTTGTTGACGATCACCGTGAAGCCGTCGATCAGGCCGGCGATCTCCTCGGCGGCGGCGTAGACGTAGGAGAGGTCGGCATGGCCGTCGCCGCGGCGGGTGGGCGTGCCGACGGCGATGAACACCGCGTCGGCGTCCTTGATCGCCTGGGCGCCTTCCAGGGTGAACGACAGCCGGCCTTCACGGACGTTGCGGGCGACCAGATCGTCCAGGCCCGGCTCGAAGATCGGAATCTCGCCGGCCAGCAGCCGCGAGATCTTGCGCGGATCCTTGTCGATGCACGTCACCACGTGACCGAAGTCCGCAAAACACGCCCCAGACACCAGGCCCACATAGCCCGTGCCAATCATCGCTACGCGCATCTGTTATCCCCTGCTCATCAGAGCCCCGCCAATCGGCGGCACAAAAACATCGGTGTTCGTCATTCGACATTCCGCGCCCGAAGGCAATCGTTAGTCGGTGACAATTTGAAAAGATTTCGCCGACGGCCGAAGTTTCCGGCGCCCACTCGGCCATTAGGCACAAAGGCGCGGCGCTTTTACGGCGAATGAAAAATCTGCATGAATTTAATGTGGAAGAGACGAAAGCCGCCAAAAGCGAATGCTTAAAGTCAAGCTCCAGGCATGTATTTGGCTCGCCCGTTAAGGTTACTCCCAGAACGGCGAATCGAAGACAGAAGAAACCAAACAGCTGTTGGCGTGAACGTGCAGGTCTCCCGCGCACGCCGGGAAAGACCCTCTGTTGATCAAGGGTGAATGGGCGGTCTCGCCCGGCGTTGGCTCGGACTAGGTCGGGTCAGGCTTCAAGAACCCCGGCCATTCACCGAGCACCCCCGCCTTCGCGAGGAAAGACGGAGCAGGCTGTAGGCACTCACCCGCCTGAGCTCATTCTTCACCGAGCATCCCCGCGCAGGCGGGGATCCAAGCCGAGGTTGCGCTCGATCCACGCTCGCGCCTCATCCCGAAATCCAGCTTGGATCCCCCGCCTTCGAGGCGGGAGAGACGGATCTGAAGGTCGCGAACGGCCGACTGTCGATCCCCGCTAGACCGTCACCTCGTAGAACAGCGGATCCTCGACGATGTCGTCGCCCTTGACGCCGTTCTCGTCGGCGCGGACCAGGGCTTCCTTGGCCTGCTTGCGCAGGGCTTCCTCCAGCGACGGCAGGGGGATGTGCTCCCAGTGCTTCTTGCCGGCCATCACCTCGTCGACGGGGTTCAGCGCGATGCGCAGCCGCTCCATCGACAGCAGATAGTCCTTCAGGGTGGCGTTGTGGCTGCCGTGGTGGCCGACCTTGTAGACGATGGTGCGGCGCACGAGGTCCAGGCCCTCGACGTCGGCGGCCTCGCCCTCGGGCTTGGTCCACTTGACGTCCTTCCAGGACAGCCAGTTGCCGACCTGGGCGTCGGCGGCGAACAGCAGGACGTCGCGGCCGGCGTCACCTCCGCCGTCCCCCGGCCCGTCCAGCTCGATGGCCAGCACCAGGCTGGTGTTGTTGGTGTCGTTGTCGAGCTTGATGGCGAAGTCGAGCGCGCTGGAGCCGACATCGTCGATCCCTCGCCAGCCGGACGCTCCGGCCTGGTTCCAGTAGTTGTCCTGGAAGAACTTCACCTCGGCGCGGGCCACGTCGAGCGGGATCGTGAACAGCGGCGAGAACGGACGTCCCTCGATCCCCGGCGGCGGCCCGCCGCCCGGCGCGTCGAGCGCCATGTCGAAGGTCTCGGGCGCCTTCTTGCTGGGCGTCGACTTGCGGATCAGGTCGTGGTCGCGCGGCGGCCCCAGCACCATGATCCGCGCCTTGGCGCCCGGCGGCCGGTAGGGGTCTTGGCCGGGCTTGCAGTAGAGAAGCTTGCCCTCCGGGGCCAGTTCGCGCGCCACCTGCACGGCGTCTTCCGTCGTGGCGCGGCCGCCGGCCGCCCCGAACGGCACGTCGTCGATCCCGAAGAAGTCCATCAGCCCGGCGATCTTCTCGCCCGCCGCCGCGTCGCCGGCCGCCTGCATCTGGCCCGCCACCGCCTGCAGGGCGTCGACCGCCCCGCGCCGGCCCCGCGCGTCGAGCAGCGACTTGGCGAAGCTGTCGTCCGGATCCTCGGTCCAGGCCATCCACACCTGGCCGACCTCCAGCTTGCGGAAGATCGTCTCGGCCTGGAGGAAGCCCGAGACGTGGTCGCCGTGGGCGTGGGTCAGCACCAGCAGGTCGATGACGTTGCCGGTCTCGGCGACGACGTTCTCCATCACGGCGTTGATCTTGGCGCGGGCGTCCTTGGTGCCGAGGATGACGCCGCAGTCGATCAGGATGTTGAAGTCCCGGTCGCCGTCGCGCGCCAGACGGACGAGCAGGCAGTCGCCCAGTCCGTGGCGATACATTCTCACCTTGGCGCGGTGCTCGGTCACGCTCGCCCTCCCCGTCTCAACAGCAGTCGTGAAGCATGGCGAAGGGCTCGCGGTCGCCCATGACGCCGAAATAGGCGCTGCGGACGTGGCCGGTCCCGCGCGGCGGCGGGGCGGCGGCCGTCTCGGCCCAGGCCTGGGCGAGATTGGCCACCCGCTTCCGGATCAGATAGCGGGCCTGGTAGCTCTCCAGATCGAACAGCACCGTGCAGCCGCCCCGGCGAGTGACCCCGCCGCTGTCGGTCCATTTCTGGGTGATCTCGACGACAATGTCGCTGACCGTGACCCCGTCGGGGCCGATCCGCCGGGCGGGCCGCACCGAGTGGACCTCGATCTTGCCGATCGTCACCTCCTCGCTGAAGGTCTCGCCGTTCTCGACATAGTCGATCTTCTGCACGCCCTCGTCGCGGTAGAGGCCGAAGGCCTTGAGCTCCAAGTCGGTGGCCCGCTCGTCGAGCGGGACCTGGACCCACGCGCCGTTCTCCCAGCGCCGGCCCGAGAGCCAGGCATGCAGGACGCGGGCGTTGTCGCGCGACAGGTTCCAGGCCTTCTGGCGGCGGTTGCGCAGGTTCCAGCCGAGGTCGAGCTTGGGCAGCAGCCGCGAGGCCGTGGTGATGACCGGCGGCGGCGCTTCCCAGACCAGGCTGCCGGGCGACAGGTGCGGCACGTTCTGCGGGAAGATCCCGCGCTTGGCGAAGCCGGCGATCAGGGCCAGGCGATAGCCGCGCACGTCGTTGGGCACCACGTCGCGGTCGGCGGTGATCATCGCCCGCAGATAGTCGCCGAAGGTGGCGTCGACCGGCGGGCAGTAGTCGAGCGCCCGGATGCAGATGTTCAGCAGTTGCTCGGCCAGCTTGGCCGCCACCCGCGCCAGGGCCTTGACCAGGGGCTGGGGCAGCTGGCCCTCGGGCAGCACGCCGCTGCCGCCGGTGGCCAGCACGATCACCTCTTCCTGGCGGGCGGCGTAGAGGGTCAGAAAGGCGTCGAACACCGAGGCCACCAGCATGGCCCCGCGATCGTGCGCCTCCATCGGCAGCTCGGGCGCGGCGCCCTGCAGCTCCGACAGCTTCTCCTTCGACAGGCCGTCGACCGCCTCGCGCAGGGCCTTCTGGAACTGGCCCTCGCGGCTGGTGGCGCGACCGAACTCGACGGCCAGCTGCACCAGCGGTCCGCCGCCGGTGAGGTCGCCGCGGCTGCGACCGATCTGGTGCTCCAGCGCCTCGGGCAGGGTGAAGTGCTGGAACAGGGCGACGATGTCGGCGAAGGCCTCGTGCAGGGCCATGGCGTCGGGGTGGGTCGACTCCCGATAGCGCGGATGCAGGCCGTCGAGCAGGGCGTGCGAGGTCTCGTGGGCGACGATGTCGTGCGACAGGCAGCTGAAGGTCATCTGGCCTGCGGGCGAGCCGCGCCAGTCGCCGCCGGCGGCGGGGAAATAGCCGAACAGCAGCGCCTTGCGGTCGGGGCTGTAATAGGCGTTCGCGCCCCGGAAGGCGTGCGGATAGATGCGCAGGCGCTGGACGTACTCCTCGCGCTCGCGGCGCTTGGGCGGCTTGCCCAGGTCATCGGGCGCCAGGGTCGGCACGTCGCCCTCGTTGAGCTTGCGCGACGACCATTGCGCCGTGCGCCCCAGCGCCCGTTCGAAATGGCCGATGGTCTTCATCGCCACCGCATAGACCATCTGCTGGTGGAAGCGCGGGTCCGAGGGGCTCGGCGACAGGCCGTCCTGGCTGAGCAGGTGCGGATGGTTGAGGTCGACCGGCGCATAGGCCGCGTCGCTGACCGGATCGACGTCGATGACTTCCAGATATTCGCCGATCGGCCCGGGCTTGAGATTGGCGTCCCAGGGCACTTCCAGCCGGGCGACATTGATGCCGGCGGTGTCCTGCGAGGCGCTGAACGAGGGGTCGAAGGCGTAGACGCGCAGGCGGCGGCCGGCCGGCTCGCGCACGGTCGGGTTCAGGGCGTGGTCCAGATGCAGCCGCTCCATGTCGCCCAGGGCGGGGGCGGCGGCGGGAGCGGGGGCCGGCGCTGCGGGCGCGGCCGGCGGCTGGACGGTGCGGCTGTCGGACCCGCGCAGATAGGCCTTCAGCCGGCGCGAGGCGCGGGGCTGCTCGGCCAGGGCCTCGCGCAGCTTGCGGCGGCCGGTCTCGGTGTCCGGCGGCTCGGCGGGATCGGGCATGATCGCCTCGATCGCGGCCGACTGCGACAGCTGCAGGATCTCCAACTCCAGCATCCGCTGCACGGCGGGATCGACCGGCGGTCCTCCGGCCGCGCCGAGGCCGGCGGCCAGGCGGATCAGGGCGAAGGCCGCATCGTCGGCGGGCGCTTTCTTCAGGGAGCCGACGGCCGCCGGCTTGACGCCCAGGGCCTTGTCGGCGCGCAGCAGGCCGGCGCCGAAAGTGGTGCGCGCGCCCGGACGGGCGCTGGAGAACAGCGCCTTGCGCACGGCCTCCACCCGCATCCAGCCTTCGGGATAGGCGTCGAGCTTGGCGCGGTTCTCGGCGATCCACAGGGCCGCGGCCGCGGCGATCTGCGGCGTGGCGCAGGAGGTGCCCTGGCCGCTCCAGTCGACAAGGTCCGCGCAGCCGCCGACCGCCCAGGGAAGGTTGGGCGTGCAGGCGGCCAGGGCCGTGCCCATCTTGCTGTCGGGGCCGTAGTTGCCGGCCATCCGCCCTTGGCCCAGATCGGCGTAGGGCGAACCGTCGGCCATCACCCCGCAGGCGGCGACCACGCGGTTGAAGCGAGCCGGATAGACCACGTTGCGGGTCGGGAAGTTGTTGTCGTTGTTGCCCGCCGCCGTGACGATGAAGATCCCCGCCTCGTACAGCCGGTTGACCGCCTCGGCCCAGGCCTGGGAGGCCAGCCCCCCCATGCTCATGGTGATGACGTCGATGCGGGTCTTGGGGTCGTTGCGCAGGCCGTAAACATAGTCGAGCGCCTGGGCGAAGGTGCTGGAGCGGAACAGCACCACGCGGTCGGCTATGCGGATCGGCACCACCTCGGCCCCGGGCGCGCCGCCGTACTGCTCGCTGGCCAGGATGGCGATGGTGCCCATGCCGTGGCCGTCCTGCACCCACAGGCCCTCGGAGCGGTCGCTGGCGTCGCGCGGATGGTCTCGGTCGACGAAGTTGCGCTGCAGATCCAGCCGCAGGTGCTTGGGCAGGTAGCGATGGGTCGGGTCGTAACCGGTGTCGATATGGGCGATGCGCGCGCCCGCGCCGGTCTGGTGGCTGGCCGGGCCGAAGCCCGAATGGTCGCCGTTGCGGAACCACAGATTGTCGCTGTCGACATGGGGGAAGTTGCGGCGCTGCGGCGTCGGCTGGGCCCGGCAGGCCGGGGCCGCGCCCATCGTCACCTCGGGCGCGGGATAGGACCAGCGCTGCTCGAGGTCGGGCTCGGCGAAGACCGGTCCGCCGCCGCCGGCCGCGCCGAGGCCTTCGCCGCCCTGGCCGGCCAGGGCGTGGCAGAGGTCCCAGAGATTGCGCTCGTCGCCCTGCTCCAGGCTGAGCTTCTGCCATTCGGCCCCGCCTCCGCCGGCCGCGGCGAAACCCTCGCCCTCGCCGGCCGGCTGGGAGATGTGCTCGAACAGAGGCTCGGCCTTCAGCCGGACGGGCGCCGCGCCGATGCCCAGGCGCAGGCTCTGCGACTTGAGCGGCGGGGCCTTGATCAGGACGGCGGGCGTGCGATCGGTCGCCATGGCGCGCGCCTCCTTAAGGCCGCGTCATGACGTGGGCGCGGAACAGGCGCAGGTAGAACAGGAAGATGATCAGCGCCCAGGCGTAGTCGAACAGGGCGAACCACAGGAAGCCGCCGCCGCAGAACACCCAGACCGTGCCCATCCAGATCCGGCCCAGTATGCCGATCAGGTTGGGGGCGCGCTTGTGCACCGGCTCCAGCAGGCCCGGCACGTAAAGGGCCGTGACCAGGATCAGGGTCGCGCCCCAGCCGCGCGTCCAGCCCGCGACATTCGGCGCGTCCAGGCCCACCGTCTGCGAGACGAAGTTCGGGGCGAACATGCACAGCAGGCCGACCACCAGGTGCAGGAACATGTTGAAGCCGAGCACGCCGCGATAGACGTCGCGCGCGCGCCTGGCCTGCTCATCCGACCAGCCGATGCTGAGGCCGTCGCTCATCGTCGTTCCCCCTTCAGAAAGTCAGCAGATAGGCCAACAGGTCGGCCTTCTGTTCGGGCGTCAGACCCACGCCGTAGAGGTGTCCGCCATTGCCGTTGCCGGGCAGGGCCGTGTCGTAGCAGTTGGTCCCGCGCGGGGTCGGCTGACCGGGCGTGCAGGCCGTGGTCAGGAAGCCGCCGTTGACCGGGTCGATCACGTCCTGGTCGCGACCGCGCAGGAAGGCCTTGGGCCGCTCGGCCGGCGCCTTCAAGAGGTCGGTCAGGGTCGGCACCGAGCCGTTGTGCAGATAGGGCCCGCGCAGCCACAGCCCGTCGAGCGGCTGGTTGGAATAGCCGTCGGTCTTGCGGAAGTAGCGGAACTGGTAGGGCGTGCCGGCGAACATCTTGCTCAGCTGCTGCTCGCGGAACTCCTTGGTGTAGGAGTCCAGCCGCGCGCGGTCGGTGCCGATCAGGGCGATCGGCGTCACCTTGCCCAGCTTCTCGGCCTTGAAGACGTAACCGCCGGCCTCCTGCCCGCCGTGACAGGCGAAGCACTCGGCCTTGTAGATCGCCTGGCCGCGCAAGGCCGCCTGGGCGTTCAGCGGATGCGGGCTGACCGGCGCCGGAAGGTCCATCAGCCAACCCGCCACCCGCCGGAGCGAGGCGTGGTCGACGGTCTTGGGCGTGACGCCCGCGCCGATGGCGGCCGACAGGTTGCGCTCCTGCAGCGAGGTGTTGTTGCCGTCCCAGTGCAGCTCCATGCCCTCGCGCGGGCGCTGGTTGAAGATCGCCGGGAAGTCGGAGACCCCGTGCACCTCGGCCTCGGTCAGGCTGGCGGCCGGCGTGCCGAACTGCAGCAGCTTGTAGGGGTTGAAGGTGTCGACGCGGCCGGCTCCCCAGGGCGACTGCCGCTCCAGCAGCGGCGCCAGGCGGCCGCGCACGCGGATCAGGCCCTCGCGGAAGCGCGGCATGACGGCGGCCTGCCAGACCAGGCGGTCGAACCAGTCCAGACGCGTTCCGGCCTTCTCCATCGGCCCGAACAGGTCGGCCGCCTCCAGCCGCTCGTCGGTGGCGGCGGTGAGCAGCAGGGAGACGAAGCGGTGGAAGTCGAGATTGTTGGACGGCATGCCTGGCACGACGTGGACGACGCCGCCGTCCGAGGCCCGCCAGGTGCCGGTGTGGCAGGTGGCGCAGTTCAGCCAGACCACGTCGACGCCGTTGACCTGGCGCTTGGAGACGCCGATCGGCAGCTCCTTGCGGACGCCCTTGTCGTCGGTCTCGTAGATGAAGCCGAAGGCGGTGTAGTCGTTGCGCCCCTCGAACTGCTTGGGATAGAGGGCCGGCAGGGCCTTCCACACCGCATAGGGCACGCCGCTCTGCGGTTCGGAGCCGATCGAGCCGTACTTGAAGTGGTCGACGTCGCTGGCGTAGCGCGGCGTGGCCGAACCCGACAGCCGCAGCGCCGCGCACAGGCCAAGGCCCAGCACGATCACCGCCAGGGCGATCAGCAGCGCCACCACCGCCACGCCCAGCCGAAGCTGCCAGCGCGTTGCGGCCAGATGGGCCTCGACCGCCGTCACCGCTTTGCGCGCCGCCATCCTAGAGCTCCGAAGCCAGGGGGATGCGCATGTCGGCGCGCGGCTTGTAGACGCTCATGATCTCGTCGATCATCGCCTCGCGGGACGGGAAGCGGGCCTCCTCGTAGCAGCCCATCGGGTTCTTGGGCGCGTTGGCCAGGCACTTGTTGCAGTAGGTGCAGGGCTTTTCCGGCAGGTCGTGGCCGGCCGCCCACTGCTGGACCAGATCCTTGTTGGCCATCAGCGAGCGGGCGATCGACACCCCGTCGACCACGCCCCCGGAGATGGCGTCGCGCACGAACGAAGCCGTCTGGAAGCCGCCCGTGCACAGCACCGGCACGCTGACCGCCGCCTTGATCGCCCGGGCCTCCTCCAGGCTGACGCCCTCGATCGGATGGCCCTTCTTCATGCGGAACCAGATCCAGTGGAAGATCGGCCGCAGCAGCGGGTAGCGGAACAGCAGGAAGTTGCGGAAGCCGTAGACGCCCGAGCTGATCATGGCGTCGTAGGTCACCGCCAGGATGTCGATCGGCAGGTCGCCCGGCGGGTTCAGCGGGTGCGGGAACAGCGAGCCGGACGAGACGTGGATGGCGTCGGCGCCGGCCGCCTCGACCCACTGGGCCACCTGCACCGTGTCGGCCAGGGTGTTGCCCTTGTGCTCCCACGGGATGACGTTGTTGCGGTCGATGGCGCTGAGCTTGACCTGCAGGTGGAAGTCGCGCCCCACCCGCGAGCGGATGGCGCCGATCACGTCGAGCAGGAAGCGGGCGCGGTTCTTCAGCGAGCCGCCGTACTCGTCGGTGCGGTCGTTGATCCCCGAGCTGAGGAATTGCGTGAACAGGTAGCCGTTGGCCGCGTGCAGCTCGACCCCGTCCAGCCCCGCCTCGCGCGCCCGCCAGGCCCCCGCCGCGAAGGCGTTGATCGTGTGCTCGATGTCGCCCTTGGTCATCGCCCGGCACAGGAAGCCGTGCAGGGTTTCCCTGTTGCTGGTCGAGGTCAGGCTCGGGCGCATCTGGTTGTGCACGCCCGGCAGGTCCATCTGCCGGCCCGAGTGGCTCAGCTGCATGATGTACTTGGCGTCGAAGCTGTGCACCGCCTCGCCCAGCTTGGCCCACAGCGGGATGAACTCGTCGCGGTGGACGGTGGCGTAGCCGGCGATGATCCGGCCTTCCATCAGCACCGGCACATAGGACGAGATGATCGCCCCCACCCCGCCCTTGGCGAACTTGCTCTCCCAGTTGATCCGCGTCTGGGTCAGCGAGCCGTCCTGGTTGTCGAAGATGCCCGAGATGTTGGAGCGGAAGATCCGGTTCTTGACCGTGAGATTGCGGAAATGCAGCGGCTGGAAGATCGGGTCGCCCGCGGCCGCCGCATCGGCGGGGGTGCGGATGATCGGACCGGCGGCGGCGCGCGGCGGCAGGACGTCGGTCATCAGCGCGCTCCCTTGCCGGACGCTGCCTTCACGGGCGCGCTGGCCTTGGCCTCGCGCCAGACCGCGCCGAGCAGCGAGGCGGTCCAGTGGTGGGCGGGGCAGCGGCTCCAGCTGTCGGTCATGAACACGATCTGGTGGCTGGGGCTGCGATAGCGGGCCGCGTCGAGCTGCAAGAGCGTGATCGCGCCGGGCTCGACCTCGCCCCACAGGGTGCTGGCCGGGGCCTTCCACTGGCGCAGCACGTTGGCCGGAGCGACCGCGCATTGGCAGATCACCGCCTCTTCGGTCAGGCTTTCGCGGGCGAAGGGCTGGCGCCACAGGCCGCGCATGATCTTCAGGCCGCGCACAAGGTTATGCACCGCGACGCCGGTGGCGTGGACGGCGGCCGGATCGTTGTCGACCGGCGCGGCCAGGGTCTTGCGGGCCCGGTCGACGGCGCCGGTCAGGCCCCACCACAGGATCTGCAGCGGATTGAACGAGCGCGGCGCGGCGTCTAGCGTGCGGGCGGCCTTCCAGCGATCCTTGCGGGCCGCGTAGCCGGGGGCGAACAGCTCGCCGACGGCGGCCTGGGCGGTGGGGCCCAGAACCCCCTCCCCCTTCTCGCCGCGCACATAGGCGGCCAGGGTCGCGCGCTGCTCGGGCGTGCCCAGCTGGGCGTTCTGCAAGCGCTGCTCCAGCAGGGCCTGGAGGCGGGCCCGGTCCTCGGCCTCGCGCGGGGCGACGGCCGGCAGCGGGTGCGAGCCGACGCGCAGCACCTTGCGGATGCGCCCGGCCAGCAGCCGGTTGATCAGCGGCCCTTCCTTCTTGAAGTCGCGGTCGAGGCGCGGATCGGCGACGATCGCGCGGATGGCGGCTGGCTCGTCGAGGCGGATCACGTCGACGAGGCCGGGAATGCGGATCCGGCTGCTCATCCCGCCGTTCCCTTGGCCCAGGGGAAGAACATGCTGCGGGCGTCGGCGAACTGGGCGGCCAGGGCCGGAACGTGTCGCTCCATCACCTGGCGCAGGCCGTTGTCGCGCACCCAGGCGAAGCCGGCCGGGGTGTAGACCTTGGCGTTGAAGTCCTCGCCGTAGAAGCGGTCGCTCTTCAGGCGGCGGGTGGCCATCAGGATGAAGATGCGGAAGGCGGTGTCGGAGAAGCCGAAGCCCGGCGGCGTGCCGTTACGCGTGCACTGGCTCTCGGCGAGGGTGCCGACCAGCAGGTCGACCTTCTCGACGTCGCCATAGATCTCCTCCAGCTCCTTCTGCCATTCCTTGTTGTCGGTCAGTTCGGCGAAGGTCTTGGGGGCGCGCATGCTCATGTGGCGCCGGAACTCGCAGTAGCGCGGCACGCCCCGCTCGCGGTCGCGCAGGATGTCGGTGGCCGCCAGATCCGTCAGCACGTCGTTTTCGCGCTTGGGCGGCAGGCTGCGCAGGGTGTTGGGGTAGTTGTGCAGGCACAGCGCGCCCGGGTGGCTGGTGGCCAGCGAGTAGACGACGTCGTCGAAGCTGGCGTGCTCGTAGACGCTGGAGGCCTGGCCGCGGGCCACGCCGATCAGGTCGCGCTTAAGCAGCTCCCTGTCGTCCACGTGGCTGCGGAACGAATAGTCGTCCGGCATCAGCGGGTGCATGCGGTAGCAGGCCGCGAATTCCTCGGTCATCGCGTAGGGCGCGTTGTGGTGGTCGACCGGCGAGCCGGCCACCCCGAACAGGATCTCGCTCTCGCCGCGCCGGCCGAAGGCCCGGTGGAAGGTCTCGCCCGCCAGGCCCCACCAGTTGGCGCGCATGGCCAGGCGCCCCTCGGGGCTGTTCATCAGGGCCGGCGTCCACTCGACGGTGTGGATCTTGGCCAGCAGGGCCGAGATCACCAGACGGGCCTTCTGGAACAGCCACTCGCCCGAGGCCTCGGGGAAGTCGATCTTCAGCCGGTCCACGACCGAGTTGTGCTCGCGCACGAAGACCGTGTGCATCACCGACAGGCCGATCCACCAGTTGCCGTTGACCCCGGCCAGCTCCAGGCCCGGGATCTTGCCGGCCTCGTCGATGGGCAGGTGGCCGTTGGGCTGCAAACCGAGCTTGCCGTCGGTCAGGAACTGGCCCGTCGTCGGGTCGGTGCGCACCTTGATCTGCCGCCGCAGCGACGAGCCGTAGATCTGCGAGGCGTCCCACCAGTGGGTCTCGACATTGGTGTAGGCCTGGGGCCGGCCCGCGTCGCCCGGACGGTCGGGATCGCGCAGGGTCTTGAGGACCTCCATCACCCCGCCCGGCCAGCTGTCGCCCTCGGGGATCGGCACGTAGAACTTGTCTTCCGGATCGTTCTCGCCGTGGCTCAGCCAGTCGTGGACCATGAACTGCAGCCAGGCGCCGGCCAGGGCGTTCAGGTGCGGGACCGGCACGAATTCCTTGCGGGCCAGCAGCCGGTTGCTGATCACCCGCGGATTGGGGGTCATCAGGGCCGGCTCTTCCTCGCCGAAGGTGCGCTCGATCGGCATGTTGCGGCCAAAGCGCGCCCCGGTCATGCCCATCCAGGGCTTGGACAGGTCGTTGTAGCTGCCGTCCGCCGTGCGGGCCTCGCGCACGTCGATCGAGCCGGGCGCCGGGTCGGGCGCGGCGATCGTCGGCTCCATCTCGGTGTCGAACAGGTTTTCGTGGCGCATGTTGACGCGCAGCCCCGCCAGCGTCGGCACGGCCAGCGTGGTCGGATACTTGTGCCAGGGTTGAATCCGGCTCAGCACCCGCGCCGCGCCGCCCAGCAGACTTTCCAGTAACGAACCCGCCACTCGTCGCCCTCCCCGCAGATGGGCACGCCCCACGATTGCAACCCGGAGCTAAACACGGATTCGGTGCAACCGCGAGGGGAATATCAATGTTACGCGAAGGGGAATTTCGCGCGCGCCCGCGCCCCTGCTGGCGGACGCGCGCGAGCGCCGCCGCCAGGCTTTCCAGCGACCGTCCGTGGCCGTTCGAATTGAGGCGAAGACGCCTGACGCGTCAGCGCGGCGTCAGCCGGCGTAGTGACCGGCGTACCAGCGGGCGAAGCGCTGCAGGCCCTCGCCGACCCCGACCACGGGCTTGTAGCCCGTCAGGGCCTGAAGCTTGGAGATGTCGGCATAGGTGGCGGTGACGTCGCCCGGCTGCATGGGCAGGAACACCTTCTCCGCCTCGCGGCCGAGCGCGGCCTCCAGCGCGGCGATCATGTCCATCAGCCCGACCGGGTCGTTGTCGCCGATGTTGTAGATCTCGTGGCCGCCCGGGGCCGGCGGGTTGTCGAGCACGCCGACGATGCCGTCGACGATGTCGTCGATATAGGTGAAGTCGCGGGCCATCCGCCCCTCGCCGAACACCTCGATCGGCTCGCCCTTCAGGATCTTCTGGGTGAAGCTGAAATAGGCCATGTCGGGGCGCCCCCACGGCCCATAGACCGTGAAGAAGCGCAGGCCCGCCTGCGGGAAGCCGTAGAGCCGGGCGTAGCTCTGGCTGATCAGCTCGCACGAGCGCTTGGTGGCCGCGTAGAGCGAGACCGGGGCGTCGACCGGGTCGGTCTCCTTGAAGCCCGAGCCGTTCAGGGGCCGATCGCCGTAGACGCTGCTCGACGAGGCGTAGACCAGGGCCTCGACGCCGCCGTGGCGGCAGGCTTCCAGCACCGCCAGGTGGCCGGCCAGGTTGGAGCGTTCGTAGGCGAAGGGGTTCTCGATCGAGTAGCGCACGCCGGCCTGGGCTGCCAGGTGGACGACCCGCTTGACGCCCGACGACCGCACGAGTTCCAGCAGCGCCTCGTGCTCGGCGATGTCCAGACGCACCATCGTAAAGCCCGCGCGCCCGTCGAGGCGGGCGGCGCGGGCCGCCTTCAGGGCTGGATCGTAATAGTCGTTGAACACGTCGACGCCGATCACGGTCTCGCCGCGATCGAGCAGACGCTCGGCCACATGCATGCCGATGAAACCGGCCGCGCCGGTGACGAGGACAGGGCCTCCGCTCATACCGCAATCCTCGCTCGTCGGCGCCTGGCCCGGCCGACGGTAAAATCATCGGCGCTCGTCATTCGACATTCCGCGTCCAAAGGCAATCTCTAGCCCCCGGCCGCGTCCCCATCGTGGCCGATTTGCAGGAAAAGCGGCGCGAACGGAGGTTTCTCTCCGACAGGCGTGGCAGGCGTCTGGCAGGCGTCCGCCCACGACACCATCAGGCGAAGCCGCGGCGGCTCAGCCGGAGGGTGCTTGTGCGGGACCAGCGCTGGTTCCAGTCTCAAGGCGAAGCTGGATGCCCGCGATGCGTCATCTGTCGACGTCGCTCCCCGCTATCCCTGGCGCCGCCCGTCTCGAAATCCTCAACCGGCGGATGGAGGGCCTGCGCGCCCTGGCCGAGATCCAGTCGCTGCTGGCCAGCAGCGACGTCGGCGTCGATGACTTCATGCAGATCGTGGTCGACAGCGTGCACCGGCTGATGGCCGGGCGCGGGGCCGTGGTCGAGCTCGTCGACGGCGACCAGATGGTCTACCGCGCGGTCAGCGAAGGCTATGCCGAGCATCTGGGCCTGCGCCTGCCGCGCGCCGGCAGCCTGTCGGGCCTGAGCGTCGAACAGGCCGCCATCCTGGTATGCGAGGACAGCGAGACCGATCCCCGCGTCGACCGCGACGCCTGCCGCCGGGTGGGCCTGCGCTCGATGGTCTGCGCGCCCCTGTTCGACGGCGAGCAGGCGGTGGGCGTGCTGAAGGCCATGGCCGGCGAGGCCGCCGCCTTCAATGTCGAGGAGATCGAGCTGCTGCGCCACATGAGCCAGACGCTCGGCGCGGCCATCGCCACCCGGGCCGGGGTCAGCGACCTGCGCCGGCTGTTGCAGGAGCGGACGGCGGCCCTGGAGCGGGTGGAGCGGCGCAACCAGCGGCTGGCCCAGTTGACCCTTGATCTGGCCGACGCCAAGCACGAGGCCGAGGCGGCCAACCGCGCCAAGTCGGAGTTCCTGGCGGCGATGAGCCACGAGCTGCGCACGCCCCTGAACGGCCTGGTGGGGTTTTCGGAACTGCTGGCCCGCGACGCGCTGTCCGGCGACGAACGCGGGCGCTATCGCGGCTTCGTGCGCGACGCCGCCCGGGCCCTGCTGGCCATCGTCGACGACATTCTCGACCTCTCCCGCGTCGAGGCCGGCAAGCTGATGCTGGAGGACGGCGTCGTGGCTCCCGCGCGGCTGGTCGACAGCTGCGCGGCCATGGCCCGTCCCGACGCCGAGGCCAAGGGGCTGGCGCTGAGCCTTCAGATCGCACCGCAAACGCCGGAGGCGATCGCCGGCGACCCGACCCGCCTGCGTCAGGTGCTGCTGAACCTGGTGACCAACGCCGTGAAGTTCACCGCCCGGGGCGGCGTGATCCTGTCGGTCGCGCCCACCGGAGACGACCGCCTGCGCTTCACGGTCGCCGACACCGGCCCGGGCATCGCCCCCGAGGCGCGGGAGCGTCTGTTCCAGCCGTTCGGCCAGGTCGATTCCACCATCCATCGCCGCTATGGCGGCACGGGCCTGGGCCTGGCGATCTGCAAGCGGCTGGTCGAGCTGATGGGCGGAACCATCGACGTCGACAGCGAGGTCGGCAAGGGCTCGACCTTCTGGTTCGAGATCCCCGCCCGCCCCGCCGACCGCCCGGCCGAAGACGATCCCCCCGCCATGGCCGCCAAGGACGAGGCCCTGCGCATCCTGGTCGTCGACGACGCCGAGATGAACCGCGCCCTCGCCGAGGCGGTGCTGCGCTCGGCCGATCACGCGGTGGACTGCGCCGACGGCGGGGCGACGGGCGTCGAGGCCGTGCGCGCGCGGGCCTATGACGTGGTGCTGATGGACGTACGGATGCCGGGCATGGACGGCCTGGCGGCGACGCGGGCGATCCGCGCCCTGCCCTTCCCGGCCAGCGCCACGCCGATCCTGGCCCTGACGGCCAATGCGGTGAAGGCCGAGATCGACGCCTGCCTGGCCGCCGGCATGGACGGCCACGTGGCCAAGCCGATCGACATCGCCACTCTGCTGACCCGGGTGCGCGACGCGGCTCGGCTCAGCCGGCCGCGGCGGTAGGTTGAAGGCTTGTCATCCCGGCCGGAGGAACGCGTCAGCGGTCCGTAGAGCCGGGACCTCCCACGTCGGCAGGTTCGGCAGCGGTGGGAGGTCCCGGCGCTCCGCTTCGCTACGGCCGGGATGACAACGTAGTTGACGGCCATTGAAGGACGAGAACCACGCGCCGCCCCAAATCCGTCTCTCCCCGCGAAGGCGGGGATGCTCGGTGACAAGAGAGACGAGGAGCCTGCCGCCCCCTCAATCCCCGATGAACCGGTACCCCACGCCCGGTTCGGTCAGCAGGATCTTCGGGTGGGCCGGGTCGGCCTCCAGCTTCTGGCGCAGCTGGCCCACGAACACCCGCAGGTACTGGGTGTCGTGCATGTGGGCCGGCCCCCAGACCGAGGTCAGCAGTTCCTTGTGGGTCAGCACCTTGCCGCGTCCCAGGGCCAGGCGGGCCAGGACCTCGTATTCGCGCGGCGAGACCTTCACCACCGCCCCGTCGCGGGTGACCAGGCGCTTTTCGAGATCGAGCTCGACGGCCCCGGCGCGGATCGGGCCGGCCGGCGCCTGGGTCGCCGCCCGCTGGCGCAGGGCCACCCGCAGGCGAGCCAGCAGTTCGCCGACCCCGAACGGCTTTTCGACATAGTCGTTGGCGCCCTTGTCCAGCGCGTCGATCTTCTCGATCTCGCGGTCGCGGGCCGACAGGATCAGGATCGGGCCGTCATAGAAGGCGCGGGCCTTTTCCAGCACCTCCTTGCCGTCCATGTCGGGCAGGCCGAGGTCCAGCACGACGGCGTCGGGCGACCACAGGGCGATGCCGCGCAAGCCCTCCTGGCCGCCGTCGGCGCGCAGCGGGTCGTAGCCGGCGGCGTCGAGCGCGGGGGCGAGGAACCGATGGATCTGCGGCTCGTCGTCGATGACCAGGATGCGGGGGCGAAGCGCGCTCATGACCTGCTCATAGCAGATGGTGGGGCGTGGCGACGCCCTTGGGCAGGCTGATCAGCATCCGCGTGCCCTTGCCGTCGTGGATCGGGCTGGCGGCGGCGATGCGCCCGCCCATGGCCTCGACGAAGCCCTTGGCGATGGCCAGGCCCAACCCCACGCCCTGGCTGGCGCCCGGCGAGCGGTCGCTGGGATCCTGCAGACGGCGGAACTTCTCGAACACCCGCTCGAGATCCGCCGGCGGAATGCCCCGCCCCTCGTCCTCGATGCTGATGACGACGTGGGCGCGGTCCTCGTAGGCGGCGACCTCGATCCTGGCTCCGGCCGGGCTATAGGCGATGGCGTTCTCCAGGATGTTGACCGCCACCTGCTCCAAGAGGTTCGGGTCGGCCTGGACCAGGCTCAGCGTCTCGGGGAAATCCCGCACCAGCACCCGGCCGTCGAGGCGGCGGGCCACGCGGTCGGCGGCGGCGGCCAGCACGTCGCGGGCGTCGATCCAGTCGGTGCGCAGCTTCAGCCCGCCGCCCTCGATGCGGGTCATGTCCAGCAGGTTGGCGACGTAGCCGTTGAGGCGCTCGGCCTCTTCCTTGATGCCCAGCGCCAGGTCGGCGCGCGCCGGCGGGGCCAGCTTGTCTCCGTAGTCGATCAGGGTGGTGGCCGCGCCCAGCACCGTGGTCAGGGGCGTGCGCAGGTCGTGGCTGATGGAGTTCAGCAGCGCGTTGCGGAAGCGGTCGGAGCGGCGCAGGGCCTCGGCCTCGACCGCGCCGGCGGCCAGTTCGGCGCGCTGCAAGGCCACCGCGCCCTGGTCGAGCAGGGCCAGCAGCAGGCGCTCCTCGTCGGAGCCGGAAACCACGGTCCCGGCCTCGATCCCCGCCACGCCGGCGCGGGCGCCCAGGCCCTCCAGCGGCCAGAAGGTCCAGGCGGCCTGCGGCAGGGTGCCGGTGCCGGCGCCGGCCGGTTCGCCCTTCTCCCAGGCCCAGCGGGCGGCGGCCATGGGGGCGGTTCCCAGATCCGTAAGGTCGGGCGCGCCGGCGGCGGGGGCCAGTTCCTCGCCCTCCGGCAGGAAGACCACGGCCCGCGCGCCCGAGGCGGCGGCGGCCTGTTCGGCCAGGGCCTTGGCGACGGCGGCCTTGCCCGAGGCGGCGGAAAGCGTGCGGCTGGCCGCCAGCAGGCTGGTCACCCCCGCCGCCCGCTTCTGCGAGCCGATGGCCTGGTCGCGCACGCGCCCTGCCAGCCCGCCAGTGGCCAGAGCCACGGCCCAGAACACGATCAGGGTCAGCACGTCGGTCGGCGAGCCGATGGCCAAGCTGTAGCGCGGGGCCAGGAAGAAGTAGTTGTAGACGAGGAAGGCCGCCGTCGCCGCCGCCAGGGCCGGGCGCAGGCCGTGCATCACCCCGGCCGCCAGCACGGCGGCCAGGTAGATCATCCCCAGTTCCACCCGGTCGAAGGCCGTATCGAGCGCCCAGGCGACCAGGCTGGCGGCGACCACGAAGCCGCCGCCGGTCAGGTAGGCCGGCCAGTCGAAGCGGCGCGGTCTGGGAACCGGCGGCTCGGCGCTCCCCTCCCCGCCCGCGCCGGTGACCACGTGGATCGCCTCGCCCCGCGCCTCGCGCAGCAGGGCGGCGGCCAGGGAGCGGCCGGTCAGTTCCTTCCAGCGCGAGTCCCTGGATTTGCCCCCACTTCGGCCGATCACGATCTGGGTGACGTTGTTGCGCCGCGCCCAGGCCATGACCGTGGCGACGACGTCGGTCCCGGTCAGCACGACGGTCGAGCCGCCCAGTTGCTCGGCCAGCTTCAGCGCCTCGCGAGTGCGGGCGGCGGCGGCTTCTGGCGGCGGCGGACGGTCGGGACGCTCGACATGGGCCAGGGTCCAGGGCGCGTCCATCATCATGTCGGACAATCGCCGCCCGGCCCGGACCAGGGTCGAGGCCATGGCGTCGCCGCCGGCCAGGACGAGGATCCGCTCGCCCGCCGCCCACGGCCCCTCGACGCCCTTCTCGCGCATGGCCGCGACCAGCTGGTCGTCGACCGTCTGGGCCGCACGGCGCAAAGCGAGCTCGCGCAGGGCGGTGAGGTTCTCGACCTTGAAGAAGTTCTCCGACGCCAGGCGGGCCGTCTCGGGCACATAGACCTTGCCCGCCGCCATCCGCTCGCGCAGCTCGTCGGGGGTGATGTCGATCAGCTCGATGTCGTCGGCGCGGGCCAGGGCGCTGTCGGGCACCGTCTCGCGCTGGCGGGCGCCAGTGATGCGCAGCACCACGTCGACCAGGCTCTCCAGGTGCTGGACGTTCAGCGTGGTCCAGACGTCGATCCCGGCCGCCAGGATCTCCTCGACGTCCTGCCAGCGCTTGGGATGGCGCGAGCCGGGCGCGTTGGAGTGGGCGTATTCGTCGACCAGCAGCAGTTTGGGCCGTCGCTCCAGGGCCGCGTCGAGGTCGAACTCCAGATAGCTGCGGCCCCGGTTCTCGACCGGACGACGGGGCAGGACGTCGAGACCGCGCAGCAGGCTCTCGGTCTCGCGGCGACCGTGAGTCTCGACGACGCCGACCAGCACGTCCTGGCCCTCGGCCTTCCGACGACGGGCGGCGCGCAGCATCTCGTAGGTCTTGCCCACGCCCGGCGCCATGCCCAGGAACACCTTGAGGCGCCCCCGGCGGGCCTTGTTGGCGGCCGCCAGAAGCGCCTCGGGGTCGGGGCGGCCCCTTTCGGGGTATGAAGAGGGGTCGCCCGCCAAGGCCTAGCCGACCATCGGGAAGCGCTCGTCCAGGGCGCGGTTGACGTCCAGCACATTGACGCGCGGCTGGCCGATGAAGCCCAGCAGCGGCGGCTTCACGGCCGCCTCGATCATCCCCAGCACCTCGCCGCGCGGGGCGTTGCGGGCGGCGGCGATGCGCGGGGCCTGCAGGCGGGCATAGGCCGGCGAGACGTCCGGATCCAGGCCCGAGCCCGAGGTCGTGACCGCATCGGCGGGAATGGCCGCGCCGTGAAATTCGGCCCGCAGGGCGGCGGCGTCGGTCTTCTCGCGCTCGATCAGCTTGTCGTTCAGCGGACCCATGTTGGAGCCGCTGGACGCCGAGGCGTCATAGCCGTTCCCGGCGGCCGACGGACGGCCGTGCAGGTACTCGGCCTTGGCGAAGACCTGGCCGATCAGCGCGGAGCCGACGACCTGGCCATGGCGGTCATGGACCAGCGAGCCGTTGGCCTGGGCCGGGAACGCCGCCTGGGCCACGCCGGTGATCGCCAGCGGATAGGCCAGGCCCAGAAGGACGGTGAACAGGCCCATCGAGACGAGGGCCGGACGAAGATGCTGAAGCATTGTGGCCTCCTCTAGAACACGGCCTTGAGCGTGGCGACGGCGCGGCTGTCGTACAGCTTGCCGAAGTCATGCTCGGACGTGTCGTGATAGCGCAAGTCGAGCGCCAGCTTGTCGGTGAAATTCCAGGTCCCGCCCAGATTCCAGGTCGTGTAGTCGCCGGGGCCGGCATAGGTCTGGCGGCCCAGGGCGGCCGAAACGCTGATGGCCTTGGTGAGCGGATAGCCGCCATTGACCTCGTAATAGGTCGCCTCTTTCGCCGTGCCGAAGCCGTCGGGGCTGTAGAACACCGCCGCCCCCACCCCGCCCTTGCCGGCCGGCACGCTGGCGGCGACCTTCAGCTCGGCGTTGCCGTAGTCGGCCCCGCCCGGCGCGCCGACATAGCCGTAGTAGATGACGCCCAGATCCAGGGTCGCGGGACCCAGGGTCGGCTTGTAGCCCGCATAGAGGTCCACCTCGGCGTCGGTCTTGTCGCCGAAGTCGACGTTCGAAGCCCAGGCGCCGGCGTAGACCTTGCCGGCGGTCAGGTCGGCGCCGCCGAAGACCTGCGGGTCTTCATCGGTCTGGCTGACGCCCCGGAACACGTAGTCGGAGGCCGCGCCGAGGTTGAAGGTCACGCTGGGGGCCTCGGCGCGGGCGGCGCCGGCCAGGGCGAAGACGAGGCCCGAGGCCATCAGCAGCGAAGAGAACTTGGACATTGAGAGAGCGCCTTTCACGACGCGAGGAGTTCGGCGGCCTTGGCCGCCAGGAAGGCGAGCCCGATCGCCCCGAGGCCGAAAACCAGGTCCGGAACGATCGGGCGGTTCATCAGGCCAGGCCCAGGGTCGAGACGATCATGTCGATCAGCTTGATGCCGACGAACGGGGCGACGAGGCCGCCCAGGCCGTAGATCAAGAGGTTCCGCGACAGCAGCTTGCCGGCGCCGATGGCGCGGTACTTCACGCCCTTCAGGGCCAGCGGGATCAGGGCCACGATCACCAGGGCGTTGAAGATCACCGCCGACAGGATGGCGCTCTGCGGGCTGTGCAGCTTCATGATGTTCAGCCCGCCCAGGGCCGGCAGGGCGACCACGAACATCGCCGGGATGATGGCGAAGTACTTGGCCACGTCGTTGGCGATCGAGAAGGTCGTCAGCGCGCCGCGGGTGATCAGCATCTGCTTTCCGACCTCGACGATCTCGATGACTTTCGTGGGGTCGCTGTCGAGATCGACCATGTTGCCGGCCTCGCGGGCGGCCTGGGCGCCGGTCTGCATGGCCACCCCGACGTCGGCCTGGGCGAGCGCGGGGGCGTCGTTGGCGCCGTCGCCGCACATGGCCACCAGCCGGCCCTTGGCCTGCTCGGCCCGGATCAGCCGCAGCTTGTCCTCGGGGGTGGCCTCGGCGAGGAAGTCGTCGACCCCAGCCTCCGAAGCGATGGCGGCGGCGGTCACCGGGTTGTCGCCGGTGATCATCACCGTGCGCAGGCCCATGCGGCGCAGGTCCGCGAACCTGGCCTTCACGCCGGGTTTGACCACGTCCTTCAGGTGGATGACGCCGACCAGGGCGCCGTCCTCGCTGACCGCCAGCGGCGTGCCGCCCGAGCGGGCGATGCGGTCGACGGCGGCGGCGACTTCGGCCGGGATGCGCTTGGGATCGATGGCCAGGCTGCGATAGACCGCGTCGACCGCGCCCTTGCGCCAGGACTGGCCGGCGAAGTCGAGGCCCGACTGGCGGGTCGCGGCGCTGAAGGCGATCGAGGTCGCGCCGGCCGGGGCCTCCAGGGCCAGGCCCTGCTGGCGGCCCAGCTCGACGATCGAGCGGCCTTCCGGCGTCTCGTCGGCCAGCGAGGCCATGACGGCGGCGCGCAGGGCCGCGTCGGGACGCACGCCGGGAGCGGCGATCACCTCGGTGGCCATGCGGTTGCCGAAGGTGATGGTGCCGGTCTTGTCGAGCAGCAGGGTGTCGACGTCGCCCGCCGCTTCCACGGCACGGCCCGAGGTGGCCAGGACGTTGACCTTCAGCAGGCGGTCCATGCCGGCGATGCCGACGGCCGAGAGAAGCCCGCCGATGGTCGTCGGAATGAGCGTGATGAACAGCGCGCCCAGCACCAGCGGGTCCAGCGCCACGCCCGAGAACTTGCCCAGGCCCAGCAGGGTGACCACCGCGATCAGGAAGATCAGGGTCAGGCCGGCCAGAAGCACGGCCAGGGCGATCTCGTTGGGCGTCTTGCGGCGGTCGGCGCCTTCGACCATGGCGATCATGCGGTCGAGGAAGGTCGAGCCCGGCGCGGCGGTGACCCGCACCTTGATCCAGTCGGAGACGACCGTGGTGCCGCCGGTGACGGCCGAGCGGTCGCCGCCGCTTTCGCGGATCACCGGCGCGCTCTCGCCGGTGATGGCGGCCTCGTTGACGCTGGCCATGCCCTCGACGATCTCGCCGTCGGTGGGGACGACGTCGCCGGCCTCGACCAGCACGAGCTCGCCGGGGACCAGCTTGTGGGCGGGCGTCGGGATCACCGTGCCGGCCTGGTCGTCGATGATCAGCTTGGCCTTGGTGGTGACGCGGGCGGCGCGCAGGCTGTCGGCGGCGGCCTTGCCCCGGCCCTCGGCCACGCTCTCGGCCAGGTTGGCGAAGAGGACAGTGGCCCAAAGCCACAGCGAGACCTGCACGGCGAAGCCGGCCGACTGCTGGGCGACGATGGCCGCCACGGCCGAGACGCTCGACAGCAGGGCCACGATCCAGGTCGCGAAGATCACCGGATTGCCGGTCAGCTTGCGCGGGTCGAGCTTGAGGAAGGCGTCCTTGGCCGCGCGGGCCAGGATCGGAGCGGAGAGGCCGCCGGCCAGGCTGGCCGGCTTGCGCCGGCCGCCCTCGACGGCTCCGTTTTCGTAGGTTGTCATGGAAGTGCGCTTTCGATCAGCGGTAAGCGATCAGTGGCTCGAGGCGACGAAGGCGAGCGCCTGGAAGTGCTCGACAATCGGCCCCAGCGCCAGAGCGGGGAAGAACTGCAGGCCGCCGAGGATCAGGATCACCCCGATCAGCAGGCCGACGAAGAGACCGCCGTCGGTCGGCATGGCGCCGGCCGTGGGGGCGAGCTTGGGCTTGGCCGCGAGCGCCCCGGCGATGGCCAGCACCGCCACGATGGGAGCAAAGCGCCCGAACATCATCGCCAGGCCCAGGGTGACGTTCCACCACGGGGCGTTGGCGGTGAGGCCCGCGAAGGCCGAGCCGTTGTTGGCCGTGCCGGAAACGTAGGCGTAGAGGATCTCCGACAGGCCGTGGGGTCCGGCGTGCATCAGGCCCTTCAAGGCTTCCGGCAGGATCGCGGCGAAGGCGGCGAAGCCCAGCATGAACAGCGGGATCACCAGCACCGCCAGCATCGAGAACTGGATCTCGCGGGCCTCGATCTTCTTGCCGAGATATTCCGGCGTGCGGCCCACCATCAGCCCGGCGACGAACACCGCCAGCAGGGCCATGACGACCATGATCGCCACGCCCGAGCCGATGCCGCCGGGCAGGATCTCGCCCAGCTGCATCAGGAACATGGCTGCCCCGCCGCCCAGGGGCATCAGGCTGGAGTGCATGCCGTTGACCGAGCCGTTGGAGGCCCCGGTGGTCATGGCGGCCCAGACGGCGGTCGAGGGCGCGCCGAAGCGGACCTCCTTGCCTTCCATGTTCACCGACGTGTCGACATGCGCCGCGACCTGGGCCGGCGGGGCCTGGGTCTCGGTCACATAGATCGCGGCCGCGCCGGCGCTGAGCAGCACCATGGCCGCCACGACCAGGGCGCGGACGTCCTTCTTGGCCAAGACGCTGCGGCCGAAGGCGAAGAAGGCGGCCCAGCCCAGCACGTTGATCGACACCGCCGTGATCAGGTTGGTCAGCGGGGTCGGGTTCTCGAACGGATGGGCGGAGTTGGCGTTGAAGACGCCGCCGCCATTGATGCCCAGCTGCTTGACGGCCAGTTGGCTGGCGGTGGCGAAGAGGGAGATCTTCTGCTCGCCGCCTTCGAGGGTGTGGGCGGTGACGCCGGCGGCCAGGGTCTGGGGCACGCCCAGGGCCACGAGCACCAGGGCGACCACCACGCACAGCGGCAGCAGCACCCACAGCGTCGTGCGGATCACGTCGCTCCAGAAGTTGCCGACGTCCTCGCCCTTGCTGGCCAGGAAGCCGCGCGCCAGGGCCGCCGCGATCGCCGCGCCGGTGGCGGCCGAGACGAAGTTCTGCACCGTCAGCACCAGCATCTGGCTCAGCGTCGACATGGTGGTCTCGCCGCCATAGCTCTGCCAGTTGGTGTTGGTCACGAAGCTGACGGCGGTGTTGAAGGCCAGGTGCGGCGAGAGGCCCGCGAAGCCCTGCGGGTTCAGCGGCAGCACGCCCTGCAGGCGCAGCACGCCATAGACGAGGAAGAAGCCGACGGCGTTGAAGGCCAGCAGGGCGCCGGCATAGCCGATCCAGGTCTGGCCCTTGCGCGGATCGACCCCGCAGGCGGCGTAGAAGAGGCGCTCGACCGGGCCGAGCACGGGGTCGAGCCAGGTGCGCTCGCCGTTCCAGACGCGCGACATGTAGACGCCCAGCGGCCAGCCGATGCCGACCGCCAGGCCAAGCGTCAGGGCGATTTCCGCCCAGCCTTGCCAGTTCATGTGAGTTTATCCGAAGAGCGTCAGAAGCGGTCCGGCCGCATCAGCGCCGTGACCATGTAGGCCGCGACGACGATCGCCCCGGCTCCCCAAAGCGCGTTCACGAACAAGGTCATGCGCGCCTCAATGCGATGGCGAAAAGGCCGAAGGCCAGAAACAGCCCTCCGCCCAGCGCCAGGAAAATGATGTCAGCCACGTTCGGCCTCCTTCCAGTTGGCGCGGAAGGGACCACGGAGCCGCGTAAGGGCTCCATTCGGGAGATGTGAGCCGCGCATAAGCGCCGCATAAAGACCGGCCGCCGCGGCAAGCCATGCTGCAACGCAGCGCGTACAAGGGTGCAGTTTGGCGAGATCAAGGTTTTCGGCAAACTTTGCCGGCAGCCTTAGAAACAAGGCGTTATCGTGACAAGCGCCCGGTTTCCGAACAACTTGGCGCCGCGCGGAAATTTACTCTTGTTTGCATCGCAAAATCGCGAAACGGTGGCAGCCGATCCAAGTCACGCGCGTTCTGGGCTCATGTCACCGCTGTTTCCAACCTTGGTCATCGTGGCCCTGCTGGCTCTGCTCATCTGGCCCAGCATCGAGCCCCGCCTGCGCCGCCGCGGACGCGGCCGCAGCCGTCGTCGCAGCTATTTCCGGGATTAGAGGGCGCGATCCAGGGCGCCCGCTGCTCCCTTCCCCGTAAAATCCCCGCGAAAGCGGGGACCCAGGCTTTTCCCGTTCCCTCTCCCCTTGCGGGAGAGGGTGGCCCCGCGGAGCGGGGTCGGGTGAGGGGTCTCTCAGATCTCAACACCGCGTGGGGCGGACAGGCCGGGTGAAGCGTCTCAAGTTTGAGAGACCCCTCATCCGTCGGCCTTCGGCCGCCACCTTCTCCCGCAAGGGGAGAAGGGACGCTGACGGGGATAGATCGCTGCCAATCCCCGTCGACCGCGCCAAGAACCCCAACCAATCCAACCCCTTACAACTTTCTCACCGCCCTGGATCAGACGCGCTCAAACCACCCGCATAATAACCCCGTCTCGCCGCACCGAAGGGGCGCAAGGCCAGCGACCATGCGGCGGCGGGATGCGATCGAGCGGGACTGGGGCGGATTGGGAAGATCCGTCGCGTCCGGGACCTGGCGCTGGCCAGGCCCGCCCGCCGTCGGCTTGGGCGAGGACTACAGAGCACCCCTCTCCTCGTCGCCGTCCAACAGGGAAACCTCGAAGGCGGTCCTGGTAAGGCGTTAAGAGCGCCGCCGCCCGGGAAGCCGGCAGCCAAACGACCGCGCGGAGCGCCTTGGCTTCGTCGAAACGGTAACAACATAAGCACCTCCGGGCGTCGCCCGGGCGCTCCGCTCCCCTTCATCAGCTCGCAGCGAAAGCGCGGGGACGAAGCGCCGTGCTCACCCCCTCCGGCCCTTCGGGCCACCTCCCCCAGAGGGGGAGGATCCTTGCGCTCCAGATGCTCGCCCTCTGGGGGAGCTGTCGCGGAGCGACTGAGGGGGTCCGCCGCAGGCGGAACCTCCCCCTCTGGGGGAGGCGGCCGAAGGCCGGTGGGGGGACGTTTTCAGCTTTCGAGGCGTCGGATATCTCGCACCACCTCCCCCCTCCGATCGCTGCGCGATCGCCTCCCCCACAGGGGGAGGTTCCTCGCGAGCGGCCGCCACCTTCTCCCGCAAGGGGAGAAGGGCCCCACCTACGACTCCAGCTCGATGTCCCAGTAGAGGTAGTCGAGCCAGCTGGCGTGAAGGTGGCCGGGCGGGAACTTGCGGCCGCGGTCCTGGAGTTCGTGCATCGAGGGCCGGCGCGCCGTGTGGAACGGGTGCATGCCCGCCTCGCGCGGGGTGCGGCCGCCCTTGGCCAGGTTGCAGGGCGCGCAGGCGGTGACGATGTTCTCCCAGGTGGTGCGGCCGCCGCGCGAGCGGGGGATCACGTGGTCGAAGGTCAGGTCCTCGGGCGAGGCGCAGTACTGGCAGCTGAAGCTGTCGCGCAGGAACAGGTTGAAGCGGGTGAAGGCCGGCGGCCGCTCCTGCGGCACGTACTGCTTCAGCGACACCACGCTGGGCAGCTTCATCTCGAAGGACGGCGAATGGACCACGTGGTCGTAGGTCGAGACGACGTCGACGCGGTCGAGGAACACCGCCTTGATCACCTCCTGCCATGGCCAGAGGGACAGCGGATAATAGCTCAGCGGCCGATAGTCGGCGTTGAGCACGAGCGCCGGCATGCCGGACGGGGGGCGGGTCAGCACCTGCATCAGGGCCTCCCGCTCATGGAACCGACGAGGTCCCTATGGGGCTGGTACGCGGTCGGACTGAAGACGGGCCTCCTTCCTACGCAAATCAGGGAATCGCCATTCACTCCCGGACGCACAGAAAGGATGATCCCAATCGGCGACAGAACCAAGACGAAGCTTGCGAAAGTTCGCCCCCTACGCCGTCAGCGTGATCTCGCCGCGCCGAACGCCGCCATAGCAGGCCCAAAGAAGATGCGCCGCCACCCCGCGATAAGGTTTCCAGGCCTCCGCCCGGACATAGGCCGCCTTCTCGTTGGGCCTGACCTCCAGCCCGTCGGCCCAGCGCATGGCTTCCTGCAGGGCGACGTCGCCGCCGGGGAAGACGTCGATGCGGCCCTCGCAGAACATCAGGAAGGTCTCGGCCGTCCAGCGGCCCACGCCCTTGATGGCGACCAGGGCCGCCACGGCCTCGGCGTCGGGCAGGGCCTTGAGGGCGTCGAAGTCGCAGGCGCCCGTCAGGTGCGCGTCGGCGATCTCACGCAGATAGCGCACCTTGGGCCGCGACAGGCCAAAACCCTGGAGCGCGGGATCGTCCAGGGCCATCAGGGCGTGCGGTGTCATGTCGGGCAGGCCCGCCTGCACCCGCGCCCAGATCGAGGCGGCGGCGGCCACCGAGATCTGCTGCTCGACGATCATCCTGGCCAGACCGGCGAAGCCGCCGGGTCTAAGACGCCATTCGAAGACGGGGGTCACCGCCTCCAGGCGGCCGAACAGCGGGTCGGCCTGCGCCAGGTGGGCGCGGGCGGCGGCGATCAGGTCGGGGGTGGGAGCAGAAGCGGAGATCACGCCGGCGAGGAAGCCCTCGCCGGGGATCGCTGGCAATCCGAAACTTGCGGCGGGCTCACGACCTCAGCCGATGGCGACGATCTCGACCTCGCCGCCGGCGACCATGGCGGTGTCGCCGACGCTCTTGCCCATCAGGGCGCGGGCCAGGGGCGAGACATAGGACACCGAGCCCTTGGCCGGATCGGCCTCGTCCTCGCCGACGATGCGGAAGGTCTGGGTGCGGCCGTCTTCCCGGTCGAAGGTGACCGTGTCGCCGAACTGCACGCTGGTGCGGCTCTCGTCGCGCTCGACCGGCTGGGCGGTGCCACGGCGGGCCGACCAGTAGCGCAGGTCGCGGGTGGCGCGGGCCATGGCGGTGCGGTCTTCCGCGACGCCGCCGGCGGCCTGGGCCGCGGCATAGGCGGCGCGGGCGGCGGCGAACTCGGCCTCGATCATCGCCAGGCCTTCGGCCGTGACGAGATTGGGCTGGGTCGAGATCGGACGGTCGGGAAGGTCGGCGGCGAAGGCCTCGGCGTCGCCTTCCTTGGTGAAGGCCACGCTCATCGGGCGTCTCGCGGGAAATGGGAAAAGACAGTCATCAGACGGAAACCCGAGGTGTCGCGGGTCGTTCCGCCGGCTCGGCTATGGCCGAGCGGAGCGCCGGTTTCAAGTCGAGCGGCGCACCCCGGCGGCCGTCCCCGGACAGGCCGGGACGGCCGCGACGGACATTTCGTCCTTACAGCGCGATCGCGAGCACGGCGCCGGCGACGGCCAGAGCGGCCACCAGGAAATAACCGATGGCGACGCGGTCGAAGATGCCTTCGAAGGCTTCAAAGCTACGGTTGGTCATCACACACATCCTTGAAAGTTGTTTCGCGCCGACCCCCTCGGCCAGCGTGGTCCAGCGGCGGTCTCTTGATCGGCCGATCCATCTGAACGATGCTTAGATAACACGGATCTAAGCGGCGTCAAGATATCTTGACAATGTTTGGATGAATTTTCGCTACGTAAGGGATAGAGTGCCGCCCGATGACTCTCGCCTCGCCCGAAGCCGCCCGTCCCTATCACCACGGCGATCTCAGCCGCGCCCTCGTCGAGGCCGCCCGACGGATCCTCGAGACCGACGGCCCGGCGGCCCTGTCGCTGCGCGCGGTGGCCCGCGAGGCCGGCGTCAGCCCCGCCGCGCCCTACCACCACTTCAAGGACAAGGGCCAGTTGCTCGACGCCGTGGCCCACGAGGGCTGGGTGGCGCTGGACGAGGCGCTGATGAAGGCCCGCCACGACAGCGAAAGCGACCGTCAGCGGATGACCAACCTGGGCGTGGCCTATGTCACCTTCGCCCGCGACAACCCGGCGCTCTACCGGGTGATGTACGACTGCTCGCGCGACAAGGACGCCCTGCCCGACCAGATGAAGGAGGAAGGGGCCTACTGCCAGGTGCGCAACACCATCGCCCACCAGGCCGGTCCCGGCGTCTCGGAGATCGACCTGGAGCTGGCGACCATCGCCGCCTGGTGCGCCGGCCATGGCCTCGCCGAAATGAGCGGCTTCAAACAGTTCGCCGGCCTGAAGGCCATGCTCGGCGGCGAGGAAGCTTTCCTGAAGGCGGTGTTCGACCACCTGGGCATGTTCGCCAAGTTCGATCGCGGATGATCTCCTCCCCCGTGAAACGGAGGACTTGGCGCGGATGAGTTTCGCCACCCGCTTCGCCCCCTCCCCCACCGGCCATCTGCATCGCGGCCACGCCTTCTCGGCCCTGACGGCCTTCAAGGCCGCGCGCGAGACCGGCGGGCGCTTCGTGCTGCGCATCGAGGACATCGACGCCACCCGCAGCCGGCCGGACTACGAAGCGGCGATCCTGGAGGACCTGGCCTGGCTGGGCCTTGCCTGGGAGCAGCCCGTCCGCCGCCAGTCCGAGCACCTGGCCGACTATCACGCCGCCATCGACGTCCTGCGCGAGCGCGGTCTCGTCTATCGCTGCTTCAAGACCCGCAAGGAGCTCGATATTGGCCGCGCCCCGCACGAGCCGGCCGTTCCCTATCGCGGCGCGCCCCTGCCCGCAGCCGAAGAGGCCGAACGCCTGGCGCGCGGCGAGGCCTTCGCCTGGCGGCTGTCGCTGGACGCCGCGCAAGCGACGCTGGGCGGCTTCGAAGCCCTGAGCTTCGTCGAGGAAGGCGCCGGTCCCGAAGGCGAGACCGGGCTGATCAAGGCGCGTCCCGAGACCGCCGGCGACATCGTGCTGGCCCGCAAGGACGTCGGCGTCGCCTATCACCTGGCCGTGGTGCTGGATGACGCCTTGCAGAACATCACCCACGTCATCCGCGGCCATGACCTGTTCGAGGCCGCCCACATCCAGCGCCTCTTGCAGGCGCTGCTGGACCTCCCCGTCCCGACCTACCGCCACCACGGCCTGCTGGTCGGACCAGACGGCAAGCGCTACGCCAAGCGCGACAAGGCCCAGACCCTGCGCGAACTGCGCGCCGCCGGCGTGACGCCGCGGGCGCTGCGGGCGGAGATGGGCGTCTAGCCGCCGCCCGCCTGCTCCACCAGCTGGCCCATGGCCTTGAGATAGCGGGCGAAGGCTGCCCGGCCGGTGTCGGTCAGGCGTACGCGGGTCAGGGGCTTGCGGCCGACGAAGCTCTTGTCGATCGAGACATAAGACGCCTCCTCCAGCTTGCGCAGGTGGATGGAGAGGTTGCCCTGGGTGACCTCCAGCAGGTTTTTCAGCTCGGTGAAGTCGGCGACCTCGGCGCTGGCCAGGTAGGCGACGATGCCCAGCCGCACCCGGCCATGGATGACGTCGTCGAGCCCGCTGATGTCGAACCGTTCCGCCACGCCCGCCTCAGGCCGCCGCGCGCTGGGCTTGGCGCATCAGGAAGAAGCCGGGGACCATCATGAAGCCGAACAGGCCAATGCTGGCGATCAGCAGGTAGAGGTCCGCCCGATCGACCAGCAGTCCCAGGGCGACGCCCGAAGCCAGCCAGCCCAGCGAGACCACCAGCATCCAGGCCCGCTTGCGCAGGGCGAAGACGGCGTACCAGACCGCGCCCTGCATCACGAACACCACCGCCGGATGGAACAGCCAGTAGCGGAAGTCGTGATTGCGGGCGGCGGCCACGGCGAAGACGATGATCAGCGCCAGATTGGCCAGGCCCGCCCCGGCGAAGGCGGCGTTGATCGCCCGGTGGGCGACACCGCCCTTGGGCTTCCTGCGCTCAACCACGATCACGATCGTCATCAGCACCAGGAAGATCAGCGTCGGCAGCCAGGCCAGGATCAGGTTGCCCAGCCCTCCCAGCGACAGGACGCCCTTCTCCTGGGCGAAATAGACCAGGGTCTGGATCCCGTAGAGCAGGCCGGCCGATCCATAGAGGGCCCCGCCGGCGACGCCGAACCCGCCCCGCTCGGCGCCGCCCTCGGCGATGCCGCGCAGGAAGGCCAGGTCGTCCTGCACCGTCTTCAGCTTGTCGTTCATGGGCGCGGCTCCGTCGCGAACATCATGCAGGGTCAAAGGATTCGTCCCAACAGCGGCATGCGGCGCAGGGCCATGGTCAGCAGCCAGCTCAGCGCCGTCGCCCCGACGAACACCGCCGCGCCCTTCGCGAGGCCGCCCCACGCGGCGGGCAGCAGCATCCAGGCCAGCCACGAGGTGAAGACGTAGTGCAGCAGGTACATGCCGTAGGCGTTGGCCTGCAGGCTGGCGCCGATCGGACCGGTCTTGCGGGCGAAGCGCAGGAAGGTCGCCAGGGCGGCGAACGACAGGGCCGCGCAGCCCAGCGCGAACATCATGCCGCCGAGCACGTCCAGCACCGGCCGGGGCGGCGGGTTGGGCGAAAAGGCGACGATCAGCACGGCCACGCCGCCGACGACCGGGACGATCGGCGCCAGTTGCCAGACCCACCAGCGCTTGGCCAGCTTGCCATCAGGATCGGTCAGGCCTTGGCCGACGCCGGCCGCGCCGACGGCGGCGCCCGCCAGGAAGTAGACGAGGTAGTGGCCGATGCGGGCGGTCTGCACCGATAACGGCCCGACCATCGTCCAGTGGCCGAACGGCGTGGTCATCGACAGCGGCAGATAGGCCGCGAGGCTGATGGCGACGAGACCCAGGAAGAACCGGCCGGGCCTGGCCTCCGCGCCCTTGACCAGACGCCCGAGGGCGTCGATCGCGCCAGGAGCCAGGGCGTGCAGCCCCGCGATGATCGCTGCGAAGGCCAGCAGCACCCACAGGAACCAGGCCGGGCCACCGGGCCAGAACGGCAGATGGGTCCAGGCCTGCGCGAAGGCGCCCAGCGACGGCGCGCCGCCCGATTGCAGCCAGGCGGGACAGTAGGCCAGCGGCGCCAGCAGGCCGGCGCCGATCACGAACGGAACGCCCAGACGCAGCGCCCGCCCCTTCAGGAAACCGCCCGCGCCCTTGGTCCGCAGGCCCTGGGCGACGAACAGGCCGGAGATGAAGAACATCAGCGACATGAAGAACGTGTCGTTGACCAGGGTCAGGATCCCGAACGCCCCGACCTTCTGCGGATCGACGACCGGGAAGGCCGTCCACAGGATCGGCGGCGCGGCGAACGCCTTCGGGGCCGGCGCGTAGGGGTGATAGGTCATCGCCGTGTGGTGGGCGATCACCAGCAGGGTGACGAAGGCGCGCAGGGCGCCGATCGGGGCGTTGCGACCGTCGTCGACGGTCGGTCTCTCCAGGGTCTTGAGCGGCGCGTGCATGGCTTCCTCCCCCACCCGTCTCGGTGGCGAGCCGCACACTGTATCAACTAGTTTGTTTTGTAAACTAGTTAGAAAACGGCGTTCTAAATCGCACGTGTCGCTGATCGAGTTCGACGAGGAGTATCTAGGCCGCCGCCTGCGCCGCCTTGGTCGCGCGAGCTTCACGCAGCAGGCCGATGGCCCGCAACGCCATCTCCAGGCGCGAGACGGCGAACAGGCCCACGCCCAGCACCACGAAGCCGTCGGTCAGCAGCACGGCGTTGATGTGCCAGGCCTGGGCTTCGGATTCGAGGAAGGCCTTCAGGGCGAAGCGCACGACGAACAGGCCCAGCAGGAACAGGATCGCCGCCGGCGAGGGCTTGGTGTTGAGCTCGTGGGTGTCGGGATCGATGGCGATCGGAATCAGGCGGCCGCGCCACCAGCCGATCGTCGCGCCCACGGCGAAGATCAGGCCCAGCCACAGCCAGTCGGTCCCATGCGGCGTGAACTGCACGAACAGGAAGATCGTGGCGGCGACCATGATCGCCGGCAGGATCCACATGAACTCCAGCTTCAGCCGCCGCTCCTTGTTCATGGCGCGGAAGCGCAGGGCGAAGACGATGGCCACGACCGCCGCCGTGATCCCGTAGCTGATCAGTTTCTGGTTTCCGTGATCCACGGCCGTTCCCCCAACACACACGCGGCCACGCGCCGCTTCCCCGGAGCGGATGAGCACCTCAAACCGGCGCTCTCGTCAATCGCGAGCGGGCCTGCTCCAGTAGCGATAACGATAGGCCGTCGAAAAACCGCGCGCCGCGTAGAGGGCGATGGCCGGGGCGTTGGCGGCCTCGACTTGCAAATAGGCCGTGCGCGCGCCCAGCCCCTCGGCCTCGGCCAGCAGGGCGTCGAGCACCCGGCGGGCCAGGCCCCGGCGGCGGAAGTCCGGATCGGTGCGCATGCCGAAGATTCCCACGGCTTCGCCATCGACCGCGCAGGCGCCCAGGGCGGCGGCGCGCCCTTCGACGGCCAGACGGGCGAACCGGGCCGGGGCCGGAATGCGGGCCAGGGCTTCGAGCCGCTCGCGGGCGTCGGCCAGGTCGCCCTTGGCCGAGGCGACCAGCACCGCCTCGAAGGCCGGGTCGGGCGCGGTCGACAGGGTCACGTCCGGATCGGCGAGGCCGGCGACGGCGCCGGTCATCACCAGGGTTTCGCCATGGGTCTCGTAGCCTCGGCGGGCCAGGCGTTCGGCCAGATCGGCCGGCGACGTCGCGTCTTCGGTCAGCTTGAAGCGCACGGGCAGGCCGCGCGCGGCGTAGAAGGCCTCGACCGCGTCGATGGCGGCCTCGGGGTCGCGATCCGGCTCGCCCAGCGGCCAGCAGGCGTTGATGCGCAGCGAGAAGCCGTCGGCAGCGTTCAGCCGCCAGCCGCCCAGGCGTTGCCGCTCACGAGCGGGCCAGGCACCGTCGGCGATCGGTTCGAGAACGTCGGGGCTCATTTCTCTTTCAACAGGGCTTCGACCAGGCCGCGGGCCTCGGGGCTGGACCAGTCGGCCTCGCCGGCGATGCGGGCCCGCTCGCGGCCCTGCTTGTCGTAGATCACCGTGGTCGGATAGCCGATCGCGCGCGGCTGGAGGTCGAACGACAGCTTGTAGGACTTGTCGCGGAACGAGACGAGCGGCGGGTTCTTGGCCATCTCGGCCTTGATCAGGTTGACGTCGTCGTCGCGGTCCATGCTGACCGGCAGCACCTTCAGCGGCTGGGTGGGATAGGCGCCCGCCAGCTTGGCCAGGGTGGGCATCTCCTTCTTGCAGGGCGCGCACCAGGTGGCCCAGAGATTCATCACCACCACCTGCCCCTTGAAGTCGGCCAGGGTGTGCGGTTTTCCGGCCATGTCGGTGAAGACGGTGGCCGGCGCCCCGCGCGGCGACTTGGGCACATCCAGCTTTGCTAGGGACGCCTTCTTGAATTCCGTGAGGTCGGCGGCTTCTGCGGGTTTGAACGAAGCCTGGGCGATGACGTATAGGACGCCGACGACGCCGACGAGCATGACGGCGCCGATGGCCCATTTCAGGGGGCCGGGCTTCGGCTTGGTCACCGCACCGTTCGACTGGACTTCGCTCATATGACCGACACCGCCTCCAAAACGCCCGCCGCGAACGGCCAGGGCCAAGCCATGTGGGGCGGACGGTTCTCGGCCAAGCCGGCGGAACTGATGCAGGCGATCAACGTCTCCATCGGCTTCGACAAGCGCCTCTGGGCGCAGGACCTGGCGGGCAGCCGCGCCCACGCGCGGATGTTGATCACCCAAGGCGTCATTGCAAGCAGCGACGGCGAGGAAATCCTCGAGGGCCTGGCCAAGATCGAGGACGAGCTGGCCACCGGGACCTTCCCGTTCCGCGACGAGTACGAAGACATCCACATGAACATCGAGGCGCGGCTGCGCGAGCTGATCGGCCCGACGGCCGGCCGGCTGCACACCGCCCGCTCGCGCAACGACCAGGTGGCCGTCGACTTCCGCCTGTGGGTGCGCGACGCCGCCGACCGCTCGGCCGGCCAGCTGGTCGCCCTCCAGAAGGCGCTGCTGGCCCAGGCCGAGACCTATGCCGACGCCCTGATGCCGGGCTTCACCCACCTGCAGCCGGCCCAGCCGGTGACCTTCGGCCACCACCTGATGGCCTATGTCGAGATGTTCGGCCGCGACGCCAGCCGCTTCCGCGACGCCCGCGCCCGGATGAACGAGTGCCCGCTGGGCGCCGCGGCCCTGGCCGGCTCGCCCTTCCCGATCGACCGCCACCAGACGGCCGCGACCCTGGGCTTCGACCGTCCGACCGCCAACTCGCTGGACAGCGTCTCCTCGCGCGACTTCGCGCTGGAAGCCCTGTCGGCCGCCTCGATCACCGCCACGCACCTGTCGCGCCTGGCCGAGGAGATCGTGCTGTGGACGACGCCGATGTTCGGCTTCATCAAGCTGACCGACGCCTTCACCACCGGCAGCTCGATCATGCCGCAGAAGAAGAACCCCGACGCCGCCGAGCTGATCCGCGCCAAGGTCGGCCGGATCCTGGGCAGCCTGACCACCCTGACCGTGGTCATGAAGGGCCTGCCGCTGGCCTATTCGAAGGACATGCAGGAGGACAAGGTCCCGACCTTCGAGGCCTTCGACGCCCTGGAACTGAGCTTGCTGGCCATGGCCGGCATGATCGCCGACCTGACCCCGAACACCGAAAAGATGGCCGCCGCGGCCGGCGCCGGTTTCTCGACCGCCACCGATCTGGCCGACTGGCTGGTGCGCGAACTGAACATGCCTTTCCGTGACGCCCACCACGTGACAGGCTCGGCCGTGAAAGCCGCCGAGACCAAGGGCGTCGATCTGTCGGACCTGTCGCTGGCCGAATTCCAGGCCATCGAACCGCGGATCACCGACGGGGTCTACGCCGTCCTCACCCCGGCCGCCTCGGCGGCCAGCCGCATGAGCTATGGCGGGACCGCCCCCGCCCAGGTCCGCGCCCAGATCGCGCGTTGGAAGGAAACCCTGGCATGATCCGTCCCGCCACGCTGCTCGCCATCGCCGCCCTGGGCCTGACCGGCGCCGCCCTCTCCGCCTGCGGCAAGCAGGCCGAGCTGGAGCGTCCCGCGCCGCTGTGGGGTCCGGAGAAGAAGGCCGCCGAAGCCTCCAAGCGCCGCGAAGCCTCGGCCCAGGCCAACCAGCCGGCCCGCCCGAACGGCACCCAGGAGAACATCGACCCGGCGTCGAGCAACCGCACGACCCGCGCCGCTCCGCTGCGCGGCGCGCCGTCCGACCCGTTCGGCGGCCCGTCCGCCGCCGGCTTCCCGTCCTCGACGCCGAACTGATCTCCCCGAAAGCATTTCTGTGAACCACTTCGAATACGGCCCCGAGGGCCTCGCCTGTGAAGGCGTCCCCCTGGCCAGGATCGCGGCCGAGGTCGGCACGCCCGTCTACGTCTATTCCCGCGCCACCCTGGAGCGGCACTTCACCGTGTTCCGCGACGCCCTCGTGCAGGCCGGCGTCGTCGATCCGCTCGTGGCCTATGCGGTGAAGGCCAATTCGAACGTGGCCGTGCTGAAGGTGCTGGGCGACCTGGGCGCCGGCGCCGACACGGTGTCGGAAGGCGAGGTCCGCCGCGCCCTGGCCGCCGGCATTCCCGGTGAGCGCATCGTGTTCTCGGGCGTGGGCAAGAAGCGCGAGGAGATCGCCTTCGCCCTGAAGGCCGGCGTCGCCGAGATCAACGTCGAGTCCGAGCCGGAGATGGAACTGATCGCCAGCGTCGCCGCCGAGCTGGGCGTGCGGGCCAAGATCGCCTTCCGGGTCAACCCGGATGTCGCGGCCGGCGGCCACGCCAAGATCGCCACCGGCAAGTCGGAGAACAAGTTCGGCGTCTCGTTCGCCGAGGCCGCCCGCCTCTACGCCAACGCCAGCAACAACGCCGCGCTGGAGCCGATCGGGGTGGCCTGCCACATCGGCAGCCAGATCACCGACCTCGAGCCCATGCGCGCCGCGTTCACGAAGATGCGGGGCCTGGTCGAGCAGCTGCTGGGCGAGGGCCTGTCGGTCGAGCGCCTGGATCTCGGCGGCGGCCTGGGCGTACCCTATTTCAACCACCCCGAGCCCCCGCCCCCGGCCGCCTTCGCCGCCATGGTGGCCGAGGTGACCAAGGGCCTGCCGGTGAAGCTGGCCTTCGAGCCGGGCCGGGTCATCGCCGCCAACGCGGGTGTCATGGTGTCGGAAGTCATCCACGTCCACGAGCGTCCGGAAGGCCGCAAGTTCCTGGTCATCGACGCGGCCATGAACGACCTGGTGCGTCCGGCCATGTACGACGCCTTCCACGACATCCGGCCCGTGCTGCCGCGTGACGGCGAGACGGTCTACGACGTGGTCGGCCCGGTCTGCGAGACCGGCGACACCTTCACCCGCGACCGCGCCCTGCCGCCGTTCGGGCCGGGCGACCTGGTGGCCTTCATGTCGGCCGGGGCCTATGGCTCGGCCATGGCCAGCGAGTACAACACCCGCCCGCTGGTCCCCGAGGTGCTGGTCGACGGCGATCGCTACGCCGTGATCCGCAAGCGTCCGACCTATGACGAGATGCTGGCCCGGGACCTTGTTCCGGACTGGGTGTAGGCCAAAGCGGCGGCGGCAAATTCTTGCGCGTCGCCGCCCTGCCCGCTCCCCGCCCGCAAAGTCTCGCCCCCAAACGCCCTTTGGGCTAGAAGCCTCGCCATGTCGCACAACACCTTCGGTCACCTGTTCCGCGTCACCACCTGGGGCGAGAGCCACGGGCCCGCCCTCGGCTGCGTCGTCGACGGCGTGCCGCCGGGCATCCTGCTGACCGCCGAGATGATCCAGGGCTTCCTCGACAAGCGCCGGCCGGGCAACGGCAAGTTCGTCACCCAGCGCCAGGAGCCGGACGCGGTGAAGATCCTGTCGGGCGTGTTCGAGGACGAGCGCACCGGCGGCCAGCGCACCACCGGCACGCCGATCAGCCTGATGATCGAGAACACCGACCAGCGCTCCAAGGACTATGGCGAGATCGCCCAGGCCTTCCGCCCCGGTCACGCCGACTACCCCTATTTCGCCAAGTACGGCGTGCGCGACTATCGCGGCGGCGGGCGCAGCTCGGCGCGCGAGACCGCCGCGCGGGTCGCGGCCGGCGCGGTGGCGCGGCTGGTGATCCCGGGCGTCACGGTGCGCGCGGCCCTCGTGCAGATCGGCCCGCACAAGATCGACCGGGCCAACTGGGACTGGGCGCAGACCGAAGAGAACCCCTACTGGTCGCCGGACGCCGCGATCATTCCGGTGTGGGAAGAGCATCTGGAGAAGATCCGCAAGGCCGGCTCCTCGACCGGCGCCGTGGTTGAGGTGGAAGCGACCGGCGTGCCGGCCGGCTGGGGCGCGCCGCTGTACGGCAAGCTCGACGCCGAACTGGCCGCGGCCCTGATGTCGATCAACGCCGCCAAGGGCGTCGAGATCGGCGAAGGCTTCGACAGCGCCGCCCTGACCGGCGAGGACAACGCCGACATGATGCGCCTTGGCCCGAACGGCCAGCCGGAGTTCCTGTCCAACCACGCCGGCGGCGTGCTGGGCGGGCTCTCCACCGGCCAGCCGGTCACGGCCCGCGTGGCCTTCAAGCCGACCTCGTCGATCCTGATCCCGCGCCAGACCCTCAACGAGGCCGGGGAGGAGATCGACCTGCGCACCAAGGGCCGCCACGATCCGTGCGTGGGCATCCGCGGCGTGCCGGTGGTGGAAGCCATGACCGCCTGCGTCCTGGCCGACGCCTTCCTGCGTCATCGCGGTCAGACCGGCGGCGGCGCGTTCCTGCCGGGCGGCAGCGGCGAGCGGGTCTAGGATCCTTCGGCGCTCCCAAGGAACCTCCCCCTGTGGGGGAGGCGATCGCGCAGCGATCGGTGGGGGGAGTTGGTGCGAGAATGGCCGGCGCCTCGAAAGCTGAGAACGTCCCCCCACCGGCCTTCGGCCGCCTCCCCCACAGGGGGAGGTTCCTGGGCGTGCGGCTTCGCTCTCACGCGGTGAACCGCTGAGTTGATGGAGAGGGCGCGGGGCGTCCGGGCCTCGCCCGGATGTGTGAGTTCTAAATACCGTTTCGACGAAGCTCTGACGCCCCGCGCGATCGTTCTATCCCTCAGGCCGGGGCGCGCGGGCCTTTTCCGCCCTTCACCCCCTTCGGCGTATGCCTTCCCCGGAACCGGGCTGTAAGCTTCGCTAGCCATCGCGTGCAGACAGAAGGCGCCGGAGCGGACCCTCGGACGGGCGGGAGCCGATACAGGCAAGCTCCCGATGGATGGATTTACGTCCCCCACCCTCATTTAAGCCTTCAGGCCCGGCTCTCGCCGCTCCTTCAGCCCCGCTCGATCGCATCACCGCCGCACGCTTCGGGCCGGATCCTTGCGCCCTCTCCCTGCGACGGGACAGCTCTGATTATGCAGCGGGTTTCAGCGCGTCTGATCCAGAGCGCTGAGAAAGTTGTAAGCGGCTGGATTGGTTGGGGTCTTTGGCGCGATCGTCGGGGATTGAGGGCGCTCTATGCCCGTCGGCGTTCCTTCTCCCCTTGCGGGAGAAGGTGGCGGCCGAAGGCCGACGGATGAGGGGTCTCTCAGATGGGAGACGCCCCGCCCGGCCTGACCGCCGCACGCGGCTTTGATTTTTGAGAGACCCCTCACCCGACCTCCTTCGGAGGCCACCCTCTCCCGCAAGGGGAGAGGGACCAGGCGGCTGCGCTTTCGCGGGGATTTTACGGGAGAGGAGGCTGGCGGGAACTCTCGCCCATCAGAAAGGACCCGAACGTCACCCCTCCCGACGCTCCGGCCATTCTTCCGGCCGCATGATCATCGACGGGCGCAGGAAGGGCGATTGGACGCGGTCGTAGTCGGCGACGTCAAGATCTCGACACAATCTGGCAAGCAGTTCTTCGCCGCTGAGGTCGGGGACGGGCTCGCCGCGCAGCTCTCGCCACAGCGCCTGGGCCTCCTGCTTGATCATGTCTTCTCGGCGGGGCATCGGTTCAAGTCTCTAGCATTCGACCAACCAACCGCCGAACTTTAGGACTCGTTCCTGATTTTTTCGTTTACAAATCTTAATCAAGCTGCACCGCCGCATTTTTACCACGAGAACTGTCGGCCTACAGACTCGAAGACCTGAAAAGTCGGCCAGACGACAGCGACCTTGCGACGCGGAGATCGTAAACCTTTATTCGGCTAGAACCGGCGAACCATTGTTCCGCGAGTTTCTTCCCCATGCGCGTTTCCCGCCTGCTTCTCGTTCCCGCCCTGCTGGCCGTCGCGGTCGGCGCCCAGGGGTGCCTGGCCGGCGCCGTCGCGGGCGCGGCCGTCGGCACGGCCGGAGCCGTGGTCGGCACGACCGGCAAGGTCGTGGTCGGCGCCGGCAAGGCGGTGATCCCCGGCGAAAGCAAGAAGGACCGCGAAAAGCGCGAATTCCGCGAGTGGAAGAAGGCCCAGCGCGGCTGACGCCCCCCCCCTCCGGCCCTCCGGGCCGCCTCCCCCAGAGGGGGAGGATCTACGCCGCAGATGCTCCCCCTCTGGGGGAGCTGTCGCGAAGCGACTGAGGGGGCTCTACTCCGCCGCCTGAGGGATCTGATCGCCCACGGCCAAGCCCTCCAGATACAGCGACAGCGGCCGGATCTCGTAGGCGCCGGTCGGATTGGCCTCGCCCAGGGCGCGGGCCACGTCGAGAGCCTCGTCCATCGAGGCGCAGTCGACGATGTAGAAGCCGAGCATGGCCTCCTTGGTCTCGGCGTAGGGACCGTCCATCACGATCGGCGGCTCCTGGCCCTTGACCAGGGTCTTGGCCGAGCCGGTGAAGCCCAGGCGGCCGGCCGGTCCCAGCTTGCCCTCGGCATAGAGCCGGTCGTGAACGACCGACAGCTTTTCCATCACGGCCGCGTCCTGCGCCGGGGTCCAGTTCGAGACCAGGTCCTGATCGTTGTAGCAGAGGATGGCGTAGAGCACGGCGAGGCCTCCCGGGGCGCTTATAGGCGCAAGGGGTAGCCCGACCGGCGTTCTCTGAAAAGAGGTCTCAGGCCTCGGGCGGAGCCTCTGCGACCGCTTCCGACGCATCACCTTCAGGCTCAGTCTCCGGCGTCGCGGGACGCGGACGGCCCAGGCGGACGATCTTCTCCTCGGCGTTGCGGACCATGCGGGTCTGGTCGTTGAACTGGGCCAGCTGGGCGCAAACCGTGAAGAAGGCGCCGGGCATGCGGGTGTCGATCCCCTCGCTCAGCGTCATCAGGTAGAGGCCCGCCGCCTGGATCTTGCCCAGCACCTGCAGCAGGTCGACCAGATGGGCGGCGAAGGCGTGCAGGCTGGGGACGACCAGCAGGTCGCCAGGCCGCGCCGAGGCGATGGCCGCGTCCAGCCCCGGCTTGTGCACCGCCAGGGCATAGCAGGCGTCGTGGTGCAGCGCCTCGCAGCCGGCGGCGCTGAGCTTGTCCGCCAGGGGTCCGTCGAAGGTCGCGCCCCGTACGGGCGGAACCCGGAAGTAGCCGATCATGCGCATGGGCGCTGTGTGACGAACTCCGCGCCGCCGCGCCAGAGGGCGGCGGCGTCAAAGTCGGGGATAATCGAACCTCCCCCTCTGGGGGAGGCGATCGCGCAGCGATCGGTGGGGGGAGCGATTGCGAGATCGGCCAGCGTGGCGGAAGCTGAAAACGTCCCCCCACCGGCCTTCGGCCGCCTCCCCCAGAGGGGGAGGGTCGCCTCTACAGCGTCAGCGCGCAGCTCTCGCCGATGGTCGGGCGCGACAGGACCACGCGCGACAGGCCGGGGAACTGCGGCTTCAGGCGCTCGGCGAAATAGAGGCAGATCCGCTCCAGGGTCGGGCTTTCCAGGCCGGGGCGATCGTTGAGCAGGCCGTGGTCGAGCTCGGTGGCGACCGCCTTGAGGGCGACGTCCAGGCTTTCCAGGTCGGCGACCCAGCCGGCCGCCTGCATGGAGCCCTTCACGCTGGCCTCGACGCGGAACGAATGGCCGTGCAGCCGGCGATAGCGATGGTCGCCGGGGCCTTGCTCAATGTAGTGGGCCGCATCGAAATGCGCGGCCTTCGTGATCTCGAAGACGGGTTCGGACATGGACTTCTTTTATGACTAGGCCTGGGAGGCTCTAGCGCAACGGTCCTGTCACCAAACCGAGCGCCTTATCCGTCAGGGCAGGCCGAGATACTTGTGTGTCTGGACGCTTAAACGCCATTGAGGGTGGGAAAGGCAATAGGCGACGGCCAATTGCGTGTTTGCGTCGCGGTCCGGGCCGTCCATCGGCTGGAGATAGAAGCGCTCGAAATCCAGGCTTTCGAAGCGTTCCGGCATGGCCTTTTCCTGGGGGAACACGAGCTTCAGCTCCTGGCCGCGGGTCTGGACGACGGGGGCGTCGGCCTTGGGGCTGATGCACACCCAGTCGATGCCTTCGGGCGCGACGACCGTGCCGTTGCTCTCGCAGGCGATCTGGAAGCCGCGGGCGTGCAGGGCGGCGATGGCGGGCTCATCCAGCTGAAGCAGCGGCTCGCCGCCGGTGCAGACCACCAGCCGATCGTTGGGACCGCCGGTCCAGGCGGCCTCGACGGCAGCGGCCAGGGCGTCGGCGGTGGCGAACTTGCCGCCGCCCTCCCCGTCCGTGCCGACGAAGTCGGTGTCGCAGAAGGTGCAGACGGCCTTGTGGCGGTCCTGCTCGCGGCCGGTCCACAGATTGCAGCCGGCGAAACGGCAGAACACGGCCGCCTTGCCCGCCTGGCCGCCTTCGCCCTGCAGGGTGAGGAAGATTTCTTTCACAGAGTAGGTCATCGAGAACCTCCCCTCTCCCCTTGCGGGAGAGGGTGGCGGTCCGGAGGACCGTCGGGTGAGGGGTTGATGGCGAGATCCGCCGCGTAGGGCGGAACGATCGGGCGCGGCGTCATCGGTTTGAGAGACCCCTCATCCGACGGCTTCGCCGCCACCTTCTCCCGCAAGGGGAGAAGGAAGCGGAAGACGACCGGCCGCGTCCCACTCGGCGTAGCCCTTTTCGCGCAGCTCGCAGGCCGGGCATTCGCCGCAGCCGTGGCCCCAGGGATGCAGCTCGCCGCGTTCGCCCTGGTAGCAGGTGTGGCTCTCGACCACGATCAGGTCGACGAGGTCTTCGCCGCCGAGGGTCTTGGCCAGGGCCCAGGTCTCAGCCTTGGTCAGATACATCAGGGGCGTCTCGACGCGGAAGTTTCGGTCCATGCCGAGGTTCATGGCGCTCTGCATGGCGTCCAGCGTGTCGCGACGGCAGTCGGGATAGCCCGAGAAGTCGGTCTCGCACATGCCGCCGACCAGGGCGTCGATGCCCCGGCGGTCGGCCAGGGCCGCGGCGTAGATCAGGAACACGAGGTTGCGGCCGGGGACGAAGGTCGACGGCAGGCCGCGCTCGGTCATCTCGATGGCGCGGTCGGCGGTCAGGGCGGACTCGGCGACGGCGCCGAAGCTCTTGATATCCAGGACGTGGTCCTCGCCCAGACGCTGCGCCCAGTGCGGGAAGCGGGCGGCGACCTGATGGCGGACGGCCTGGCGGGCCTCCATCTCGATCGAATGGCGCTGGCCGTAGTCGAAGCCCAGGGTCTCGACGCGCTCATAGCGCTCGAGCGCCCAGGCCAGGCAGACGCTGGAGTCCTGGCCGCCGGAGAACAGCACCAGGGCGGCGCCCGAGGGCGCGGAAGAGGTGGAAGATGCGGACATGCCGCTCCTCTACACGACCTTGCCCCCGGCTGGAACGGCGGGGCGCGACGCGCCGCCGCCGGGGCTTCGACAACCAGCGTTTTCCGACTGTACCTTTTACGGGAATGCGACAAGATACAGCGTGCGGGGGAGCAAATTTTCTCCCTGTTTTCAGTAGACCGTCACGGATGACCTTGCGTCACCCGGCGGACCGTCTTTTCTAAATTTCTAATAAGCGAGTTTTCGGCGCAACAGATGACGTTGCGTCAAGTGAAAAGCCGTAACCTATCGCCGTTTACTTACAGGCGCGGCAGTTGACAGCCAAAGAACGCAAGTATGCAATCCTGCAATGCCGAAGCAGGTCTGCCGGACACCTGCCCGCCGATCTCCGCAAAGGAGATACGACAATGAAAACGTGCGGCGACGAGGAAACAACGGGACGCGGATAGGGGCCGCCAACAAGGCGTCATCGCGTCCAGGGAGGGATTTCGAATGACGCAGACCCTGCGCTTGCGCGGCCTCTTGGCCATGAGCGCTTCCGCCGCCGTGCTGGCCGCCGTGGCCGCCCCCGCCTTCGCCCAGACGTCCGCACCGGCCAAGCCGGCCCAGGACAACGTGATCGAAGAGCTGGTGGTCACCGCCCAGAAGAAGGAGGAAGCCCTCCAGGACGTGCCGATCGCGGTCTCGGCCTTCAGCCAGGACAGCCTGGAAGTCCAGAAGATCGACGGCGGCCCGAACCTTCAGCAGGCCATTCCGAACGTCAGCTTCGGCAAGAGCAACTTCACCAACAGCTTCAACTTCCAGATCCGCGGCATCGGCTCCAAGGGCGTCGGCGTCTCGGCCGACAACGGCGTCGGCGTGCACGTCAACAACGCGCCCCTTCAGGCCTCCAACCTGTTCGAGGCCGAGTTCTACGACGTCGAGCGGGTGGAAGTGCTGCGCGGCCCGCAGGGCACGCTGTACGGCCGCAACGCCACCGGCGGCGTCGTCAACATCATCACCGCCAAGCCGGCCGACCAGTTCGAAGCCCTGGCCCGCGCCGAATACGGCAACTACGGCACGACCAAGCTGCGCGGGATGGTCAACATCCCGATCGTCGAGGAGAAGATGGCGCTGCGGATCGCGGCCGCCTCGGTGAAACGCGACGGCTTCGTCACCAACACCTACAACAACCACAAGGTCGACGATCGCGACCTGTGGTCCACCCGCGTCAGCCTGCAGGTCAATCCGAACGAGCGCCTGCGCGTCAACCTGATGTGGGAGCACTTCAACGAGGACGACAACCGCGCCCGCATCGGCAAGCAGCTCTGCACCAAGGATCCGGGTCCGGCCACGGTCGGCGGGGTGGCCACCGGCACGTCCCGACGATACCTGACGCAAGGGTGCTCCTCGGCCAGCCTCTACACCGACGCCGCCTACGGCACGGTCAACACCTCGGGCACGCTGTACGGCGTTCTGGGCAACCTGGTGGGCTTCACCAGCGGCGACCTCAACGCCGGCGACACGGTCAGCAAGGACCTGCGCGAGATCGAGACGCTGTTCGACCCGATCTACAAGTCCACCTCGGACGTCTACCAGTTCAACTTCGCCTACGACATCACCGACAGCCTGACCTTCACCTCGCTGACCTCGCTCAGCAACGGCAGCATCTATTCGAAGCAGGACTACTTCCGGAACATCTCGCCGGGCACGTTCAACAGCACGGCCCTGACGCCGGGCGGCTTCTTCACCGATCCGCAGACCGGAACGTCCAACACCTTCCTGACCTACGACATCTCGCGGTCGACGGCCAAACAGCTGAGCCAGGAGTTCCGCCTGCAGTCGGCCTTCGACGGGCCGATCAACTTCAACGTCGGCGGCATCTATTTCGACTACCAGGGCATCACCGACTACCTGGTGGTCAGCAACGGCCTGACGATCTCGGCCCTGGCGCTGAACTTCCAGAACACCGGCAACCCGACCTGCAACCCGTCGACCACGGCCAACTGCATCGGCATCGACACCTCGGCCACCCCGACCGGCCAGGGCCACAACTACTATGACAACCACACGCCCTATCACCTGCGGGCCACCGCGCTGTTCGGCGAGGTCTACTGGCAGGCCAACGAGGATCTGAAGTTCACGCTGGGCCTGCGCCAGACCCAGGACAAGAAGAAGTCCGACTACTATCCGACCCCGCTGCTGACCACGGGCTACGGCCTGACCCAGGGCACGCCCTCGGCGCAGTATTCCGACTTCAAGGAACTGACCGGGCGCCTGGGCTTCGACTACAAGGCCAACCTGCCCTTCACCGACGAGAGCCTGCTCTACGCCTTCTATTCGAAGGGCTACAAGGGCGGCGGTGCCAACCCGCCGGGAGCCATCGGCCTGGCCGGCGTGGCGGCGACCTACCAGCCGGAATTCGTCAACGCCTTCGAGGTCGGGGCCAAGAACACCCTGCTGGGCGGCAGCCTGCTGCTGAACGCCACCGGCTTCTACTACGACTACCAGGGCTACCAGATCTCGAAGATCGTCAACCGCACCTCGGTGAACGAGAACATCGACGCCAAGGTCTGGGGCGTCGAGCTGGAAACCCTGTGGCAGCCGATCCACGGCCTGCGCCTCAACGCCAATGTCGGCTATCTGCACACCGAGATCGGCGACGGCGTCACCTCGATCGACACCATGAACCGCACCCAGGGCGACGCGGCCCTGACCCTGGTCAAGGCCGCCCGGCCGACCGCGGCCCTGGGCAGCAACTGCGTGCTGACCACCGCGGGCGTCGCCACGGTCCTCAGCGCCGGCCTGGGCGCCACCCTGCCGCTGGCCTGCGCGGGTCCGGGCACCGGCGCCAGCAGCTACTACAGCAACCTGACCAACACCCTGCTGACACTGGCGACGTCCAGCGGCGGCGCGGGGCTGAGCGCCGCCCAGGCCACGGCCGTCCAGACCATTCTGGCGGCGGCCGGCGGCCCTTCGGCCGGGGCCAGCACCCTGGTCGGCGCCCTGATGTCGAACGGCTTCACCTCGACCCAGGCCACCGGCCTGGTCACCGTGGCCCTGACGGCCAACACGATCGCCAACGGCACCGGGCTCTACAACTACGCCACCGGGGCCTCGATCGACGGCCGCGCGGCCGACCTGTCGGGCAACGAACTACCCAACTCCCCGCACTGGACCCTGTCGCTGGGCGCCCAGTACACCTGGGACCTGCCGTCCGGCTGGTCGGCCACCGTGCGCGGCGACTATTACCGCCAGAGCGAGCAGTACGCCCGCATCTACAACACCGAGTACGACCGGCTGAAGTCGTGGGAGAACGTCAACCTGACGCTCAAGATCGAGAAGCCGGAGCTGGGCCTGTCGTTCGACGCCTACGTCAAGAACCTGCTGAACGACACGCCGATCACCGACGCCTACACCACCGACGACACCTCGGGCCTGTTCACCAACGTCTACACGCTGGAACCCAGGCTGTACGGGATCAGCATCACCAAGACCTGGTGATCCGGCTGAACCAGGTTCGTTGAAAAAACGAGGGCGGCGGGTGCAAATCCGCCGCCCTTCCTGCTTTCAGGCCTGTGACTTAACGACTCTGCAAGGCCAAGTCGTCCAAGCTGTGAACTCAACGTCGTCCAGCCCCCGGCCGCATGGAAACGCTCGCCCGCCTCATCGATCGCCGTGAACCGGTCGATCCTCAGACGTCCTGCCGGACGGTGCTGGAGATCTTCGCGAGCGAACCGCGCCTGGCGGCCCTGGCGGTCACGCAAGGCCGCGAGCCGATCGGCCTGATCTATCGCGACGTCTTCGTCGGCCAGATGCTGGTCGCCGCCGAACACCTCAACGAACGCCCCGTCACCGAGGTCATGGACCCCGAGCCGCGCAGCGTGCGCGTGTCGATGGACCCCGGCGTCTTCGTCGACGCCCTGGCCCAGAGCGCCACCCCCGTCTTCCGCACCGCCTTCGTCGCCACCGACGAGCATGGCGACTATGTCGGCGTCGGGGGCCTCGCCTCGCTGCTGGCCTCGCACCGTCGCAAGCAGCGCGAAGCCCGCGAGGCCATGGGCCTGGTCGAGCGCATGGCGCACGACATCGGCCTGCACCTGGACGGCGTCCAGGCCTTCACCGACCGGCTGGAACAGCAGCGCCTGGCGCCCGACGCCGCCGCCTGCGTGCGCGCCATCAGCGACACCAGCCGCGACATGAGCGACATCCTCGGCCGCGCCATGGACCTGCACCGCGCCGCCACCGGCGGCCTGGCCCTGTCGCCCGAGCCGACCCGCCTGCGCGACCTGGCCGACGCCGTCGAGGCCCGCTGGGCGCCGCGCGCGGCCGAAGGCGGCTCGACCCTGCTGTTCTCCTATGACGGCGAGCCCGAAGCCGCCGCCCTGATCGATCCCTCGCGCCTGCTGCAGGTGTTCGACGCCCTCATCGACGGCGCCCTGGCCCACGGGCGCGGCGTGATCGAGGCCAGCCTGCGCGCCCGCCTCGACGGCGACCGCCTGCGCCTGGAAGGCGACGTGCGCGACAACGCCGCCGCCGTCACCGCCGAGGAACGCCTGGCCCGCGTGTTCGACCCGCTCGGCGAAGGCCGGATGGACGACCGCGCCGAGATGGCTCTCGGCGTCGGCATGGCCCTGGCCCACCGGGTGCTGCGCGAGATGGGCGGCCAGGTGCGCGCCGAGCCCAACCGCGGCGCCGGCCTGACCCTGCGCTTCGCCCTGACCGCCCCGGTCGCCGAGGCGCTGTTCGACGACGCCGAGGAGGTGACCGTCTCGGCCCGCCCCGCCCACATCCTGATCGTCGACGACAACGCCACCAACCGCATGGTCGCCGAGGCGCTGTGCGAGATGTTCGACTGCACCTCGGAGCAGGTGACCGACGGCGTCGAGGCGGTCGAGGCCGCCCGCACCGGCCGGTTCGACCTGATCCTGATGGACATCAAGATGCCGCGCATGGACGGGGTGGCCGCCACCCGCGCCATCCGCGAACTGCCCGGCCCGGCCGGCGCGGCTCCGATCGTGGCCCTGACCGCCAACGCCGGCCCCGAGGACGTCGCCGTCTATCTGGCCGCCGGCATGCAGGACGTGGTCGAAAAGCCGATCAAGCCCGAGCGCCTGGCCGTGGTGCTGAGCGCCCTGCTGGCCGGCGAAGACGAGCAGGAAGCGGCCTGATCCGCCCTGGCTGATCAAGCTCCGCAAGACTCAACCCCTACGAAACTCAAAGACACCGAAAGTTGTCTCAAGATCTGGCTTGAGTAGAGCCCGCGACAGATCGACGCCGCTACTGGCCTGCGCGCCAAAGTAGCCCTAAGTTGTTGTGCGAGCGGGAGACGAGAGCGTCGTGTTGAATTCGGCCGAACAGCAGGCTTGGGATTTCCTGAGCAAGGCGCCGCACTACGGCGCGCCGGCCGAAGTCGAAGAGCATTTCGGCCGCGCCCTGGCGGCCTTCGGCTACGAGCGCTTCGCCGCCACCCTGGTCAACGCCGAGCGCTACGGCAAGGAGCCCCCGGCCCTGTCGCGCCAGGACTTCGAGGCCTGGGACAGCCGCTATTGGGGCGAACGCTACGTCGTCCACGACCCGTGCGTGAAGCTGCTGCTGAAATCGAGCAAGTCCTTCGCCTGGACCGACGCCAAGCCGCTGGGCGACCAGCGCGCCCACGCCATGTGGGGCGAGGCCTCCGAGTTCGGCATGAACGACGGCTATGTGGTGCGGGTGTTCGGCCCGGCCGGCCACGAGGTGCTGATCCGCATGGCCACGGGCGCGCCCGACACCGACCCGGCCGCCCGCGCCGTGGTCGAGAGCCTGGCCACGGTGTTCGGCACCATCATGCTCAAGCATTGGGAACTGCAGGACGACAATCCCGACTACGGGGTGATCTCCGAGCGCCAGGCCCAGTGCCTCTATTGGGCCAGCCGCGGCAAGACCGACTGGGAGATCGGCGCGATCCTCGAACTCTCGCCCCGCACCGTCCACCATCACGTCGAAGCGGCCAAGAAGCGCCTGGGCGTGGTCAAGCGGCAGGAAGCGGTGATGAAGGCCGGCGAACTGGGCCTGCTGAAGGCCGAGTGACTCCACACGCGTAACGTCGATACGCGAAATTTCACAACCTTGAATATGGCTCGGTGATCTGTTAGGTCTTCGACATAGTCGTTTAGCGCCCGCGCGGAACGCTAATTATGGCTGTGTGTGCGCCAGCGCACAGACCAATTCCCTTTAAAAACTGGAAATGCCTCACGGACTGAGGCGGCGTGCGCATAGGCCGTTTGGCCTATCGGTGATTGGGCGGATCATACTGCCTAATGCGAGCTGTCCAGAACGGGGGACAGCATCGCCATGATCCACATCGTCACCTGCGAAAATCGCCACCTCTACGGCCCCCAGCTGTGGGCCATGCATGAAGAACGTCGCAAGCAGTGCGTCGAGAAGAACGGCTGGGTCGACCTGGTCGTGCTCGACGGCGGCGAGGTCGACGACTACGACGACGCCCGCGCCATCTACCTGCTGGGCTTCGACGACGACATGCAGCTCGAGGTCGGCCTGCGCCTGCGGCCCACCGACGACCGCTGCATGCTGGCCGACAAGTTCGGCCACCTGATCGCCCCGGGCGAAAGCCCCAAGAAGGGTCAGGACGTGTGGGAGGCCAGCCGCCTTTTCACCACCGAGGCCTATCGCGCCAAGAAGGGTCCGGGCCGCGGCACGCGCGTGTTCGAAGCCTGGGCGGCGGCCATGGAGCTGGCGCTGGTCAACAACGTCACCCGCTTCGTCGGCATGATCGACATGGCGCTGTATCCGGGAATCATGAACTCGCCGATCGACACCCGGCTGGTCGGCCTGCCCCGCCCCTACGAGTACGGCGTGGTCGCCGGATCGGAAATTCTCCTGTCGCGAGAATTGCTCCAGCGGGTTCGCGAATCGATCGCCATCGAATCGACCGTGGGCTATCACGTCGACGAACTTGACCTGCGGGCCTTCGGTGATCTGGTCGCCGTGCAGCGCCAGGTGCTGCGGGCGATGACGCCTCAGATTCTTCCGGGTTCGGAGCGTGACGAAACCCTTTCCGCGGAAGCGCTTTTCCGCTTGCACGACGCAAGCGGCCAAGCTCGGCGGATCTGGAGCGATCGCGGTCAGAAATCGGAGTTTCAGCTTAACGCTTAGGCGGAGCATAAGCTCCACCTCAGCGACGTAGCGCCGCACCTGAGCTAGCTCGACTTTCGCCAACGCCCCGGTCGTGTCATTTTACACAAACAACCGTTGGAGGCGAAAAAGTTGAGTGAAGAAACCGAAGGCCGGCGACCCAACCCGGTCGATCTGCACGTCGGCGGACGAGTCCGGATGCGTCGTAAACTCCTGGGCGTGAGCCAGGAGCAGCTGGCCGATTCCCTGGGCCTGACCTTCCAGCAGGTCCAGAAATACGAGCGTGGCGCCAACCGCGTCAGCGCTTCGAAACTGTACGAAATCGCCCGCACCCTGCAGGTGCCGGTGTCCTTCTTCTTCGACGGCCTCGCCGACCCGATGAACGGCGCCGAAGAGGACGAAGTCGGTCACCACGCCGAACGCGTCGTTCAGGAATTCCTGACCACGCCGGAAGGCCTGGAACTGGCCGAGGTGTTCCCGAAGATCAACCGCGGCCGCGTCCGCCGCCAGGTGCTGGACCTCGTCCGCGCCATGGCCGAGGAAGCCGCCCGGGCCGACGCCTGATCCGAGCGATCACCGAGTAAACTGCTTAGAAGAGCCTCGCCTCCCCCCAGGCGAGGCTTTTTCTTGGTCTGTATATCAACGCCTGCATGTCAGCCGGCGTTGGCGCGGCTCTGGGCCGCCAGCCAGATGCGCTTGGCCGTCTGGGCCCCGGCGGGGGCCAGGCCGCGCAGGTCGTGGCTCTTGAGGAAGGTCAGGCCGATCTCGCGGTCCTTGCGCCAGGCCACCTTGGCGTCGTGGGCGAAGCCGCCGACCAGGTCGACCAACTGGGCGCTCGCCGGCGGCGTCGATCCCGACAGCATCTGCACGCGGGCCCCGCCGTCCGACATGTCCTTGATCACGCAGTCCCAGGCGAAGGCGCCGCACAGCACCTTGCCGGACCTGTTCGTGGACAGGCGCGGCGCGGTACGCCGGTCAGCCCCCGAACGTGAATCGAATATCGACATGCCTCAAGGAACGCACGGCGCGGTTAATCGGCCGTCTGTTCCAAAGGTTTTTCCGACATTTACCTAAAGCTTGAGCATAGCGATCAGGCCGCGTCGCGCGTCGCGTCGGGCCGCCAGCCGTTGCTCAGCAGGTCGATGGCCATCAGGTGCGCCAGCTCCAGCACCTGCTCCTCCAGGCTGTCGAGCAGGGCCAGCCGCCGGTCGGGCGACGGGGTGTGGGCGTAGAGCGCGCACAGCACGTGCAGGCGGGCGCGGATGCTGGGCGGCTGGAAATCCGAATGCAGCAGCGAGGGCCCGGCCATCTCGGCCGCCGACACCCCGCGCCGGCCGAACGGACCGGTCGGAAGATCCTCCGACGCGTCACCGAGACCTGGCCACTGCTGCGACGGAACCGACTGCCTGGACATGACTGAACTCACGCTTTCCTGCTTGGGGTTGAACTGAAGATCAGGCCACGAGGGCCGGGGCGCCGCAGCGCATGCCGTTGGTGCGGACGTCGGCCTCGCCCAGGCCCACGCCGAGCATGCCCGTCAGGCTGTTGATCACCTGGTCGAGCGGCGCGGCCGCGGCCGCCAGCACCGGCGTCAGGGCCGTCAGCACCGCCGACTTGCCCAGGCCCAGCTGGATGCCCAGCAGATTGACGTCCAGCGTCAGGCCGGTGATCAGCGTGGCCACGGTCGTGCCGACCAGGTCGTTGGTCTTCACCGCCTTGACCGTGCGGGCCTTCACCTCGGCGCTGCTGAACACGACGTTGCGGAACGTGCCGCCGCCCAGGTCGACCTTGGACGAGCCGTCCACCGTGAACAGCGGCGCCTGGACGATGCGGCCCTTGGTCGGGGTCAGGGCCTGCTTGAAGTTCGACAGCTTGCTGGTGTCGACCTGGCCGATGGTCAGCGAGCCGACGCTGGGCTTGACCGCCAGGGTCGTGGTGCGGGCCGTGCAGTCCAGGGCGGCCAGCTTGGCCTCGCCCGAGGCCAGCTCGACCATCAGCGGCACCTTGATCTGGGCCGCGCCGCCCAGCAGGCTGCCCGACCCCAGCAGCTTGGCCTCGACATAGAGCCGCGTCTGTACGGTGCGGATGACCACCGACTTGTCCTGGGTGACGGTCATGAACGGGGCGTTGTTCATCGGCTCGCCGATGGCCAGCCAGGCGTCGACGTCGGCCAGGCCCGGGATGGCGGTTCCGAGATCCAGCTGCACCTGGCGCGAGCCGTTGCTCAGCATCAGCATGGCGTTGGCCATCTGCATGGCGTCGATGCCGACCGCCGCCCCCGCCCCGCCGACCACGCGGTCCTGGCGGGCGTAGGGGCCGGCGTCGATCAGCGCGCTGAGCTTGATGCTCTGGTTGGCGTTGGTGGCCGAGGACAGCACCTTGGCCGCCGCCGAGGCGCGGGTCTGGCCGGCCGCCGACAGCACGTCCGACAGCACCGACAGGGCCTTGCTGGTCTTCACGTCGGTGGCGAGCAGGTCGTTGTAGCTGGCCGCCTTGATCCCGAGCTTGGTGTTGAGCGCGTCGAGATAGCCGAACAGCTCGACGTCGGCGCTGGCGAGGGCCTGGTAGTCCATGACCGACAGGCTGACCGAGCTGCCGGTCAGGCCGGTCAGCAGGGCGTTGGCGACGCCGCCGTCGACGCTGGCCAGGCGCGTGCCGATCGAGAAGCTGGCCAGATCGGCGCGGGCGGCCGTGGCCTGTCGGCGGATCGGGATCGAGGGGCGGCCCAGCAGGGCCTGGCCGAAGAACAGGTCGGCCTGGCCTTCCACCGTCACGCGGGCGGCGTCGGGCGTGGTCGCGCCGCTCTGGAAGCGCTGGGCGGCGGCCGTCTTCTGGGCGTCGTAGCGGCCCTTGGCGACCTGCACGGCCACGGCCCCGCCGACGGGATTGACCTCGACCGTCGCGCTGGCGGCGCGATCGGCGCGGTCGAGGTCGGCCGCCGCGGCCAGGGCCGCAAGGTCGGCCACCCCCTGCAGGCGCCGAGACTGCAGATAAACCGAGCCCAGGTCGACGGCCAGGGCGGCCAGGCCGACCCCGCCGGTCAGGGCGGCGGCGGCGATGATCGCCACGCCCCCCTGGTTGTTGGAAAGAAAGCCGCGATGGGAACGGAAACGGCGCACCATCAATACCCTCCCAGACGGACGACCGCCTGACGGGTGATCAGGCTGGACGGCATGGGAGCGATCTTGGCGAAGGCGAAGGCCACGCTGTTGGAAGCGTCATAGGAGACCGAGATCACCGCCCGGTCGCCGCGATCGGTGACCTTGGTGGTCAGCCGCGTAGCGTCAAGACCGGCGTAGTCGGTCACGCCCTCGGCGGCCGAGGCCTGGGCCAGCTGGCTCCGTTCGGTGGCGTTGAGGCCGGCCACGGCGGCGCGGGCGGCGTCGTTGGCCACCTGCTGCACCGAATGGGCCATCCAGAAATAGGAGCCCCAGCCGACCATGCCGATCACCATGGCGATCAGCACCGGGCACACGAGCGCGAATTCCACCAGGGCCGTACCTTGCCGGTCGGCGGCGAACTTCCGGATCGAACGCGTCTTCGTCACATACGCCTCCCGTACCCGTTTGGAGCGAACACCCTTTGGGTTGTGAAGCGAGATTAGATCGACCTTGGCTGTCTCCGCGTTCGTACGTGTAATCCGGATTTCGCGAAGTTCGCGGACATGGAACCCGCATCCTCTGCGACGTTCTGCCACCCCCCAGACTGCGTTGCCCCCGTACTCAGCCACCGGTAACTTTAGCGCGCAACTGACCAACCATTCCGAGAGTTTGCTTCAGTGAATGCGTAGCGTCCGGATTCCACGCAAATCTGGAGGAGCGACATGAAGTCGCGCGACATCGCACCCGCAAGGGTGACCGCCGGAGAAATCAGCCGCAATTTCGGCCAATGGCAGGATGTGGCCCTGTCGGGGCCCGTCATCGTCACGCACCATGGCCGTCCACGGGTGGTGATGATCTCAGCCGAGCACTACGCCGCCGCCGGCCTCACCGAAGGTCCGGGCGGTCACGACAACGATTCCGAGCTGCACACGGCCGAGACCGCGCGATCGGCGATCCTGGGCCACATGAACGAGGCCTTCGTGGCCCTCGACCCCGACCTGCGCATCACCGCCGTCAATCCGGTGTTCGAGGACCTGAAGGGCTCTAGCGCCGCCCAGTTGATCGGCGCGGCCTGGAACGAGGTGTTCAACGCGCCGTCCCAGGCCCTGATCGGCGAGCAGTTCCGCCGCGTTCTGCGCACCGGCGAGACCCTGGAGTTCGAGTCGGAATCCACCGTCCAGGCCGGCCGCTGCTTTGGCGTGCGCGTCTTCCCCTATCCCGGCGGCGTGGCGGCCCTGTTCGTCAACCGCACCGAGGAGCGCGACCTGCGCGGCCGCCTCGACCGCGCCTCGGCCCTGGAGACGGCCCTGGCCGTGCTGCCGGGCCTGGCGACCGCCCGGCTGAACATCCGCGGCGTGCTGGCCAGCATGGACGCCGACTTCCTGACCCTGACCGGGTTCTCGGAAGCCGAGCTGCGCGACTGCCGGCTCAGCGACATCGTCCGTCCCGCCGAGCGTCGCGGCCTGACCATGGCCGTCGAGCACGCCCTGCAAGGCGACCCGCCGGCCCGCCTGTCGGTGACCCTGCTGATCAAGAACGGAGCCGAGCGGACGGTCGAGCTGGGGCTGGCGACCATCCGGCGAGACGGAGCCCCCGACGGCGTGCTGATCGCGATCGCGGCCTGACCGCTATACCGTTAACTTGACCGTACGGAACAATCGCCAGCCAATGCGCTGTAAGCGCTTGTCTTTTTGATGATCACAAGGCAAACCCGAAACGTTGGTTTTCGTATACGGAAGCGGCGTCATGGCGGGCTCGCCCATTCCACATCCAGTCGACACCCATGTCGGCGCGCTGATCCGCGCGCATCGTCGCGCGGCCGGTGTTTCACAAGAAGAGCTGGGCAAGGCGATCGGCCTGACCTTCCAGCAGGTGCAGAAGTATGAGACCGGCGAGAACCGGATCAGCGCTTCCAAGCTGGTCGAGGTGGCCAGGACGCTCAACGTGCCGATCTCGGCCCTGTTCGACGGCCTCGACACGGGTCCCGACGGGGAAAACCTGATCGTGCGCTTCACGGCCCTGCGCGACGCCAGTCCGTTCATGCAGGCGGCCGTCGAGCTTCCCGACGCGATCCGGGCGGAGCTGTTCAGGCTGGCCACGGTCTACGCCGCCGAGGACGGGGCGACGTCCTGATCACCGGCAGACGACACAGCCATAGTTTGCCATAACCATTTGCTCTACCTATAGTAGCCAATCCGACACATCCGGGGGGATGCGGCTATGGGCGAAGCGAAGACGATAAGGGTGCCGGCGCGAGACGGCGCCGAGATCGGCGAGGTCGCCGCCGGCGCAAGCTGGCGCTTCTCGGCCCGCGGCCGCTGGTGGGACTGGTTCGTGCCTTCGGGCGCCGGCGGCTACCGCTTCTTCCTGGCCGACATCCTGGACATCTACCCCGTATCGAAGGATCGGCCGTTCTTCGAGCTCACCGCCCGCGTGCGGGAGCACCCCGAAACGCTCTATCCCATCGGCCGGGGCGCGACGGTCACCTTCGAGCAGGCGGGCACGGTCGAGCTCTTCGCCAACGACGTCGAAGGGTTCAACTGGAACAACAGCGGCGCCGTCGAGGTCGACTACGAGCCCTGCGACTGCCCAGAGCCCCTCCCCGACCACAGCCAGTACGACGGCCTGCCGGGCAAGTGGACGCTTCTGCGCGACACGCTGGACAAGACCAAGGGCGTCGGTTCCACCGCCATCCTCACCCTGGCCGCCGGCGCGGCGCTGGTCTTCGTCCAGCAGGGCCGAGACCTGGTGCGCACCGTGGCGGAGGGCGACTTCTCCGGCGACACCGCGGTGCGCCAGATCTTCTTCGCCCTGACCCTGCTGTTCCTGGCGGTGCAGACCTGGATCTGGCCCCGCCTGATCATCCTGTCGAACTACGGGCGCGATCGCCAGGCCTGGACCCCCAACTGGCTGCTGCGCTGGACGCCGAGGCTGCTGGGCCTGGCGCCGTTCCTGTTCGTCATCGGGGCGTTGTTCAAGAACCCGGCCCCCAACACCGGACTGATCGCCGCCCTGGTGCTGATCGGCCTGGGCTTCTTCGCGGCGATCATCGCCCAGTACGACGCCCGCAAACGCATCAGGGCGACGGCGAACGCCAGACGCGAACCCGACCTGCCGCCGCGCGAGCCGCTGCGCATCGGCCGCCTGTGGGTGATCGCCAGCTTCCTGATCAGCCTGACCGCGATGCTGTGGGCGATCTTCTTCCCCGTCGCCTTCGGCTGGACCCTGGGCGCGCCGGCCGTGGCCTTCCTCGGGGTAGGCTGCATCATCCCGGTGCTGGTCGTGCTGATCCAGACCGGCGACGCCGCGCGCGTGCCGACCCTGGCCTTCCTGGTGGTCGCGGCGGCGATCTTCGGGCTGTGGATCGACAACCACCCGGTCGGCTGGCGGGCGGCCACGACGCCCTATCACGCGATCGCGCAGGACCAGCGGCTGACGCTCGATCGGGCCTACGAGGATTGGGCCAAACAGGCGCCGGCAGGACCCGACGGCGCGCGCACCCTGGTGCTGGTCGCCTCGGAAGGCGGCGCGTCGCGGGCCGGCTACTGGACCGCCGAGGTTCTGGCCTCGCTGCACGAGAAGACGGGGGGCAAGCTGGCCCACAACCTCTTCGCCATCAGCTCGGTTTCCGGCGGCAGCGTCGGCGCGATCGGCTATGCGGCGGTGCTGCAGGACCGCCCGAACCTGCAGCCGAAGGATCTGCGCGGCGCGGTCACCGACTTCGCCGGCCGGGATTTCCTCAGCCCCACCTTCGGCGGGATGCTGTTCCCCGATCTGCTGCAGCGCCTCGTGCCCGTGGCCCTGCTGCCCGACCGGGCCCAGGGCCTGGAACTGGCCTTCGAGGCCGGATGGCGCGCGCACTGCAAGGACGTTCCGGGCTGCGATCATCCGGATCTGCTGAGCCGGAGCTTCAGCCAGTTCGGCCCGACCGACGCCGCCTGGCGGCCGCTGGTCATCATCAACGGCGCGAGCCAGGAGACCGGCCGGCGCATCCTCACCAGCCGCCTGCGCTTCAGCCCGTGGGAGATCAATGCCGACGACTTCTACAACGTCGTCGATCGCGACGTTCCGGTCTCCACCGCGATCCACAACGGCGCGCGCTTCCCCTGGATCAGCCCGGCCGGAACCCTGACCCGCAAGGACGGGTCCGGCTCCGGCCATATCGTCGACGGCGGCTATTTCGAAGCCGCGGGGGTCGAGGTCCTGCGGGAACTGGCGCCGGCCCTGCGGACCATCGCCGAGAAGCGCGGCGACAAGCTGCGCATCGTCTTCGTCTATATCGGCTATCGCGAGCGCACCGACGAGGCCCTGGCCAGCGCCGCCGCCCCGGCCGACGAACCGAGGGCCAACAGCTTCCTCAACGAACTGAGCGCACCGCTGAAGGCCCTGTTCGGCAGCCGCTCGGCCCATGCCGGCCACCTGCAGCGGGAGCTCAAGCTGGAGGCGTCGGGCGATCCCCGGGACATCAACCCGATCCTCTACGCCTCGACACCCCTGGCGCACTACGAGCCGATCCTGCTGTGCAAGCAGACGGGTCCGCGGCCCTTCGAACCGCCCATGGACTGGGCGCTGTCGGGCTGCGCCAAGGCCTATATGCGCAAGGCGGCCGGCGGGACGGCGATCGCTGAGGGCCGGCAAAGCGCCTGCCGCAAGATCCTCGACCAGCCGATCCCCTGTCAGCGCTCGCTCGACACGGCCATCGCCCGCGCCGCCCGCCAGGCGCTGGGCGGAGCGCCGGAGCCGAGGACGCCGCGAGCAACCATCAAGGCGTCAGGCGCCGTCTCCAAGCCTGTTGGCAATGACCCGAAAGGTTAATGTGGTCATCAATGTGGACTGCCGAACCACCGAAACTAATGCGACCATATCAAACAGTTCAAAACATTCTAAAATTGAGCATAGGGCAAAATATTTATGAAAACCCTCCCAGAACTCCCCTTCCCAATGAGCGTTCACTACACATTGATGAATATATACAATTCAGTAACGGCACTTGGGCAATATTTGTACAGAAAACCAACCGAAGAATACGGCATTGTTCTAAAAAGAAATTCTATAAATATCATGGTTTATGCCATGCTTGAGGGCGCATATCAAAGAAAATACAAATCAAACACCAACAAGCAATCCATAATGGAAGTATGGGAGCAAAAATCAGCCGAAGAAAGCAACATTTTTTCAAATTTTGCGTGCAAACTCATAAATGAATTCGACATCTCGGCCATAAAATTGTGCAGCATATTCAGCAAATCAGAAATGGCAATGATATGCATGAATAGGCATCAATTAGTACACAACATGCTGACACAAATTCACGACGGAAAATCCACAATATACTGGTCCGAAGAAGACACAGTTAAGAGCGATAAGCCAAATTCCAGACAATCATTTATAAACCTGCTGGAAGAATCAGGCAATTTTAACTATGAAAATAGAAATGCTATAGTAGCTAGATTTATGAATGAAAAATCAGAACTTTGGCCACTCGTCTTCGGAGTAATGACAAATGACCTAAGGGACTTTCTCAGAATAAATAGTGAAAATCACGATCCATCAAACCCGAACTCATTCGGGATTCCAATGCTCGAGGAAGTTTTTAGATTTGAGAATCGCTTTCAGCTTGAGGAAATGACGCCATACTCAATGCAAGAGGCTCAAGAAAAGGGAGGCCCAGAACAGTTCTTAACCCAATCCATAATGATGAATATCGGTGGTATAGGATTTAGAATACAGCATTAATGGCAAGTTCGCATAAAGATCGCGCACTTACCCACATTGGCGTCAATCAATAACACTTGCAGATGGCGCCAAAAAGGACGCCAGGCGCATTAAGGCCAACTTGTCGGGAGGAACCGTTGGTGGCTGGGGGCGGGATCGAACCGCCGACCTGTGGGTTATGAATCCACCGCTCTAACCATCTGAGCTACCCAGCCGCCGAAGCGGAGCGGGCTTATAAGCGCAAACTGACGCCGGCTTCAAGCCCGGTTTGCGATGTCATCCACAACTGCGCTGAGGCGCCGCGCGAGGCTGTCGGGACCATAGTCGGCCAGCACCGCTTCACGGGCCTTTTCGCCAAACGCCAGCGATCCGGCGGGGTCGGCGACCAGGGCGGCCAGGGCGTCGGCCAGGGCGACCGCGTCGCCCGGCGGCAGCAAGCGGCCGCTGACGCCCTCGACGATCATCTCGTCCGGACCCGGAATGGCGCTGGCCGCGACCGGCAGGCCCACGGCCATGGCTTCGAGCAGCACCAGGGGGAAGCCCTCCTGGTAGGACGGGAAGGCGAAGACGTCGCCCGTGGCCAGGAAGGCCGAGGCGTCGCGCCAGCCGACCAGGCGCACGCGGTCGGAGAGAGCGTGCTGGGCGATCAGGCCTTCCAGCTTGGCGCGCTCGTCGCCCTCGCCGGCGATCTCGACCTCGAAGGACAGGCCCCGGTCGCGCAGAAGGGCGGCGGCGGCGATCAGCACGTCGAAGCCCTTCTTGGGATGCAGGCGGCCGGCGGCGACGATGCGCGGCGGGCGGCCAGGCTCGGCGAAGGGCGTCGCCCGCACGGTCGGGATCTTCACGGCGTTGGGCACGAAGTGCACGTGGGCGGCGGGTACGCCGCGCTCGATCGCCAGGTCGGCGAGGTGACGGCCGACGCAGATGTAGTCGGTGCGCGTGGTCTCGATGTCGAAGACCGGCTTGTGGACGCAGATCGCCAGGCGGGTCGATTTCGGGGCGGCCTTGGCGAACAGGCGCGCGGGTCGCTGGCCGTGGCTGAGGATGATGGCGGGCTTGACCGCCTTCACGATGCGGCGAGCCGCGCCCAGGGTCAGGGGGTCCCAGTCGGTGTAGGCGGGCATCGACAGTAGCGGCGGGGTGCGGCCGGCCTGGGCCTGAGCCACCTTGCTCCCCGCCCGCACCACGCCCGCGCACAGGCCGCCGCGGCGGGCCGTCCAGGTCTCGAGGATCGGCTGATAATCGAGGAACACCTGTTCCAGGCCGCCCAGACCCTTGCCCAGCATGGCGTGCAGGATGGCGGTCAAGGCGATCTCCGAAACTGACGGGAAAACAAGCGCCGGAACCTTCCCCGCGAGACCCACGCTGTCAATGCGCCGGCCGAAAATCAGGCCCGCCCCTCGCCGCCCCCTCGCCTGCCGGGAGAAAAGCCGTTTATGGTCGCCTCATGCGCTCATCCCTGATCTTCGCCGCCTCCGCCCTTCTCGCCATGGCCGCCTGCGGTCCCGGCGAGGCCCAGAACAGCGCCGCCCCGGCCGTCACCGCCGACGGCGGGCCGGTGGAGACGCGCACCGCCAACGCGCCCGACCAGAAGCCGGCCTTCGCCGGCCAGACCCGCGCGCCCCTGAAGGCCGCCGGCGTCGCCTATCAGGTGCAGGTCGTGGCCAAGGGCCTGGAGCATCCGTGGGCCATCGCCTTCCTGCCCGACGGTTCGGCCCTGGTGACCGAACGCGCCGGCCGCCTGCGCATCCTCGCCAAGGACGGAACCCTGTCGCCGGCCGTCGCCGGCCTGCCGGCGGTGGACGCCAACGGCCAGGGCGGACTGCTGGGCCTGGCGGTCGATCCGAACTACGCCCAGAACGGCCTGATCTACTGGAGCTATGCCGAGCCGCGCGACGGCGGCAACGGCACGACCGTGGCCCGCGGCAAGCTGGTTCCGGGCGCGACGCCCAAGGTCGAGACCGTCCAGGTGATCTGGCGGCAGACCCCGACCCTGGCCTCGGCCCTGCACTTCGGCGGCCGGCTGGTCTTCGCCCGCGACGGAAACCTGTTCATCACCACCGGCGAGCGCTCGATCATCGAGGGCCGGATGCAGGCCCAGCGCCTGGACGGCACGTTGGGCAAGGTGATCCGCATCAGGCCGGACGGCTCGATCCCCGCCGGCAATCCGTTCGCCGGCCAGGACGGGGCCAAGCCCGAGCTCTGGTCGATCGGCCACCGCAACCTGCAGGCCGCCGCGATCAATCCTAAGACCGGCGAGCTGTGGACCGTCGAGCACGGCGCCAAGGGCGGCGACGAGCTGAACATCCCCCGCGCCGGCAAGAACTACGGCTGGCCGACCATCACCTATGGCGAGGAATATTCCGGCAAGCCGATCGGCGACGGGATCACCGCCAAGGAAGGCCTGGAGCAGCCGATCTATTACTGGGACCCGGTGATCGCGCCGTCGGGCATGGCCTTCTACGAGGCCGACCTGTTCCCGGCCTGGAAGGGCAGCCTGCTGGTCGGCTCGCTGAAGGAGCACCACATCGCCCGTCTGACGCTGGACGGCGACAAGGTGGTGGGCGAGGAGCGCATCGCCACCGAATTCGGCGAACGCATCCGCGACGTCGTGGTCGGCCCCGACGGCGCCGTCTGGGCGGTGACCGACGAGGAAGACGGCAAGGTGCTGCGGATCACGCCGAAGGGCTGAATTTCACCAAGGCGCGATTGACGCAGGACGACAACCTGAGACTGTGATCGCCAATCCAGTCCCGAGTCCGCATCCATGCTCGATCGCCGCCAGACCCTCGCCCTGCTCGCCGCCCTGTTCGGAGCCGCCGGGGCCAATACCGCCCTGGCCGCGGACGCCCCGACCGCCGCCCCCATCACCGCCCCCATCACCGCCAAGGTGCGGCTGCAGGGACGGCGCGTGGTCATCGATGTCCTGCTGGACGGCAAGGGTCCCTACACCTTCATCATCGACACCGGGGCGGTGATCAGCGGCATGCGGCCCGACCTTCCGGGGCAGCTGGGCCTGCGCAAGCTGCGCGACGTGCGCCTGAACCAGGGCAAGGTCTTCCCGCTCTACGCCGTCGATGACGTGGTGTTCGGCGGCGCGGTCCGGCAGTCGGGCGTCAGCCTGGCGGGCCTGACCGACGTCAAGCTGGACGGCGACGGCCTGCTCGCCGCAGGCATGCTGACCAGCTTCGACAGCGAGCTCGACTTCGAGGCCGGCCTGTGGCGGGTCTGGCCCGGCGGCCTGGCCGATCGCAGCGGCTTCACCCGCCTGGAATCGGACCTGCGCGAAAGCAACGCCGTCGCCGGCTCGCCGCGCATCGTCGCCGCCGTCGAGCTCGACGGCCAGCCGCTGCGGCCGCTGCTCGACACCGGCGCGCCGAACGCGCTGTACATGGAAAACCGGCTCGGGCGTCAGCTGGGCCTGTGGAATGACCAAACGCCCTACGCGCCAATCCGCCCGCGAGGGATCGCCGGGCCGACCAAGAACCTCTCGCGCACCGTTCGCGCCAAGCGGCTGAAGGTGGGGTCGGAAGTCTATGAGAATCCCCTGGTCGTGGTCCACGCGCCGCAGGAACTGACGTCCGGCTCGCTGATGGGCCTGCCGATCCTGCAGACGCTGAACCTGTCCTTCGACCGTGGCGACAACGCCCTGTGGGTGAAGCGCAACGGGCTGCCGGTTGCGACGACGACCTACGCCCGCTCGGGCCTGTGGGTCGATCTGGAGGGGTCGGAAGTCAGGGTCGCGGAGGTCGGCGCGGGAAGCCCCGCCGCCAAGGCCGGCGTGCAGCCCGGCGACATCGTTCGCGGCGTGAGTTCGGTGCGCGAGGCCGTGGTCATGACCAGCGGCCCGGCGGGACGCGAAGTGACCCTGCCGCTGACACGCAAGGGTCAGTCGACGGACGCCCGCTTCGCCCTGGCCGACTACCTGTAGCTAGTCGACCTCGCGCCGGGCTCGCCAGGCCTTGCGGGCCTCGGACGGCTTGCCCTTGACCAGGGCCCCGGCCGCGACGCCGGCCAGGAACGAGGCGGTGGGGTGGGCCAGGATGATGTCGGCCACCCGCTCCTCGATCGGGGCCTTGCGATGCTTGGCCTGATGGTTCGACTGGGCCAGGGCCCAGATCGCCACCACCGCCGCGGCGATGCCGGCGACGATGGCGTGAGCCCAGGCCGTGCCGACGATCGAGGCCAGGAAGGCGAACACCGCCATGGCCCCCGACACCGCCGCGATCGCCGCGGCCATGACCAGTCCCGCGCCCCGCACCAGGCGCGAGGTCAGCCGCTCGATGAAATCGTCCACCATCGCCCTCTCCGTGAAACAGCCTATCGGCTAACGCGCGAGCGGGGGTTTGGTGTCAGCCGGCCGACACAAGGGCGCGTGGCAGCCGAAAGTGTGAGCAGTTTTGGCGACCGCGCGTCAAGAAAGCAACTCGGATACGGCTTCGCCGATCGCCAACGAGCTGGTCAGGCCCGGGCTCTCGATGCCGAACAGGGCCACGAGGCCCGGCAGGCCATGCGTGTCGGCGCCGCGCAGCTGGAAGTCGGGCTGGGGCTCGTTCGGACCATGAAGCTTGGGCCGCACCCCGGCGTAGTCGGGGCTGAGGGCGCCGTCGGGCAGGCCCGGCCAGAACTTGCGGATATAGGCGGCGAAGGCGTCGGCCCGGTTCGGATCAACGGAGTAGTCGGGCGCGGGCACATATTCGAGGTCGGGTCCGAACACCGCCTGGCCGCCCATGTCGTTGCGATAGTGGGTGCCCAGCGCACCATGGATCGGCGGCGGATAGACCAGGCGTTGGAACGGCGCCTTGCCCGTCAGCCGGAAATAGACGCCCTTGCCGTAGTGAGCGGCCGGGATCTGGTCGGCCGGAAAGCCCTCGATGCTCGCCGCCACGGCCTGGGACGACAGCCCCGGCGCGGTGACCAGCAGGCGGGTGGTCAGGGTGGTCGGCTCGGCGCCGCCGGCCCGCACGGTGAAGCCGCCGCCCTCCAGCGGGGTCGCGCCCTCGAACGGCGTGGAGAGCACCACCGCCCCGCCGGCGGCCTCGATCTCGCCCTGCAGGGCCAGCATGTAGTCGTGGCTGGCGAAGACGCCGCTTTCCGGCGACAGCAGCGCCGCGTGGGCGTTGAGGCCCGCCTCCAGCGCCCGGGCCTGCGCGCCCGTGAGCCGTTCCATGCCCTCGACGTCGTTGGCCAGGGCCTGGTCCCAGATGGCGTCGAGGCGGGCGATCTCGTCGTCGCTGGTGGCCACCACCAGCTTGCCGCACTTCTTGTAGGCGACCTTGTGGGCGTCGAGGAAGGCGTAGAGCCGCCGCCGTCCCTGCACGCACAGCCGGGCCTTCAGCGAGCCGGTCGGATAGTAGAGCCCGCCGTGGACCACCTCGGAATTGCGCGACGACACGCCCTGCCCGATGTGCCCCTCGGCCTCCAGCACGGCGACGGTCAGCCCGCGCTGGCTCAGGGCGTAACCGCAGGCCAGCCCCACGGCGCCGGCGCCCACCACCACGGCGTCGAAATCGAACTCGGTCATTTGAGGGTCGCTGAATGTTCGATGGAACGGATGATCACCGCGTCGTCCGTGACCTCGTAGAAGATCACATAGGCGCCGTGCGGCAGCCTGCGGAAACGAGGATGACGGGCGACCGCCTGAGCCATGTAGGGCGCAAAGGCGAGCTGCTCGAAACGCTCCATCAGGCTCTCGATAAAGCGGACGCCGGCGCGCGGGCTGTCCTCGGCGATATAGTCGCGAATTCGCGTCAAGTCGCGCCGAGCGCGCGGCGTCAGGACATAGGGAAGGCTCACTCGCCGGAGGCCTTGGCCCGCGCCTTCAGATCCGCCAGCATTTCAGACAGGAATTGGCGGCCATCGACATGCTCGGCCGGATCGACGGCTTCCATTTCCAGTTCGTCGAGCAAGGCTTCGAGCTTGTCCGAACCACCGACGATATCGACCGCTCGGCGATAGTTGAGCTCCGCCAGTTCGGCGGCGACGCCCTCTTCCAGCGAAGCGAACTCGCCCCGCTCGACCCGCGCCAGGAGGTCAGCCGCGTCCTCGGCGCTCAAGGTCACCGTCACCTGGTCTGGATGTCGAACCGGCCTGTTCATGGCGGGAAGCCTAGCACGAACCTCCCGGCCCGCCATGGCTCATGGCGGGCCGGGCGCTCGCCCCTGCACCGTGCGCGGCGGCAAGGCCCGGTAGGAGGGCCTCAGCCCTCCCACTGCCCCCACAGCTTCACCGCCGTCGCCTTGGCCTTTTCGACCGCCGCCTCCTTGACGTGGCCGTAGCCGCGGATCTCGGAGGGAACCTCGGCCAGCTTCAGCGCCAGAGCCTTGCGCTCGGGACGCAGGCCGGCGACCAGGCGGTCGAGCGTGACCTCGTAGTCGGCGATCAGCCCCCGCTCCATCCGGCGCTCCTCGGTCTTGCCGAAGATGTCGAAGGCCCCGCCGCGCAGACCCTTCATGCGGGCGATCATCGGGAAGGCCAGATCCAGCATCCAGCCGCCGAAGGCGATCTTGCGCGGCTTGCCGTCCTTGCCCTTGGGCGCGATCAGCGGCGGCGACAGCCAGACCTTGGCTTTGCCGCCCTTGAAGGTTCCAGCCAGCTCCTTGGCGAAACGGCCGTCGGTGTAGAGGCGCGCGACCTCGTACTCGTCCTTGTAGGCCATCAGCTTGTAAAGATTGGTCGCCGCCGCGCGGGTCAGCGGCAGGTCCGCCCCCTCCCCGACCATGGCGACCTCGGCATGACGCACCTTGGCGATCCGCTCGGCGTAGCGGGCGGCGTAGTGAGCGTCCTGGTAGGCGACCAGGTCCTCGACGCGGCGGGCGATCAGGGCGTCCAGCGGCTCGGTCTGGGGCGTGGGGACGTCGACCGGCTTGTCGCCGGCCGCGGCCGGGTCGAAGGCGATCTGGCGGCCCAGCTCGAAGGCCTGCAGGTTGGCGTCGGCGTCCACCCCGTTCAGCTTGATGGCCCGGTAGAGGGCGCGGCTGGAGAGCGGGATCACCCCGCGCTGCCAGGCGAAGCCGACCATGATCATGTTGGCGTAGATGGCGTCGCCGAAGCGGCTCTCGGCCAGGCGCTGGGCCGGGCAGGCGTCGAAGGCCTTGGTCGCGGCCTTGACCCGCCGGGCCATGGCCCCGCCGTCGAAGCGCACGTCGCGGCTGGTGACGAAGTCGGCGGTGGGGGCGAAGTCGCTGTTGCCGAAGGCCATGGTCCGGTCCTTGGCGTAAAGCGACAGGGCCTCGGGGCTGGCGGCGACCAGCAGGTCGCAGGCGATCAGCACGTCGGCGCTGGCGGCCGGCACACGGCCGCCGACGATGGTGTCCTCCAGTTCGCCGATCTTGACGTGGCTGAACACCGCCCCGCCCTTTTGGGCCAGGCCCGTCATATCCACGACGCTGCCGGCGCGGCCGTCGATGTGGGCGGCCATGGCCAAGATCGAGGCGACGGTGGTCACCCCGGTGCCGCCGACGCCGGTGAAGATGATCCGCCGCACGCCGTGGAATTCCTCGAACGCGGGCAGCGGCGTGGAATCGACCGACAGCGGCGCGGGCTTGACCTTCTCGCCGGCCTTCTCGGCGCCTTCCAGGGTGATGAAGGACGGGCAGAAGCCCTCAAGGCACGAATAGTCCTGATTGCAGCTGGACTGGTTGATCTTGCGCTTGCGGCCGAAGGCGGTGTCGAGCGGTTCGATCGACACGCAGTTGGACTTCACCGAGCAGTCGCCGCAGCCCTCGCAGACCAGCGGGTTGATGAAGACCTTCTGGGTGGCCTTGGCCATGGTCCCGCGCTTGCGGCGACGGCGCTTCTCGGTGGCGCAGGTCTGGTCGTAGAGCAGCACCGTGGTCCCGGGCGTGTCGCGCAGCATCTGCTGCACGCTCATCAGTTCGGCGCGCGGGAAGATCTCGACGCCGGGTGCCAGGTCGGTGACGGCCTCGTAGCGCTTGAGGTCGTCGACGACGATGACGGTCCTGGAGACGCCCTCGCTGGCCAGTTGGCGGGTGATCTGGGCGGGGGTGAAGCCGCTTTCGGCCCGCTGGCCGCCGGTCATGGCCACGGCGTCGTTGAACAGCAGCTTGTAGGTGATGTGCGCCCCGGCCGCGACGGCGGCCCGGATCGCCAGGGAGCCCGAGTGGTTGTAGGTGCCGTCGCCCAGGTTCTGGAAGACGTGCTTCTCGGTGGTGAAGGGCGCCGCGCCCACCCAGGTCAGGCCCTCGCCGCCCATGTGGGTGTTGAGGTCGGTCGAGGGGTCGTTGAAACCGGCCATGTAGTGGCAGCCGATGCCGGCCAGGGCGCGGCTGCCCTCGGGCAGCTTGGTCGAGGTGTTGTGCGGACAGCCCGAGCAGAAGAACGGCTTGCGGGCCTGGTCGGCGGCCAGGCTGACGGCGGCGACGCCGGCGGCCGAGACGCGGTCCAGATAGGCTCGGGCCCGCTCCATGTGCGGCCCCGGCGGCAGACGATCGTAGATCGCCAGCGCGATTTCGGCCACCGACAGCGAGCCCAGCTCCGACAGCAGCGGATGGCCCTTCTCGTCGGTCTTGCCGATGATGCGGGGGCGAGCCTGGGCCGGCAGGTCGTAGAGCGCGGCGCGGGCCTGGGGTTCGATCAGGGCGCGCTTGTGTTCGATGACCATGAGCGTTTCGAGGCCGGCGGCGAAGGCGCGCAGGCCCAGAGGCTCCAGCGGCCAGGGCATGCCCACCTTGTAGACCGAGACGCCGAGGTCGGCGGCTTCCTGCAGGCTCACGCCCATGGCCGAGAAGGCCTCCAGCACGTCCTTGTAGGCCTGACCCTGGCAGACGATGCCCAGGCGGGCCTTGCCCACCCGCACGTGCGAGGCGCCCAGCACCACGCGGTCGATCTGGTTGGCGCGGGCGAAGGCCAGGGCGGCGGGGATCTTGTGGAGGCGTAGACGGCGCTCCTTCTCCATCGGCTGGTCCTTCAGCCGGATGCCCAGGCCGCCGGGCGGCATGGCGAAGTCTGGGATCACCACATGGTGGCGGCCCAGCGACACGTCGATGGTGACGCCGCTGTCCATGGTGTCGGCCAGGGCGATCAGGCCGGTCCAGAGCCCCGAGAAGCGCGACATGGCGATGCCGAGGAGCCCGTAGTCGAGCACCTCCTGCACGTCGGCCGGCGACAGCACGGGGATCTCGAAGTCCTGGAAGGCGAACTCGGACTGCGACGGCAGGGTCGAGCTCTTGCAGGCGTGGTCGTCGCCCGCCACGGCCAGCACGCCGCCGGTCGGGAAGGTCCCCGCGAAATTGGCGTGCTTGAAGACGTCGCCGGTGCGGTCGACGCCGGGCGCCTTGCCGTACCAGAGGCCGAAGACGCCGTCGTGGGTCGCGCCGGGGAACAGGTTGGCCTGCTGGCTGCCCCAGACGGCGGTGGCGGCCAGGTCCTCGTTGAGGCCTTCCTTGAAGACCACGTCATGGGCGGCGAGCAGCTTGTTGATGCGCGCGGCCTGCTGGTCGAGCCCGCCCAGGGGCGAGCCGCGATAGCCCGACATGAAGCCGGCGGTGTTCAGTCCGGCGAGTCGATCCAGGCGCTTTCGATCGAGCAGCACACGGAGCAGCGCCTGCACGCCAGTGATGAAGGCGCGACCATCTTCGAGCACATATTTGTCGTCGAGCGTGACTTCCGAGTGCCGCATGGCAAAATTTTTCCTCCCGGGTCTTTTCGCCCGTCACGCAATATCTTATAGAAGCGCGGAAATTGTTTGCCCAAGGCGTGCCCGACTCGTGTCGGTTTTGCGCAAGATCGACGCGTCAAACACCCTCTGGGGGGAGGAATTCTTGTCCGAACAACTCGACGCCGTGGATGCCAAGATCCTGGATCTCATCCAACACGACGCCGGACTGTCCGTCGCCGAGATCGCCGAGCGAGTCGGGCTGTCTTCCAGCCCGTGCTGGCGACGCATCAAGCGACTGGAAGACGCGGGCGTCATCCAGCGCCGCGTGACGATTCTCGACCGTGAAAAGCTGGGCCTCGGCTTCGAGGTCTACTGCACGGTCAAGCTGTCGCTGCCGACCAAGGAGAACCTCGAGACCTTCGAGCACGCCGTGGCCAAGTGGGCAGAAGTCGTCCAGTGCGCCACCGTGACCGGCGCGGCGGACTACGAGATGCGCATCGTCACCCGCGACATGCACGCCTTCGACGAGTTCCTGCGCGACAAGATCCTGTCGCTGGGCCTGGTGTCGAACATCGAAAGCCGCATCGTCATCCGCGGCGTCAAGAACTCCACGGCCGTGCCGCTCGGCCTGGTCAGCCCCTACGTCAGCCCGCTGGGCTGAGGCTCCCGTTCGGGGGCGGCCTGAGCCGCCCTCGACGAGACCCCTTGCATCCGACGCCGGATGCGTCCTCCATTGGGCACAAGGTCGGGCTACATCGACCGGGAGGACACGCCCCATGGGCCAGCACGTCGAGCCTGCGGCCGGCGCAGAGCGCTATCGGCGCTTCGCCGACTTCTATCCCTTCTATCTCTCCGAACATCAGAGCCGCACCAGCCGCCGCCTGCACGTGGTCGGCACGGGCCTGGTCATCATCAGCCTGGTGATGGGCTTCACGGTCAGTCCGTGGTTCTTCGCGGCCGCGCCGATAGTCGGCTACGGCTTCGCCTGGGTGGGCCACTTCGTGTTCGAGAAGAATCGCCCCGCCACCTTCACCTATCCGCTGTTCAGCCTGATGGGCGATTTCCGGCTGTTCTTCGAGACGGTGGCGGGTCGCCGGCCCTGGTGAAGACCGGCTTGCGGCCCGGATTTCCCTGGAGCTGAAACGGGGCTTTCAGATTGGCGCCTCACTTGCTGCTTAGGTTGGCAAGCGACCCATTTCGAGAAAGCCGCCGCCAGATGTTCCAGAAGAAGAAAGACGCTCCCGCCCCGCTGGCCCTGGAGCCCCTGGCGACCACGCCCGTCGCGCAGCAGCCGCAGGCCGCCGCGCCGGCCGCGCCGCCCCGTCCCAAGCCCGCCTCGCTGATCGCTCAGGGCCTGACCATCCGCGGCGACGTCTCGGGCGACGGCGAACTGCACCTGGACTGCCTGGTGATCGGCGACATCAAGGTCGGCAAGCTGGTCCTGGGCCCCAACGGTCAGGTGGAAGGCTCGATCGCCGCCCAGGCCATCGAGATCCACGGCAAGGTCAAGGGCACGGTCGCCGCCCGCGCCGTTCGCCTCTACGGCACCGCCAAGGTCGAGGGCGACATCGCCCACGAACAGCTGGCCATGGAGACCGGCGCCGACTTCCAAGGCCGCAGCGTCAAGTTCACCCGCCCGGCGCCGCAGCCGGCTCCGACACCTGCCCCGGCTGCCCCGGTCGCGACCACGCCGGCCGCCTACGCGCCCGCCGCCGGCTGAGCGCTGGAAACTGGTCGCGCGATCCGGGTATTGTTCTGGCGGGGCGCTTCAGCGGCGCCCGCCAGTTCGAGTAAGGCCCGCCCATGACTGCGCCGACTGTCCGCCTCGCCCTGATGCTGGCCGCCCTCGCGGCGGCGACCGGCTGTTCGCGCAATGACGACAAGACAGCCGCCCCGGCGGCCGGCGGATCGGCGCCCCCGGCGGAATCGGAAGCCGCTCCCGCCGCCGGCGGCCCGCCCCGCCTGATGCGCCCCGGTCTCTGGAAGACCACCGCCCGCACGCCCGGCGGCGCCGAGCGCACCACTACCCAGTGCGTGGGCGAGGGCCAGGACCCGGCCCTGACCGCGGCCCAGGATACGCCCTGCGGCAAGCCCGAGGTCACCCCGGTCATCGACGGCTTCACGATCGAACTGGCCTGCACCAAGGACAAGATCGCCTACAGCCTGGCCGGCGTGGTCAAGGGCGACTTCCAGACCCGCACCACCAGCAATCTCGAAATGACCGTCCAGGCCTATGGCGTGAAGAAGGTCATGAAGCTGCAGAGCGAGAGCGTCTATGTCGGCCCCTGCGACGTGACCGCCGCTGCGTCGGATCAGGACTCGGTGCGGCCCAAGTAGAGGCAGCCGGTCTCCACTAGAGAAAATGCCTCGCCTCTAAGCAAAAACCATACCCAAAACAGGCGATGTGGCCCCAACGCCACAAGCGCCGAGCTTCGCGCGAAGCCTCTATTTTTTACAGGAACAGCAAGGCTTGTAGGTTCATTGTCATCGCATGGGGGTTCCGTGAGTTCGAGGAGCCGAGATGACGATCAGCGGTCCGCACCTGACCGTAGTGCCGGAAGAAACCGACGGCGCCGAAGTCTATAATCTGACCCGTGGGCCGGAGACGACGGCCCAGCGTCTGCAGCGTCTGCAACAAGAAGCCCGCCTGCTGGCCCGCGAGGAAGTCGAGGCCCTTGAGCGGGACCTGATCGCCCTGGGCGAACGCGCCCTGCAGATCGCCGAAGGCGGCGAAGCCTATGCCGTAGGGCTGCGGGAGATGGCCTCGCGGCTGTCGTCCGACCTGCCCCAGAAGGCCCAGTCCCTGCGCGCCATCCTGGAACGCACCGCGCGCGGCTGACGCCCAACGAAAACGGCCCGGAAGCAAAGCCTCCGGGCCGTCCAATTCTCTCGAGGCGAACCTGCTCCGGCCCTAGAGGCCCGGCAGCTTGATCTTGCCTTGCTTCTCGCGGCTGATGACGATCGCGCCGCCGCCCGTGAGGGCCTTCAGGCGGGCTTCCTCGGCGGCCGCGTCGACGGGAACCGGAGCGGTCGCGCCGGCCTCGGCGGCCGTCACGGCGCCGGCCGTCTTGTCGTCCTTCTTCCAGAACATCACCTTGCTGGCGAAGCTCTCGTCCTTGTGGGCCAGGTCGCCGTTCTCGTCGTCGACGACGAAGCGGATCAGCGGGTCGGCCTTGTCGACGCCGGCCTTGGCGACCAGCAGCTTCTCACCGTCCGAACGGTTGGCGGCCAGGCTCTGGCCCAGCAGCGCCTGACGGGCGGCGCTTTCCGGCTGCAGTTCCTGCGGACGCGGCTCGCCGGGCGCCGGCGGGCGCAGGCTGTAGTCCGGCGGAACCACGAGCGGAGCCTTGGTCACGACGCGGAACTCGTCGGGGACCACCTTGCTCATGCCCAGGGCCTTCGAGGCCGACTGGCAGCCCGCCAGGCCGGTCGCGGCGGCCACGGCCAGCACGCTCAGGGTCGCAACCCGATTGAACTTCATGAAACCCATGCTCCAGCGGCCGCCCCCGGGGCCTAAAAATCGGACGCCCTCGATACGACATCCGAGGGCGGGCGCCAATGTCCTTCGGATTTGTGGCCTTGCTTGGGCGCTGAGCCCCCGTTTGGCCCCTATTCGGTCTGGTGCGACAGCTTCTTTTCTTCACCGATGAAACTGTCCAGCAACAGGAGCGCCACCCCCACCGAGATGCCCGAGTCGGCGACGTTGAACACCCAGGGGAAGTAGAGTCGCGAGACGTCGATGAAGTCGACGACGTAGCCGTAGATCACCCGGTCGATCAGGTTGTTGCCGATCGCCCCGCCGATGATCATGCCCAGGCCCACGGCCGTCAGCGGCCGCAGGACCTTGCGGGCCCAGAACCCCAGGCCGATCACCACCGCGGTCGAGAACACGGTCAGCAGCCAGCGACCCCATTCGGCGTGGTCGCGCAGCAGGCCAAAGCTCATGCCGTAGTTATGGACCATGGTCAGCTGGACCGGACCCAGCAGCGAGGCGCTGGCGCCCTGGGCGTGGCCCAGCAGGCCCAGCACCCAGAGCTTGGAGATCTGGTCGAGCACCACCGTGGCGACGGCGACGGCGTAGGCGGTCCAGCCCAGGCGGGTGATCTTCAAGGTTCGCTCCCGATAAGCCCTCCCCCTCGATGGGGGAGGGTTGGGTGGGGGTGACCGCGGCCTCAGAAGCTGAACCGCCGTATCACCCCCATCCCCGGCCCTTCCCCCATCGAGGGGGAAGGGAGATTATTGACGCGCCGCGTCCCAGAAGGCCACGGCGTCGGCGTCGCGAAGGCTAAGCTCCGGATAGCGGGGGTCGGTTCCCACCTCCGGCAGGATGCGCCACGAACGGGCGCACTTGTTCCCCTCGGCCTTCACCGGATCCACCGACACACCCTTGACCTCGTCGGCCTGGAACGCGCCGCCCTCGCCCGCGACCAGGGTCGCGGCGCTGGTGCGGAACACTTCGGCCGCGTCCAGTCCGTCGAAGGCGGCCAGCAGGTCGGCGTCGGCGATGTGGACGACCGGAGCCGCCTCCAGGGCCGAACCGATGCGCTTTTCGCGGCGCTCGACTTCCAGGGCGCCGGTGACGACGCCGGTGACGGTCTCGACCTTGGCCCAGCGGGCCGCCTCGGCCTGGTTTTCCCACGCCGCCGGGGTCTCCGGCACAACGCGCAGGGCCACCGGGCCGGCTTCGGGGAAGCGGGTGACCCAGGCCTCTTCCATCGTGAAGCTGGCCAGCGGGGCCAGCCAGATGGTCAGGCGGTCGAAGACGTAGTCCAGCACGGTGCGATAGGCCCGGCGGCGCAGGGCGCTCGGGGCGTCGCAGTAGAGGCTGTCCTTGCGGATGTCGAAGAAGATCGCCGACAGGTCGCTCTGGCAGAACTCGACCAGCGGCCGGATCACGTCGGAGAAGCGATAGCTCTCGTAGGCGGCCTTCACCTGGCCATCCAGTTCCCACAGGCGGTGCAGGATGAACTTCTCCAGCGGCGGGAACTCATTGTAGTCGGTGACCCGCTCGGCCTCGTCGAAGCCGGCCAGGGCGCCCAGCAGGTAGCGCATGGTGTTGCGCAGCTTGCGATAGGCGTCGGTGGTGGTGGCCAGGATCGTCTTGCCGATCCGCTGGTCTTCCGAATAGTCGACCATGGCCGCCCACAGGCGCAGGATCTCGGCCCCGGACTCCTTGGTGATGCTCTGCGGCTCCACCGTGTTGCCCTTGGACTTGCTCATCTTCTCGCCGTTCTCGTCCATGGTGAAGCCATGGGTCAGGACGGCCTTGTAAGGCGCGCGGCCGCGCGAACCGCAGCCTTCGAGGAGCGAGGACTGGAACCAGCCGCGGTGCTGGTCGGAGCCTTCCAGATAGAGGTCGGCCGGCCAGGCGCTGTCGTCACGGCCTTCGATGGTGAAGGCGTGGGTGCAGCCGCTGTCGAACCAGACGTCGAGGATGTCGCCGACCTTCTCGTACTGGGCCGGGTCGTGATTGCCCAGGAAGTCGGCGTCGGGACGGGTGAACCAGGCGTCGGCCCCGCCTTCCTTCACGGCCGCCAGGATGCGGGCGTTGACGTCGGCGTCGACCAGCGGGTGGCCGGTGTGCTTGTCGACGAACATCGCCAGGGGCGTGCCCCAGTTGCGCTGGCGGCTGATCAGCCAGTCGGGACGGGTCTCGACCATGGCCCCGATGCGGTTGCGGCCGGCGTCGGGGTGGAAGGCGGTGTCGGCGATGGCCTGGACGGCCGTCTCGCGCAGGGTCTTGCCGCCCAGCGCCTCGACCTCGTGGTCCATACGGATGAACCACTGCGGGGTGTTGCGGAAGATCACCGGGGCCTTGGAGCGCCAGCTGTGCGGATAGCTGTGCTCGACGCGGCCGCGGGCCAGGAGGTTTCCGGCCTCGATCAGCTTGTCCATGACCGCGCCGTTGGCCGGACCGAACTTGCCGATCTTCTTGCCCTCGGTCTCCAGCACCTTGAGGCCGGCGAACAGGGCCACCGACGGGTAGTAGGCGCCGTCCGGATCGACGGTGTCGGGGATCTCGCGATGACCGTGGGCCAGCCAGACCTGGTAGTCGTCGGCGCCGTGGCCCGGCGCGGTGTGGACGAAGCCCGTACCGGCCTCGTCGGTGACGTGGTCGCCGGCCAGCAGCGGCACGGCGAAGCCGTAGTGGCTGTCCAGATCGGCCAGCGGGTGGGCCAGGACCATGCCTTCACAGTCGACGCTCTCGACCTTCTCGAAGGCGGCGACCTTGGCGGCCTTGAAGACCTCGCCGGCCAGCTTCTCGGCCACGATCAGGCGATCGCCGACCTGGGACCAGGGGGCGAATTCGAGACCCTCCTCCAGCGCCTTCACCTCGAAGACGGCGTAGGGGATGTCGGGGTTGTAGGAGACCGCGCGGTTGGCCGGGATCGTCCAGGGCGTGGTCGTCCAGATCACCAGCTTGGCGCCGACGGCGGCGTCCGAGCCCTCGACGACCGGGAACTTCACCCAGATCGTGGGCGAGACGTGGTCGTGATACTCGATCTCGGCCTCGGCCAGGGCCGTGCGCTCGACCGGGCTCCACATCACGGGCTTGGAGCCGCGATAGAGCTGGCCGCTCGAGGCGAAGCGGTGGAATTCCTCGACGATCTTGGCTTCCGAGGTGAAGTCCATGGTGGCGTAGCGGTTCCACCAGTCGCCCAGCACGCCCAGGCGCTGGAACTCGACCTTCTGGGCCTCGATCCAGCCGGCGGCGTAGGCGCGGCACTCGCGGCGGAACTCTTCGGCCGGGACCTCGTCCTTGCGGCGGCCCTTGGCGCGGAACTGCTCCTCGATCTTCCACTCGATCGGCAGGCCGTGGCAGTCCCAGCCCGGCACGTAGTCGACGTCGTAGCCCAGGGCGAAGCGCGAGCGGACGACGAAGTCCTTGAGGATCTTGTTCAGCGCGTGGCCGATGTGGATCGCGCCGTTGGCGTAGGGCGGGCCGTCGTGCAGCACGAACAGCGGCGCGCCGTCGGCCTGGCGCTTGGCGCGCACCGCGCCGTAGAGGCCCTTGTCGGAGAGGGCCGCCCAGCCCTCCAGGATCTCGGGCTCCTTCTTGGGCAGGCCGGCGCGCATCGGGAACGGCGTGTCGGGAAGGAAAACGGTTTCGCGGTAGTCGCGGGCGGGCGCGGCGTCGTCGGCCATGGGAAGGCTATCCAGCTCTGGAATGTCGGAAGAAGGCGGGTGGAACCCGGCGCGCGCTGGAGGTCTCGTCCGGCGGCGTCACGCCGGGCGGATAATTCGCGCGATCTTCCGAACGGAACTCATGAGGCGACGGGATAGCAGAGCGGGCGGCGAGCGCAAAGGGGAGCCTGACACGGAAACGGCCGCTCCAGTCGCCTGGAACGGCCGTCTCGTCGTTCGATCGAGGAAGATCAGCCCAGCTTGGCCAGGTCTTCTTCGCTGATGTCGGCGCTGGAATAGACGTTCTGGACGTCGTCGTCCTCGTCCAGGCCGTCGAGCAGCTTCATCAGGGAGGCGACGGTGTCGCCGGTGACCTCGTTCAGCAGCTTGGGCTTCCAGACGATCTTGGTCGAGGAGGCCTCGCCGAACTTGGCTTCCAGGGCGGCCGAGACCTCGTTGAGGTCTTCAAAGGCGGTGTAGACGGTGTGGCCGCCGTCTTCGCCCATGTCGCTCTCGACGTCCTGGGCGCCGGCCTCGATGGCGGCTTCCATCATGTCGTCTTCGCTGGCCTTCGAGGCCGGATACTCGATCTGGCCCAGGCGGTCGAAGTTGAAGGTCACCGAACCCGTGGCGCCCAGATTGCCGCCGTGCTTGGAGAACAGCGAGCGGACGTTGCTGGCCGCGCGGTTCTTGTTATCGGTCAGCACCTCGACGATGACGCCGACGCCGCCCGGACCCATGCCCTCGTAGCGGATCTCGGCGTAGTCGGCCGCGTCGCCCATCTGCGACTTCTTGATGGCGCGCTCGATGACGTCCTTGGGCAGGCTTTCGGCCTTGGCGTTGTTCACGGCCAGGCGCAGGCGCGGGTTCATGGCCGGGTCGGGCAGACCGGTCTTGGCCGCCACGGTGATTTCACGCGACAGCTTGGAGAACAGCTTGGAGCGCGCGGCGTCGGCGCGGCCCTTGCGGTGCATGATGTTCTTGAATTTCGAGTGGCCGGCCATTCGGAGGCTCTTCTCTAGATGTGTGACATGAATGGGTTGGCGGCGCTTCTACCGCCTCAAGCCGCGTCTTGTCACCCCGGGGATGGAACTGACGGCCGCGCTCGACGGTTGAGGTTTCGCCGAGTTCCTTGATCGGGGGCGCGTCGGGCGCCGGCTCGGCCGGAGTATGCTTCATGCGCAAACTGATGCTCGCCGCCATCGGCGCGGCCCTGCTGGCGGCCGCGCCCGCCGCCATCGCCCAATCGCCTCAATCGTCGCCCCAGTCGCACCCGCCCGGCCACGGCGGCCAGGGTCCGGGCAATGGTCCCGGGCACGGAAACGGCCCGGGGCCTGGTCCGAGCAAGCCGACGCCCTCGCCCGGCCCCAATCGTCCGGGCGGTCCGGATTACGGCCACTGGGACAACCACTGGGGCGTCCGCCCGCCGGCCCCGCCGTCGCACTGGAAGAAGCACAACGGCTGGTACCGCCACGTGCGCGCCTGCCAGCAGCGCTATCGCAGCTACAATCCGCGCACCGACACCTACCGCGTGCGGCCGGGCGTCTATCGCCGGTGCGTGCTGTAGCCTGAGAACGGCGCGGAGCCCGCCGGCTCCGCGCCTCTTGGCTTCACGCCACCTTCAGTTCCACCACCACGTTGCCGCGGGTCGCCTTGGAATACGGGCAGACCTGGTGGGCCTTGTGCAGCAGGTCCTCGGCGACCGCGCGATCGACGTCCGGCGCGTTCAGCGTCAGGCGCACGCCGATGTGGAAGCTGACGTCGTCCTTGATCAAGTCGACCTCGCTGTCGAGGCTGTGTTCGCCCAGGACGACGCTCTGGCCGCGCGCGACCAAGCCGAGCGCGCCGAGGAAACAGGCCGCGTAGCCGGCCGCGAACAGCTGCTCGGGATTGGTGCCTTCGCCGTTGCCGCCCAGCGACTTGGGATAGCCCAACTGCACGTCCAGATGACCGTCGTCGGTCTTGGCGGTTCCCTGGCGCCCGCCCACGGCGTGGGCCTTGGCGGTGTAGACGGTGGTGTCGGTCATGAGGGCTCCTCTGGCTGGCCTCGGATCGAGCTTGAGCCCCGGATCATGACGGATGCAAGCGGGAGTGGATTGTCGGAAGCCGCCGCGTGGACAGGGCGAGCGCTGCAATGATAAGGCGAGCCCGCATTCATCTGGGGCGAAGAATGAACACCTTCACGCGTATCCTCGGCGCCGCGTTTCTGGCCGCCGCGGCCCTCGCCGGACCAGCCGGCGCCCACGCCCAGCCGGCCGCCGCGCCGGCCAGCCCCGCCAAACCGGTCGCCGCCACGCCCGAGCAGATCGCTCAAGGCCGCCGCCTGATGCGGGCGATGAACCTCGAGGCGGGCGTCACCCGGACGCTGGACATGCTGATCGGCCAGACCCGCGAGCAGACCATCAGCCAGGTCAAGGACCTGCCGGTCGAGAAGCAGCGCCCCGTGATGGACGCCTTCGCCAGCGCCGTCGAAGCGCCCCGCACCCGCCTGACGCAAGGCGTCCTCGACGACCTAGCGGCCTACTACGCCACCCAGCTGTCGACAGCCGAGATCGGCGACCTCAGCACCTTCTACGAAACCCCGCTGGGCCAGAAGGCGGTGCTGACGCCCGACGCGATGACGCCGGAGGAGAACGAGCAACTGGGCGCCTACGCCCTGGAGCACCCGCAGTTCATGCGCGTCCTCCAGCTGGCGCCGGGCACCATGGAGACGACCCGGTCCTCGCTGCAGCGCCGCGGCCCGGTCTTCCGCGCCGCCTTCACCAAGAACTACTGCGCCAACCTGGGCAAGATCGGCATGACCAACACGTCATGCCCCAAGCCCGCAGCGAAGAAGAAGTAGAGCCGATGCGGACAGCGACTCACCTTGGCGGCGCCGTGCTGGCGATCATTCTGTCGACCGCCAGCGCCCTGGCGGACACGCCGCGACCGGGCCAACCGGCTTCGCCCCAGCAGGAGCGGCTGGACGCCGCTCGCCGGCTCGCCGAGGCTCGTCGCAAGACCTCGCCAGGCTCCTCCGACTGGCTGGCGGAAGAGCTCATAAACACCTACGAGCAGACTTGGGTCACAGACAAGACCGCGCCGGCGGACCAGCACGCCCGCCAGAAGCAAATCCTGGCCACGCTCACGGCCCAACCGCGCCAGCAGTTGCGCGAGACCGCCCAATCCACGCGCATCAAGGCCTATCTCGAGGCCGGCGACGCTGAACAGTTGGACCAGATCAGGATCTTCTTCGCCTCGCCGCTTGGTCTAAAGCTGGACAACCACGAGCGGCTTACCGCCGAGGAGAGCCGAGCGATCAACACCCAGCTGAAGCCGCTCGAGGCCCCCTTGATGCTGGTCATGATGGCGGAGATGCAGGGCTCGAACGCGGCGCTCACGGCGCAGAAAACCATTCGCCCGGCGCTCGGCAAGGCCTTCTGCGCGCAGGTGGCGGCCGAGAACCTCAGCAACACCACCTGCGCCGAAGGCAAGTTCTAGACCGCCGGCACCGACTGTTTCAGCCGGCCGCCGACGCGGATCGGCTCGACCCGCACCGCCAGACCGGTGCGGTCGTCGGTCTCGACGAACACGCCGCAGACCGTGGCTGGGCCGCTGGCGGGCTGGTAGCGGCCGCCGCTGATCTTGGTGGTGAAGCGCCGCAAGGGCTCTTCCTTCTGGTTGCCGATGACGCTGTCGTAGTCGGCGCAGGCGCCGGCGTCGGTCTGGTAGGCCGTGCCGCCGGGCAGGATCTGGCAGTCGGCGGTCGGCACGTGGGTGTGGGTGCCCACCACCAGGCTGGCGCGGCTGTCGCAATAGTGGCCCATGGCCATCTTCTCGGACGTCGCCTCGCAGTGCATGTCGACGATCACGGCGTCGGCGACCTGGCCCAGCGGGGCCTTGTCGAGCTCGCGGTCGGCGGCGGCGAAGGGGTCGTCCATGGCGTCCATGTGCACCCGGCCCAGCAGGTTGACGACGAACACCGTCTTTCCCGAATCCGTCTGGAACAGGTGGCTGCCCCGGCCCGGAGCGTCGGACAGGATCGGGTAGTTGGCCGGACGGATCAGGCGCGGTTCGCGCACGATGTAGGTCAGGGCCTCGCGCTGGTCCCAGCTGTGGTTGCCCAGGGTCAGGCAGTCGGCCCCGGCGTCGAACAGCTCACGAGCGGTGTTCTCGGTGATGCCGAAGCCGGCGGCGGCGTTCTCGGCGTTGATGATGACGAACTCGAGGCCCAGTTGGCGACGGAGGCCCGGCAGGTGGTCGGCCAGGCCGTCGCGGCCCGACTTGCCGACGACGTCGCCGAAGAAAGCAAAACGCATGATCGATCAGTCCTTTCGGACCTCGATATACTCGTTTTCGGTCAGAATGGCGTCCAATCGTTGATCGTGCCGTTCGTCGGGCAGATTGCGGGTTTCCTGGCCGTGATAGGCGAGGCCCAGGACGAAGACGTCCTTGCGCTGGCGCAGGGCTTCCAGGGCCCGGTCGTAATAGCCGCCCCCCTGGCCCAGACGGCGGCCTTCGCGGTCGTAGCCGAGCAGCGGCGCGACCACGAGATCGGGCTGGACCACCGGATTTTCGGCGACGGGCGCGACCAGGCCGATGGCGTCGCGGGCCAGGGGCTCGCCCGGCGTCCAGGCGCGAAACACCATGCGGCCGCCCTTGCCGTGCGGATCGGCGCCCTCGACGCTGGGCAGGGCCAGGCTCCAGCCCTGCTCGGCGAGCCAGTCGGCCAGGGCGCGGGCGGAAACCTCGGAGCCCAGGCCATGATAGACGGCGGCGACCTTGCCCTGCGGCCGCGGAAAGCGCGCCGACAGCGCCTCGCGGCCGGCGTCGACCAGCATCCAGTCGGCTTCGGGGTGCTCGAGAGCCAGCTGTTTGCGGCGATTGCGCACGAAGACGCGCAGGGCGGACTTGGCGGCGGCGGGGTCGGCGATGGTCATCGCGACCTTCTAGCCCGCAAAGAGGCGTGAAGGGAAAGCCCCAGAGGAAGGGAAAGGGTGGCGGCGCCGCGAAGAACCGTGAAGACGTTTCAATCCACTCGAACCTGTTAGTTACAGGTGGGCCCCGTGTTCCCGCAGCCACGGCCACGGGAGGGAACAGGTCCCGATAGAGAGATTAAGGTCCCTGGGAATAGAAATCTTCGACGAGAGCCGCAGCACGACCCGCCACCGAACAAGATAGGGGTTCGGAGGCTCCGGCGATAGGCCTCTATTCCGAAATCGATGTCGCAGGCGCCCGAGCGCCGGCTTCGGCTTGCCGGCGGAAGTGATTCAGCACCCGCTGCTTGTTGGCGTGCACGGCCCATTGCGCCATCGGCGTCCAGTAGGTTGCCGGCGCCAGATCCAGGTCGTGGTGGGTGGCCAGGGTCAGGCGGCTGCGCCCGCCCGGCAGCGGCGTGATGGAGAAGCGCGCGTCCCGGGTGCGGAAATAGCCGTTCATGTGCGGCGCGTTCACATGGTCGTACGGGCTGAGCTCCTTCAGCGAGGGCGGGTCGCTGAGGACGATGAAGTCCAGCCGCTTCTCCGGCTCCCAGGCGGTGACGCGTTCGTAGGCCACGCCGGTCGAGAAGACGCCGCGACGGATCGCGCCGACGCCCTGGCCCTGGATCTCTCCCCGCATCGGATAGGCCAGCCCCCAGCGGAAGGGGGCGGCCGGCGCGCCGGGGATCGGCCCCATGTGGACCACGGAATCCCAGACGGCGGCTGGCGGCGCGGCGACCTCCACCGACTCCACGCTCTCGAAATCGGCGCGCGGCGGGGCCAGGGCCTCACCCGCCAGCAGCAGCGGCAGGACCGCGACGCTGGCGAGGGTCGTTCCCCGCCCCCGCCGCCCCAGCCCCGCAAGGGCCCGGCCGATCATCGCCCCGGCCAGGCCCATCGCCACGATCAGCGGTGTGGCCATCACCAGGCAGATCACGCCTTCGAACGCGAAGCCGACCAGCGCCAGGCCGCCCATCAGGAAAGCGAACACGGCCAGGCTGAACGTCCACCCCAGCGTCACCCGCTCGGGACGATTGGCGATGTAGCCGATGACGAGAGCGATCAGGAACGGCGAGCCCACGAACAGGGCGTACCCGTAGACGCCCAGGACCAGGGCCGAAAAAGCGACCACCAGCACGATCAGGCCCACGCCCGCCAACAGGCCGAAGGCTGCCGTGCGAACGGCCAGGCGGTCGACGACCGCGACCTCGCCCTGACGTTCCGGCCGGCCGGGCGCCACGGTCAGCCAGGCGATCACCAGCACCTGCAACAGGGGCGTGAGGGCCAGCAGCGCGATCCAGGCCGATCCCCTCACGTCGCGGGCGCGCCGGAACGCCAGCATGACCAGCAGGATGTCCGCAACCAGCGTCACGACCAGGCCGAGGGGCAGCGCCGCGGCGCCCAGGCTTTGCCGCTGCATCGCCGCGTCCATCACCAGGGCGCGGCCCGGATTGATCCAGATCCACCAGGGTGGAACGCCCGGCTCGCGCGCCCACCACACGATGGCCAACAGGACCAGATGCTGGGCCAGCAACACGGCGAGCGATGCGAGCAGGTAGCGCGCCCGCGCGCCGGCGCCCCCGAAGGCGGATGAAGTCATTCTATGCTTCCCTCAAGTACGCGAAGGCCAAGTCGGAAAGCCACGACGCACAATATAAATAGCTAATTGCTTAAATACTTATCGTCAAGCGAGGCGTCTGCGGAGAGACCGTGGGACGGCCGCAGAGCGATCACCAGCAAGGATTGGATTTGTGAGGATGCCCGCCGCGCCGGAGCCCGAGCGTGGCGGGCGACGAGACGAGCGGCCCCTCCCCGCCTCGTCGGCGGAGCGAAGGGCGAGCGCCCTACTCCGCCGCCAGCTTCTCGATGCGTTCGGCGGCGGCGTCGATGGCCTTGATGGCGCGGATTTCGACGCGGGTCTGTTCGTTCTGCAGGCGGGCCAGTTCCGACTGGTTGTGGGCCAGGCGCAGCTTCAGGTCCGACAGTTCGTCGGCCAGCAGCAGGGCGCCCATCAGGAACAGGCGCGTCTCGCCCAGCTGCCCGACCTCCTGGCTGACCTGGCGGACCTGGCGGTCGAACAGGCGCGCGATCTCGAGGAGGTGAGCCTCCTGGCCGTCTTCGCAGCCGACGGTGTAGGGCCGGCCGTTCACGTGGATGGTCAATTGCGCCATGGGCTCAGGCCTTCGCGGGCGGGTCGGGGTCGAAGGGCGGATCGTCCTCGTCGAACGGCGGCTCCAGATCGTCCTCGAGATCGTCGGGAGCCCCCTCCTCGTCGTCGTGGACGCCTTCGCCGATCAGGCTTTCGTCGCCCAGGGCGGCGCGGATCTCGGCGATGGCGCGGCCCAGGGCCTCGCTGGCCTGCTCGCCGGCCTGTTCCAGGGCGCGCTCGCGCACGCGAGCGGCTTCCAGGTCGGCGGCCAGCTGGGCGGCCTGCTCGACCACCGCGGCGTCGGCCGGCGCCGGCGGCGCCTCGAACAGGTCGCCCGAGGTCGGCTGGGCGGCAAGACGCGCATGCTCGGCCCGCTCGGCGGCGATTTTCTGCTCCAGGTTCGCGACGGCGCGTTCGAGCCGGCGCGCGGCCAGGTCGAGGGCGCTTCCTTCGCCCGGGGTCATCGGCAAGTTCCCATCATGCGGCGCAACATATAGATCGCCGCCGACTTCGCCAGCGGGCGTGACCACAATTGGGCGATGTTACCGGCGTCACAACAATAGCTAATCTGTTGTGAGCGTTCCTGGGCTTGACTTCGGCTCTCGCGACCGCGAAACCGCCTGCAAAATCAAGGAACGCCGCTCGCTTCCGAGCGGGTCCGATCGTGAGGAGAAAGACCACATGGCCCTTCGCGTCGCCATCAACGGCTTCGGCCGCATCGGCCGCCTCGTGCTGCGCTCCATCGCCGAGAACGGCCGCCGCGACATCGAGGTGGTGGCGATCAACGATCTGGGCCCGGTCGAGACCAACGCCCACCTGCTGCGCTACGACAGCGTGCACGGCCGCTTCCCGGGCGTCGTCACCTCGGGCGAAGACTGGATCGACGTCGGCACGGGCAAGATCAAGGTCACCGCGATCCGCAACCCCGAGGAACTGCCGCACGGCGACCTCGGCGTCGACATCGCCTTCGAGTGCACCGGCATCTTCACCGCCAAGGACAAGGCCGCCCTGCACCTGAAGGCCGGCGCCAAGCGCGTGCTGGTCTCGGCTCCCGCCGACGGCGCCGACAAGACCATCGTCTACAAGGTCAACCACGAGACCCTGACCGCCGACGACATCATCGTCTCGAACGGCTCGTGCACCACCAACGCCCTGGCCCCGGTGGCCAAGGTCCTGCACGACCTGGTCGGCATCGAGCGTGGCTACATGACCACGATCCACAGCTACACCGGCGACCAGCCCACGCTGGACACCATGCACAAGGACCTCTACCGCGCCCGCGCCGCGGCCCTGAGCATGATCCCGACCTCGACCGGCGCCGCCAAGGCCCTGGGCCTGGTGCTGCCGGAACTGAAGGGCAAGCTCGACGGCTCGTCGATCCGCGTCCCGACCCCGAACGTCTCGGTCATCGACCTGAAGGTCGTGCCCTCGCGCGACACCACGGTCGACGAGGTCAACGCCGCCCTGCAGGCCGCGGCCGACGGCGCCATGAAGGGCGTGCTGTTCACCACCACCGAGCCGCTGGTCTCGTCGGACCTCAACCACATCGCCGCCAGCTCGACGGCCGCCCTGCCCCAGACCCAGGTCATCGAGGGCAAGCTGGTCCGCGTGCTCAGCTGGTACGACAACGAGTGGGGCTTCGCGACCCGCATGAGCGACACCGCTCTGGAAATGGCGAAGTTCCTCTAAGCAGCCGACCCGACCCCCGCCCTTCCAAGGGCGGGGGTTTTGCTTGGCCCGCCGGCAAAGGACCTAGATGACGACCCTGTCCACAGAACCACTCGTCCGGGCGCATCCGATCGCCCGCCTGTGGACCTGGATCGTCTCGTTCGTTCTGTATCTTACGGCCCTGCCCGTCGCGCTTTGCGGCTTCACGGCGGTGACCCACTGGGAGGCCCGCGCCGCGCGCAAGGAAGCGCTGCTGGCCGAACCTCCGCTGCTGGACGTTCCCCTGCTTCAGAGCAACGCGGCCGTGATGGCCGCGGTCGTGGGCTGGCTGGCGGCCCTGGGCCTGCACTTCTACGCCTCGCGCCGTCGGCGCATGCATCTCGCTCACGTGGTGGTTCCCGCCGCGATGTTCCTGTTGTCCATGGTGGCCGGCTTCTGCGTTACGACGGCCGGCGCTACTCGCTAGATGGAAAATCCATGACCTTCCGCACCCTCGACACCGCCGATCTCGCCGGCAAGCGCGCCCTGGTCCGGGTGGACTTCAACGTGCCCGTCGACGGCGGCCGGATCACGGACGACACCCGGTTGCGCGCGGCCCTGCCGACGATCAGCTACCTGTCCAAGCAAGGCGCCAAGGTCGTGCTGCTGGCCCACTTCGACCGCCCCAAGGGCAAGGTCGTGCCGGAGATGAGCCTGGGCTTCGTCGCCGAACCGCTGAGCAAGCTGCTGGAGCAGCCGGTGGCTTTCGCCAGCGACGCCATCGGTCCCGAGGCCGCCAAGGTCGTCGATGCGCTGGAGAACGGCGGCGTCGCCCTGCTGGAGAACGTCCGCTTCCACGCCGGCGAAGAGAAGAACGATCCCGAGTTCGCCAAGGCCCTGGCCGCTAACGGCGACGTCTATGTCAACGACGCCTTCAGCGCCGCCCACCGCGCCCACGCCTCGACCGAGGGCCTGGCCAAGCTGCTGCCGGCCTATCCGGGCCTGGCCATGCAGCGCGAGCTGGAAGCCCTGGACGCCGCCCTCGGCAACCCGAAGAAACCGGTGATCGGCATCGTCGGCGGCTCCAAGGTCTCGACCAAGCTCGACCTGCTCAACAACCTGGTCGCCAAGCTGGACCGCCTGGCCATCGGCGGCGGCATGGCCAACACCTTCCTCTTCGCCCAGGGCCACGACGTCGGCGGCTCGCTCTGCGAAAAGGACCTGGCCGACACCGCCCGCGAGATCATCGCCAAGGCCGAGACGGCCGGCTGCGAACTGCTGCTGCCGGTCGACGTGGTGGTGGCCAAGAAGGTCGCCCCGGGCGTCGAGACCGCCGTGCGCGGCCTTGGCGAAGTGCAGTCCGACGACCTGATCCTCGACGCCGGCCCGGAGAGCGCCAAGAAGCTTCTGGCGGCCATGGATCAAAGCGTCACCTTGATCTGGAACGGCCCGTTGGGCGTTTTCGAGGTGCAACCGTTCGATGAAGCGACCGTTTCGGCGGCGAAACACGCGGCGGAACTGGCTAAATCGGGTAAGATCGTGGCGGTTGCAGGCGGCGGTGATACTGTCGCGGCGCTCAACCACGCGGGCGTGTCGGCCGACTTCACCTTCGTTTCGACGGCGGGCGGCGCGTTCCTGGAATGGATGGAGGGCAAGACGCTTCCGGGCGTCGCGGCCCTGGAGGCCTAAAGGGAGGACCTTCTCCGGCCAGCCGAACGGCGCCGGACCTCAGCAAAGTCGGAACGCCCCGCCCCGAGCCTTTCGGGTCCGGGGCTTCCGCTCTCGGATCACCGGACGAGGAACCGGTCCCGGGAATCCTGGGCAAAGAGCGCAAAAGCGCCGCGCCCCAAAAGCAAAAAACACTTCAACGACTTCAAAGCTTGCAGGAGAAAGACCACGTGGCGAGGATCACGCTTAGGCAGTTGCTGGACCATGCGGCGGAGCATGAGTACGGCCTGCCCGCCTTCAACATCAACAACATGGAACAGGGCCTGGCCATCATGGAGGCCGCCGACGCGGTCGACAGCCCGGTCATCATCCAGGCGTCGCGCGGGGCGCGCAACTACGCCAACGACATCATCCTGACCCGCCTGATCGACGGGCTGGTCGAGCTCTATCCCCACATCCCGGTGTGCATGCACCAGGACCACGGCAACGGCCCGGCGACCTGCGCCACGGCGATCCAGTACGGCTTCACCTCGGTGATGATGGACGGCTCGCTGATGGAGGACGCCAAGACCCCGGCCTCCTACGAGTACAACGTCGACGTCACCCGCAAGGTGGTCCAGATGGCCCACAGCTGCGGCGTCTCGGTCGAGGGCGAACTGGGCGTGCTGGGCTCGCTGGAAACCGGCATGGGCGAGGCCGAGGACGGCCACGGCTTCGAGGGCAAGCTGTCGCATGACGAGCTGCTGACCGATCCGGACCAGGCGGTCGACTTCGTGCAGGCCACGGGCGTCGACGCCCTGGCGATCGCGATGGGCACCAGCCACGGCGCCTACAAGTTCACGCGCAAGCCGGACGGCGACGTCCTGGCCATGAACGTGATCGAGGAGATCCACCGCCGCCTGCCCAACACCCACCTGGTGATGCACGGCAGCTCCAGCGTTCCCCAGGACCTGCAGGACATCATCAACCAGTACGGCGGCGAGATGCCCCAGACCTGGGGCGTGCCGGTCGAAGAGATCCAGCGCGGCATCAAGCACGGCGTGCGCAAGATCAACGTCGACACCGACAACCGGATGGCCATCACCGGCGCCATCCGCAAGCTGCTGATCGAGAAGCCGCACGAGTTCGACCCGCGCGCGTATCTGAAGCCGGCCAAGGAAGCCATGCGCAAGGTCTGCCAGGCCCGCTTCGTCGAGTTCGGCTCGGCCGGCCACGCCAGCAAGATCAAGGCGATCTCGACCGCGGTCATGGCCAAGCGCTACGCCGCCGGCGAGCTGGACGCCAAGTTCGGCGCTCCGGCCGGCAAGGCCGCCGCCGAGTAAGGCTCGCCGCTTTCAGGCAGCTACAGAGGCCCTTCCGGTTCGCCGGGAGGGCCTTTTGCTTTGGTAGGTGATCAGGCGGCCAGGCGGTTGATCGCCGCGCCGGCCGCGCCGCACAGCAGGACGCCGCCGGTGTACCACAGGCCCACGAAGACGAAGGTCGAGTGCGGGCAGTGCAGGCCGTAGAGGCTGGCGGCCACGCCGCCGGCGAAGATCCCGGCGGCGAAGCCGGCCAGGGCCGGCCGCTCGCAGTCGGTCGCCCGCAGCGCCGTCAGGCTGAGCAGCAGGGTCGGCAGGGCCATGACGACGATGTTGAAGAAGCAGGCCGTCACCGAGGCGGGCCGGAACAGGCGCGCCAGGCTGTCCGGATCCAGGCGCAGGACCTCGGACACGCCGCCGACCAGGAACACCAGGGCCGCGGCCGCGGCCACCAGCACGGCGGTCGGCGCCGGCGGCCCCCGGCGCAGCAGGCGCGCCAGACCGTCGAACCCGGCCGCCCCCAGCGAGGCGGTGAAGACCATCTTCAGCCAGAAGAACGGGTGCTCCGGCGCGGTGTCGATGTCGGGCCGCAGGTCGAGCCAGAAGAACACCAGCAGCAGGGCCGCCAGCCCGCCGGCGACGCCGATCTCGACCAGCCGCCAGGCCGGGCGCGCGTCTCGCGGGCCGCGACCGGTCGAGCGTCGCGATACGCGGCGCGCCAGGGCCGAGAAGCCCTCATGATAGGTCGCGTCGTCGAAAGCCAACCGGCCGTTCCCCCGCAGCGATTATCGTCGCCGTCGTCCCCTGACGGCGCGCTTTTGAGATGCGATCTCATAAGCCGGGGCGAATGCGTAAAGACTGGGCAGCGGAAGTCAATACCGGCGTTCTCCGACTCCTGTGGAGCGGTTGTGGACGCTCTTCATTCGCGCATGGCGACACTTTCGGCGCCCGTCGTTCAGGCCGCGCGTTTCGCTCCGATCACGGATCGTCCTATTCCCATACGATCAACGAGGAGCGCCAGGACGCCGCCCAGGCCGTAGCAGACCAGGTCGCTCGGATCGAACACCCCGCCAAACACCACGCGGGCCAGGGCGTTGCCCTGCAGTCCGACCAGGGCCAGGACGTGCGCCGCCTGGCCAAGTTCGATGGCCACGCCCAGGCCGAAGGCGCAGGCCGCGGCGCTCGACGCATTCAACGGGGTTACGCCGCGAAGGCCGAAATGGACCATGGCCACGGCCAGCACGTCGCCCAGATAGGGCCGCACGAAACGGTCGCGCCACCACAGGGCGATGGCGACCTCGACCGCGAACAGGCCGATGGCGACAACCAGATGACCCAACCGAATACGCATGCCACTCCCCGTCTCGAGAACGAGGAGGAAGCCGCGTCGGGGCGATCAGTGCAAGGTGGGACGCACCGGCGCGCGCCGCCACAGCTGGGCGGTCAGGGCGTTGGCCACGCCCAGCCAGCCGAGGTCGGGCGACGAGGCGCCGCCGACCTTGCGGGCCTCGACGGCGTAGGCGGCCGAGGCGCCCAGCGAGGCGGTGGCCACGGCCAGCTGGCCGCCGCCCCGCTTCGTGCCGAACGCCAGCCAAAGGGCGTTGAAGCCCTGGGTCAGGCTCCACAGGGTCAGAGCGCGGGTGCGGGCGGGGCTGGACGGCGCGTTCCAGGTGCGCAGGCCCGACAGGGTCATGGCGATGAACAGCGGCGGCAGCAGCAGGCTGGTCAGAGGCTTGGGCTGGTGGGCGACGGGCTCGTGCATCTCGGCGTAGCCGACCGCGTATTCCTCGTCGTCGATCACCCGCTCGTGGCGTCGGCCCATCAGCGTCGCGGCCAGCAGCGCCCCGCCGGCCAGGGCAAGGCCTATGGCCAGTTGCGCGCCGGCGCTGTTTCCGCTGGTGTCCGGCTGGAACGCTTCGCGGCCGGCCAGGGTGCGATGGGCGTACGGCTTGCCGGTGGTGATGCGCATGACGGACTCCTCGATAACTTGGAACCGTAAACCGCTCAGCTTTCGGCTTGGTTCCAGATGACCCGCGCCCCCACGACTCCCATCCTGCTACGTCCCGCGCGCGCCGTCGAGGTCGAGGCTATCCGCGCGCTGGAACGCGACTCGGCCCAGCGCTTCGTCGGCTTGATGGACGCCATCGCCGCCGACGAGCCGACGCCTGCGGCGGTGCTGGTCCGGCGCATGGCCGAGGACGGCCTGCTGGTCGCCGAGGCGGACGGGGTCATCGCCGGCTTCGTCATGTTCCGGCCGCTGGAGGACGGGCTCTATGTGGAGCAGCTCGACGTCCTGCCCGCCTTCGCCGGCCGACGGATCGGCGCGGCCCTGCTGGACGCCGTCGCCGCGCGGACGAAGGGCGGCCTCGTCCTGTCGACCTTCCGCGACGTGCCCTGGAACGCGCCTTACTACGCGCGGCTGGGGTTCGTGGAGGTCCGCGCGCTGACGCCGGGCATGGCGGCGATCCGCGCCGAGCATCTGGCGCGGGGGCTGGACGAGGCGGCGCGGGTGTTCATGGCGCGGCCGGCCTGACGGGAAGAAACCTCGTCCTTCGACAAGCTCAGGATGAGGTTTCTACTGCGGCGCCTGCATTTGATCCTCACCCTGAGCCTGTCGAAGGGCGAGGATCAACGCACGAGCGCCTACCGCGGCAGCAGCGAGATCGCCGTGCTGGCCACGGTGCTGACCGGCAGGGCCTTGAGGTCCGGTGAGCGGATCACGGCCACGTGGCCGCGCGGGCCGCACAGGGCCGGGTCCGAAGCGTCGGAGAACAGGGCGATGGTCGGGGCTCCGGCCGCCGCCAGCAGGTGGGTCGGGCCGGTGTCGTTGCCGATCACCAGCGCGGCCTTGGCGCCGAGCACCGCCAGCTGGGCGAAATCGGTGCGGCCGGTGAGGTCGCGGGCCTGGCCGGCGGCCTTCTGAATCTGGCGGGCCATGGCGCTTTCCTGCGGACCGCCGATGATGACGATGTCGAGGCCCTTGGACTTCAGCAGCGCCGCCAGCTGGGCGTAGCTCTCGACCGGCCAGCGCTTCTCGGGCCGGTGGGCCGAGCCGCCGGGCACCAGCAGCACATAGGGCTTGGGCGCCACGGCCCCGGCCACCGGCCGGGCGTCCTTGTGCTTGCGCAGGATCCACGACAGGTCCGGCGGCGGGGCGCTGCCCGGCTCGATCGGCGCGTCGGGCCAGATACCGGCCTGGCGCAGCTGGTCGGCGTGCCGCTCCAGGGTGTGCATGTGATAGCGGGCGCGGCCGCGCTGGGGCAGGCTGGCGCCCTTGGCGATGCCCGACCACTGCGGCGGGAAGGGCCGCAGGGCCTGGAAGTACCAGCCGGTGCGGCTGTTGGTCTGCAGGTCGTAGACGCGGTCGTACTTGGCCTTGCGGATGCGGCCCAGCATCTTGAAGAGGTCGCCGGCGTCGCTGGGACGGCCATCCACCTCGACGGCGTTGAAATAGGGCGACAGGCGCGCCAGGGCTTCGAACGGCGGGGTGGTCAGCAGGGTGATCTTGGCGCGCGGGTGAGCCTCGCGGATCTTCTTCATCGCCGCCAGGGCCAGGACGAAATCGCCCAGCGCGCCCAGCTTGATGACCAGGACCTTCTTGATCTCCTTGCTCAACCCTTCGACTCCGAAACTCTCGCACCGGCCCTATGGGCCGCGATCACGCGCGCATAGACCTTAAGGGTCGCCTCGACCATGGCGTCCACAGAATACAACCGGCGGGCTCGGGTGCGGGCGGCCTGGCCCATGGCCTGGCGTCCGGCCGCGCCCGCCTCGCAGGCGTCGTTCAGGGCCTTGGCCCAGGCCTCGACATCGCCGGGCGCGGCCAGCCAGCCGGTCTCGCCGGGGACCACCGTCTCGCGCGTCGCGCCATGGTCGGCGGCGATCACCGGACGGCCCATGACCTGGGGCTCGACCGCCGTGCGGCCGAAGGCCTCCGGCTCCAGCGACGGAGCGATGGCCAGATCGGCCAGCAGGTAGGCGGCCGGCATGTCGTCGCAGTGGCCCACCAGCTTGACGCTGTCTTCCAGGCCGGCCTGGGCGATCATGTGCTCAAGCTCGGCGCGATAGCCCTTGCGGCCCTGGTCGTCGCCGGCCAGCAGCAGCAGGATCCGGGAGTCGCCCAGGGCCTTCAGCCGGGCCAGCGCCTGGATCGCCAGCCCCTGCCCCTTCCAGCGGGTCAGCCGGCCGGCCAGCAGCACCTTCAGGCGTCGCTCGTCGGGGGCCACGCCCCAGGCCTGGCGAAGGGCCTCGACCCGGTCGGCCGAGACGAAGCCGGGCTCGAAGCGCGACAGGTCCACGCCGCGCGGAATGGCCACCACCCTGTCGGGATCGATGCCGTGCTCGGCGATGACGTGGGCGCGGGTGTATTCGGAATTGGCGATCACCAGGTCGCCCTTGGTCATCACCGCGTTGTACCAGCGCTTGAGGCTGGATTTCGCGTTGTAGACCCCGTGATAGGTGGCCACGAACGGCGCCTTGGTCGCCTGCGCCGCCCACAGGGCCGAGAAGGCCGGGGCGCGCGAACGGGCGTGGACCAGGGTCACCTTCTCGCGGCGGATCAGGTCGATCAGGCGGGCGGCGTTGCCCAGCATCACCAGCGGGTTCTTCGACTGGGCCGGCATCTGGGCCAGGCGACCGCCGTCGGCCTCCAGCCGCGCGGCCATGCGGCCGCCTCGGGTGGCGACCAGGGCCTTGCCGCCCAGGGCGACCACGCCATGGGCCACGTCGATCGTGGTCTGCTCGGCGCCGCCGGTCTCCAGTTCCGGAGTCACCTGCAGCAGGGTGAAATCATCGGGAAGGATGGACACGCCGCGCTCTGAAGAGGTTAGGAGAAGCTAGTTAGCGAAACGAACAAGGCCGCGCCATGACCGAAGTCCGCGATTTCCATCCGCGCGAGGAAAATCAGCGTCTCGCGTACCGCCAGGTGGACGGCGAAGGCCCCACGGTGGTCTGGCTGGGCGGTTTTCACTCCGACATGACCGGAACCAAGGCCCAGGTCCTGGCCGAACAGGCCCTGGCGACGGGCGGCGCCTATCTGCGCTTCGACTATTTCGGCCACGGCGAATCATCGGGCGACTTCAAGGACGGCACGATCAGCCGCTGGCGCGCCGACGCCCTGGCGGTGATCGACGCGTTGACCGAGGGTCCGCTGGTGCTGGTCGGCTCGTCGATGGGCGGCTGGCTGGCCTGCCTGGCCGCCATCGCCCGGCCCGAGCGGGTCAAGGCCCTGGTGCTGGTCGCCCCCGCGCCCGACTTCACCGAAAAGCTGATGGGGCCCGAGCTTTCGGAAGAGGCCAAGGCGGCGATCGAGCGCGACGGCTTCTGGGTTCGTCCCTCCGAGTACGACGACGACGGCTACGCCATCACCCGCGAGCTGCTGGAGGACGGCGCCCGTTGGTCGATCCTGCCCGGCCCCGTGCCGATCGACGTTCCGGTGCGCGTTCTGCAGGGCGGCCAGGACGACGCCGTGCCCTGGACCCACGCCCTGGAGCTGGCCAACGGCCTGACCAGCCAGGACGTCGTCTTCTCGCTGATCAAGGACGGCGACCACCGCCTGTCGCGCCCGCAGGACCTGGAACGCCTGACCGCCGCCGTCGCCGAAGCCCGCGTGTTGGCCACGCCGGTCGACGACGACCCGGTCGCCCGCCGCCTCGCCCGCGCCGCCCGCGCGCGCTCGGCGGGACAGGCCCCGACGGCCGCTTGGGCCGCGGCGGACCTGGGGGACGAGGAGGAGTAGAGACCTTCTCGCCCGGTCAAAACAAACGTCAGGCGTCATCGATCCCGATTGACTCACCCAAGGTTGCATATCATCGTTCTTTGAAATCCATGTGAAGGCCTTGCCGCCTTTGCTGGACTGGAAGGCCGAGCAGCCGGGGGGCATGCCTATGGGTCTGACGACGAACAACGGCCTGGCGCCGTTCATCCTGGCGCTGCTTTTCGCCTGCATCGCGCCGGCGACCTTCATCTATCTGCGCCATCAGGTGCGCCTTCAGAGGCTGCGGATTCTCGACCAATTCCAGACGACGTTCGAGCAGGGCGGCCGGCGGCGATCTGGGCCTTCCGAGGAGACGGAGCGTCCCGCCGACAAAGGAGCCGAACCGAGCCGGACAGCGGGCCCCATAGACGGCTACGTCACGTCTCTCGAGTACACGCGGGAAAAATATCTCGAAGACCTGAGCGACGCTCAGGCCACCATCATCAAGAACAAGCAGCATATCGCCTGGCTGCGTGTCGCAAGCAGCTGGCGCCTCATGGCCGCCGCGGCGCCCTTCGCCCTGCTTTCCGCCTTCGGCTTCTACCTTCTGCTCTGCTGTCTGGGCACGGCCTCGTGGGACGTCCTGCTGGAAAAGCCGTGGCGCCCCGTCCTGCTCGTCGGCGGCCTGCGCCATCCCGACGAGGCCTATGTCGGCGAGGTGCTGACCGTGGCCGCCTTCGCCTTCCTGGGCGCTTACCTTTTCGCGCTCAACACCCTGGTCAGGGCGGTGGCCACGTTCGACCTCTCGCCGCTCACCTTCACGCGCCTGTGCGTGCATGTCGTGATCGGGGTCGCCGGCGCGATAACGCTCTTCCGGGCCTTCCCCGACCTGATCACGATGCTCCCGCCTCTGGAGAATGTTCCGATCGTCAACACGCTCGACGCCGACGGACTGCCGTTCACCTGGTACGCCGCCGCCTTCATTCTCGGGCTGCTGCCCGATCTGGCGGTCAACGAGCTGATCAGCAGGTTTCAGAACCTGCAAGGCTCCAAAATCAGGGACAACAGCCTTCTGGCCTCGACCAAGTCGATCTCGCCGGAGGTGATCGACGGAATAGACTTCTTCATCCGCTTTCGGCTGCAGCAGGCCGACATCTACGAGGTCCAGCACCTGGCGGTCGCCAATCCCATCATGCTGTTCGTCGAGACCCCCTACGGCATCTATCAGTGCATAGACTGGGTCGCCCAGGCGCAGTTGTGCACCGTCGTCGGTCCGGAGCGCTTCCTGGCGCTGAGAAGCTTCAACATACGCACCGTCTTCGATGTGGAGCGCGCGATCCTTGGGGAGAAAACGACATCGCAGTTGCGCCGACTGGTCGGCGCTCTGATGTTCACCATCCCGCCCGAGCAGCCCAAACGCGCCTGGCGCTTCTGGGATCTGAGGAAAGCCACCAATCCCGGTCTCGTAGGCTCGACCGAGTTCGGCGACTACGTGGCGCAGTTGCTGGGTGAGATCCCGACCGACCAGCGAGGCCGGCCGATGCCCGACTCACCCGATCAGACGCTCATCCATTTCGCCAACATCGTCCTGGATGACCTGCATGTGCACCGGCTGCGCGACATCTGGCTGCTGATCGAGAGCCGCTTGAAGCGAAGCGGCAGGTTGCTGCCGGACTCGATCACCTAAGCTCCCTACCCCTTCAAGATCGCCGCCAGTCCTTCGCGATAGGTCGGGTACTTCGGCCGCCAGCCGAGCTCGGCCTTGGCCAGGGCGTTCGAGACGCGCTTGTTCTCGGCGTAGAAGCGGCGTGTGGCGGGCGACAGGCCCAGGGCGTTGAACGGCAGGTCGGGCGGGACCGGGACGCCCAGCAGCAGGGCGGCGTGCTCCATGACGTCCTGCGGCGGGGCCGGCTCGTCGTCACACAGATTGTAGACGGCGCCGGCGCGGGGGCGCTCCAGCGAGGCCAGCAGGCCGCTGACGATGTCGTCGCGGTGGATGCGGCTGAACACCTGGCCCGGCTTGACGATGCGGCGGCCCTCGCCGGCCTTCAGGCGGTCGAAGGCGCTGCGGCCCGGGCCGTAGATGCCCGGCAGGCGGAAGGTCACGACGGTCAGCCCCATGCCCCGGCAGACCTGCCGCCAGTCGCGTTCGGCGCCCACGCGGCGCGCGCCCTCGACCGACTGGGCCTTCAGCGGGCTCGATTCGAACACCCAGCGGCCGTCGAAGTCGCCATAGACGCCGGTGGTGGAGAGATAGCCGATCCAGTCGGGGAAGGCCTCGGCGGCGGCCAGGGCGGGAATCACCGCCTCCAGGGCCGGGCAGCCCTCGCCGGTCGGCGGCGAGGTGACCAGCACGGCGTTGACGCCGCGCATGGCCTCGACCATCGCGGCCTTGTCGTCGGGGTCCACCGCCGCGAAGCCCTGGGCCTCCACCGCCGCCCGCGCCTCGGGCGTGCGCCCCGTCGCGGTCACCGACCAGCCTTGCGCGGCCAGAGATTCGGCGAAAGCGGCGCCGACGAAGCCCAATCCGAACACGAAGAGACGCAAACCCAGGCCCCGACCTCAAATCCAAGGGTCCAATGAGCCGCTCAAACGGCCGGTTCCGCAAGTGCGACATTCATCCCCATGAAGTTGGCCAACAGCGCTTGCCAAGCCCGGATCGCTCTGCCATAAGCCGCCTCCTCGTCGCGGGGCGCTGTTTTCAGCCTCTTCGATGCGGGCGTAGCTCAGTGGTAGAGCGCCACCTTGCCAAGGTGGATGTCGAGAGTTCGAATCTCTTCGCCCGCTCCATTC
>NZ_JBXAQX010000001.1:197838-782126 GCF_058807655.1 Caulobacter sp. GW821-FHT12A07
TGCGGGCGTAGCTCAGTGGTAGAGCGCCACCTTGCCAAGGTGGATGTCGAGAGTTCGAATCTCTTCGCCCGCTCCATTCCCTCCTTCTCGGGGGTCGTGGACAGAGACAAGAAAATCGGTGCGCGGGCGTAGCTCAGTGGTAGAGCGCCACCTTGCCAAGGTGGATGTCGAGAGTTCGAATCTCTTCGCCCGCTCCATTTTCTTCTCTCCTTTTCCTCCCTGCGAAATGATCAGAAAGCTTCGACTTGGCCGTTTGGCCGCGCCCAGCGACATGATCTAACCTCACCCGAGTTCATTCCGGGGAGCGTTCATGCGCCATCATCTTCTCCGCCTCGCCGCCGGCGCGGCCCTGTCGGCCGTGCTGTTGGCCGGACCGGTCCAGGCGGCCCAGATCAGCGCCTCGGCCCGTCTCACCGAAGCCGTGAAGGCCTATGAGTCGGTCTCGGCGGTGGACGACGACGAGAGCGCCACCGACGCCTCGCGCTGGCGGTTTCCGCCGGTCGGCCCCAAGGCCGACGCCGAGCGCAAGGCCCGCTACGAGAAGGCCAAGGCCCTGCTGGGCGAGGTCGACGCGGCCGGCCTGACCGAAGACGAGAAGCTGACCCGCCAGATCCTGGCCTGGAGCCTGGACGACAAGCTCACCGGCCTGTCGTTCGACGAAAGCCGCATGCCGTTCAGCAGCGACGGCGGCTTCGACGTCTCCCTGCTCTATCGCGCCAACGGCATGCGCCTGAAGGACGAGGCCGAGGCCAGGAAGTGGATCGCCCTGCTGGCCCAGAGCCCAGAGTGGTACGCCGCCAACATCGCCGAGGCCCGTCGCGGGATCGCCACCGGCTTCGTCCACGCCCGCTCGACCGCCGAGTCGGTGCTGGACCGCGCCCAGCGCACGGCCGCCACGCCGCTGACCGAGGATCCGCTGCTGGTGCCGCTGCGCGCCCTGCCCGCCAGCGTGCCGGCCGATCGCAAGGCCGCGCTGATCGCCGAGGGCGAGGCGGTGCTGAAGGCCAAGGTCGCCCCGGCCCGCGCCAGCTTCGTCGCCTTCATGCAGGACGAGTACGTGCCACACGCCGCCAGGAGCCTGGCGGCCTCCGACCTGCCCGACGGCAAGCGCTACTACGCCTTCCTGGTCAAGCGCTACACCACCACCGACATGACGCCCGACCAAGTGCACGAGATCGGCCAGGCCGAGGTGCGCCGCATCCGCGCCCGGATGGAGACGGTGATGAAGCAGGCCGGCTTCGACGGCGACCTGCCGGCCTTCCTGGCCTATCTGCGCAAGGACCCGAAGTTCTACGCCACCAGCCGCCAGCAGCTGCTGGAGAAGGCCAGCGAGATCGCCAAGCGCGCCGATGACCAGCTGCCGGCCCACTTCGGCACCCTGCCGCGCCTGACCTACGGCGTGCGGCCGGTGCCGGCCAGCATCGAGAAGGGCTACACCACCGGCCGCTATTTCGGCGGCGACCCCAAGGCCGGCCGCGCCGGCGGGCTGATGATCAACACCTCCGAGCTCGACCAGCGGGCGCTCTACGAGCTGCCGGCCCTGGTGCTGCACGAGGGCGCGCCGGGCCACCACGTCCAGACCTCGCTGGCCCAGGAGCAGGCCGGCCCCGAGTTCCGCAAGAACCTCTATTTCAGCGCCTTCGGCGAGGGCTGGGGGCTCTATTCGGAATGGCTGGGCGAGGAGATGGGCATCTATCGCGACCCCTACGAGCTGTTCGGCCGCCTATCCTACGAGATGTGGCGCGCCTGCCGGCTGGTGGCCGACACAGGCATCCACGCCAAGGGCTGGAGCCTGGACCAGGCCCGCGCCTGCTTCACCGACAACACCGCCCTGTCTCCGACCAATATCGAGGTCGAGCTGAAGCGCTACGTCTCCTGGCCGGGGCAGGCCCTGTCGTACAAGATCGGCGAGCTGAAGATCCTGGAACTGCGCAAGCGGGCCGAGGACCAGCTGGGTCCGAAGTTCGACGAGCGGGCCTTCCACGACCTGGTGCTGCTGGGCGGCTCGACGCCGCTGGCGGTGCTGGACGCCCGCACCGACGCCTGGATCGCCGAGCGTAAAAAGAAGTCGTAAGCGTCACAACGCCCCGGGGTTGACCGCATCGTCGCCCCGGGCCGAACCTCCCCGCCCAACAGAAAAGGGAGGTTTCATGTCCTACGCCTCGAAGTTCGTGATCGGCGGCGCCCTGCTGCTGGCCCTGGCGGCCTGCTCCGACCCGAAGGCCGCCAAGACGCAAACGCCGCCGCCGGCCGGTGAAGCCTCCGCCGCCGCGCCCGCCCCGGCCAAGCCGCCCGCCGACCTGCCGGCCGGGGAATACAAGCTGGACAAGTCGCACGCCGACCTGTCGTTCAAACTCAGCCACCTGGGCTTCTCCTGGTACACGGCCCGCTTCACCGACTTCGACGTCAAGCTGAACCTCGATCCCAAGGTGCCGGCCGCCGCCAGCGTCGAGGCCAGCATCAAGACCAGCTCCCTGACCCTCCCCGCCCCGCCGCCCGGCTTCACCGACGAACTGCTCGGCGCCGAATGGCTGGACGCGGCCAAGTACCCGGCCATCACCTTCCGCTCGACCAAGGTCGAGACCACCGGCCCCGACACCGCCGACGTCAGCGGCAACCTCACCCTGCACGGTGTGACCAAGCCGGTGACCCTGAAGGCCAAGTTCAACGGCGGCTACGCCGGCTTCCCGCCGATGGACCCCAACGCCCGCATCGGCTTCTCGCTGAGCGGCAGCTTCAAGCGCTCGGACTTCGGGGTCAGCTACGGCGTGCCCAAGCCCGGCTCGACCATGGGCGTCGGCGACGAGGTCACGGTCGCCATCGAGGCCGAACTGCTGAAGCCCAACCCGCCGGCGGCGAGCGCCCCGGCCGCGCCCGCCAATCCTTGAATCGGGCGTCGATCCCCGTCGGCCGACGGGGATCGACCACCGTCCGGGCGAATACAATCAGTGGTTTAAATTCCGACTAGACGCGCGAAATAGGAAAGTTATCCTACAGGAGGAATATCAGCCTAGGCTGATGCTCATGGGCGTCACTGGGGGCGCCGCTCTTGAGGGACCGCCATGCTCGCTCAAATCCTGGAGGAGGCCTGGGCGATCTCGCCCGATCCGCGTCGCGACCGTCTCGCCGCGGCCTTCGTCACCCACGCCGTGGCCCTGGCCACCGGCGTCGCGCCCGCCGACATCGTTTCGGACAAGCGCGCGTCCAAGACCGCCGCCCGCGCGCGGCAGATCGCCATCTACCTGGCCCACGTGATCTTCCACTGGCCGCTGGCCCGCGTGGCCTTCGCCTTCGGTCGTGACCGCACAACCTGCGCCCACGCCTGCCATCGCATCGAGGACATGCGCGAGGACCGGGTGTTCGACGCCCGCATGAGCGCTCTGGAGGCCTGCGTGCGCCAGGCGCCCGAGACCATTCCGGATCTGACCGGCATGGTGTTCGCCAACGCCGCGGGGATCGACCGATGAGCGCCGCCGCCATTGTCGAGCGCGACCTGGAGGCCGAGCACCTGGCCGACCGCGCCGCCCGCCTGCTGGCCCGCGCCGGCTCGGTGATCGAGGCCCGGGGCCTGGCCTACGCCGTGCGCTTCGCCCGTGGCCGCAAGCCGATGCTGACCATCGACGAGGCCGCCTTCCGCAAGCTGATGCACCAGTTGGTCCCCCGCCCCGAAGGCGGCTGGCGACTGGGCCGCGCGCCGCAGCCCGCGTCGCCCGGTCGTCCGGGCTTCGTCGAGGGCGAGAAGGTTGTGGTCGAGAACGGCGAAGCCACGACGCACCGGGCCAATCTCGGCGCGGATCCGCTGGACTGGCTGTTCAGCCGCGGCCTGCTCAGCGCCGTCGAGCGCGCGGCGGGCCGGCGCCTGGAGGCCGACGCCCACGCCTCGGGCCTGCTCGGTCGCCTGACCATGAACTGGGATCCGACTCCGCGCGGCGGCGGCCCGCGCGCGGAACCCGCCGAGCGCGCGATCGGGGCCAAGGCCCGCATGGCCCGGGCGATGATGGCGCTGGCGCCCGAGCAGAGGGCGATCCTGTCGCCGATCTGCCTGCACGGCGCCTCGCTGCAGGCCACGGAGGTCGCCCTGGGCCTCAAGCCCAGAACGGGCAAGGCCGCCCTGAGGGCGGCCTTGCAGCGCCTGGCGGCGCACTACGGCATGCTGTGAGACAAGGCGGCGGTCAGTCGCGGCCGCCGCCTTGCTCAGCCTGCGTCTTCAGTGGCTCTGCGCGTGCTTGATGTCGCGCATCTGGTCGTGGCCGGCCTTGACCTTGGCGTAGGCGGCCTCGATGGCGCGGCGGGTCTGCGGATCCACGTCGAGGTCCTGCAGGGCCTTCTCGTACTTGGCCTTGATGTGGTCCTCGCCGTCCTCGACGGTCTTGACCACCGACTCGTCGCCCTTGGTCAGGGAGTCGCGGACGTTCAGGAACACGCGGTGGGCGGCGGCCAGGATGCTGCCGTCGTCGTCGGGCGTGCCGCCCAGGCGGCGCACTTCGCTCTGCAGGTCGGAGACCACGCCGCGACGTTCCTGGGCGCGAGCCTCGAACAGCGACTTGAAGCTGCGGCTCTCGGCGTCGCGGGCGGCGGCTTCGTAGCCGTCGGCGCTGTCGATGGTGATCTCGACCAGGCCGTTGACGAGCTTGATGTGGTCTTCGTTCGTATGGGCCATGGGTGAACTCCTGTGGCTTTCGAATGGAGGGACCGCAGCAACGCGGCCCCCTCCCGAAAGGTTCGAAGCGGCGCCTTAAGGCTTTTTCGATTGCAGGAAGGTCCAGGCGGTCCCGGCCGCCGTCAGGGCCGCGCCGCGCGTGCGCTTGTTGATCAGCAGACCCGCAAGCACCGCTCCGCCCAGCACGGCGACGGCCAGCGGGATGGTGCGGCCGCCCAGCTGGATATCGCGGCCGGCGATGGTCAGCGGCTTCTTGGCCGGACCGCCCACGGCGTAGTCGGCGACGGGAGCCTGGGGTTCAGGCGACTTGGAATGCTGGTCGAGGAAGGTCGAGACCTTGTCCGACAGGGTGTCGATCAGGCCCTGGCGGGCGCGGGCGGGACCGGCGCCGTTCGTGTGGCCAGGATTCAGGGTGGGGTCATAGGCGACCATGGGTCATCTCCGTGTCCGAGAAAGGGGGCTCGGTCGGAATAACGCCGTGAGGCCGACGACGATCCGTCAGGTTTCGCGCGAAGGCTTGACCGGCAAGGCCGCGCCGACGTGGTCAATGCCCAGTTCGATCGCCCGCGCCGCCTGGCGCTGGCGCTCGGCGTAGCGGGCCTTCTGGTCGTCGCTGCGGGTATCGTGGCAGCGCGCGCAGGACACGCCCTCGACGTACAGCGGCGAGGTCCGTCCCGCTTCCGACACCGGCATGCGGCAGCCCCGGCACAGCACGTGGGAGCCTTCCGACAGGCCGTGGCCCACGGCCACCCGCTCGTCGAACACGAAGCATTCGCCGCGCCACAGGCTCTCGTCCTGGGGCACGGTCTCCAGGTAGTTCAGTATGCCGCCCTTGAGGTGGAACACGTCCTCGACGCCGCGGGCCTTGAGCAGGGCCGTCGACTTCTCGCAGCGGATGCCGCCGGTGCAGAACATGGCCACCTTCGGGGCCGGCGCGGCCGGGTCCCAGGTCTGGCGGAAGGCGTCGAACCAGGCGGGGAAGTCGGCGAAGCTGGGCGTGGCCGGATCGATCGCGCCTTCGAAGGTTCCGCAGTCGACCTCGTAGCCGTTGCGGGTGTCGATCACGATCACGTCGGGCTGCGCGATCAGGGCGTTCCAATCAGCCGGATCAACATGGACGCCGTGATTGTGGGCCGGATCAAGGTCGGGCTCGCCCAGGGTGACGATCTCGGCCTTCACCTTGACCTTCAGCCGATGGAACGGCGGAGCGTCGGCGTCGGCGAACTTCAGCTCCAGCGCCTCGCAGCCCGGCAGGGCGCGGATATGGGCGATGGCCGCGTCGATGGCCTGGGGCGTACCGGCGATGGTGCCGTTGATCCCCTCGCGGGCCAGCAGCAGGGTGCCCTTGATCTTCAGCCCGCAGCACAGCTTGGCGAGATCGGCGCGGATCGTCTCCGGGTCGTCGAAGGTCGCGAAGCGGTAGAGGGCGGCGATGCGCCAGGGCGAGGTCATGGGCGGGCCATAGAAGATGAACGCCCCGGGCTCAAGCACGGCCGGAACCAAGCACGCCGCACGCGGGTTACCGGGCCATGAGCATCCTGATCACCGTCATCATCGCCCTCGTGCTGCTTGGCCTGGCGCTCTACGCCGTCCAGCGCTCGCCGATCCCCTCGCCCGTGAACTGGCTGATCCAGCTTCTGCTGATCATCGTGGCCATCGTGTTCATCGGAAACAGGGCGGGCTTCTTCTAGAGAATAGGGACGACTTCTCTCTTTCTCCCGTCATTCCCGCCCTTGTGGCGGGAACCCCTCTGTCAGCCGCAAGGGCGGTTGGGGCGGACTGCCAAGCAGTCCGCTAGCGCTTCTCGTGAAAGCGGAACCAGGGTTTCCCGCCACAAGGGCGGGAATGACGGGCAAATGGGAGAGCGAGGTCCCCTTATCAGGCGCCCGCCACCGCCGCCGCGTCACGCTGGATGCGGGCCACCATCGACTTGAGGCCGTTGGAGCGCTGCGACGACAGGGCTTCCGACAGGCCCAGGCGCGCCATGGCGGCCGAGGCGTCGAAGGCGACGATGTCGCCGGCCTTCGCACCCGAATAGAGCCGCAGCACGATCGCGATCAGGCCGCTGACGATGTGGGCGTCGCTGTCGCCGCGGAAGCGGACGGTGCCATCGGCCTGCGGCTCGGTGACCAGCCACACCTGGCTGGCGCAGCCGCGCACCTTGTTGTCTTCCGAGTGCTCCTCGGGGGTGAGCGGCGCCAGGTCCTTGCCCAGCTCGATCACGTAGCGATAGCGCTCTTCCCAGTCGCCGAGCAGTTCGAACTCGTCGGCCAGTTCGTCGAGGGCGGCGTTGGGGTCGGTGCTCATGGCGCGGCGTTTAGGCGGGCCACGGCCCCGATGCAAGCAATCAGGCGCCCGGCAGGGTCACGATCGCCGTCAGCCCCTGCCCAGGCGCCGACTTCAGCCGCAGCGCGCCGTTCATGGCCCGCGTCAGCAGGTCGACGATCGGCAGGCCCAGGCCCGCGCCCTCGCCGCTGCGGGTCAGGGAGGTGCCCGCCTGCTCGAACGGGCGCAGCAGGCGTTGCAGGTCGCCCTGCTCAACCCCCTCGCCCTGGTCGCGGATCGAGATCTCGACCATGCCGCCGCCGACCAGTTCGGCCTCGATCGTCACCACCCCGCCCGACGGCGAGTGGGCGACGGCGTTCTGCAGCAGGTTCGACAGGATGGTGCGCAGGCCCCGGCGGTCGGCCAGGACGGCGGGCATGCCCACGAGATCCGGCGCGCTCATCACCACGCCGCGGGCTTCGCACTCGGCGCGCAGCTGGGCCATGACGTCCTCGACCGCCTCGTCCAGCGGCTCGGCCGCGACGTCGAGGTCGGTGACGTGGCCTTCCAGGCGCGCGATCTCGACGATCTGGTTGACCAGCTTGAGCAGCTTGAGGCCGCTCTCGTGCACCAGCTTGGCGTATTCCTTGTACTGCGGCGCGCCGAGCGGGCCGTAGAGCTCGCTGGCCAGGATTTCCGAAAAACCGATGACGGCGTTCAGGGGCGTGCGCAGCTCGTGGCTGACCATGCGCAGGAACGAACGCTTCTGATCATCGAGGGCGGCCTTGCGACGGGCGCGGGCCGCCGCGCGGCGAAACGTCGCGGTGGGTCCTTCCGAAGGCCGCTGAGCCTGGCGCGAATCAGCACCGCCCGCGCTTTCGGCGAGGTCTTCGGCTGATGTCGAAGCGTCCGCGGACGCCGTCTGAGGCATGTGAAACTCCCGGACCTTCTGTCCGCAAAGGCATTCTGTGCCACCCTGAACCAACCCGCTTACGAATCCGTTTCCGTCCACAAGAAGCTGGACTCGCCCGGTCGCCCCACAATTGTGCGTGCTTTGGAGAAGGGCCGAACCGGGGTTAGGATTCACCAATAACAACAACTTCGAGGCGGACCCGCCCCCTTGGACATCGACCCGGTGCAGCCGCGGCAGGATGAAGCCGCCCTCCGCCCCGTCCTATCGGGGCGGGAGACGGCGCGCGCCTGGCGTCTGGGCTGGCTGGCGGCCGCGCTGCTGGCCGGCGGGGCTGTGGCCTTCGTTCCCGCCTCCACCGGCTGGCCCGTCTGGATCGCCCTGCTGGCCGGCGCCCTGCCCGCCATCGCCGCCCTGCTGCTGGGCGACAGCGAGGACGAGCGCGTCCAGTCGCTGCTGCTGGTCGGCTGGGCCGCCGGCGGCGCCCTGGCCGCGGCCCTGACCGGCGGCGTCTCGGGCGCGATGAGCGCCTGGTGCCTGGCCCCCGTCGCCGCCGCCTCGACCCTGGCCGCCCCGCGCCGCCTGGCCGAGGGCGCGGCCCTGGCCCTGATCGGCGGGGCCATGGCCGCCCTGGTCCAGCTGTCGGGCCTAGCTCCACCCGCTCCGACGGGCCCGACCGCCTTCATCCTCGGCTTCCTGGCCGTGGCGACCACGGGCCTTGGTCTCGCCGCCGGCCTGATGCTGACCCACCGCCGGGCCGGCGAGCGCGACGTGCGCAACCTGTCGGAGCTGACCGCCCTTTCGACCCTGCTCGACGGCCTGCCCTTCCTGGCCTTCGTCGTCACCCTGCAAGGCCGGGTGCGCACCGTGCGCGGCGTCGCCCCCGAGGGCGCGGCGCTGGACCGGATCATGATCGACGGCCTTTCCCAGGCCGCCGTGCCGGGCGAGCGCGCCCGCGTTGACTTCGCCCTGGGCCAGGCCCTGCGCGAACGCGAGGCGGTCCTGACCTTCCCGGCCGCCGAGGCCCCGGAAAAGACCCTGTCGCTGACCCTGCGCCGCGTCGGCCCGGGCGTGCTGGTGGGCGTGATGCGCGACGTCACCGCCGAGACCCGCCACCTGCTGCAGCTGGACCAGGCCCGCAACGACGCCGAGCAACTGGCCGCCGGCCGAGCCCGCTTCCTGGCCAACATGTCCCACGAGCTGCGCACGCCGCTGAACGCCATCATGGGCTTCTCCGACATCATGCGCGCCCGCATGTTCGGCCCCCTGACCGACCGCTACGGCGAATACGCCGAGCTGATCCATGAAAGCGGCCGCCACCTGCTGGACCTGATCAACGACGTGCTCGACATGTCGAAGATCGAGGCCGAGCGCTTCGAGCTGTCGCGCGGCGAATTCGACGCCCGCGAGGCCGTCAACGCCGCCATGCGCCTGCTGCGCGTCCAGGCCGACAGCGTCGGGGTGCAGCTGCGCGGCGTGCTGCCGCCAGGCGAGCTGGACGTCGACGCCGACCGCCGGGCGCTGAAGCAGATCGTGCTGAACCTGGTGTCCAACGCCCTGAAGTTCACCCCGCGCGGCGGCCAGGTGACGGTCACGGCCGACGGCCACGACGGCATGCTGGAGATCGTCGTCGCCGACACCGGCGTCGGCATCAGCCCCGAGGACCTCGAGCGCCTGGGTCGCCCCTACGAGCAGGCCGGCGGCGTCGACCAGCGCGCCAAGGGCACCGGCCTTGGCCTGTCGCTGGTGCGGGCCTTCGCCCAGCTGCACGGCGGCGAGATGCACGTCGAAAGCCGCCTGGGGGCTGGCACCAGCGTCTCGGTGCGCATGCCCATCCTGCTGGCCGCCCCGGTCACTCCGCCCGTCCCGGAAAGCCCCACGGCCACCGCCGACGCCATGGAGCAGCTGTTCGAGCCGCCTTCCGAGGGCCAGGCTTCCGACGAGCCCTTCCTCGGCGAAAACGTCATCCGCTTCGCCCCGCCGCGCTGAGCCTCTCCACGCTGAGCCTCGGGGCCGGCTTCGGGGGGAGCCTTGGCCAAACGATCGCCTTGCCTGATCTGGGCCGCCAGCCTGCTGCTGGCGTCGATCTTGGTCGCCATCGCCCTGGGCCAGCCCGTCTGGGTCCAGCAGCATTCCCGCGACCTCGTCGCCTTCGGAGCGATCAAGGGCTCGGACTTCACCTGGGCGGAGGCCTGGCGGCTGGTCGCCTCGCAGTGGCTTCACGTCAAGCCGCCGCACATGCTGCTGAACGTGCTGGTGATCGGCGGCGTGGGCCTGGCTGTCGAGGCGCGCCTCGGTCGGCTCACGCCCGCCCTGGTCGCCCTGGCGGGCGGAACCCTGGGCCAGTGGATCGCCGTCGTCACCCAGCCGGACGCCTTCATCTCCGGCGCCTCCCAGGCCTGTCTGGCGATCTGCGGCCTGGCCGTGGCCGTCGGCGGCGTAGCGCGCTGGGGACGGATCGCGGCCTGGACGGCGATCGCCGTCGCCCTGCTGCTCGACATCGTCGTCAGCGGCCACGGCGCGGTGAAGCCGGGTCATCTGGCGGGGTTGGCGATGGGCGTGGCGGCGGGCATGGCCTTGCGGGTGAGGGGCCGCGGACCTTCCTCCTGAACCTTGGCGATGACCCTTCTCCCCTTGCGGGAGAAGGTGGCGGCCGAAGGCCGTCGGATGAGGGGTCTCTCAGACATCCGACATCGCGCCCGGCCTGACCGCTGTACGCGGCTTTCAGTTCTGGGAGACCCCTCACCCGACCTCGCTCCGCGAGGCCACCCTCTCCCGCAAGGGGAGAGGGATCTGGTGCGAAAACCGCTTTCGCGGGGATTTTACGGGGGAGGAAGGCCAGTTCAGCGGAAGCTGAAAACGCCCCCCTCCGGCCCTTCGGGCCACCTCCCCCAGAGGGGGAGGATCTGGGGTCCAGATACAGAAAAAGCCGGCCCGCGAACGCGGAGCCGGCTTTTCGTCGCCCTTACGGCGAGACCTTGCGGTCTTACTTCTTCGCGGTGAAACCGGCGAACTTGGCGTTGAAGCGCGAGACGCGGCCGCCGCGGTCCATCAGCTGGGCGTTGCCGCCGGTCCACGCCGGGTGGGTGCGCGGATCGATGTCGAGCGCCAGGTTCGCGCCTTCCTTGCCGTAGGTCGAGCGGGTTTGGTAGCTCGTCCCGTCGGTCAGGGTGACGTTGATGAAGTGGTAGTCGGGGTGAATGTCTTGTTTCATCGGGCGGTCCAACCGACTAGAGGGCGGCGTGAAATGTGAGTGAGCGCCGCCGTGCGGGGTGGCCCTCGAAGACGCGCGGCTATAAAGAACCCGCGCGTTTTTGGCAAGGACCCTGTTGATGAGCGACGTTAACGGCGGCGAGATTTCGGTCGAAGGCCGCCCCGGCGCCGGCGCCGAACTGGCCCAGAGCCTGTCGGAATCGGCCGCCCGCCGCCCGCGCCGCAAGGACATCCGGCCGCTCGCCCATCTGCTGCCCTTCGTGCGCCGCCATATCGGCGACGCCCTGGCCGCCGGCTTCTTCCTGCTGTTCTCGACCGGCGCGACCCTGGGCCTGACGGGGGCGTTCAAGAACGTCATCGACAAGGGATTCGCCAAGGGCGGCGAAGGGGCGGTGAACCACACCTTCCTGACCCTGGCCGCCGTCGCCCTGGTGCTGGCCGTGGCCACGGCCTCGCGCTTCTTCTTCGTCACGCGCCTGGGCGAGCGCGTCGTCGCCGACCTGCGCCGCTCGCTCTACGACCACGTCCTGACCCTGGACCCGGCCTATTTCCTCAAGACCCGCACCGGCGAGGTGCTGTCGCGGATGACCGCCGACGTCTCGCTGATCGACCAGCTGGTCGGGGCCTCGGCCTCGATCGCCCTGCGCAACACCCTCAGCCTGATCGGCGGCCTGGGCTACATGGCCGTGGTCAGCCCCAAGCTGGCGGGTTTCATCGTGCTGATGGTGCCGGTGGTGCTGACCCCGATGTTCTTCGTCGGCCGCAAGGTGCGCAAGCTGTCGGTCACCGCCCAGGACCGCTTCGCCGACGCGGTGGGTTACGCCGGCGAGAGCCTGGACGCGCTGGACACCGTCCAGGCCTTCGTGCGCGAGCGCGAGGCCGGCCGCCGGTTCGGTTCGGCGGTCGAGACGGCCTATGACGCCTCGGTGCGCCGCATCCGCGCCCGGGCCGGCATGACGGTGCTGGTCATGACCCTGGCCTTCGGCGGCGTGACCCTCTTGCTGTGGTTCGGGGCGCGGATGGTGCTGTCGGGCGAGATGACGCCGGGAACCCTGGCCCAGTTCGCCATGCTGGCGGTGATGGCCGCCGGCTCGGTCGGCGCCCTGGGCGAGGTCTGGGGCGACGTGCAGAAGGCCTCCGGGGCCATGGACCGCATCTCCGACCTGCTGAACGCCCGCCCGGGCATCGCTCCGCCGGAAGCGCCCAGGACCCTGCCTTCGCCGGTGCGCGGCGAGATCGCCTTCGAGGACGTGGCCTTCGCCTATCCTGGCCGTCCCGACCTGCCGGCCCTCAACGGCTTCAGCTTGACCGTGAGGCCCGGAGAGACCGTCGCCCTGGTCGGCCCCTCGGGCGCGGGCAAGAGCACCGTCCTGCGCCTCCTGCTGCGCTTCTACGACCCTCAGGGCGGCGTGGTGCGCCTGGACGGCGTCGATCTGCGCGACGCCGAGCCCGCCGAGGTGCGCGCGGCCATGGCCCTGGTGGCCCAGGACTCGCCGCTGTTCTCCGGTTCGGCCATGGACAACATCCGCTTCGGCCGCGAGGACGCCACCGAGGCGGAGGCCCGCGCCGCCGCCGAGGCCGCCCAGGCTGCGGGCTTCATCACCGCCCTGCCCCAGGGCTTCGACACGCCGGTGGGCGAGCGCGCCAAGACCCTGTCGGGCGGCCAGCGCCAGCGCCTGGCTATCGCCCGCGCCCTGGTGCGCCAGGCCCCGATCCTGCTGCTCGACGAGGCCACCAGCGCCCTGGACGCCGAGAACGAGCGGCTGGTGCAGCAGGCCCTCGACGCGGCCATGAGCGGGCGGACCACCCTGGTGATCGCCCACCGCCTGGCCACCGTGCTGCAGGCCGACCGCATCGTGGTCATGGACGAGGGCCGCGTGGTCGAGGAAGGCGCCCACGCCGACCTGGTCGCCCGCGGCGGCCTCTACGCCCGCCTGGCGCGACTGCAGTTCGGGGTGGAGGCGGCGTAGACTCGGACTGTTCGCAGTCAGGGCCTCATGGGCTATGCTGGTCGTCCAGTCTTGGAGACGCCTGTGGACACCAAGGTCCTGACTGTCGAGGTTCCCGCCCCGCTGGCCGATCAGATCGACCAGTTGGCCGTCCGCATGGATCGGTCTCCCGATTGGGTGGTTGGTCAGGCGCTGGCCGCCTGGGCGGATCGTGAGGAGCGTTTCCGGGCGATGACCCTGGAGGGCCTTGCCGACGTCGACGCCGGACGTCTGGTGGAACAGGCCGCGATGGAAGCCTGGGCCGACAGCCTCGAAACCGATACGCAACCGCGCTGATGCGCCTGGTCTGGACCGGCAAGGCGGCCTCCGACATCACTCGGCTCCATGCCTTCCTGGCCGAAGTGAATCCCCGCGCGGCCGCCCGCACCGCCCGCGAACTGGTCGCCGCGCCGAAACGCCTGCTGACGACACCCCGACTGGGCGAGCGCCTCGCGGAGTTCGCGCCGCGCGAAGTCCGGCGGCTGATCGTCGGCGGCTATGAACTGCGCTACGAAATCACCGATGCCGCGATCTTCGTTCTGCGCATCTGGCACACGCTGGAGGACCGCTAGTCCTTCTCCGCCTTCGCCGTCTCCTGGTCCTTGATCAGCGACACGTGGAGCAGCTGCTTGCGCAGTTCCTCGAAGGCCGGTTCGCCGACCAGGGCCGGGTCCTGCTTCTCGGCCCAGTCGATCAGCTTCTCCAGCGCCTCGCCGATGCGGCCGATCTGGCGGCCGTAGCTGCCGACCTCGTCGAGCACCCGGGCCTCGACCTCGGGCTTGCCCGACGTGCCGAGATTGACGGTGAACAGGGAAAAGTCGCCGAAGCTCCACGACCACGGATTGATGGTCTGGGTCAGCTGGCGCGGGGCGAGGGAAAGCTGGAACGGTTCGGACATGGGGACCTCCCGATCTGGAAGGGCCAGCATGCCGCCTTTGCAACGCTTGCGTGTGACGAATGACGCGGCGGCCCGGCGAAAACGCCGGTCTCGCCCAATCTCGGGTCAGCCGCGAGCGGCGGCGGCCAGGTCCGGGAAGTCGCTGAACACACCGTCGACGCCGGCGGCGTAGAGCGCCTTCAGCACGGCGGTCGCATCGCCGGCCTTGGCCAGGTAGTCGGCGGCGGCCGGGTCGCCCTTCCGCAGGGTCGCCGGCAGGAAGTAGTTTTCGGCCCGCACCGTCCAGGGATGGACCAGCAGGCCCGCCGCGTGGGCGTCCCTGACCAGCGAGGTGGCCGGCAGCAGAACTTGCGCGTCCTGCGGCACGACCATGGTCTTTTCCGGACCCAAGCCGTCGGCATAGGCGGCCACGCCCTTCAGCCCCTCGGGCGTGACGAGGTCGGCGTACTTCACGTTCGGCAGGTCGGCCGGGCCGCCCTGGCCGGCGACCAGCAGGACGAGGCGCGCGGCGGTCTTCAGGCGCAGGGCCTTCAGCGGCCCGACCTCGAAGCACTGCACGAACACCGGCGCGGTCTTGGAGTTGAGGTCGTTGCGCTTCAGCGCCTCGACCATGCGCCCCTCGATGGGCAGGCCGACCGAGGCGAAATAGGCCGGGTGCTTCATCTCCGGATAGACGCCGATCGTGCGGCCGACGCGCTTGGTTTCCGAACGGGCGAAGGCGACGACCTCGTCGAAGGTCAGGACCTGGGCCTGGCCGTCGAAGGCGGCGCTGGCCGGACGCAGCTGCGGCAGCCGCTCGCGGGCGCGCAGGGTCTTGATCTCGGCCAGGGTGAAATCCTCGGTGAACCAGCCGGTCAGGCTTTCGCCGTCGATGGTCTTGGTCGCCTTGCGGGCGGCGAACTCGGGACGGGAGGCGACGTCGGTCGTGCCGCCGATCTCGTTCTCGTGGCGCACCATCAGGTGGCCGTCCCTGGTGACGACGAGGTCGGGCTCGATGAAGTCGCAGCCCTGCTCGATGGCCAGGCCGTAGGCCAGCAGGGTGTGCTCGGGGCGATAGCCCGAGGCGCCGCGGTGGGCGATGACGATCGGCTTGCGCACGCCGGCGCGGACCATGGCGGGGATCATGCTGGCGCCCATAGTGCCGGCGAGGGCGGCGGTCGTCATGGCGCGGCGGGTCAGTAGGGTCATGGCCGCTGATTAGCGCGCGGATGTGACGGTTTGGCGAGGGGCGCGCATCGCTTCGGCGACGCCTTGCCCACGAAAAAGGCTCCGGAACCTCGTCCCGGAGCCTTGGTCGTTCAGCGGTGGGAAGAGCCTCAGCCCGCCGCGTGCAGGGCCTTCAGCACCAGGGGGTGCAGGTCCTGGTTGGCGGCCAGGATCGACGAGCCTTCCACCGGGTCGCCGTGCTCCTCGATGGTGGTGACCTTGCCGCCCGATTCCTGGACCATCAGGACGCCCGCCGCGACGTCCCAGGGCTTCAGGTTGCGTTCCCAGAAGGCGTCGAAGCGGCCGGCGGCCACCCAGGCCAGGTCGAGCGCGGCGGCGCCGAAGCGGCGCACGCCGGCGACCTTCTGGCTGACCTGGTGCAGCTCCTTCAGGAACTGGCCGTGGCCGGGCTTGCCCATGAACGGGATGCCGGTGGCCAGCATGGCCTCGTCCATGTGCTTGCGGGCGGCGACGCGCAGGCGCTTCTCGGCGCCGAGGAACGCGCCCTTGCCCTTCTCGACCCAGAACAGGTCGTGGGTGATCGGGTTGTAGGTGACGCCGGCGACGATCTCGCCTTCGCGCTGCAGGGCGATGTTGACCGCGAAGTGCGGGATGGCGTGCAGGAAGTTGGTGGTGCCGTCCAGCGGGTCGACGATCCAGGTGTGGGTCTTGTCGGTGCCCTCGATCATGCCGCGTTCCTCGCCGAGGAAGCTGTAGCCCGGGCGCGCCTTGCTGAGGATTTCGAACAGGGTCTGCTCGGCCTTGAGGTCGGCGTTGGAGACGAAGTCGGCCGCGCCCTTCTTGGAAACCTGCAGCTCGCCGATCTCGCCGAAGTCGCGGGCCAGTCCGCGGGCGGCCTTGCGCGCGGCGTCGATCATCACGTTGAGAAGGGCGGAAGGCGTGGGCACGGGCGGATATCCTATGGAATTCCCTGTACCGACGCGCGGACGCGCGGCGGCGGGAGACGGACGATGGCAGTGGGAAAGAGCGGGCGCGGAACCTAGACGCGGGGCCGCGCGAAGGCAAGACGGGGCGAATTGTCGCGGTCAACCCTGCGTCGCTTGAAAAAAGGGACCGATCGGTCAATTTTAGGGGCGGCAATTGATCCAGCGCAAAGCGAGGGGTCAGGCCACGCGCAAACTACGCGCATAGAAGGAGTCCTCCCCCAATGACCAACACGACCAACATGACCAAGTTTCCCCTGATCGCCACCGCCGCGGCCGCCCTGCTGGCCCTGGCCCAACCCGCCGCCGCCGAGGTTCCCCTGACCGCGGCGACCCACGCCGCCGCCGGCGCCTCGCAGCGCATTTCGGTGACCGGCAAGTCCTCGACCGTGGTCAGCGAAGAGCTGACCCGCGCCGCCCGCCAGGTGTGCAGCGCGGCCCTGAAGGGCAGCCGCCACCCCAACTACGCCTCGTGCGTGGCCGAAACCCTCGGCCAGGCCCGCGCCGACTACGCCGCCCTGCGCTCGGCCGCCGCCAGCGCCGCCGAGTAAGGCCTCCCCCCGCCGCGCCGCCGGGATCCCTCCCCGGCGGCGTAAGCCGCCAAAGGCAGAAAAAGGCCGGCGCGGAATTCGCGGGAAAAAAGCTCGCGGCCATGTCACGTCTGGCGCCTTCGCCTCGTCCTGTCGGGCAAACCGAGGGATCGACCATGAGCGCAGCCGACACGATCTTCGAAAGCCGCCGCCCCGCCATGACGGGCCTAGCCTATCGCATGCTGGGCTCGCGGGCCGAGGCCGAGGATGTGGTGCAGGACGCCTGGCTGCGCTGGCGCGAGGTCGAGACGGCCGAGGTCGGCAACCCGGCCGGCTTCCTCAACCGCGTGGTCTCGCGCCTGTGCCTGGACCGCCTTAAGTCGGCCCGCGCCCGACGCGAACTCTATGTCGGCGAGTGGCTGCCCGAGCCTGTGGTCGATGTCGACGAGACCTTCGGCCTGGGCGAGAACCTGACCGTGGCCTTCCTGCTGGCGCTGGAGCGCCTGACCCCGCTGGAGCGGGCCGCCTTCCTGCTGCACGACGTGTTCGACACGCCTTTCGCCGAAATCGCCGCCACCCTGGACCGCTCCGAGGCCGCCGTGCGCCAGCTGGCCGCCCGGGCTCGTGAGCACGTCAAGGCCGGCAAGCCGCGCTACAAGCCCAGCGCCGACGAGGAGCGCCGCCTGACCGAGGCCTTCGTGGCCGCCGCCCTCAGCGGCGACGCGGCGACCCTGCGCGGCCTGCTGGCCAAGGACGTGGTCATGCACGCCGACGGCGGCGGCAAGGTCTCGGCGACCATGAACCCGGTGTTCGGCCTCGACAACGCCGTGCGCCTGCTGGAAGGCATCGCCCGCAAGTGGCCCCATCCGGACGGCACGACCGCGCGCCTGGCCCGCATCAACGGCCAGCCGGGGGTGGTGATGGCCCACGACGGCGTGGTGTTCCAGACCATGGGCCTGGACATCGTCGACGGCCGCATCGCCGCCGTCTACACCATGCGCAACCCCGACAAGCTGGCGCGGGTGCGGGCCTGAGGAACCATGTCCAGAAACGACGCCGAACGCCTTGCCGTTCTCGAGACCGACTATCAGACCCGTCTGGTCGCGGCCCTGCGCGAATGCGCGGCCGGTCGCTGGGGCCTGTTCGGCCACAACATCCACCTGACGCCCCACGCGTCCGAACCTGAAGTCGTCGAGAACCTCGCGGCCATGGCCGACGCGATCGCGCAGGTGCGCGACCGGCTGGGCCTGCCGCCCTACCCGCTGCACGACGACTTCATGGCCGCCCGCGGTCCGGCCCAGGAGAACGCGCCCGGCGAACCCAAGCAGGCCCGCGCCTGGCTGATCCGGCTGGAAGCCGGCGGCTAGGGAAGAGTCGCCTTGGGCAGGCTGTCCCTGGTCTCGCAGGCCATCTTGCCGGCCTTGCCAGCGGCGCCGGAGATGTCGTCGACCTTGGCTTCCTTGCGCCAGTTCTTGGGCAGGCCCTTGTCGCCGGCGAAGTCCATGCCGAGGTCCATCCATTTGTCGGCGGCGCAATCGAGGGCGAAGATCATGATCGGACCCTTGCCGGCCGGCCACGACTTGTAGGGGCCGCCGGCCCCCTTGCCCTCGGCGATGCGCAGAACGACGAGGCCTGAGCTCTCGTCAACCCTCAGGAAATCGGCGTCGTAATAGGTCTTGGCCTCGCCGGGGGCCGGCTTCCAGCTTTCTCCCAGGGCCGGCATCGCCAAGCCGAGCATGGGTACGCTAAGCAAACACGCTACGAGCCGCTTCTTCATGGCGGTCCCTCCCCGTTATCGTTCGCTGGGGAGGAGGCTATGCCTGTCGTACAACCACGGCAAGAGAACGCCGTTATGCAGCCTTAGACCCGGGCGGCGAGCCCTTCGGCGATCGCCGCGTTGAGGGCCGCCACGGCCGCGTCCGGGCCTTCGGGATGGGACCACACCCCGCCCGAGACGGCCAGGAAGTCGGCGCCAGCGCTCGCCAGCGGCGCGGCGTTGGCGGCGGTGATGCCGCCGATGGCCACGCACGGGACCTCCATCGTCTCCTGCCAGATCGACAGGATGTCGGGCTCGGCGACGATCGGGGCGTCCTTGGTGGCGGTCGGGAAGAAGGCCCCGAAGGCCACGTAGTCGGCCCCGGCCTCGGCGGCCTCCATCGCCAGGTGCCGGCTGTCGTGGCAGGTGACGCCGACCATGCGGTCCTTGCCCATCAGCTTGCGGGCGGTCGCATAGGGCGTATCGCCCTGCCCCACGTGCACGCCGTCGCAGTCGAGGCGGGCGGCCAGATCCGGCCGGTCGTTGAGGATCACCGCCACGTCGTGGACGCGGGCGATCGGCGCCAGGGCCGCGACGGCGGCGGCCACGACGTCGTCGGAGACGTCCTTGAGGCGGATCTGCAGGGCCGCCACGTCGCCGCCCTCCAGGGCGCGGGCCAGCTGGCGGCCAAAAGCGGCCAGGTCCGGCAGGGACGGCGGGGTGATGAGATAGAGGCGGCAGTCGAGCGTCATGCGCCGCCTTTACGCCGATTTGGCCCGAAACGCGACTTTGGGGGAACGCCCCGCGCCGCGCCCCCGCTCGCCTGTGACGACGCGCCGCTGCGAACTCGACTGAGAGTCAGTTGCAAACCGGTGGAAAACTGTTAGATGAGAATGACAATCATTCGGTAGGGCGTTCTTTCCTTGTACGTCTGCAATTGTAACGGCATCCGCCAGCGTGAAGTCCGCGCCGCGATCGACGCGGGCGCGACCCGGCCGGCCGACATCTTCCGCCACAAGGGCTGCCAGGCCCAGTGCGCCAAGTGCGTCTGCGAGATGCGCCAGATGATTCAGGAATCCCGCGAAGCTCTGGCTTTCGCCGCCGAATAAGGCGTCTTGCGACGCAAAGTCGCCGATTCCCAGTAACCGCGAAGCACTCTCACGCTTTTCTGTGAGGCTGCGAAACACTTGCAGACATTACTGTTGAAGCGCTTGAAAAGCAGCTTAAGGGTGCGGGCGAACTCGAACCTTAGGAGGCCGCCATGCAAGGCGATCCCGGCGTTATCCGCGTCCTCAACGCTGTGCTCACCAACGAGCTGACGGCCGTCAATCAGTACTTCCTGCATGCCCGCATGCACGACAACTGGGGCTTCAAGCGCCTCGGCCAGATCGTCTATCAAGAGTCGATCGGCGAGATGAAGCACGCCGACAAGCTGATCAACCGCATCCTCTTCCTCGAGGGCCTGCCCAACCTGCAGGACCTGCACAAGTTGAAGATCGGCGAAAACGTGCCGGAGTGCCTGGCCGCCGACCTGTCGATCGAACTATTCAACCGCGAACTGCTGGTCCCGGGCATCGTGCAGTGCGAGCAGGCCCGCGACTACATCAGCCGCGAACTGCTGCGCGAGATCCTCAACGACACCGAGGAGCACATCGATTACCTCGAAACCCAGCTGTCGCTGATCAAGTCGCTGGGCGAGCAGAACTACCTGCAGAGCGCCATGGGTGAACTGCCGGCGGCCTGATCCGCTTCACGAGACTTCGAAGACCGTCGAACGGCCTCCTCGCACCCGCGGGGAGGCCGTTTCGCTATTCGCAGAGCGCTTCCAGCGCGGGGCGCTCCAGAAGCTCGACGTGGCGCACGGTGGGCAGGGCGATCAGGCCTTCCTGCAGGAACGCCGTCAGGGTGCGCGACACCGTCTCGATGGTCAGGCCCAGATAGTCGGCCATGTCCTGGCGGCTCATCGGCAGATCGAAGGCGGCCTCGCCCTTGCGGTCGGCCAGTAGCAGCAGCAGGCCCGCCACCCGCTCGCAGGCGCTGCGGCGACCCAGCATCAGCACGTGGTCCTGGCTGCGCTGCAGGCCGGCGATGGTCACCTGGTAGAGCTTGCGGGCCACGTCTCCGTCGCGGGCGGCCAGGTCGCTGAGCGCCCGGCGGCGGACGATGCGGACGGCGACGTCGCCGACGGCCTCGGCCGTGGTGCGGTGGATGTCGCCGGCCTCGAAGCCGAAGGCCTCGCCGGCGAAGTGGAAGGCGTCGATCTGGCGGCGGCCGTCGCGCAGCAGCCGGCCCGTGCGCACCGTGCCCTCGACCAGCTCATAGACCTGATCGGCCGCGTCGCCCTCGGCGAAGATCTCCTCGCCGGCGGCGTAGCGGATGACGCCGGCGGAGACGCCCGGCAGGGCCGGTTGGGCGAAGGCGGGCTCGAAACGGAGGGGCGACAGCATCGGAGGCTCCCGGGGAGGAAGGAGGCGGTGGGGAGACCGCCCCGTGACGCCGGCACATTCCCCCTTCTCCGCGTAGGGGTAAATTCGGGGGCCGCGCATAAGGGTTTTTGCGTAGGCGCAAATTCGAGGGCCGCGCGTGACGGGAACCTCCCCCTGTGGGGAGGCGATCGCGCAGCGATCGGTGGGGGGAGTGATTGCGAAATCACCCACCACCTCGAAAGCTGAAAACGTCCCCCACCGGCCTTCGGCCGCCTCCCCCAGAGGGGGAGGTTTCTCGCAGTTACCGCCGCGCCTTGACCATCCGCTCCAGCTCCACGGCGCGCACGGTGGTCATGCTGAGGTGGCAGCCGCCGATGTTCAGCATGTCGATGGTGCCGCCGGTCAGGTCTTCCTGGCACTCGGCGTCGCGACGCTTGATCCAGGCGCGCTGGGCGGTGCGCAGATTGGCCTGCTGGGGCTTGGAGCGCTTGGCCATGGCCGCCTTGTAGGCGCGGTTGAGGCGGGCGTCCTGCTTCTGGAGTTCGGCGTTGGTGCAACCGGCCATGGCCACGGTCACGCCCTTCAGGGCGTCGCCGCTGTTCAGGCAGCGGTCGTAGGCCGGGGAGTATTCCTTCTCGGGATCGATCCCCATCGCCCGGGCAGACGGCTGGGCCAGGGCCGGCGTCGCGACCGCGAGAGCCAGCAGCAGCACGGCGGGGATCGAGCGTCGAAAGAGCATGTGGCGCGTCCTTGCGTTGCAGGACGCCCAGCATGCGCCGCCGATCACGACGGCTTCAAGGCGCGCGGACGCGGCCGCCCTCGCCTACAGCGCCTTGCCGATGCGATCGGCCAGAGCCGACAGGTCGCCGCCGGGGTCGTCGAACACGCCGAGATCCTCGGCGGTCATGGTCGCGAACAGGTCCTGGGCCTCTTCCGAGGTCGACATCAGCGCGATCGCCGCTTGCGCCTCGTCGGGCGGCCAGCGGTCAAGCGCGGGACCCAGCGCCTTCAGCCGGGCTTCGAATAGTTTCAGGTCCATAGCCACAGATCTTCTTCTGTTTCTGGAGTCGAGTCTTGAGGGTTTGCCGGCCCCGTTTCAGGAGCGAGCGCACCGCCTGTTCCGAACAGTCCATGGCGTCGGCGATTCTACCGACGTCGAGCTCTTCGAAATAGAACATGGTCAGCGCCTGGCGCTGGGTGTCGGGAAGCTTGTCGAGGGCTTTCTGAAGCGTCTTGGCGGTCTCCGTGCGTTCGAGATTGGCGAGAGCGTCGGCCTGGGCCGGCGCCTGGACTTCGGCGTCGGCCAGGCGGGTGATCACCTCCTGGGATTCCGGCGTCGCCTTGCGGACCCGGCGACGATCGATGGCCTTGTTGACGGCGATGCGGTGCAGCCAGGTCGAGAACCGGGCGTCCGGCGTCCAGCGTTCGCGAGCGCGCCAGGCGGCAATAAATGCCTCCTGGGCCGCATCCTCGGCCTCCTGAACGTCGCCCAGGACGTTGAGCGCCAGTCGCCGCACCATCCGCAGGTGCCGGTCGACCAGAACCCGAAAAGCCGTCTGGTCGCCGTCGCGGCAGGCCAGGAACAGCTCCTCGTCAGAGCGCACGTCAGACAGACCAAACTCGCCCGTCGTCGCAATCGTCGCTGAATTCGCCATGGCGATTACTCGCCTCCATCGCTGTATCGCAATGGAACAGGCAAACAGCGTGCCATATATCGAATAACTACATTACTGTATTTGATCGATACATTTCCGATACTATCGGTACATTGCTATTTTTCAGAACGCAGTTCTTTGCAAAACGGGCGCAACAAGTCCAGTACGATTTGATACACACTAGACACATCTTTGCTGCGACTGGCGCGAAGCAGGCCGTCGAGCACGTATTGGTAGAACTTTCGCAACGTCGCGCCGTCCTTGCCGGCCGCTGAAAAATCCAGCGTCGTCGACAGGACGGTCAGGATCTGGGTGGCCCGCATGGCATGTCGGCACATTTGATCCAGCCGCCCCTGCTCGTGGGCGAATTTTGCCGAGGCGATCGCGCGGTAGAGCTCCTCGTGCACGGAAGCCAGCACGTCGCGCGGGTTGGCGGTGAGGCGGCTGGAAGCCGCGTAGGCGCTGAGCGCCTGGTTAGTCGTCGTCACTGCTGTCGGCTCCCAAGATGGCTGCGATCTGCTGCTGGAGGATCTGGGCGGCGTAGAGTTCGGTCTCCATCGCCGAGTATTTCGAGATCAGCTTGGTCCGGTACGTCTCCGCGTCCTCGCGGATCTGGTCGGACTGGTCGGTGAGGTTTTCGTTGACCGTCTCCAGGCTTTCGATCCGTTGCTGGATCACGCCGCTGGAGGTGTTGGCGTAGTCGTCGATCAGGCTCGTGATCATGTTCGCGAAGCCCTGGTTGATCTCGACCGAGATCGTGCCGGAGGTCGGCGAGGCCAGGGCGAAGGACAGGCCCTCGTAGATCGAGCCGGTCGCGCCGATGATCCGGTTGCCGGAGATCGTGAACAGGCTGGAGTCGCCGTTCACCGACACGCTGGAGATCGCCCCGTCGGTGACGTTGACCTGCATGTCGAAGTCGAACGAGACGGTGGTGTCGTTCTTGAGCAGCTTCAGATTGCTGTTGCTGCTGGTGAAGCCGGTCTCGAAGAACTTGGCCACGCTCGACAGGTCGGTCAGCAGCAGGTTGTCGAGCGTCGTCTCGTCGGTCAGCTCCAGCTGATTGTCGGCGTTGATGGTGACGCCCAGGGCCGACAGGTCGGTCAGCTCGTCGTCCGAGCCGGCGGTCCCGCCCAGCATGTCGCTCAGGCGGCGGTTGACGTCGCGCAGGATGCTGTCGGCGAACAGCACCGCGTCGTCCGACACCGAGCCGTCAGAACCGACCGTCTGGTTGGTGACGACGAACGACCGCAGCGCGTTGTAGGCGGTGATGAAGTCGGTGATTGCCGTCTTGATGTCGTCGTAGTTGGCCTCGATGTCGAGGGTGATGGTCTGGCCCGAGGTGGCCTGCAGCAGCGAGATCGACAGGCCCGGAATGGTGTCGGTCAGCTCGTTGCTGTCGCTCTCGATCTCGACGCCGTCGATGGTGACGATGGCCGGCTGGGCTTCCTGCAGCACGTTGGAGAAGTCGCCCGCGCTGTCGGTCAGGCCGACGCTCTGGCCGATGTCGTCACCCGAGACGGTCGAGAGCGTGATCTCCTGGTTGGTGTCGCTGGTCGACATCACCAGGCGGGTGCCCGTCGAGCTGGCGATCAGGGTGGCGACGACGCCGGTGTCGCCGCTGACGTTGTTGATGGCGTCGGCCAGGTCCTCGATCGTCATGTCCGAGGTGACGGTGATCTGGGCAGCCGTCCCGTCGGTGGTGTTCAGCGAGAACACCCCGTCCAGGCCCAACGCCGTATCGGCCGTCTGGGCGGTCGAGGCGATCTTCATGGCCTTGGCCAGCTGGGTGACGGTGATCGAATAGGAGGCCGCGACCGCGTCGGCGTCGGCGCTGACCGCGAGCACGTCCGTCGCGTCGGTGCCGTCCGAGGCGGTGAGATAGGCGCTCTTCTCGTCGAAGGCGTTGGTGGTGGTCGAGACCGAGCTGTAGGTCGTCGAGGCCAGCGACTCCATGGAGTCCGAGACCGCCTGCAGCAGCGTCTGCAGCTCCTGGTAGGAGGCGATCTTGGTCTCGTTGGTCGTGACCTTGGCGTCGATGGTGTCGGCTCGCGCGGTCTTCTGCGCGACGGCGGCCTCGATCAGCGAGTCGGTGTCGAGCCCCGAGATCGTGCCGGTCAGGTAGGTCGTCGACCCGGAGGTCGAGACGGTGCTGGTCGTCGTCATGGCGATGTCCGGAAAGTCGGCGGGAGGATCCAGAGAATCCTCCCGCCCAGTCTGCAGGACGACGCGGGCAGGCCCGCGCCGTCACGGCATGAGCCGACTACTGCAGCAACTTCAGAAGCGACTGGCTCATCGAGTTGGCCTGGCTGAGGGCCGAAATCGCTGCGCTGGTCAGGGTCTGAGCGTTGGTGAAGTTGGTCTGCTCGCTGGCGATGTCCACGTCGGTGATGGCCGACGCGGCCGATTCCAGGTTCTCGAGCGAGGTCGAGATCACGTCGCCCCGGAATTCGAAACGCGACAGGGTGGCGCCCACGTCGGCCCGCATTTTCGAGACGTCCGTGATCGCCTGGTCGAGGGTGTCCATCAGCGCCGAAGCCGAGGACGAGGTGATCGAGGTGCCGTCGAGCGAAAGCGCGGCAGTGTCCGCGTCGCCCAGCTTCACCGAGATCACGTCGCTCGACGAGGTGCCGACCAGGAAGTCGACGCCGGCCGAGGAGCCGTAGTCGCTCGCGCCATCCAGAAGCGTGATGCCGTTGAAGGTGGTCGACGTGGTGATGTCGTCCACTTCCTCGAGCAGCTGCTGATACTCAGCGTCGATGTAGCTGATGTCGTCAGAGCTCGAGCTCCCCGATTGGGCCTGGGCCGTCAGGGACTTCATACGCTGCAGGATGTCGGCGATGTTGGACAGCGCGCCGTCCGCGGTGTTCAGCACCGAGGTGCCGCTGGTCACGTTGGTGGCGGCCTGGTTCAGCACGGTCACGTCGGCGTTCATGGACGTCGCGATGGCGAGGCCGGAGGCGTCGTCCTTCGCGCTGACGATCCGCGAGCCGCTCGACAGCTTCGCCAGGGACTCGCTCTGCGCAGCCGAGTTGTTGTTCAGGTAGCGCAGGGCGGTGTTGGCGGCCGTGTTGGTGGAGATAACTGGCATGTTCTAGTCCGGTTCTCTGTCTGGAGTCCGTCCGGGGGAGAGTCCGGCCGGGAAGCTGTCCGCCGTTCTGACGGCCTGGCTTCGACGAGTTGAACGGGACGTCCCCCGGCGATGGGGCGGTTTTTCTTTTCGCCCTCCGCGCGCAGGCGCTGGAAAGGCGGCCGCACACTGCCTCGAGTTGATTTTCATCCGCCGATCGCGTCAGCCTGCATCGGACGACGGGGGCGGCATGGGCCAGGCTTCATCGAGACGCGCGTTCGGGGCGGCCGGCTGGCTGGCCCTTATGCTGCTGGCGGCGGCGCCGGCCCTCGCCCGGGCGGCGACCGCCGATCTCGACGTGGAGTATCGGCAAAGTCGCTTGATCTACGCCGCCAGCCAGCTTCCGGCCGGGCGCAACGCCCAGTCGGGCAAGATCGCGCCGCTGAAGGGAGCGGACATCCTGCGCTGCGAGCCGGACATCCAGGACAGCGCCTGCCGCGCGCGCGTCCCTGACATCGCCCTGTGGGCCGAGCGGCGGCTGCGGGGCCAGGACCAGGCCAGCGCCCCCAGCCTGAAGGAGGTCGAGCGCGCCGTCGCCCGCCTCGCCCCCGCCGCGCCCTGCCCGCCCCAGACGATGGGCGACCGCGTGGGTCCGCAACGGGTCGATGTGCGTCCGGATACGCCGGACGACATCAGGGAGATCTACATCGTCCCCCGCTCGGCCTGCGGCTGGCGGGCGCTGGGCTTCCATCGCTATCTCTATTTCGCCGCCCTCTACACGGCCTCGGCCCCGGCCGACGAGCGAACGGCCGCCGCGGCCTCGATCGCCCGCATGAAGACGTACGCACGCGCGGGCGCGAGCTTCGATCCGGCCTGCGGCGCCTGGTCGTCGCAACCCGCCAAGGCCACCTGTGAGCTGCTGACCCACGACGCCGCCGTCGCGGCGCTGCGGACGGCGAGCGACGCCCTGCTGACCGAAGCCGCGGGCGAGCGGCCGCAGCGAGTCGCGACGCCGCCGGCCGCCTCTTCGGCCATCTACGACGCCCCGACCTCGCAGCTGTGGCCCGACCTCAACGGCGGCGCCCAGGAGATCTTCATGGCCGCCGCCCTGGCGCGCGGCGACGTCAGCGCGGACGAACGGGCCGAGCAGTGCCGATACCTGACCCCGCCGCCGGACTACACGCCTCCGCCCTCGCCCGACTTCTGGGAGGCGATCAACCTGCTGGCCGCGCGGATCGCGCACCGGGGCTGCCCCGGCCAGGACTGATCACCCGCCCCGCCCGTGTGCGACAAAAGCGGCCTTCCCCACCCCTCCAAAAATAAACCGCCCCATCCGCGGCGGAGCCTCCGTTGAACCCATCGATCGGCGCCCAGGGCGTCGGACCGATTTCACCGGAGATCTCTCCATGACCACCGTCTCTTCGACGACGAGCACGACCAGCACCGCGAGCACGTCCAGCGCGTCGAGCACGCTGCAGCTCGGCACGACCGACTTCCTGTCGCTGCTGATGACCCAGCTGACCAACCAGAACCCGCTGGATCCGACCGATCCGACCGAGTTCACCAGCCAGCTGGCGAGCTACGCCTCGCTGGAGCAGCAGATCAGCACCAACGACACCCTGACCTCGCTGTCGGACACCATGTCGACCCTGTCCGACACGACCACCAGCATGTCGGACAACCTCTCGTCGCTGCTGACCCAGGTCCAGCTGCTGGCCTCGCAAAGCGAATAAGGGCGAGCCGAGATGAGCCTTTCCTCCGCCCTCTCCACGGCCGTCTCCGGCCTGACCGCCCAGAGCATCGCTCTGTCGGCGATCTCGGAGAACATCGCCAACGCCTCGACCACCGCCTACAAGACCTCGGAGGTCTCGTTCCAGTCGCTGGTCAGCGGCGCGATGAACTCCAACACCTCGACCAGCTCGGTGGTGGCCAAGACCAGCCAGGCGCTGAACGTCACCGGCACGATCTCGTCGACCAGCGTCTCGACCAACGTCGCCATCGACGGCTCGGGCTATTTCGTGGTCGCGGCCGATCCGGGCGACACCGGCAGCGCGCTCGTCTACAGCCGCAACGGCAGCTTCTCGACGGATTCCGACGGCTATCTGGTCAATAGCGAAGGCTATTACCTGATGGGCTACGCGACGGACTCGGACGGCAACATCCTGACGTCCAACACCAGCGACCTGACCAGCCTGTCGGCGATCAACCTCGACTCGATCAGCGGCACGGCCAAGGCCACCTCGACGGTGACCATGGCCGCCAACCTGCCGGCCGATACGGTCACCGGCGACAGCTACGACACCAGCATGGAGGTCATCGACTCCCTGGGCGTCAGCCACACCGTCGGCCAGACCTGGACCAAGACCGGCGACAACACCTGGACGCTGAGCCTGTCGGATCCGACCCTGACGTCGGACAGCTCGACCACCTCGGGCACGATCAGCCCCAGCTCGGTGACCGTCACCTTCAATTCCGACGGCAGCCTGGCCTCGACCGATCCGTCGCCCGTTGACCTGTCGATCAGCGGCTTTTCCACCGGCGCCGCCGACAGCACCATCACGCTGGACCTGGGCGAAACCGGCGGCACCGACGGCCTGACCCAGTTCGCCTCGACCTCCTCGACCCTGTCGCTGAGCCCGACCTTCGAACAGGACGGCGCCAACTACGGCGAGCTGTCGGGCATCACCATCGACGAGAGCGGCCTGGTCACGGCCAATTTCGACAACGGGGTCAGCCTGGCGATCTACCAGATCCCGGTCGCCACCTTCAGCAACCCCAACGGCCTGACCCACGTCTCGGGCACGGTCTATGACGAGAACTCGGCCGCCGGTCAGGTGCACCTGAACCTTCCAGGCGAAGGCAGCGCCGGCAGCCTGGTGGCCAGCGCCCTCGAAGGCTCGACCACCGACACGGCCACCGAGTTCAACAAGATGATCATCGCCCAGCAGGCCTATTCGGCCGCTTCGCAGGTCGTCAGCGCCACCAGCGACATGTTCGACACCCTGATCCAGGCGGTGCGGTGAGCGCCATGGGCACCATCGAACGCCTGCATACCCGCGCCCAGAAGGCGCGCCGGGACCGCGACACGCCGGTGGTCTCCTCGGTCGAGGAGGCCCGGGCCCTGGCGCGCAGCATCGCCGAGGGCCTGTCGGCCCTGTCGGACGACCAGCGCCTGCTGATGCTGTCGAACCTGCACGACGTGCAGACCGTGCTGGAAACCCGCGTCGCCGCGCTCGAGACCGACATGGCCGAGAGCCGCGAACGCATCCAGGCCGTCACGCGCGGCCTGAGCGCCACCGCCGGCTATCGCGGCAGCGTCCGGGCCCTGCGCGACCACCGCCGCCGCAAGGACTAGCGCCATGTCGCTGTCGTCGATCATCAGCTCCGCCTCGTCCGCGCTGTCCAACACGCAGATGCAGATCGCGGTGGCCAACGCCAACGTGGCCAATGCGGACGACCTGACCTACACGCGCAAGAGCGTCAGCTCGACCGCGACGACGGCGCTGAACTCGGCCTCGACGACCACCATCCAGCGGGCCGCCGACACCTATCTGGCCAAGACCGTGGTCAAGACGGCGGCCGGCGCGGGCTACGCCTCGACGATCGACAGCTACATGCAGTCCTACGACGCCGCCCTCGGCTCGGTGGACGCCGGCAGCGACCTCTCCAGCCTGCTCGACACCTTCACCAGCGCCCTGACCTCGCTGTCGGCCAGCGCCGACAGCGACACGGCCAAGGCCTCGGTGGTCTCGGCCGCCTCGTCGCTGGCCGCCAGCATCGGCGGCCTGTCGGCCTCGATCCAGGACCTGCGCACCCAGGCCAACACCGACATCTCCACGACCGTCGACACCATCAACTCGACCCTGTCGACCCTGGCCTCGCTGAACGACCAGATCTCGTCGGTCACCGCCCAAGGCGGCGACGTCACCAGCCTGCAGGACCAGCGCGACTCGGCCCTGACCACCCTGTCGGGCCTGATCGGCATCAGCAGCTACACGACGTCGGACAACAAGCTGGTGGTCTACACCACCGGCGGCGACCAGCTGCTGGGCACCACCGCGGCCAAGCTCAGCTACACCGCCTCCAGCGCACTCGGCGCGACCAGCGTCTATCCCGACACGATCTCGGGTATCATGCTGAACGGCAAGGACATCACCGAGAGCGTCGATTCCGGCCAGCTGGGCGCGCTGATCACCCTGCGCGACGAGACCCTGGTCGACGAGCAGGCCGAGCTGGACGCCATGGCGTCGACCCTGATCTCGCAGGTCAACGCCATCACCAACGCCGGCTCCGCCGTGCCCGCCCCCACCACCCTGACCAGCGCCGGCACGGTGTCGGGCAGCGACGGCTTCTCGGCCAGCGGCACGCTGCGGGTGGCCGTGGTCGATTCCAGCGGAACCACGATCTCGACCGAGGACCTGGACCTGTCGTCCTATTCCAGCGTCGACGATCTGGTGAACGCCCTCGACGCCATCGACGGCCTGTCGGCCAGCATCGGCACGGACGGCAAGCTGACCATCACCGCCGACGACAGCGCCAACGGCGTGGCCCTGGGCGACATCGGCGCCTCGGTCGGCGACGACGCCCAGGGCGTCTCCGACTATTTCGGCTTCAACGACCTGTTCTCGGGCTCGACCGCAGCCGACATCTCCATCTCGTCCAAGCTGGCGAACGACTACAGCCTGCTGGCCACCGGCGCGCTCGACACCTCGACCACGCTGTCGGCCGGCGACCGCGCCCTGTCGACCTCCGACAGCACCACCGTCGACGCCCTGACCTCGATGCTGTCGGGAACCCTGACCTTCGCGGCGGCCGGCGACCAGCCGGCCAAGACCGTCACCCTGTCGTCCTACACCGCCAGCTTCGTCGCCGGCGCGGCGACCCTGGTCTCCGACGCCTCCTCCAGCTCCGAGACCGCCCAGGCCACCTACGAGGCGGCTGCCAGCCGGCTGCAGAACACCACCGCCGTCAATGTCGACGAAGAGCTGGCCCTGCTGACGACCTACCAGTCGCAGTACGAGGCCACCGCCCAGCTCGTCTCGATGGCCAAGGAGCTGTTCGAAGCCCTGATCAGCATGGTGAGCTGACCATGATCAGCCGCATCGCCACCTTCAACCACTCCAACACCATGCTGACGGCCAGCCTGAAGGTGCAGGCCAAGCTGGCCGACCAGCAGGCCCAGACCGCCTCGGGCCTGAAGTCGACCACCTATGGGGGCCTGGGCAAGGACACCGGCAGCCTGCTGCGCCTGTCCAGCCAGAGCGCGGCCCTGACGGCCGAGAACAGCGCGGCCAGCACCGCGACGGCCTATGTCAACGCCTCCTACTCGGCCCTGGGCGACATCGCCGACCTGGCCACCACCATCAAGACCCAGCTGGCCTCGATGATGTCGAGCACAACCACCGACGCCGACACCATGACGCAGTACGCCACCAGCTGGCTGAACGACCTCCAGGCCCTGCTCAACAGCAACTCGGCCGGCGTCTACCTGTTCTCGGGCACGGCCGGCGACGCCGCCGCCGTCGACTACAGCGACACCGACTACGACCCGACGGCCGACACCAGCGTCGCCGACACCAACTACTACCAGGGCTCCGGCGCCGGCCGCACCTTCACCACCACTGACGGCCAGACCATCAACCTGTCGGTCACCGCCGATTCCTCGGCCTTCGAGGAGCTGGCCCGGGCGCTGAAGATGGTCATCGCCTCGCCCAGCGACACCACGGTGATCTCCAGCGCCTACGACATGGTCAGCGACGCGGTGACCGGCGTCGGCTCGCTGCAGGAGCAGGTCTCGCTGCAGGCCTCGACCCTGTCGGACCTGACCTCGCGCAACGAGGCCAAGATCGACAGCATCGACACCCTGTCGTCCAACCTCAAGGACGCCGACCTCGCCGAGACCGCCGTCCTGGCCACCCAGTACGAAACCCAGCTGGAAGCCATGTACTCGATGATCAGCACCCTCTCCTCGCTGAGCCTGAGCAAGTATCTGTAGTGCTGGGAACCTCCCCCTCTGGGGGAGGCGATCGCGCAGCGATCGGTGGGGGGCGTGACTGCCGAACTCACCACGCCGCGGAAGCTGAAAACGTCCCCCCTCCGGCCTTCGGCCGCCTCCCCCACGGGGGGAGGTCCTCGCGCCTACCGCCCCACTTGCGGCGACCAAATTTGCAATCCCGCAAGAACCGGACATACGGCGGCACAATCGTCCGGTCAGAAGAGCGGCCTCTCGTTTCGGAGCGCCGATGCCCACTACCGTTTCTCCCAGCCGTCGCGGCCTGCTGGCTCTCGCCAGCGCCGTTCCCTTCGCCGCCGTCGCCGTGGGCTCGCGCCCGGCGGTCGCCGCCGAGGGCGTCTGCGCCATCACCCCGCAGGTCACCCAGGGTCCCTACTGGTTCGACCCGAAGCTGGACCGCGCCGACATCACCGAAGGCAGGAAGGGCGCGCCCGTCACCGTGGCCCTGACCGTCGTCGACGGCGCCTGCCGGCCGCTGAAGGGCGCGCGGGTCGATATCTGGCACTGCGACGCGCAGGGGATCTACTCCGGCTACGAGGGCCAAGGCGACGACCACAAGACCGCCGCCAAGGGCGCGACCTTCCTGCGCGGCGCGCAGATCAGCGACAGCGCCGGCAAGGTCGCCTTCAAGACCATCTGGCCGGGCTGGTACGAGGGCCGCACCCCGCACATCCACATCAAGGTGCACCTGGACGCCCGCACGGCCCTGACCGCCCAGCTGTTCGTGCCCGACGCCCTGTCGGAATATCTCTACGAGAACGTCCCGGCCTATAAGCGCCCGCGCCAGCGCGACACCTTCAACCGCCACGACGGCATCGCCCTGCAAGGCGGCGAGGCCATGGTCGCCAGCGTCAAGGAAGGCAAGGACGGCTACGTCCTGGCCCTGGTGCTCGGCATTGATCCCGCCGCCGACTGGAAGGACGACGCGGGGATGGGCGGTCCGGGCGGTCCGCCTCCCGGCGGCATGGGGCCTCCTCCCGGTGGAATGGGGCCTCCCCCTGGCGGCATGAACGGCCGCCCGCCCGGCCCGCCGCCCGGCGGCTTCCCCAATGGCCAGCAAGGCGGTTCGCCGCCCGACGGCATGGGTCCGCCGCACCATGAAGCGCTCACCGGCGAAGCGCGGCTGAAGGCCATCGTGCCGGGGCTCTGATCTGGCAGGTCGGCTTCGCCGCCCCCTCCTTGCTCCTCCCCCGAGAAACGGGGGAGGTGGCGCGGTGCGGATACGCGCCGTGACGGAGGGGGCGACCGCCGGCACTGAGCCCAGTCTCGCCCCCTCCACCGCTTCGCGGTCCCCCTCCCCCGCACGCGGGGGAGGAGCAAGCCTTCGACCTCTTCTTCAGAGAGGTGGAAGGAAAGACTTTCCGTCGTCATTTCCACACGCCATCCTCCCCTTCAAACGGCCGTTCGCGGCCCAAGGGGATGGAACGGGGTGGAAATGAGCAAGACGATCTGGGCCGCGCTGGCGGTGTCCATGAGCCTGGCTGGCGCGGCCTGCGCCCAGCCCGCGCCGGCGGGTCCTCAGCCGAAGAACGACTATACCACCGACGCGGCCTGGCTGTGCCGGCCCGGCCGCGCCGACGCCTGCGCCCAGGACCAGACGGCCACCGTCGTCTCGGCCGACGGCGCCACCAAGGTCGAGCCGTTCAAGGCTGATCCCCAGGCGCCGATCGACTGCTTCTACGTCTATCCGACCGTGTCGACCGATCCCGGCGGCAACAGCGACATGACCATCGACCCGGCCGAGACCACGGTCGCCGAGCAGCAGGCCGCGCGCTTTGGCCAAGCCTGCCGGGTGTTCGCCCCGATGTACCGGCAGGTGACCCTGGCGGCGCTGCGCCAGGTGATGCGCGGCCAGGCCTCGCCGGGGGACGAGAACCTCGCCTATGGCGACGTGCTCGACGCCTGGAAGGACTATCTGGCCCGCGACAACCACGGCCGCGGCGTCGTGCTGATCGGCCACTCGCAGGGCTCGCGCCTGCTGCTGCGCCTGCTGGCCGAAGAGATCGACGGCAAGCCGGTGCAGAAGCAGCTGGTCTCGGCCCTGATCATCGGCATGAACACCCAGATCGATCCGGCGACCGACGCCTATGGCTCGATCAAGATGTGCCGCCAGCCCGGCCAGACCGGCTGCATCGTCTCCTACGTGTCGTTCCGCGCCTCCAGCCCGCCGGAGGGAGCGGCCTTCTTCGGCAAGGCCGAGGGCGGCAAGCGCGCCGCCTGCGTCAACCCGGCGGCCCTGGCCGGCGGCGAGGCGCCGCTGCACAGCTATTTCAGCGACAAGACGATCGCCGGCGCGCCGCGCAAGACGCCGTGGGTGAAGGGCAAGGACCTGACCACGACCTTCGTCTCGACGCCTGGCCTGGTCACCGCCCAGTGCGCGACTAGCGGCCCCTACGACTACCTGGCCATCAAGGTCCACGGCGACCCGGCCGACCCGCGCGTCGACGACATCCCCGGCGACCTGCTGGTCATGGGCATGCCGCTGAAGGCCTGGGGCCTGCACCTGGCCGACGTGAACCTGGCGATGGGGGATCTGGTGGCGCTGGTCGAGGCGCAGGGTAAGGGCTGGAAGTAGCAATCGCTTCCCTCTCCCCTTGCGGGAGAGGGTGGCCTCCGAAGGAGGTCGGGTGAGGGGTCGCACCAACAGAAACGCCGCGACGGCTGATCGGCTGTCGCGGCGTTTGGCGTCTGAGAGACCCCTCATCCGTCAGCTTCGCTGACACCTTCTCCCGCAAGGGGAGAAGGATCAGGGTCATTTCCCCGTCACGCCCTTGAAGACGCCCAGGCCGAGCACCAGCACGACCAGGAACACAACCAGGAACAGGAAGAACAGGATCTTGGCGACGCCGGCCGCGGCGCCGGCGATGCCGGTGAAGCCGAGGGCGCCGGCGATGATGGCGACCACGGCGAAGATCAGGGCCCATTTCAGCATGGGAAAGCTCCTTGCACTGGACCTGCGCTGCGCAGGCTTCAGCGCAACAACGTCGCCTTGGCGCGCGTCGTTCCTTGTCTTCGCGGGTCCGCGCCGCTAACTCCAAAGCCATGGCCTCCAAGCCCGAAAACCCGACCGAACCCTTCAAGCGCGCCCTGGCGCACGCGGCCCGCTCGCTCGCCGAGACACCGGACCTCGAGATCGTGTTTTCCGGCGAGTCGCCGGGACTGGTCGGCAAGCGCGCCGTGCTGCCGCATCCGCCGCGCGATCTCTCGGGTCCGGAAGCCGCCCGCCTGCGCGGCATGGCCGACCAGATCGCCCTGCGGCTGGCCCACCACGATCCCTCGACCCACGCTCGCTCGCGTCCGGCCGCGCCCGACGCCCAGGCGATCTACGAGTCGCTGGAGCAGGCCCGTATCGAGGCGATAGGCGCCAATGCGCTGGGCGGCGTGCGCGCCAACCTGGCCACGGTGCTGGAGACCCGGCTGGAGAAGCAGGGCCTGACCCGCGCCGTCGCCTTCGACCAGCAGTCGGCCCCGATGGCCGAGATCCTGGGCCTGATGGCCCGCGAGCGCCTGACCGGCGACGCTCCGCCGGATGGCGCCAAGGCCCTGGTCAACATCCTGCGCGCCGACATCGAGGCCAAGGCCGGCAAGGACCTCGACCGCCTGGTCGCGGCCATGGACGACCAGGCCGCCTTCGCCAAGGTCACCCGCCAGATCCTGCGCGACCTGGACCTGGGCGACGACGTCAACGACGCCACCGAGGCGTCGGACGAGGACGAGGGCGAGGACGACAAGCCGACCGACAATTCCGATGAGGACCAGGGCGAGGGCGAAGGCGAGCAGCCCGACGGTTCCTCGCAGCAGGAGAGCGAGGCCTCCGACCGCGAAAGCCAGGCCGGCGACGACGAGATCGTCCAGTCCGAGCAGGAAGGCGAGCCGGAAGACAGCGACGAGGCGCCCGACATGGGCGACGGCGCCAAGCCGGCCCGTCCCGACCCGTCGGCCGACAAGGGCGGCGAGCCGGCCTACAAGGTGTTCACCACGGCCTATGACGAGGTGGTCTCGGCCGAGGAGCTGTGCGATCCGGACGAGCTGACCCGCCTGCGGGCCTATCTCGACCAGCAGCTTTCGGCCCTCTCCAGCGTCGTCTCGCGCCTGGCCAACAAGCTGCAGCGCCGCCTGCTGGCCCAGCAGAACCGCGCCTGGACCTTCGATCTCGAGGAAGGGATGCTCGACGTCGCCCGCCTGACGCGGGTGATCATCGACCCCACCGCCCCCCTGTCGTTCAAGCAGGAGGAGGACCAGGAGTTCCGCGACACGGTCGTAACCCTGCTGATCGACAATTCCGGCTCGATGCGCGGCCGGCCGATCATGGTGGCCGCCGTCTGCGCCGACATCCTGGCCCGCACGCTTGAGCGCTGCGGCGTCAAGACCGAGGTGCTGGGCTTCACCACCCGCGCCTGGAAGGGCGGGACCAGCCGCGACGAGTGGATCAAGGCCGGCAAGCCGCCCTCGCCCGGCCGCCTGAACGACCTGCGCCACATCGTCTACAAGGCCGCCGATGCGCCCTGGCGCCGGGCCCGCAAGAACCTGGGCCTGATGATGCGCGAAGGCCTCCTGAAGGAGAACATCGACGGCGAGGCGCTGATGTGGGCCCACCAGCGGATCATCGGCCGGCCCGAAGCCCGCCGCATTCTGATGGTGATTTCCGACGGCGCGCCGGTGGACGACTCCACCCTGAGCGTGAACTCGGGCCACTATCTGGAGCGGCACTTGCGGCAGGTCATCGCCGAGATCGAGGGCAAGAGCCCGGTCGAGCTGATCGCCATCGGCATCGGCCACGACGTCACCCGCTACTACCGCCGCGCCGTCACCATCGTCGACGTCGAGCAGCTGGGCGGGGTGCTGGTCGAGCAGTTGGCCGCCCTGTTCGACGAGGAGCCGCGCACCGCCGCGCGCGCCCGCGGCCTGCTGCCGCCGCCGCCCACCGTCGTTCCCCAGGCTCCCAAGGCCGCGCGCAAGGCTTCGGCGTGATCGGACTGCGCGGACTGCTCGCCCTGGGCCTGGCCGGCGGCATGCTGGCCCAGTGCGGACCCAAGCCCGCGCCGCCGCCTCCCGTTGTCGTGCCCGCGGCCCCGGTCAAGGTCGGTCCCGAGATCGGCCTGACCGTCACGCCCGTGCCGCTGAACGCCTCGAACCCGAACCAGACGGCCGTCGGAAACTTCGTCTATGCGGGCGGGATCGCCATCACCAGCGCCGACACCAGCCGGCTGCACGGCCTGTCGGACCTGATCCTGACCGACGCAAACGGCGTCGAGGCCGTCAGCGACGACGGCGACCGCTTCTCGGCGCGCTTGCAACTCGATGCGACCGGCAGGCTGATCGGCCTGACCGACGGCAAGCTGACGCCCCTGCTCGGCGTCGATGGCCAGGGGCTGCGCGGCAAGACCGAGGGCGACGCCGAGGGCCTGACCCGTCTGGCCAATGGCGAGCGCCTGGTCAGCTTCGAACGCGACCACCGCATCTGGCGCTACGCCGTGGGCCCCACCGGCCTGTGGAGCCGTCCGGCCGTCGCCCCCAAGCCCGCCACCGTCTTCCCCGACAACGAGGGCATGGAGGCGCTGACCGCCTATCCGGCCGCCGGCCCCGACGCCTATCTCGTCGGCGGCGAGGAGGGCGAGGTGTGGCTGTGCCGGCTGTCGAGCAGCTGCCAGCCGATCCCGCCGCAGTCGCCGATCGACTTCACCTGGGGCCTGTCGGGCTTCACGGCCTTCGGCGGCAAGGCCCTGGCCACGCTGCACCGGGCGTACGATCCCGTGCGCGGCTGGCGCGCCCAGGTGCGCTTCATCGCCGACCCGATGACCCCGGCCAACAAGCAGTACCCGCTGGCCAGCCTGACCCTGGAAGGCGCCCTGACCCGCGACAACTTCGAGGGCATCGCCCTGGCTGCCGGCCCGAACGGCGCGACCCGGGTCTATCTGCTGTCGGACGACAACGGCGGCGAGATGAACCAGCGCACCCTGCTGCTGGCCTTCGACTGGACGCCGCCCCCGCCCGCGCCGCCGGCCCCGACACCGCCGCCCCGCAAGAAGCGCCGCTGAGGCCGGGGGCGGCCGCCTCTTCCCTCCCACCCAAAAAGAAAGCCGCCACGCTGGGAGCGTCGGCGGCTTTTGAGTTGGGGAGAAGCTCGGGGGAGACGGCGCCAGCGCCCCCTCCCCCGCCAAAGCGTCGTCAGAAGTCCATGGTCAGGCCCACGAACATCGTGCGGCCCATGGGGTCGTAGACGCCGGGATAGGTGTTGCCGTTGCCGAACGAGGACAGCAGGCCCGCGGCGATCACCGGCGGATCCTTGTCGAAGGCGTTGTTGATCCCGCCGCGCAGGGTCAGCTGCTCGCGGACCTTCCAGGTGGCCGCGAAGTCCAGGTAGTTGTACGCCTTGATCTTGCGGTTGATCTCGACGTAGTCGCCCTGCAGGAACGGATTGCTGTCGTTGCTGGACAGGTCGGCCGAGCCGAAATAGCGCCAGTTGGCCGACAGCGAGGCCGCGATCCAGGGCAGGTTCCAGGTGGCCCGCATCTGGTGGCGCCAGGCCGGGTTGGGCTGACCGCAGGTCGGACCGAACAGCCCCTTGCAGTTATAGGCGCCCAGGCCCGGCAGCTGCTCGATCTTGCGGCTGTTGAGGTAGGTGCCGACGAAGCTGAAGTCGACGTCGCCGTAATTGCCCAGCGACGACAGGTCGAGGCGGTAGTTGCCCGTCACGTCCAGGCCCGAGGTCTGCAGGAAGCCGGTGTTCTGGTTGGTGGCGATGATGTAGCCGCGCTCGCCGAACAGCACGCCCGAGGTCGGGTCGCGGTGGAACAGGCTGCAGAAGTACGGATTGCTGGTCTGGACGCACTGGTTGATGACGGTCGGGGCGTCGACCGCGCCGATGTACTGGTCGACATAGATGTCGAAGTAGTCGAGCGACATCGAGAAGCCCGGCAGGAAGCTGGGGGTCAGCACGACGCCGGCGGTGCGGGTGTCGGCCACTTCCGGCTTCAGGTTCGGGTTGCCGCCGCCCTGGGTGACGCAGGTCTCGGCCGGGCAGTCGGGGATCTTGCCGTATTGGGCGGCGGTGACGCCGGTTAGGGCGCAGGCCGCGGCGCTGGCCTTGGGCGTCGGACCCGAGCAGGGATCCACGGCCGCGACGTTGCCCAGGCCCTGCGGTGCGTAGAGCTCGCTGATGTTGGCCGCCCGGACGGCGCGGTTGTAGCTGGCGCGGAACCGCACGTCGGAGGTCGGGGCGTATTGCAGCTCGACCTTGTAGGTCGAGACCCGGTCGTCGAGATAGTCGTACTTCGAGGTTCGGTAGCCGGCGTTCAGCGACAGCGCCTTGATGAACGGCGCGTCCTGCACCAGCGGCAGGTCGACCTCGCCATAGAGCTCGCTGACGCTGAAGGCGCCGCTGCTTTCCTTGGTGCCGGCGGCCTGGGCCAGGGCGTCGGCCTCGAACTTCAGCTCCTCGCGGCGGTGCTCGACGCCGAGCGCCAGGGCCGCGCCGTCTTCGGCCCACGGGGTCTTGAAACCGTACTGGCCAAGGTCGCCGTTCAGCGAGGCGCTGAGCACCTTCTCGCGCTGGACGCCGTGGGTGAAGGTCGGGGCGTAGAGGTACTTGTAGGCCGCCGCGCTGAGGCCCTGGTACTTGAAGACGTCGATCGGCACGCAGTTGGGGTCGGTGCCGTCGACGACCGACTTGCAGGTCGGGGTCCCGCCGACATTGACCACCTGCAGGGCCTTCATCGCCTTGGCGTTGTCGACGTTGTTCTTGTAGCTCTCGTCGAGAATGACGGTCGAGAACAGGAAGCTGGCGTCGTAGCTCCAGCCCTGAGCGAGCTTGCCGCGCAGCCCGGCGTTGATGCGGTAGTCGGTGTGGCGCAGGTCGTCGCGGCGGGGCGAACTGCCCGGGCCGGTCAGGCGATAGCCGATGAAGGTGTCCTGGCTGACGCTGGTCCCGGCCGCCGAACCGCACAGGGTGGCGGCCTGCGAGGCCGACATCAGCGGGTTGTCGCAGTTGATCTTGAACGTCGTGCCCTGGAACAGCGCCGACGGGGCGGCCTGCGAGAAGGTGTGGTCGTCCATGAACATCAGGCTGCCGTAGGCCTCGACCGCCGGGCTGATCTCATAGTGCGCGAAGGCGCCCGCCGTGTAGCGGGAGTCCGAGCGCTGGATGTAGTTGGTGGGCGCGTAGTTGTAGAGGAACGAGCTGTCGTACGGGACCCAGGTCTTGTTTCCGTCCTTGGTGTTGTTCAGCGTCTGGCCGGCGTTGGGGCCGCTGAGCAGGGTGAACAGGCCGTACTCGTTGTTGCTGGAACCGCCGCAGACCAGGGCGTTGCTGTTGGTTCCCGTCAGGTTCAGGCCGCAGGCCGAATAGTCGCGGCTGTCCTGGGTGACCGGCTTCATCTCGCGATAGCCGACATAGAAGGTGACGTTGCCCTTGCCGCTGGGCGCGTTCATGCCGATGGCCAGGTTGACGTCGATCTTCTCGCCGTCGGTGACGTGCTTGGAGGGCAGCTTGTAGTTGGCCTGGCTGATCAGCGAGCGCGGATAGTCGGCGTCGTTGGTGTGCTGGGCCAGGCTGTACTGGGCGTCCAGGCGCAGGCCGTCGAGGTTCTTCCGCAGGATGAAGTTGACGACGCCCGACACCGCGTCCGAGCCGTAGACCGCCGAGGCGCCGCCGGTGACCACATCGACCCGGTCGACCAGGGCGCTGGGAATGAAGTTCACGTCCGCGGCCTCGGTCGGCAGCATCCGCTGGCCGTCGACCAGCACCAGCACGCGGCTGGAGCCCATGTTGCGCAGGTTCACCCGCGCCGTGCCGTCCGAGCCGTTGGAGCCGTTCTCGTTGGAGTCGGCGGTGAACTGCGGCAGGCGGTTCAGCACGCTGTCGATCGAGGTCGCGCCCTGCAGCTTGACCTCGTCGCCGCCGACCACGGTCATCGGGCTGGCCGAGACCAGGTTGGGCCGCTTGATCCGCGAGCCCGTCACCACCACGGCGTCGACCGTCGAGGCTTCCTCGGCGCCCGCGGGCGCTTGAGCTGTGGTCTGGGCCGAGGCGAGCGGAGCCGCCGCCAGCCCGGAGAGCAAGGCGATCGCCGCCGCTCCCCCATACGCCCTGAGGCGCTCTTTCTTGGTCCGCATCGCAGTCCCTCCTCGCTGCGCGCGATCTGAGTCCGTCGCGCCTTGGCGAAGAGAGGCACATTGTTACGATTTATGTCAAATATCTTATACGATATAAATATTACAATGTTCGCGTTGCTGAGCGGACACCCATCGAGGCGCCCTGGAGGCTTCCACCTCGATGCGCGGCGTCGGAAGGAAGGCCGCCCCAAGCTGCGGCGCAGGGTGAGGCCAACCTCTCACCGCAGCGCAGCATAAAGGGATAATTTCACCTGAAACTAACGGGTTTTTGGTGCTCATTTGCCGCACATCATGCCTTTCCAGCATGCAGCGTTCGTGATCGTCGCAAAAATTTGACGCCGGAAGTCAAAAATCCGCTTGGAATGACAGCGTTGTCACTGTATTTAGAACGTGACGGCGACGAACTGGCGAGATCCGGTCGGCCGTCAGAGGAACGCATCGGGAGGAGGTTGATCCCAACCCCCTTTCCGGAATCAAGATCATGCAACGTGTGTTTGTTCTGGCCGCTTCGGCCATCGCTCTCCTGAGCGCCCCCGCCGCTTTCGCCGGCGAAGTCACCGTGAAGGTCGCCGGCCGCACCACCGCCGCCGTGCACGCCGACATCGTCAAGGCCGCCACCTCGGTGTGCAAGGAAGACACGGACTCGACCACCTACGGCGCCGACGTCCTGCCCTATTGCATCCGCGACGTGACCCGCGCCGCCGTGGAAAAGGTCGGCAGCACGACCCTGACCGCCTACGACAAGACCCAATGGCGCCCGAACGGTCTGATCAAGACCGCCTCGGCCCGCTAAGCGGAACACCGCTCAAGCCCCATCGGGACCAGAGCCCGCGGAGACCCCGCTCCGCGGGCTTTTGCTTGCCTGGCGACCAGTTCATGACACCGGTAACAAGCGCGTGAAATCAAACACTTCGCCTGTCGGTTGCGAGAATATAATCGTTGATAACTGATCGGCAGTGAGCTACAGCTTTCATCCGGTGACAGAGCGGGCGAGATCCTGGACCAGTCACCAGAGGAACGCGTCGGGAAGCGATCGCTTCAACCGCCTTTGACAGGCACCCGACTGGAATCCGTCCGATGATCCGCTCCGCCGCTCTCGCTCTCTCCGCCCTGGCCCTGCTGGCCGCCGCTCCGGCCGGCGCCGCCGAAGTCCGCGTCAAGGTCGCCGGCCGCGCCGCCGCCGACGTCCGCGCCGACATCGTCAAGGCCGCCTCGACCGTCTGCTGGCAGGACGTCCGCGGCGAGTCCCTGGCCATGTACCTGTATCCGGCCTGCGTGCGCTCGTCGGTGAACGACGCCGTGTCCAAGCTCGCCAACCCCGAACTGACCGCCTACAACGCCGCCAACCCGGCCAAGGCCCTGGAACTGGCCGCCCGCTAAGGCGACCAGCCTCCCCAGGCTTCAGAAGCCGCCGTCGCCCCGCGACGGCGGCTTTTTGCTGCACGCTCGCCAGCCGCCTTAACCATGCTCGGTCAGGCCTGCTTAAGGCTTGCGGACCAGATTGCGCTGCAGCCTCAGAGGGAGTCGCCGTGCAGGTTTCCACCGCCAACGCCGCCCGCTACACCCCGCCGCGCCCCGTCGCGTCTGGCGAGGCCGCGACGCCGATCGTCGACCTGACCCAGCTGGCGGTCGCGCAGACCAACGCCAAGGCCACGGCCGCCGCCGGCGCGGCCCTCGGCCAGGCCACCGGCGAACTGACCGGCACGCTGGTCAACATCTCGGCCTGATCCCCCTCCCCCACGCGCCCTACAAACCGCAAGATCGGTCGAGCACGATCCGGCGGCCGGCGGCTAACTGGCCGCGCCACGGAGACGGGGGACGATGAAGGCGGCGCTCGAAAACTACACAGCCCGGATGCAGCGGGTGCTGGACCATATCGACCAGCATCTGGACGGCGAGCTGGACCTGGAGACGGTGAGCCGCGTGGCCGCCTTCTCCAAGTTCCACTTCCACAGGCAGTTCATGGCGACCTTCGGGTTGTCCGTGCACAGCTACGTCCAGCTCGCCCGCCTGAAGCGCGCTTCGCGCCAGCTCGTCGCCGAGGACGCCCAGAGCGTCACGGAGATCGCGCTGGACGCCGGCTATGACGCGCCGGACGCCTTCGCCCGCGCCTTTCGGCGCAGGTTCAAGCAGTCGCCCTCCTCGTTCCGCAAGGCGCCCGACTGGGCGCCGTGGCTCGCGGCCTTCGGGCCGATGGACAACGCCAGGAGCAAGCTGATGCCGACCATCTACGACCAAGACCAGGTGACGATCCGCGACCTGCCGCCCACCCCGGTGGCGATCATGGAGCACCGGGGCGACCGAGCGCTGCTCGGCGCCTCGATCGAGCGGTTCATCGCCTGGCGCAAAGCCGCCGGCCTGTCGCCGGAGACCAACCCGACCTTCAACATCTTCCGGTCGGAACGGATTCCCGAGAACCCTGACGACTACAGCATGGACCTGTGCATCGGGACCGACCGGCCAATCGATCCGGAAGACGAGGTGATGAAGGCCGGCGTGATTCCCGGCGGGCGCTGCGCGGTGCTGCGGGTGCTGCACGACACCCACAATCTGGAGCCCGCCGCGCTCTATCTCTATCGCGAGTGGCTGCCGGCCAGCGGCGAGGAGGCGCGGGACTTTCCGATCTACTGCCAGCGGCACTTCTCGTTCCCGCCCAACGCGCCGGCGCATGAGGTGGTCGTCGAGCTGTTCCTGCCGCTCGAATGACGCCTGCGGACGGCGGTCCCTGTCGGGGTCCGCCGCCTCCCACCGATCGCCAAACGCGAAAAAGCCCGCCAGGCGAACCTGGCGGGCTTTTCGTATCGGCCCCGGAGGACCGAAAGACTTAGGCGGCGGCTTGCGCGGCGGCCTTGGCCTTGGCCTTGACCTGAGCCTTGATCTTCAGGGCGCGCGGCGACAGCTGCTCGTCCTTGGCGCCCAGCAGGAACACGTCCAGGCCGCCCTTGAAGTCGAGGGTGCGCAGGGCGGCGTTGCTGATACGCAGCTTGAAGGTCTGACCCAGCGAGTCCGACTGCAGCGAAGCAGGCGACAGAGCCGGCAGGAAGCGGCGCTTGGTCTTGATGTTCGAGTGGCTCACGTTGTGGCCGATCATCGGACCGACGCCCGTGAGTTCGCAACGGCGCGACATGACGAGTACCTTGGGCTAGGCGAAGCCGAAGGCCCCGCGAACATAATGTCAGGCGCGCTTCCGAACCGAGGTCCGCCGCGCGAGAGGGGGCGATATAGGCGATGGAGCCTTGCGGAGTCAAGGCGGCAAAGCCTCGGGCCTCGCCATCACCCCGCCTTCAAGCGCGGTTCATCTGATACTTCCTATATGCACGGCCATGAAGGAGTTCCACAGCATGCGTCCGACCGCCCTCGCCGCCTCCGCTCTCGCCGCTTCCCTGGCCGCCCTGGCCGTGGGATTCGCCGCGACCGCACCGGCGAGCGCCGCCGCGCCGAAGACGACGATTCTGCCCGGCCACTGGGAATACAGCTACCGCATCGGCATCATCCCGGTGGGCAGCGAGGACAAGTGCATAAAGCCGGCCGACGCCGCCCAGTTCTCCAAGGGCATCTGCACCCGCCGCTACAAGTGCGACTACACGACCAACCAGGTCGATGACGGCAGGATCCAGCTGAAGGGAACCTGGACCGACAAGAAGGGCCGCGCGGCCCCGGTCAACGCCAAGGGGACCTACACCCCCGAGAGCTTCAAGCTCGACATCAAGCTGAAGACGGTCGACGGCCTGCCGCTGGCCGGCGTCATGAACGCCAAGCGCCTGTCGGCGACCTGCCCCGCCGAGGTGAAGTAGGGCCTTCGCGGACGCCCCCGGTCCGACATCCACGACACTATATACCGAGCATCCCCGCGAAGGCTGGGATCCAAGCCGAGTTCGTGGATAGCCCACGACCGCGCCGCCTCCCGAGAGCCCGCCTGGATCTCCGCCTTCGCGGGGAACGACGGATGCGTGGGTGTAAGGCGCCCCACCGAACGCCGTTGTGGTTAATCGCCGTTAAGCTACAATAGCTTGTAGGGAACAAATCCCGAATCGGACCGAGTCAGCGATTCGGTCCTGATTCGTTTCGCGCGCGTTCCCGCCCTTCAAGCCTTGCCGTTAACTTGGCTGTGGACGCGCCGCACTTACCCCCAACATCCGTCGCAAACCACCCATCGGCGCAACCTTTCGGCGCGCGCCGACACGGCTCGCCCTACGCGATTGACACCGCCCCGAACCCCGCCAAGGCTCCGGCCACGCCAAGCACCAGAGCGGCGGGGGACAGATGCGCGAAGAACGGGAAGACACCACCGAGTACCTCGTGGTGGTGAACCACGAGGAGCAGTACTCGATCTGGCCGGTCGGCCGCGAACTGCCGCTGGGCTGGAACGAGGCAGGCTTCCGCGGCCTCAAGGCCGCCTGCCTGCAGCACATCCAGGAAGTCTGGACCGACATGCGGCCGCTCAGCCTGCGCCGGGCCATGGAAGGCCAGGGCTGAAATCGCGAAGGCGGCGCGTTCTACTCGGCCGCCGTCTTCACCGCGACGGCTTCCAGCGCCTCGCCCACGGTCGGGGACTGGCCCTCGTGGATCACCCGCGACAGGTCGCGGCCATCGACCACCTGACCGCAGGCCTCGCAGGCCAGTTTGGGATGGAAGTCGCAGCCGCAGGCCTTGTGCACGAAGCGGACGGGCCCGTTGCCCACGCCATAGACGTGGCGATCGCCCCACTCGGCCATGGTCAGCAGCACGGCCGACAGGTCCCGCCCCTTGGCGGTCAGCACATATTCATGGCGCGGCGGCCGCTCGGAATAGCGGCGCGTCTCCATCACCCCGTGACCGACCAGGCTCTTGAGCCGGGCGGCCAGCACGTTGCGGGCCACGCCCAGGCGCTCCTGCCACTGCTCGAACCGCCGCACGCCCTGGAAGGCGTCGCGCAGGATCAGCAGGGTCCAGGGATCGCCGACCACCTCGAGGGTGGCGGCGATGGCGCAGCGTTGGTGACTGTAATCGGCGGTGCGACCCATACGGAGGAAAGTGCGGCGTTCCGCGAGGGAATGCAAGGGCCGTTGCTTTTGAGTACGAACCAGAGTAGGTTTCTAATCGCAATTGACTCTCTCGGTTCATTGCTCGACTGACCGGCCGACGACGGGAGCCGCCCTTCCGCCGCCGGCCGCTTCTTGCTCCGGGAAAGATTCCGGCAAGACGCTTGCGCAAGCGCGCCGATCCGGGGCCTATTCCGCCGAAAAACAAACCTATCGGGAGCTCAACCATGTCCAAGCACGCCGATCCGGTGGTGATCGCCGGCTTCGCCCGCACGCCGATGGGCGGCTTCCAGGGCGCGCTGGGCGGGGTGAAGGCCACCGAGCTGGGCGCGACCGCCGTCAAGGCGGCCCTGGAGCGCGCGGGCCTGTCCGGCGACAAGGTCGACCAGATCATCATGGGCTGCGTGCTGCCGGCGGGGCTGGGCCAGGCCCCTGCTCGCCAGGCCGCCCTGGGCGCTGGCCTGCCCAAGTCGGTCGAGGCCACGACCGTCAACAAGATGTGCGGCAGCGGCATGCAGGCGGCGATCATGGCCCACGACGCCCTGCTGGCCGGCAGCGCCGACGTGGTCGTGGCCGGCGGCATGGAGAGCATGACCGGCGCCCCCTACCTGATGGCCAAGCACCGCGGCGGGGCCCGCATCGGCCACGACCAGATCTGGGACTCCATGTACCTGGACGGCCTGGAGGACGCCTATTCCCCCGGCAAGCTGATGGGCGCCTTCGCCGAGGACACCGCCGCCGACTACCAGTTCACCCGCGAGGCGATGGACGACTACGCCACGCGCGGCCTGCTCAAGGCCAAGGCCGCCGTCGAGGGTGGCGCCTTCGCCGCGGAGATCGCGCCGGTCACGGTTTCCACTCGCAAGGGCGTCGAGACCATCGACAAGGACGAGCAGCCGCTGAAGGCCGATCCGGCCAAGATCCCGACCCTGCGCCCGGCCTTCTCCCGCGACGGATCGATCACGGCTGCAAACTCCTCGTCGATCAGCGACGGCGCCGCGGCCCTGGTCATGACCCGGAAAAGCATCGCCGAGGCCCTGGGCCTGACGGTGGTCGCCACCGTCGTCAGCCACGCCGCCCACGCCCACGAGCCGGGCCTCTTCACCACCGCGCCCGTGCCGGCCATGAGGAAGGCCCTGGCCCGCGCCGGCTGGAGCGTCGACGACGTCGACCTGTTCGAGGTCAACGAGGCCTTCGCCGTCGTGGCCATGATCGCCCAGAAGGAACTGGGCATCCCGGACGACAAGCTGAACGTCAACGGCGGCGCCTGCGCCCTGGGGCATCCCATCGGCGCATCCGGCGCCCGCATCCTGTGCACGCTGATTTCGGCCCTTCAGGCCCGCAAGGCCAAGCGCGGCCTGGCCTCGCTGTGCATCGGCGGCGGGGAGGCCACGGCCATGGCCATCGAGCTCGCCTAAAATCTGCCCAATCCGCGGCATTAAGGCCCGTCGCGCGGCAAGACCTTGCGCGGCGGGTCCGCAAGCGTTACCTGTTGACCTGCAAGCCTACTGGAACCCTTCCGACCTCATGCTGTCGAACCTCACCACCATCGCGCTGTTTACGACTGGCCTCACCGCCGGCGTCGCGATGTGGTGCGCCATGATGTCGAAGATTACCCAGATTAAAACCGTGCCGGTACGGACGGGGCAAAGACGGCGCGCAGACTAGGGAACAAGGGTTCCCCAGAAACCAAGCCGAAGGATCGCAAGATCTGAAAAAGCCCCGCCTCCGAAAGGAGCGGGGCTTTTTCGTTGCGCGATCCGACGGTCCTTCAAAAACTCAAAGGATCTTCGACCATGAGCTACCTGCCTTCCCCTCCAGCCTTCCACAGCGACCATGACGGCGTCACGGTCCACCAGCTGTTCCTCTGCGCCCAGGACGCCCCCAGCGCGCTGGACGCCGTGCGCCAGAGCCTGGCCGACAGCGGCGCCGAGCTGTGCAACCTGTCCCTGAAGCCCGTCGGCCAGCTGGTCGAGGCCTCCCTGCGCGTGCGTCACCTGGGCGACCAGGCCGCCCGTCTCCTCGCCCGCGACCTGGCCGCCTGGCCCGGCGTCAACTCGGCCAGCGTGGAACATCAGTGGGTGCGGCCTTGAGCGATCTTGGGAGCCTCGACCTCGAGGTAGACAAACGCCGTCTCTTCCTCGTCACCGCTGAAGACACGCCCGACGCCCTGATGCGGGTGCTGGGCGTTGCCAGCGTGCAGCAGGTGCGCCTGCGCGCCCTGACCGCCCAGCCCGAGGGCGCCGACATCGCCATCCGCCTGGAGATCGACGACCAGGGCGACGACCGGGCCCATACGCTCGCGGCGCGCCTGGCGGCGGTTCCGGCGGTGCGCGGCGTCGGCCACGGTTGGCGATAGGCTCGTTCAAAACCTTTCGGCCCGCTCGGCCGTATCTAAGGACGACGCCTCGAAAGGACCGCCCATGCTTCGCCGCCTCCTGCTGCTGATCGCCCTCGCGACCGCCCTCCCCGTCGCCGCCCTGGCGGCTCCGACCAAGACCGCCGTCTTCGCCGGCGGCTGCTTCTGGTGCATGGAGAACGACATGCGGGGCATTCCCGGCGTCGTGAAGGTCGAGAGCGGCTACACCGGCGGCCACGTGAAGAACCCGACCTATCGCGACGTGACCAGCGAACGAAGCGGCCACTACGAGGCCGTCCGCGTCATCTATGATCCGGCCAAACTGCCCTACGCTTTTCTGCTGCAGCGCTACTGGAAGCTGGTCGATCCGACCGACGACGAAGGCCAGTTCTGCGACCGCGGCCCCTCCTACCGCCCGGCCGTCTTCGTCGACGCCGAACAGCGCCCCGCCGCCGAGCGCTCGCGCGCCGAGGCCGCCAAGCGCCTGAAGACCGGCGTGATGAAGGCCCAGATCCTGCCGCTGCAGACCTTCTGGCCGGCCGAGGCCTATCACCGCGACTACGCCCGGAACAATTCGGTGGAGTATCACCTGTATCGCACGGGGTGTGGGCGCGATCGGCGGTTGGCGCAGGTGTGGGGGAAATAGCCGCTGCGCGGCCCCCCCAGTCGCTCCGCGACAGCTCCCCCAGAGGGGGAGCATCTGCTTAGCTAGATCCTCCCCCTCTGGGGGAGGTGGCCCAGAGGGCCGGAGGCAGGTTGCGCCGCCCCTCGATATTACACCCATAATCTCTCGACTTTCCCGCGTAGCCGTGAAACCGTGGCCGCAAAGAGAGTAGGGAGACGTCGCGCCGATGCTTCGGGCCGCCTTGTTCGCCACCGTCTGCGTGGCCGCCGCTTCCACCGCAGTCGCTCAGACCGCTCCCGTCCAGACCGCATCGCCGCCGAAGGTCTCGGTCACCATCTACAACAACAATCTCGCTCTGGTTCAGGACCAGCGGACGATCGACGTCTCCGCCGGCCGCCAGCGGCTGGAGTTCAAGGACGTCTCGGCCGCCATCCGGCCCGAGACCGTCAGCCTGTCCTCGCCCAATCTCGGCGTGGTCGAGCAGAACTTCGACTACGACCTGCTGACCCCCGACAAGCTGATGGAGAAGGCGGTCGGGCGGCAGATCAAGATCGTCCGCACCAATCCCGGCGACGGCAAGGAGACCACCGAGACCGCCACGGTGCTGGCCGCCAACGAGGGCGTGGTGCTGAAGATCGGCGACCGCATCGAGGTGCTGCGCGACGACGGCGTGCCCACGCGGGTGATCTTCGACAAGGTGCCCGAGACCCTGCGCGCGCGCCCGACCCTGTCGGTGACGGTCAACGCCGACAAGGCCGGCCCGACGCCCGTGACGCTCAGCTACCTGACCTCGGGCCTGTCGTGGGCGGCCGACTATGTCGCCCTGTTCGACGAGAAGAAGAATGCGCTGGACCTGCAGGGCTGGATCACCTTGCGCAACAATTCCGGCACGGCCTTCGACAACGCCCAGACCCAGCTGGTGGCCGGTAACGTCAACCAGTTCAACGGCGGCGGATCGTCGGTGCGCGGCTCGGTCTCGGCCGGGACCGAGAGCAGCGGCCGCGAGCGCATCGCCGACTACTACATCTATCCCCTGCCCGAACGGACCACGATCGCCGCCAACCAGAACAAGCAGGTCGGCTTCCTCAGCGCCCAGGCCGTGCCGGCGCAGAAGGTCTATGAGGTGCGCGAATACGGCTTCTCCAGCGACGAGAACCCGCAGAAGGCCATCACCGCCATCCAGTTCAGCAATTCCAAGCTGAAGGGCCTGGGCGACCAACTGCCGGCCGGCACGATGCGCGTCTACATGCGCGACCAGGCGGGCGACCCGAAGTTCATCGGCGAGAACCAGATCGGCCACACCTCGGCCGGCTCGGAGCTGTCGATCAAGACCGGCGAGGCCTTCGACGTCTCCAGCCAGGCCACCCTGGTCTCGCAGGAGAAGCTCTCCAAGACCCGCTCGCGCTACGTCATGAAGTACGTGGTCCGCAACGCCCGCCCTGACGCCGTGACGGTGGAGCTGCGCCAGGCCGGCCTGCTGCGCGACGGCAAGATCAGCGACGAGAGCCTGCCCAGCCGCCGCATCGACGCCCGCACCCTGGGCTGGAGCGTCCCCGTCCCCGCCAACGGCGAGACCGTCCTGACCTTCACGGTGGACAACGGCTGGTGACGGCGAGCCCGATCCGCAGGGAACCTCCCCCTGTGGGGGAGGTGTCGCCGAAGGCGACGGTGGGGGGAGCGCCCGCAGACCTTGCCATGCCCCCCACCGGTCGCTTCGCGACCGCCTCCCCCACGGGGGGAGGTTCCTTGGTCGTGCGAACCGCCCTCGCCGCCCTCGCCCTGCTCTGCGCGCCCATCGCCGCGCACGCCGACACCATCCCCTCCGCCGCCCCGGAAGCCGTCGCCGTCACCCTCTATCGCGACGGCCAGGGGCCGGTGCAAACCCTGTCGCCCTGGGAGAAGCAGCGGGCGGCCGAACAGGGGCTGGTGATGGTCAGCGAGACCCGCACGGTCGCGCTGCCGGCCGGCCGCCACGTGCTGCGATTCGACGGCGTCGCCGAGGGCCTGATCCCGCAGAGCGCGGCCATCGAGGGCCTGCCGGAGGGCGCGGTCGAGCGCAACTACGACTACGCCCTGCTCAGCCCCGGAACCCTGATCGAGCGGTCTCTCGACCAGCCGGTCAAGGTGGTGCGCACAAACCGCGAGACCGGCCGCCAGGTGACGGTCGACGCCACCCTGATCCAGGGACCTGACGGCCTGATGGTCCGCACCAGTGACGGAGTGGAGGCCCTGGGCTGCTCCGGCGGCCCCGAGCGCCTGGTGTTCGAGCGCGCGCCCGACGGCCTCTCCAGCAAGCCGACCCTGTCGGCCCTGGTCGACGTGCCCACCGGCGGCAGCTACCGCCTGAGCCTGACCTACCTGGCCATCGGCGTGAACTGGCAGGCCGACTACGTCGCCACCCTCAATCCCGACGGCAAGACCCTGGACCTGCTGGGCTGGCTGACCGTCATGAACAGCTCCGGCTCGACCTTCGCCGACGCCCCGACCCAGTTGGTGGCCGGCAAGCTGTCACGCGTGCCGGTCAACACGCCCAGGCCGCGCGTGGTCCGCGCCAGCCGCGCCTGCTGGCCGATGGACACCACGACCCACGGGGCGCCGCCGCCACCGCCGCCTCCCCCTCCGCCGCCGCCGCCCCCTCCGATGGCCGCGCCGCTGGCCTACGCCAACCGCGCCGTCCAGGAATCGATCACGGTCACCGGCATGCGCCGCGGCGCGCCGCTGGCCGAGCAGTCGGACCTGGGCGACTACAAGCTCTACACCCTGCCCGAACCGGTGACGGTGGCCGCCCGCCAGACCAAGCAGATGGCCTTCCTCGACCTGAAGGACGTCCGCTACCAGCGGCTCTATGTCGTGCCGGTCAGTCCCTGGGGGGACTACGCGGACGGGGACGAGACCGACGCCCCGCAGGTGGTGCTGCGCCTCGACAACAAGGCCGCCGAGGGCCTGGGCAAGCCCCTGCCCTCCGGCGCCCTGTCGGTGATGGAGACGGTCGGCGGCCTGCCGACCTTCGCCGGCGAGCAGGCCGTGCGCGACGTCGCCGTGGGCGAGCCCGCAGACCTCGTCATCGGCGAGGGCATGGACGTCCGCGCCCGCCCGCGCCTGGTGGAGGACAAGCGGGCCGGCAAGACCATGGTCCGCCGCACCTACGAGGTCGACCTGGCCAACGACAAGTCGATCCCGATCACCTTCGAGATTCGCCACGACCCGAGCGTCGAGTTCTTCAAGGTGGTGTCCGAGCCGGCCAAGCACGACATCCGCCAGGGCCAGGTCGCCTGGCGCGTGACCCTGGCCCCCGGCGAGACCCGCCTCTTCCGCTACGTCGTGCGACACGCGGGCTGACGCCAAGGCGGGCGACGCGACTTCGTCAACAAGCCCGGCTAGGCTTGCCCGCAAGACCAGAACCGCGGAGGCGCGCATGAAGAAGCCCGTGATCGAGACCCTGCTGGAGCGCGGCCTGTTCGCCTCGCGCTGGCTGATGGCCCCGTTCTATGTCGGCTTGGTGGTCGCCCTGGCCGCTCTGATCGTGGTGTTCTTCCAGGAGCTGTTCCACGAACTGCCCAACGTGCTGTCGATGAAGCCGGAGGACGCGATCCTGCTGGCCCTGTCACTGATCGACCTGTCGCTGGCGGCCAACCTGCTGGTGATCGTCATCCTGTCGGGCTACGAGAACTTCGTCTCCAAGATCGACACCGCCAGCCACGAGGACCGCCCCGACTGGATGGGCACGGTCGATTTCTCGGGCCTGAAGATGAAGCTGATCGCCTCGATCGTGGCGATCTCGGCCATCGCCCTGCTCAAGTCGTTCCTCAAGCTGACCGAACCCGAGGTCCCGCTCGACCAGCCGCGCCTGCTGTGGCTGGTGGTGGTGCACCTGTCGTTCGTGGTCTCCGGCGTGCTGCTCGCGGTGATGGACTGGCTGAACAGCAAGGTGACCAAGCACTGACCCCGGGCGCGAGGCGCACGTAAAGAAACGCCGCGACAGCTGATCGGCTGTCGCGGCGTCTTGCGTCTGAGAGACCCCTCATCCGTCAGCTTCGCTGACACCTTCTCCCGCAAGGGGAGAAGGATCCGGGGATCTTAGAAGGGCAGGATGTTGCGTTGGCGGCTGTAGGCCAGGTAGCCGACATTGGCGCCCAGACGCAGGCCGACGCCGGCGCGGATCGGGGCCAGGACGATGGTGTCGGCCTTCTGGTAGTTCACGCCCAGGCCGCCCACGAGATAGGCGCTGCCCTCGACGCCGGGGAAGCGGCGGAAGATGGCGTCCGGATACTGCAGGTTATAGCACAGGGTGAAGACCCGGCTGGCGTTGCCGCCCCAGTCCCAACCGATCGACGGGCCCTGCCAGAAGGTTTCCTGGGTCGGGCGGTTCTTCATGTAGAGCAGGCCGCGACCATAGCGCAGGCCGACGCCGATGGCGCCCGAGCCCTCTTCGCCGGCGATGTAGCCGGTGGGCTGGCCGCGCTCGCGGAAGATCCGCTCGATGGCCGCGCCGGCGCTCTCGGCCGTGACGCCGAGGAAGTCCGACGTGGCGCGGATCATCTCGTCGGCCGAATAGGTGGCGGCCGCGCCGGTGTCGTAGGTCGGCGCGTCGGGGCCGGGATTATGCGGCTGCGAGGTGCTGGCGCAGGCGCCCAGGCCCACGGAGGTCAGGCCGGAGGCCATGCCAGAGAGGATCAGAGAGCGACGGTCCATGTGTCTTTCTCGCAAGTCTAGAGCGTGGCAGCCGAAAGTGTAGGCGGTTTCGGCGACCGCCACGCTCTCGTATTTGATTTTAGAGCCGGCTGATCTGGTCCTGGCGTTAGCCAGGATCAGGCAGGCTCTAACGTGTCGGCACTGTCACAGGCTTTCATGTCCGGTTTGGGGCGCGTTGCTTAACGCGCGGTTAAGCATGTTCCCGACTGGACCTGCGATATCTAACGCGCGGTGCGCTCCACAAGGTCCGCCAGCTTCTCCGCCGCGTCGGGCGCGGCCACCGAGCGGGCGCCCTTGGCCATGCGGGCCAGGCGCTCGGGGTTCTTGAGCAGGGCGTTCAGGGCGCCGGCCAGGGCGTCGACCGTCAGCTCGTCCTCCAGGCACACCGCCGCCCCGCCGGCCTCTTCCAGGAGCTTGGCGTTGAAGCGCTGGTGGTCGTCGGCGGCGATCTTCAACGGCACCAGGATCGACGGGCGGCCGGCCACGGCCAGCTCGCAGCAGGTCGAGGAGCCGGCCCGGCCGACGACCAGGTGGCTCTGGCGCAGACGGCCGGCCATGTCGCGGAAGAACGGCGCGACCTCGCAGTCGACCATGGCGTTGCGATAGATCTTGCGGGCGTGCTCCATGCTCTCGGCGCGAGCCTGCTGGAACACCTTCATGCGGCCGCGCATCTCCTCGGGCAGCTTGGCGACGGCTTCGGGCACCAGTTCCGACAGCAGGCGCGCGCCCTGGCTGCCGCCGGTGACGAGAATGCGCAGCTGCACCTCGGGCGGCAGATAGGGGGTCTGCGCCAGGTCGCGGATCTCGGGACGCACCGGGCTGCCGACCACGTGGGCGCGGGCCTTCACGGCCGGCTTGGCCAGCTCCAGCGTCGGGAAGGCGCAGGCCACCTCGCCGACATAGGGCGCCAGGAACCGGTTCACCCTGCCCAGCACGGCGTTCTGTTCGTGAATGACGGTCGGGCGCTTTTCCAGCAGCGCCGCCAGCAGGGCCGGCAGGGCCGGATAGCCGCCGAAGCCGACCACCACCGACGGGTTCAGCCGGGCGAAGGCGGCCTTGGCCTGCATCACGCCCTGGAACACCGCGACGCCGGCCTTGACCATGCCGATCGGATCGCTGGCCTTGGCCGTGGCGGCCGACAGGGCCAGCCGCTCCTCGGCGGGAAACTTGTCGGCGTAGAAGGCGCCGCGCTCGTCGGTGGCCAGCACCACGCGCCAGCCGCGCGCGATCAGGGCCTCGGACAGCGCCTGGGCGGGGAACATGTGGCCGCCGGTGCCCCCGGCGGCGACGATCGCCAGCTTGCCGCTCATCAGGCCTGGTCCGCGAAACGGATGGAGGGACGCGTGAAGAGGTTACGCAACTGCAGTCTCCCTAACCCGGGAGCCTTCAGTCGAAGGACCCCGCCTGGCCGAACGGCCCGCCGCCGCCATAGGACCCGGGCCGCTTGCGGGTCAACGCCAGCGCCATCCCCAGGGTCAGTCCCATGGCCAGCATCGACGAGCCGCCGTAGCTGATGAACGGTAGGGTCATGCCCTTGGTCGGGATCATGTTCAAGTTCACAGCGACATTGATGAACGTCTGCTGGCCCAACAGCACGAAAAGACCGGCCGAAGCGACCTGTTCGAAGGGGTCGGCCAGCTTCATCGACTTGTAGAGCCCGCGCACCACGACGAAGGCGAACAGGCTGATCAGGGCCAGGGAGAAGACGAGGCCATACTCCTCGGCCGCCACCGAATAGATGAAGTCGGTGTGCAGGTCGGGCACGTGGCGCTTCATGACGCCCTCGCCCGGGCCGCGCCCGAACAGGCCGCCGGCGTGGATGGCCTCGGCGGCGCGGGTCACCTGGTGGGTGTCGGCCTGGTCGGGGCTGAGGAACTTCTGCACGCGGGCGTGCACGTGGTCGAACAGGAAGTAGGTCGAGCCGAGGCCCCCCAGCGCCACCGCGCCCAGACCCATGATCCACGAGATCGGCACCCCGGCCATCCAGAAGGCGGCCCCGAAGGCGATGGTGATCAGCACGGTCTGGCCGACGTCGGGCTGCATCAGCAGCAGGCCCACGGCGATGAAATAGAGGCCGAAGGCGATCGACACGCCCGGCACGCCCTCGCCCTTCTGGCCCTCGGCGAACATCCACGAGACCAGGATGATCAGGGCCGGCTTCATGAATTCCGACGGCTGGAAGGTGAAGCCGCCGATCATCAGCCAGCGGGCCGCGCCCTTGGCGCTGTGGCCGATGAACGGCAGGGCCGCCATGACGCCGATGGCGACGATGTAGATGAAGAACGCCGCCCGCCGGATGCCCTTGGGACTGAGCATCGACACGGCCAGCACGATCGTCGCCGCGCCGACGCCGAACACCAGCTGGCGGATGGCGAAGTGGAACTGGTCGTCGATGCCGATCCGCTGGGCCGCGGCCGGGCTCGAGGCGAACGACAGCAAGACGCCCACCGTGACCAGGATCGCGGTCGCGCCCAGCAGCCAGCGATCGGTCGTCCACCACCACACCCCGAGGGGCGAGCGGTCGGTCCGGGCGAAGGCGTGGGCGGTCTGCTGGCGCATGGGGGCAAGAGTCGGCCGTTACGGTTAATCGAGTCTTGCCGACGGCCGCGACGAAATCGCGACCGCCGGAAATTTTTCCATCATTCCACAGGCTTGGCCGTGGCCTCGGGATACTCCCGCGCCTTGGCCAGGGGCAGGACGTGGTCGTGCAGGGCCTTGCCGAAGCGGACCGACTGCATCTGGATAGCGGTGTGCCCCGTGCCCGGCAGCACCACCAGATCCTTGCTCGGCGCGTTGAGGCCGTCGAACCAGGGCCGCACGAAGTCGGGATGGTCGTACTCGCCCTGGATCAGCACCATCGGCATGGCGAAGTCCTTGCCCAGGGGCGCGGCCTTCCAGTCGTTGTTGGCGAGATAGACGGTGAGCGCGCGCTGGCGGCGGATGATCTTGCCGCCGTCCTTGTAGGTCAGCAGGTCCTTGAGGCTCCAGTCGGGCATGGCCAGGGCCTGGGCGTAGAGCTGGCTGTCGCTCTTCTTGGGGCCTTCGGTCTTCAGGTAGATCGGCTCGAGGTCGTCGACCTCTTTCCAGCGGCTGGGCGGATCATAGGGCGGCGGCCCCAGCCCGCTCAGCTTGGCCAGCAACTCGGGATGCCTGCCGCTCTTCGCCACCGCCAGCATGTGATCGTAGACGTGGCGGTCGCGGCCGTTGTTGTCGACCGCCTGGCCGGTGCCGACATAGACCGAGAACAGGTCGGGCCTCAGGTGCGCCATGGTCAGCGACACGCGCGAGCCCCACGACCAGCCCAAGAGCGCGATGCGCGGCTTGTGCAGCCGCGTCCGCAGGTGCTCGGTCAGGGCCAGGCCGTCGGCGACGAAGCTGTCGACGCCCTGGTTGGGGTCGATGCGGCCGCCGGCGTGGGCCAGGCTCTTGCCGTGGTCGCGACGGTCCCAATGCACGACCGTGAAGTCCTTCTCCCAGCTCTTGAAGTCCTCGGCGAACAGCGAGGTCGCCGCCCCGCCGCCGTGGACGATCAGCAGCACCGGGTTGTCGCGGTTCTCGCCCCGCACCACGACCCACTGCTCGCCGCTGGGCAGCTTCACGAAGCCGCTTTCCTGGACGCCCTTTTCCGTGTCGATCCGCAGCCGTTCGGCCGTCTCGTGCTGCAGGAACGCCCGCGTCGCCGCCGCCCCGCCCGCTACAGCCACGACCAGCGCCGCCAGCCCAACCGCGCCCCAGCGCAGCCATGTCGTCGCCTTGCTCATCTCGCCCCCTCGAATGAAAAACTACAAGCGTAGTTACATGAGGGCGCGAGCGAGATTCTTACAAGCGTAAAATGAAATCCCTCTTCCATAGGGAGAGGGAGGGGCCCGCCGCGAAGCGGTGGGAGGGTGAGGGGGATCAGCGTCGGCGGGGAAAGCACGCGGCCGCTCGGCAGCGCCTAGTTCGGTGAGTTTGTTACCTCTCACCCTCCCACGCCGACGGCGTGGGCCCCTCCCTCTCTCAAAGAGAGAGGGAACAATGTCTTAAGCCCGCTTGGCCTTCGGCTTCGCCAGCAGCCCGTTGACGGCCGCGCGGAACGCTTCGCCGCGGGCTTCGAAATCGGCGAACTGGTCGAACGAGGCGCAGGCCGGCGAGAGCAGGACGATGGCGTCCTGGCCGGTGGCGGCGGCGTCGGCATGGGCGGCGGCGACGGCGGTCTCGATGTCGCCGCACTGCTTGACCGGAGCCTTGCCGTCCAGGGTCTTGCCGAACTCGTCGGCCGCCTGGCCGATCAGGTAGGCGCAGGCCACGCGCGGGAACAGGTCCTGAAGGTCCTCGATGCCGCCGGCCTTGGGCACGCCGCCGGCGATCCAGTAGAACTTCGGATAGCTCGACATCGCCTGGCGGGCGGCGTCGGCGTTGGTGGCCTTGCTGTCGTTGACGAAGGCGACCCGCCCGATCTTGCCGACCGTCTCCATGCGGTGGGCCAGACCCGGGAAGGTCATCAGCCCCTCGACCGCCTGCTGGGGCGGGATGCCGATGGCGATGGCGGCGGCGTAGGCGGCCGCGGCGTTCTGCCAGTTGTGGCGACCGGGCAGGCTGCGGGCGCGCAGCAGGTCGGCCATTTCGGTGACCCGCTCGCCGGTGGCGTCGTACAGCACGCCCTGCAGGGCGTAGACGCCCCGGCCCATGGCCTTGCCGGCGCTGATCGGCCAGATGGTGCGGCGGTTGGCGGCGGTGATCTCGGTGCAGATCTGCTGGCACCAGGGATCATCGACCCCGATGATCGCCGTGTCGCCCTTGCCCTGGTTGAGGAAGATGCGGCGCTTGGCGGCGATGTAGCCTTCCATCGAGCCGTGACGATCGATGTGGTCGGGCGACAGGTTCAAGAGCACCGTGGCGTCGGCGTGCAGGCTGGAGGTCAGGTCCAGCTGGTAGCTCGACAGCTCCAGCACGTAGACGGCGCCGCCGTGCATGTCTTCCAGGCCCAGGATCCCGGCGCCGATGTTGCCGCCGACGCGGGTGTCGCGGCCGGCCTGCTGGCACAGGTGGCCGATCAGGGCCGTGGTCGTCGACTTGCCGTTGGTGCCGGTGATGGCGATGATCTTCGGCTTCTTGTGCGCGGGCGCGGCGTTGACCGTGCGGGCGAAGAGCTCGACGTCGCCCAGGATCTCGACGCCGGCCTCCTTGGCCTTGTCGACGGTCCAGTGGGGCTTGGGATGAGTCAGCGGCACGCCCGGCGACAGCATCAGGGCGGCGAAGGCGCTCCAGTCGGCCGTGGACAGATCGACGACCGGCAGGCCCTCGGCCCGCGCGGCTTCACGGCTGGCTTCCTTCTCGTCCCACAGGGCGACCTTGGCGCCGCCGGCGATCAGGGCGCGCGCGGCCGTCAGGCCGGTGCGGCCCAGGCCGAACACCGCCACCGTCTTGTCTTCGAACCCACGGACCGGGATCATCGCGCGCCCTCCCCCTTACCGTAGCTTCAGCGTGGCGAGGCCGACGAACGAGAGCATCATGGCGACGATCCAGAAACGGACGACGACGGTGCTCTCGGCCCAGCCCAGCTTTTCGAAATGGTGATGGATCGGCGCCATCAGGAAGATGCGCTTGCCGGTCTTCTTGAAGTAGGCGACCTGGATCATCACGCTCAGGGCCTCGGCCACGAACAGGCCGCCGACGATGCCGAGAACCAGCTCGTGCTTGGCGCAGACGGCGATCGAGCCCAGCGCGCCGCCCAGGGCCAGCGAGCCGGTGTCGCCCATGAAGATCTTGGCGGGGGGCGCGTTGTACCAGAGGAAGCCCATGCCGCCGCCGATGATGGCGCCGCACAGCACCGCCAGTTCGCCGACGCTCGGCACGAAGTGCAGGTTCAGATAGTCGGCGAACTTGTAGTTGCCGACGAGGTAGGCGATCAGGCCGAAGGTCGAGGCGGCGAACATCACCGGCACGATGGCCAGGCCGTCCAGGCCGTCGGTCAGGTTCACGGCGTTGGAGAAGCCGGCGATCGTGATCGCGGCGAAGGCCACGTAGAACCAGCCGAGATTGATCACCAGGTTCTTGAGGATCGGGAAGACCACCGAGGTCTCGAGCCCCGGCGTCATCTGCGACTTCGGGGCGAAGACGATGAGGGCCACGGCGGCGATGATCGAGACGATGAACTGGGCGACCAGCTTCTGGCCGCTGGAAAGGCCGGCGGTCGTCTGCTTGGTGACCTTGGCGTAGTCGTCCATGAAGCCCAGCAAGCCGAAGGCGGCCGTGATGCCCAGCACCACCCAGACGTGGACGTTGCGCAGGTCGGCGAACAGCAGCGAGCCGACGAACAGCCCGGCCAGGATCATGAAGCCGCCCATGGTGGGCGTGCCGGACTTCTCGAGCACGTGGCGCTCGATGCCGTCGGTGCGGATCGGCTGGCCCTTGCCCTGCTTGGCCTTCATCCAGCGGATGAAGCGCGAGCCCATGGCCACGGCCACGATGTAGGCCGTCAGCATCGACATGCCGGTGCGGAAGGTCAGGTACTTCAGCAGGTTCAGGACCGGAACGTGCTCGTGACCGCCCCGCGAGAGCCATTCGTAGAGGAAATACAGCATCAGACTTGTTCCCGCCGGCCGAGCGCGGACAGGGCGGCGGCGATAGCGCCGGCCCGAGATCCGTTCGACCCCTTCACCATCACCACGTCGTTCGGCTCTACGGCCGCTACGATCTTTTCCGCCAACTCGGGCGCGGCGTCCGCATAGCCGCCGCGGCGCGTCTGCGGAAGCGCGTTCCACAGCGACATCATTAACGGCCCGGCGCAGAACACCAGATCGATGTCGGCCTGGGCGATCGGCTCCGCCAGCTGCGCGTGGAAGCGCGGGCTGTCGGGGCCCAGCTCCAGCATGTCGGTCAGGGCGACGATGCGGCGGCCCGCGACCTTGCGCGCGCCCAGCGTCGCCAGGGCGGCCTGCATCGACACCGGATTGGCGTTGTAGCTCTCGTCCACCAGGGTGAAGGCGCCGCCCTCGACGGCAACCGTCTGCTCGGCCCCGCGGCCTTCGATCGGCGCGAACTCGGCCAGGGCCGCCAGGGCCGTGGCGCGATCGACGCCGAGCGCCTCCAGCATCAGCAGCACGCACAGGCTGTTGGGGCCCCAGTGCACGCCGGTCTGGCGGATCGGGAAGGAGACGGCCTCGCCGTCCAGCTCGGCGACGACGGTCGCGCCGGCGCCCTCGACCACGAAGTCCACCAGCCGGGCGCTGGTCCCGTCGCGGCCGAAGCTGCGCACGGTGGCGCCGGCCTTTTCGGCCTCGGCCTTCAGCAGGTCGAACCATTGGTTGTCGGCGTTCAGCACGGCGACGCCGCCAGGCTCCAGTCCGTCGAAGATCTCGGCCTTCGCCCTGGCCACGCCGATCTCGCCTTCGGCGAAGTTCTCCAGGTGCACCGGGCCGACCGTGGTGATCGCCACCGCATGCGGGCGGATGAACTTCGACAGCGGGGTAATCTCGTCGGCGTGGTTCATGCCGACCTCGAACACCGCCCGCTCGGTGTCGCGCGGCATGCGGGCCAGGGTCAGGGGCACGCCGATGTGGTTGTTGTACGACTTCACCGAGGCGTGGGCCTTGCCGGCGCGACGCAGGCCGGCCTCGACGGCGCGGGTGACGCTGGTCTTGCCAACCGAGCCTGTGACGGCGCCGCGGCGGGCCTGCGGCGCGCGCTCGCGGGCGGCGACGCCCAGGGCTTCGAGGGCCGTGAAGGTGTCGGCCACGACGACGGCGGGACTTTCGACCGGCTGGGAGACCAGCGCGCCGGCCGCGCCCTTGGCGGCGGTCTGGGCGACGAACTCGTGGCCGTCGCGCACACCGGCCAGGGCGACGAACAGGTCGCCCGGCTCGACCGTGCGGCTGTCGATCGACACGCCGGTGGCGGCGAAGTCGCCGGCGACCTTGCCGCCGGTCGCGGCGGCGATCTCTTCAGCGGTCCAGAGCGCTTCAGGCATCGACAGCCTCCAGCGCGCTCAGGGTCTCGGCCACGTCGTCGAACGGATGGACGACGCCGGCGACGGTCTGGCCCTGCTCGTGGCCCTTGCCGGCCACCACCAAGACGTCGCCGTCTTCCAGCAGGCTCACGCCGACGCGGATGGCCTCGCGGCGGTCGCCGATCTCGCGCGCGCCCGGGGCGGCTGCGAGGATGGCGGCGCGGATGCTGGCGGGATCTTCCGAACGCGGATTGTCGTCGGTGACGATGGCGACGTCGGCCAGGCGGGCGGCGATCTCGCCCATCTGAGGACGCTTGGTGCGGTCACGGTCGCCGCCGGCCCCGAACACGGCCACCAGCTTGCCCCGCACGTGCGGGCGCAGGGCGTTCAGCACCGTCTCCAGACCGTCGGGGGTGTGGGCGTAGTCGACATAGGCCTCGCCCTTGCCGCTGCCCTTGCCGACGCGCTGCAGCCGTCCGGCCGCACCTTCCAGCTTTTCCAGGGCGGCGAGCACGGCGTCCAGATCCTCGCCGGTGGCCAGCACCAGGCCGGCCGCGACCAGCACGTTGCTGGCCTGGAAGTCGCCGGCCAGCGGCAGGCGGACTTCGAACTCGCGGTCCTGGGCGGCGATCTTCAGCAGCTGGCCCCAGGGGGTCGGCTCGCGCGACACCAGCTTCAGGCCCTGGCCCTGCGCGCCGACCGACAGGATGGTCTCGCCCGAGGTCACGGCGGCGGCGGCGAAGGCCGGGAAGGCGTCGCTGTCGGCGTTGAGCACGGCGGTCGCGCCGCGCGGCAGCAGGGCCTCGAACAGGCGCAGCTTGGCGGCCCGGTAGCAGCCCATGGTGCCGTGATAGTCCAGGTGATCCTGGGTGAAGTTGGTGAAGCCGGCGGCGCTGATCTTCAGCCCGTCCAGGCGGCGCTGGTCGATGCCGTGCGACGAGGCCTCGACCGCCAGGTGGGTCACGCCCATGCCGGCCAGCTTGGCGGCCATCTCGGCGACGTCGGCGGCGTCGGGCGTGGTCAGGCCCGGCGGGGTCAGTTGCTGGTCCGGAACGCCCGGCGCGCTGACGACGACGCCCAGGGTGCCCATGCTGGCGGCGGTCTTGCCCAGCAGGGCGTAGATCTGGCGGGCGAAGCCGGCGACCGAGGTCTTGCCGTTGGTGCCGGTGACCGCGATCACCGTGGCCGGCTGCTGCGACCAGAACTCGGCGGCGGCCAGGGCGTAGGCGCGGCGGATGTCGCCGGCGTGGGCGGTCGGCACGGCAAGGCCGGTCACGTCATCGGGGGCGAGCACGGCGGCCGCGCCCGAGGCGATGGCGCTGGGGATGAAGCTGCGGCCGTCAACCTTGCTGCCCGGCAGGGCGGCGAACAGGAAGCCTTCACGCACCTTGCGGCTGTCGGCGGTGACGCCGGCGATGGCCGGGTCCGCGTCGAACGAGCGGTGCAGGATCTGTGAAAGCGTCTTGGTCAAAGTCCCGCCCCTGGCGTCGTGGCTTTCGGCTGTCCGCCGGCGATGGTGAGAAGGTCGGTGCGGCGCTGCACGCCGAGGAACGGCGCGATGCGGTCGATCACGCGGCCGGCGGCCGGCGCGGCGACCCAGCCGCCGGTCGAGAAGCCGAAGGTCTTGGGCGTGCCGTGCGGCTCGTCCATCAGGATCAGCACGAAGTAGCGGTCGGCCTCCATCGGCCCCTCGGTGGGGAACACCGCGGCGAAGGACGAGACCTGGCGCTGGTGATTGTAGCCGCGGATCGAAGGATCGTACTTCTCGCCGGTGCCGGTCTTGCCGCCGACGCTCAGACCCTTGATGTCGGCCGACTTGCCGCTGCCGCCGGTGACGTTGGCGCGCATGATCTGCAGCATCTGCTGCGAGGTCTCTTCCGACAGCACCCGCGCGCCTTCCGGACGAACGCCCGGCGCCAGCTTGCGGATGGTCAGCGGCGGCATGACGCCGCCGTTCAGCAGCGGGCTGAACGCGCGGGCCAGGGCCAGCGGGCTGACGTTCATGCCGTGACCGAACGAGGTGGAGGCCACCGCGTCGATGTCCCACTTCTTCGGGGTCAGCGGACGGGCCGACTCGCGCAGCTCCACCTTGGCCGGCTTGGTCAGGCCCAGGGCGGCGTAATACTGGCTCAGGCGCTGGGCGCCGATGCCCTCGGCCAGGCGCGCGGTGCCGATGTTGGACGAGTGCTGGAACACCTCGACCAGGTTCAGGATCTTCCGCGAGGCGTGGTAGTCGTGGATCGTGCGGTAGCCCAGCTTGTAGGGCTCGCGGGCGTCGAAGGTCGAGTTGGGCGTGGCCACGCCGGTGTCGAGGCCGATGGCCACGGTGAAGGCCTTGAAGGTCGAGCCCATCTCGTAGACGGCGGCGGCCGCACGGTTCAGCTTGGCGTCGTCGCTGGCCTTGCCCGGATCGTTCGGGTCGAAGTCCGGATAGCTGGCCAGACCCAGGATCTCGCCGGTGTGGACGTTGGTGACGATGCCGACGGCGCCCTTGGGACCGAACTCCAGGGCGGCCTTGCGCAGCTCGTCCTCGAGGGCGGCCTGGACGCGCAGGTCGATCGACAGAGCGATCGGAGCCGCGCCCTCGCCCTTGGCGGCGGCCGTGTGGATGTCGTCGTTCAGGGCCCCTTCGGCCCCGGCCAGGCCCTTGCCGCCGCCGTCGACGAAGCCGACGAAGTGCGCGGCCGAGACGCCCAGCGGATAGACGCGGCGGGCCTGGTCCTCGAACTCCACGCCCGGCAGGCCCAGGTTGAAGATGGCGTCCTTCTGGGCCGGATCGAGCCCGCCCAGCAGGAAGGCGCGACGCTCGCCGAACACGGCCTTGTCCAGGCGCTTGCCCGGCACCTGCGGCAGGGCCTTGCCCAGGGCGGCGCGGGTGGCCTTGGCGTCCCAGACTTCCTTGGGATCGACGTAGAGCGCGTAGTGGGTCAGGTCGACCGCCAGCAGCTTGCCCTCGCGGTCGACGAGGTCGCCGCGCGCGCCTTCCATGGCCGCCAGGTAGCCGCTGTTCTTGTTGGGGTTGGAGAACACCGCCGCCCAGGTGGCGCCGATGGCCAGCACCATGAAGGCGCAGGTGAACAGGGCCAGCACGAAGAAGATGCGGATGCTGGTGTCGTCTTCCGGCTTGGCCGCGGCGCGCGAGCGCTCGAAGGCGTGCTCAAGGCGCCAGACGCGTTCGACGACCCAGCGCCAGGCCGGGCCGCCGCCTTGCGGGACGAGGTTGGCGAGGCTCATCGCGGAGCCTCCTCGTTCGGCTGGTCGGCCGCGCCGTCGGGCGCGTCGGCGCCGGCCAGGGCCGCGCTCGGCGCGGGGGCCGGGGCGGCGGCGGTCTTGGACGGCTTGGCCGGGCGGCGGGCGACGTCGATCAGGGCGTCTTCGCTGGTCTCGCGGTCGGCGGCGATCGGGGCCAGTTGCGCGGCCTGGGCCAGGGACTCGATGCGGCGCGGCTGCTCCAGGTGGGCGACCTCGGCCTGCAGCAGGCGCACCTGGACGCGCTCTTCCTCGATCTGGCGCTCGACCGAGGCGATCTCGGCGCGCTCGCGGCCGGCGAAGGCCTTCGCCATGTAGACGCCCAGCACCAGCACCAGCAGCACGCCTACGCCGACCAGATCGACCACGCGGAAGCCGCGCACGCGGCGATGGAAGACCTCCGAGATCCTCATGCCGAGGCCTCCCAGACGGGGGCCTCGGTGCGGATCGCCGCGCGCAGCTTGGAGGAACGGGCGCGGGGGTTGGCGGCCAGCTCGGCCTCGCCCGGCGCGATGGCCTTGGTCGAGATCAGCTGGAAGCTGGGCGGCGCGCCGGCGGCGGTCGGCGGCGCGTGGCGCGAGCCGCCCGGCGTGCGGCCGGCGCGCTCGGCCAGGAAATTCTTGACGATGCGGTCTTCCAGCGAATGGAAGGTGACCACGGCCAGGCGGCCGCCCGGCTTCAGCGCGCGCTCGGCGGCGGCGAGCCCCTCTTCCAGTTCGCCCAGCTCGTCATTGACGGCGATGCGCAGCCCCTGGAACGAGCGCGTGGCCGGATGCACCTTGGCGCCCTTGCGGCCGCCCAGGGCGCGCTCGATCACGGCCGCCAGGTCCAGGGTGCGGGTGAACGGCTCTTCGGCCCGACGCCGGACGATGAAGCTGGCCACGCGGCGCGAGGCGTGCTCCTCGCCGTAGACGTAGAGGATGCGGGCCAGTTCGGTCTGGTCCAGGGTGTTGACGAGATCGGCCGCGGTCGGACCGTCATCGCCCATGCGCATGTCCAGCGGACCGTCGCGCATGAAGGAGAAGCCGCGCTCGGCTTCGTCGAGCTGCATGGAAGACACGCCAAGATCCAGGGTTACGCCGTCGACCGACGCGTCCCCAAAATAGGCGCTGATTTGCGAGAAACGGTCCTGAATCAGCCGAAAGCGACCATCCGCCGCGGAAAGGTCGGCCGTGAAACGCTGCACCGTCGGATCGCGGTCGAAGGCCGTGACGGAGGCGCCCGTCGCCATGATCGCGCGGGTGTAGCCGCCGGCGCCGAAGGTGCCGTCCAGCACCATGTCGCCCGGCTTGGCGTCGAGCGCCGCGACCACTTCGCCCAGCAGGACCGAGATGTGCGGAGCCGCGCTCATGCCGCGCCTCCCAGGCGGGCGACGCGCTGCTGGGCGCGCAGGGCGGCCAGGCCGTCGCGGGCCAGCTCGCGCTGGGCGGCGCGGTGGGCCTGGAAGGCGTCGCGCGACCAGATCTGGAAGCGCTCGCCCAGGCCGACGATGGTCACATCGTCCGTCAGGCCGAAGGTGTCGCACAGGACGTCGGGCAGGGTGATGCGGCCGGCGGTGTCGAACGACAGCTTGGCCATGCCGCCCAGGACGCTGGTCTCCAGCGCCGAGCGCACCGGGTCACCGAAGGGCAGCTCGTCAATCACCGACTGGTAGCGGTCGAACAGGGCCTTGCCGCCGGCTTCCAGGCAGTCGGCCTCGATGGAGGGGAAGCAGAAGATGCCGTCGAACGGGCCCGAGACGGCGGCGCGGAACTCCTGCGGCACGACGATGCGCCGCTTGCTGTCCAGCTGCTTCTCGAACGTCGAGAGGAACACCCCGCCAACCTCAAAAGCCGTCGCCCCGCCATGGATCGATCCGGCCCGAATGGGTTAACATGGGATGAACTGGGAAACAATGACACCCGGGGCCATTTCGTCAGGAATTCAAAGGCGCTAGCGGTAATATCAGACCGCATAAAATGGTTAATTTCGGAACATACAGACAACCCGATATTTATCCACAGACCCGCACACAGACGCGACCCATCCCGGCCCATTTCGGGGCCCGGGGAGTCGCTTGGGATTGCGGTGGAATTAATGGACCAGACGGCCTGTAAGCCGGGTTCTGTGCCGCCCCTGTGTACAGGGACGCGACGATCATTCCTCTTGGCCGCCCATTGCTGGACGGCTCTCGCGACCAACCCGGATCCTCTCGGCCAGTGACGGCCTAGCCGGCGAACCGGCGCGGGATCCCTATTCGGTCTTGCTCCAGGCGGGGCTTGCCATGCCGTCCCTGTCGCCAGGTCCGCGGTGGGCTCTTACCCCACCCTTTCACCCTTCCCGCCCCGTAGGGAGGAGGTTTGCTTTCTGTGGCGCTTTCCCTGGGATTGCTCCCGGTGGGCGTTACCCACCGCCTTGTCACCGTGGAGCCCGGACTTTCCTCGATTCCCGTGAAGGATACCGCGATCGCCCGGCCATCTGGTCCGCGCGCTGTTTGCGGCGCCCGGGCGGCGAGGTCAATCGATCTCGCGCATCCACCCCGCCACCGGGTGGTCGCCCAGCGCTTCGATCACGCCCGCCCGTTCGGCTTCGCGCTTGTTCTGGCCGAGCTTGAACGTGCCCTCCAGGCGCTCGACGTGCAGACGGGCGCCGACGATGCCGCGCAGCAGGGCGTCGAACTTGGCGGGCGTCATCTTGTCCCGCGTCCAGAGCGGCTTGGGCAGGAGGCGCGCCTCCTCCTGGGCCGACAGGTCGTCGAGGAGGACAATGGTCTCGGCCTCCGACAGCGGCGTGACGAAACCCTCGGCCTCGACGGAGACATAGTTCCAGGTCGGGACCTGATCATCGGTCCCATACCAGTCGGGGCTGACATAGGCGTGCGGTCCCATGGCGACGGCGACGGCCGAAAAGCCGGTCACCACAGCGCCCGCCACGGCGTTCATCCGCGACAGGTGGAAGTCGAGGAACAGGCCGTCGTCGCCCAGGTCGCGCACCACCACCGGGGCGTGGGCCGCGAAAGGCCGGCCGGCGACGCTGGCGCACAGGGTGACGAACGAATGCTCGGCGAGGAACGCCAGCAGCCGCGCGCGGTCCTCGACGTGGAAAGCCTTGGCCGGATGCATCAGGCGCCCGCCGCGGCCCGCAGCAGGCCCACCAGCCGCGCCCGGGTCTCGCCGTCGGCGACGCCGTCGAAACGGCTCTGCAGCCAGTGGCGCTGGAAGGCGCCGACCACGGTCTCGGTCCACTCGTCGTATTCGCCCGACGGCGCGCAGTCGAAGCCCAGGCGGGTCAAGCCGGCCTGCAGCGCGAAGACGCCCGTGCCCTGCTCGCCCCGCCCCAGCGGCGCGCCCGGCGAGGACGGCGGCTCGACCCACAGGCCATGGCCGCTTTCCGCCAGACGCTTCCACGGGAAGAGTTCGCCCGGATCGATCTTGCGGGCCGGGGCAACGTCGGAATGGCCGATGATGTGGTCGTCGTCGATGGTCCAGCGCGAGCGGATGTCGGCCAGCAGGTTGATCACAGCGGCGATCTGGACGTCGGGAAAGGCGCGATAGCCGAACTCGTGGCCCGGATTGACGATCTCGATGCCGATCGAGGACGAGTTGATGTCGCGCACGCCCTTCCAGAAGGCCGCGCCGGCGTGCCAGGCCCGCCGTTCCTCGGCCACCAGGCGAAACACCCGGCCGTCTTCTTCCACCACGTAGTGGGCGCTGACCTTGGCCTCGGGATCGCGCAGGCGCTCGATGGCCGCCTCGCCGCTCTCCATGCCGGTATAGTGCAGCACGACGGTGTCGGGCACGGCCTTGCGGGCGTCGAAATTGGGCGACGGGGCCTCGACGATGGTCATTGCGAGCGGTCCTTGAGAAGCATCAGCAGCGGCGTCACCTGGTTCCTGCGCAGGGCGACGATCAGCACGCCCGCGAGCGCCAGCGCCGCGCCGATCCCCATGCGCAGGTCGAAATGGTCGTGGGTGATGGCCACGCCCAGACCGATGGTCATCAGCGGGGTCATCAGGGTGAGCGGAGCGATCAGGTTGGCCTCGTAGCGCTGGATCAGGCCGTAATAGCCGGTGTGGGCGATCACCGACACCACCAGGGCCGAATAGGCGACGGCGGCGACGAACGGCCAGCCGGCCTCGAAGGCCTTGGCCGAGGCGCCGGGCTCCATGGCGAAGCTGGCGGCGGCCAGGATCCACACCGAGGTGAAGCCCACCCAGGCCTGAAGCTTCAAGGGTTTGACGCCCTGGATCTGCTTCATCATCACCGCCCCCAGCGAGCCGGCCAGGGCCGAGGCCACGACCAGCCACAGCCCGACCGACAGCGAGAAGCCGTGCGGGTTCCAGATCACGATCATCGCCCCAGCCAGGGTCAGGGCGATGCCGACGCCGCGCCGCCAGTGAATCTTCTCGCCCAGCATCAGCACCGACAGCAGGGTGGTGAAGGGTACGCCCGCCTGCACCACCACCGCCGCGGCCGACGGCGAGGCGGTCTTGAAGCCCATGAACAGCAGGGCGAAACCGCCCGCCCCCATCAGCACGCCCACCGCCAGCATCCGCCAGGTCGGACGCGGCGCGGGCAGCAGCCACGGCAGGGTCACCGCCGCCACCAGACCGAACCGCACCGCCGCATAGAACAGCGGCGGCACGCCCCAGTGGGCGACCACGATCTTGGAGACGATATTGTTGCTGGCCCAGATCAGGCAGACCAGCACCAGAAGGCCGAAGTCACGCAGGGACATGCCCTCCGCATACTTGGCGACCGGGACCATGCGCAATGAAAACCGACTCGCATTTCGACGCCCCGATTGACGCAGCGTCCAAACGGACGTTTGCTGGTGAACATCGTTCACTTGAAGACAGCGTCCGGACCAACCGGACCGCCATGCGGGGACGGAGACACTAGATGACGGGCCAAAGCGTCTCGGACCATTTCGACGTCTTGATCGTGGGCGCGGGCCTGTCGGGGATCGGCGCGGCCCATCACCTGACGCGGCGCTGCCCGGGCAAGACCTACGCCATCCTCGAGGCCCGCGACGCCATCGGCGGCACCTGGGACCTGTTTCGCTATCCGGGCATCCGGTCGGACAGCGACATGTACACCCTGGGCTATTCCTTCAAGCCGTGGCGCGAGGCGAAAGCCATCGCCGACGGCCCCTCGATCCTGAACTATGTGCGCGAGACCGCGACCGAGGCCGGGGTGAACGAGCACATCCGCTTCCGCCACAAGGTGCGCCGCGCCGAGTGGAGCAGCGAGACCGCCAGCTGGACGGTCGAAGCCGAGCGGCTCGACCCAGGCAAGAACACCGGCGAGACGGTGAAGATCACCTGCGGCTTCCTCTATATGTGCGCCGGCTACTACGCCTACGACGCCGGCTACACGCCCGACTTCGAGGGAACCGAGCGCTTCGGGGGCCGCATCGTCCACCCGCAGCACTGGCCCGAGGATCTCGACTACGCCGGCAAGCGGGTGGTGGTGATCGGCAGCGGCGCGACGGCGGTGACCATCGTGCCGGAGATGGCCAAGACGGCCGCCCAGGTGACGATGCTGCAGCGCTCGCCGACCTATGTGGTCTCGCGCCCCGCCGAGGACGGCCTCGCCAACTGGATGCGCAAGCGCCTGCCGGCCATGACTGCCTACGGGATCACGCGCTGGAAGAACGTGCTGATCACCATGCTGTTCTTCAACCTCTCGCGGAAGAAGCCGGCCAAGACGAAAGAGCGCCTGATCAATCTGGTCCGCGACCAGCTGCCAAAGGACTACGACGTCGAGACCCACTTCACGCCGCGCTACAATCCCTGGGACCAGCGCCTGTGCCTGGTGCCCGACGCCGACCTGTTCGCGGCGATCGGCAACGGTTCGGCCGAGGTGGTCACCGACCACATCGAGACCTTCACCGAGGACGGCCTGAAGCTGAAGTCGGGCAAGACCCTGCCGGCCGACATCGTCGTCACCGCCACCGGCCTGCGCATGCAGCTGATGAGCGGCATGGAGGTAGTCGTCGACGGCCGCGCCGTCGATCTGGCCAAGGGCTTCAGCTACAAGGGCATGATGTTCAGCGACGTGCCGAACCTGGCCTCGGCCTTCGGCTACACCAACGCCTCCTGGACGCTCAAAGCGGATCTGACCAGCGAATATGTCTGTCGCCTGCTGACCCACATGGACCGCGCCGGCGCCGACTGGTGCATGCCTCACCTCGACGCGCCGGACATGGAGGCCGTTCCCTGGCTCGACTTCTCGTCGGGCTACGTCCAGCGGGCCATGGACAAGTTCCCCAAGCAGGGAACCAAGACCCCCTGGAAGGTGCACCAGAACTACGCCCTCGACCTGGCCGCCCTGCGCCTGGGCAAGCTGGAGGACGGGGTGATGCGGTTTGGGCGGCGCAAGGCCAAGGCGGCGGCGTAGGCCCCCTCCGGGCCTCCGGGCAACCTCCCCCAGAGGGGGAGGATTTGGCCGGCGCGGCGACCTTTAAGATGCTTCCCCTCTGGGGGAACTGTCGCGGAGCGACTGAGGGGGTCGCGCAGCGGTGGAACCCAAGGCCCAGCTTGCCGTTCCTGATCAGCGTTCATCGGCCTATGATGGACGATCAGCAGGATGCGGGGGTGCGATGCGCGCGACTTTGACGACGATGGCGGTCCTGGGCGCGGCGGCGTTCATGGCCACGGGCTGCGCGACGGCCCAGCCGAGCTATCCGGCCAAGGCGCCCGCGACCACGACGGCGAGCAAGCCGCCGCCTCCGCCCGCCAAGGACTCTGACGGCGACGGCCGGCCCGACGGCTGGCGCGAGAAGTCGATGGAGATCGGCACCCAACCGGTCCGCGACGTCGGCCTGTCGAAGAAGAAGATCCCGCCGGTGCTGGAGGAGGCCCTGGCCGATCCCTACAGCCTCAAGGGCCTGAAGAGCTGCGCCAAGCTGACGGTCGAGATCGAGCGCCTGAACGAGGTGCTGGGTCCCGACTACAAGACCGACAACGAGTACACGGAAAACCGCGCCGGCAAGCTGGCCGAGGCCGGCGGCAAGACGCTGATCAACTCGATCATCCCGTTCCGCAGCCTGGTGCGCGAGATCTCCGGCGCCGCCCCAGCCGACCGCCACCTCGAAGCCCTCGGCGACGCAGGCCTGGCCCGCCGCGGCTTCCTGCGCGGCGTGCACCAGAAGCAGGGCTGCAAGCAGCGGTTCTAAATCCCTCTCCCCTTGCGGGAGAGGGTGGCCTCCGAAGGAGGTCGGATGAGGGGTCTCTCAGAAATCAAACGCCGCGACAGCTGATCGGCCGTCGCGGCGTTTTCGTTCGTGCAACCCCTCATCCGACGGCTTCGCCGCCACCTTCTCCCGCAAGGGGAGAAGGACCCTACGTCAGCCGATACCCCTTGGCCTCCAGCACCGGCGGCAGGTCTTCCCGTCCCAGCGAGAACAGCAGGTCCCGCTCCACGGTGCGGACCATGGCGTCCAGCGGCAGATCGTTGTCCTCCAGGCCGAACGGGTCCTCGAGCTGATCGCCCAGGGCGTCGAGGCCGAAGAAGGTGTAGCCGGTCAGCAGCACCAGGACCGGCGTCCACCAGCCCAGGGCATGGGCCAAGGCGAACGGCAGCAGCAGGCAGAAGACGTGCGCCGTCCGGTGCAGCATGAGCGAGTAGGAGAACGGCGGCGGCGTGGTCTTTATCCGCTCGCAGCCGCCCTGCACGTGACCCAGTTCGGTCAGCTGGATCTCCAGAACCGACAGATGGATCGGCGTCAGCAGCCCCTCGCCTTGCAGCCGGACGCAGTCGGCGCCGACGGCGGCCAGGATCGCATCGGTCGGATTGGGGGCGGCCGCCAGGGACGGCAGGTCCCGCCAGCGCGCGATCGCCGCCCGCTCGTCCCCGTCCCTCAGGCGCGCGACCAGTCCGCCGGCGAAGGCGGCCAGACCCAAGAGCAGCGGCTCGCGCGCCGGCTCCGGCAGGCCTTGCGTCTGCCGGGCGAAGCTGCGGGCGGCGATGATCAGCTGCCCCCAGAGCTTTCGCGCCTCCCACCAGCGGTCGTAGCAGGCGTTGTTCCGGAAGCTCATGAAGATCGACAGCGACAGGCCGATCAAGGTGAACGGCACGGCGCTCAGCCGCTCCAGCGCCGCCGGCCAGCGCTGAGCGACCAGCACCGCCCCGATCGACACCGCCAGCAGCACCACCAGCCGCCCGGCGATCCTGGGCAGGATCGAGCCGCGCAGGGCGAAGGCGATTTCGAAAAGACCCGCGCGCCGGCCGACGATCATGATCCCGCTCCGTCTGACGTCGCCAGCCGCAGCCTCACCTCGGAGGCGCTTCCCTCGTGCTTGAGCCGCCATTGCTGGGCTTCGCTGAGCGCATCGGCCAGGTCCTGGACGTCCTTGCGGACCTCTTCGGAGCCCAGGTTCTCGACCACCACCTCATAGGGCGGTTCGATCGGCAGCATGCCGCCATAGACCATCGAGTCGATGAAGGCGTCGATACTTGCGCCATGCCAGGCCAGGGAAGACCCCAGCGCGAGCAACAGGTCGCGATAGAAGTCGAGGCCGGTTTCCCAGCCTTCGCCGTCGATGGTGATGGTGATGGTCTTCACGACCCTTCAGCCCTTCCGCACCACGAACCGCAGCGCCGTGTGCGTGGCCGAGAACCCGCAGACCTTGGTGTCCGACAGGCCCACGCCGCGGGCCGCGCCCAGGACGTCGGTGTCTTTCAGCGGCGCGCCCTTGCCCTTCTGGGAGACGATCCAGATCGCGCCCTTGTCGGCCAGCACGCTCTTGAGGTCTTCCAGGCGGTCCAGCTCGGCCAGGTCGTCGGCGGCCAGGAACAGCAGGTCGACCTCTTCGAAGTCTTCCGCCGTCCCCGTCTCAACCTCGACGCGGCCGGCCAGTTCTTCGAGGAACGCCTCGTCGTCGACGCCGTCGACCACCACCGTCATGCCCGGCTTCACGCCCAGCTTGTCCAGCCGCGAGGGCGGATTGAGGATGGCGTGCACCCACTTGTCGGCCTGGCCCGGATCCAGCGTGAAGCGCGTGCCGTCGCTGAGCACGATGTCGTCGCCCTCGACGCGGATCCCGCGCAGGGCGTGGCCCTGGTAGATGCCGCGCACCGCCCCGCGGAAGATCAGCTTGGGCGGCTCCCACAGGAGCTTGCCGTCGCTTTCGCCGTCGCTGAGCTGGCCCCAGGCCTTGGCTTCCTTGCCCATGCCTCAGGCGCCCCGGAACGTGGGCTGGCGCTTTTCGAGAATGGCGTCGACGCCTTCCATGTGGTCCTCGGTGTGGTGGGCGATGGCCTGAGCGGCGGCGCTCATCTCCATCAGGGTGTCGTAGCTCGCCGTCTGGCCGTGCTTGAGCAGACTCTTGGCCATGCGCAAGGCGTGAGGCGGCTGCTGGGCGATCCGCTCGGCCAGGGCGAGAGCCTCGCCCATCAGGTCGGCCGAAGGCACGGCGCGGCTGATCAGGCCCCACTCGGCCGCCTTGGCCGCGTCGATGACGTCGCCGGTGAACAGCAGCTCGGCCGCGCGGCTCATGCCCACGGTGCGCGGCATCAGCCAGGCGCCGCCGTCGCCGGGGATCAGGCCGAGCTTCAGGAAGGTCACGCCGAACTTGGCCGTGTCGGCGGCGATGCGGATGTCGGTCATGCAGGCCACGTCGCAGCCCAGGCCGATGGCCGCGCCGTTCACGGCCGCGATCGACGGGACCTCCAGGCCGTAGATGGCCCGCACGATGCGGTGGATGTTCTTGCGGTAGCCGTCGCGCACGGCCACGCCGTTGCCGCCGAAGGCGCCCTCGCGGGCCTTCATCGCCTTGACGTCGCCGCCGGCCGAGAAGGCCTTGCCCGCGCCGGTCAGGATCACGCAGCGGATCTGCTGGTCGTCATTGATCGCCTCGCAGGCGGCCGCCACCTGGTCGCCGTCGCCCGGCGCGCCCAGGGCGTTCATCGCCTCGGGACGGTTGAGGGTGAGAATGGCGACGTGGCCGCGCTTTTCGGTGAGGACGAGGGGCTGGGACGACATGGGGTTTGGGCGCTCCTGCGGTGTTTTCTGTTTTCCGTTTGAATAGAGGCTTTCGGCTCGCGAGGGAAACCGGCCCTGGCGGCTCTCGCGGGACGGGCGGCGCCATCACGCGGCCGTGAGGGTTCGTGCGTGCAGGGACACATTTCTGAAAACCCAAGCGCGAATTCGATTGGCGCAGCCTGAAAGTTCGGGTTGTAGTCTTGTAAGGGACGACAGCGGATTGGCGTAAGTGCAGTGACAAGGTCCCAAGGCCACGCGCTCATCATCGAGGACGAGATCCTCATCGCCCTCGAAGTCGAGGCGCTTCTCGCCGCCCAAGGCTATTCAAGCTTCGACATCGCCGACAGTCCACAGGAAGCGCTCAGTTGCGCCCTGGCCCGCGCGCCCGACCTGATCACCGCCGATTTCCGCATCATCGGCGGCACGGGACTGGAGGCGGTCGAGGCCATCGAGGCCAAGCTGGGCCGCATCCCCACGGTGTTCGTCACCGGCAACGCCGACCAGTTGGCCAACGCCCGCCGGGCCATCGTCGACAAGCCGATCTCCCCCCGGCGTCTCGCCGAAGCCTGCCAGCAGGCGCTCGACAGCCGGGCCTGACGCGCCGGACTACGCCTGCTAGTTTCCCTCTCGAATATGGGGAGGACGGCGGATGGCGATCATCGACACGCTAGAGGCGCTGGAGGCGATCTACAGCCCCGCCCCGGTTCCGGCCTCGACGGTCAAGGTCAGCGACCGGCTGACCCCGCACTATCGCGCCCTGGTCGAAGCCTCGCCGTTCCTGGCCCTGGCCACGGCCGGCCCCGAGGGCCTCGACTGCAGCCCGCGCGGCGACGCCCACGGCCTGGTGACCATCGCCGACGACCGCACGCTGATCCTGCCCGACCGCCGCGGCAACAACCGCATCGACAGCCTGCGCAACATCGTCCGCGACCCGCGCGTGGCCCTGCTGTTCCTGATCCCCGGCTCGGGCACCACCTTCCGCGTCAACGGCCGGGCGGTGATCAGCGTCGAGCCCGGGTTGCTCGAAAGCCTGGCGGTCGAGGGCAAGGCCCCGCGCACGGCGCTGATCGTCACCATCGAGGAGTGCTATTTCCAGTGCGCCCGGGCGGTGATGCGCGCCGGACTGTGGAAGGCCGAGGCCCAGGTCGATCCCAAGTCGATCCCGACGGCCGGGGCGATGCTGGCCGCCGTCACCGCCGGGGAGGTCGGTGGCGCGGCCTATGACGAGGCCTGGCCCGCGCGGGCGGCGGCGACAATGTGGTGAAAATCCTTCTCCCCTTGCGGGAGAAGGTGTCGGCGATAGCCGACGGATGAGGGGTCTCTCAAAAATCGAACGCCGCGACAGCCGATCAGCCGTCGCGGCGTTTCTGTTCGTGTAACCCCTCACCCGACCTCCTTCGGAGGCCACCCTCTCCCGCAAGGGGAGAGGGATCGTGATTACCCCTTCGCCGTCTTCACATAGCGATCCACCACCTCGCCCAGCACGGTCAGCGGCGTGCCGCCGGTCGAGACCACGGCGTCGTTGAAGTCGCGCAGGTCGAAGCGCGGGCCCAGGGCCGCCTTGGCCTTTTCGCGCAGGCGCAGGATCTCGGTGTGACCGATCTTGTAGGCGCAGGCCTGGCCCGGGCTGGCGCAGTAGCGGTCGACCTCGCTGACCATGGCCGGCTTGGCGCGGCCGGTGGTCGAGGTCATGAACTCCACCGCCTGGTCGCGGGTCCAGCGCTTGTGGTGCAGGCCGGTGTCGACCACCAGCCGGGCGGCGCGGAACTGCTGGGCCTGTAGGTAGCCCAGCTGACCGAGCGGATCGCCCTCGTAGTAGCCGGCCTCGTCGGCGATCTGCTCGGCATAGAGCGCCCAGCCCTCGACGAAGGCGCCGAAGCCCATCAGCGAGCTGATCGTCGGGATCTGGCTGGCCCGCTCGGCCAGGTACGCGCCCTGCCAGGCGTGACCCGGAATGGCCTCGTGGGTGGTCAGGGTCGGCAGGCTGAACTTGGGCCAATTGCCCATGTTTTTCAGGTTGATGTAGTAGATCGCCGGGCGCGAGCCGTCGAGCGAGGCGAAGTTCATATAGCCCTGCGGCGCGCCGTCCTGGATCTCCTTGGGCACAGCCTTGACCATGACGTCGGCCTTCAGGCCCAGGCGCGACAGCTTGGGCATCAGCAGGCGGATCGCGGCGATGCGGTCGTTGAGATAGGCCAGGAGTTCGGCCCGGCCCGCGTCGCTGTCGGCGTAGAGGTAGCGCGGGTCCTTGGTCAGGGCGGTGACGCGCTCGCCGACCGAGCCTTGCGTCAGGCCCTGGCCCTTCAGCAGCACGTCCATGCGGGCGGCGATCTCGCGGCCCTGCTCCAGGCCCAGGGCGTGGATCTCCTCGGCGCCCATCGTGGTGGTGGTGTTGTAGCGCAGGCCCCAGCCGTAATAGGCCTCGCCCTGCGGCAGCTTCCAGACGCCGGCCTTGTCGTCGGCCTTCTCGCGCGCGGCCTTCAGGGCGGCGATCTGGCGGTCGAGCGCGGGATAGACCTCGCCCTCGATGATCTTCGTCGCATCGCCCGCGCGGTCGGCCAGGCCCTTGGCCTTGGCGCGCTCGGCCAGCGAGCCGACCATGCGGCTGTCGGCGGCCTTCTGGGCGCGCATCTCGGTCAGCTGGCCGATGGCGTTGTCGAGGATGAAGCTCGTCGGGATGACGCCGGCGCCGACGTCCTCGGCGATGCGACCGTTCTCCTGGTCGACCACCTTGGCGAAGGCGGCCAGGCGCGAGACATAGGCGTCGACGTCGGCGGCGGTCTCGATGCTGTGCTGCGAGTTCAGGAACTCCGGCACGAACGAATAGGCCCCGCCCTGCTGGCTGACGACATAGGGGTTGGCGAAGTCGCCGCCGTAGCTGAAGGCCGCGCCCTCGGCGCCGATCTTCTGGGCCGCCAGCACCGTGTCGCGGATCGTCAGGTCGTGCGGGTTGAGGGTCTTGGGATCGATGGCGGCGATACGCTTGGCGCGGTCGGCATAGGCGGCGACCTGGGCGCGGCGGCCGGCGGCCGAGCTGTCCGACAGCTTGGCCTTCAGGGCCGCGCGGGCGCCCTTGTCGAGGCCCAGGCCCGTGGCGGCCTCGGGCTGGTCGATCAGCATCTCGTCGACGAAGGCGTCGAGCAGCTTGGCCAGCTTCGGGTCGGCGATCGGGCCCTTGGCGGGCGTCGCGGCGAAGGCCGGCAGGCCCGAGGCGGCCCCCGAAGCCGCAGTGGCGGCGGCGGCCGAGAGAAGAAGATGACGACGGGACAGGCGCATGGAAGCGGCTCGCTGAAAGGGGCTTTCGAGCGGCCGTAGGCGCGGACCTTCCCCCGCTCAACGACCCTCGACGGGCGGGAGAAGATCATTCCCCCGTCGCCGTGAAAAGCAGCAAGCTTGGACTTAATTCGGGCAGAAACGCAGACGGCCTCGCCCAATGGGCGAGGCCGTCGCAAAACACATCAGGATAAGACCTGCGAGACCTCAGTCGTCGCGGTGAACCCGCTCGCGACGCTCGTGACGCTCCTGGGCCTCGAGGCTCAGGGTGGCGGTCGGACGCGCGTCCAGACGGGCCAGGCCGATGGGCTCGCCGGTCTCTTCGCAGTAGCCGTAGCTGCCGTCTTCGACCCGGCGCAACGCCTGGTCGATCTTGGAGATCAGCTTCCGCTGCCGGTCGCGGGTCCGAAGTTCCAGCGCCCGGTCGGTTTCCGACGACGCCCGGTCGGCGAGGTCGGCATGGTTCTCAGTTTCGGTCTGGAGGTGGGAGACCGTTTCGCGAGATTCGCGAAGGATCTCCTCTTTCCAGGTCAGCAGCTTCTGTTTGAAATACTCGAGCTGCCGCTCATTCATGAACGGCTCGTCCTCGGAAGGACGATACGTATTCGGTTCCTTAAGAACAGTGGCCGTCTGCATCAACGCCTCACGCCCCGATGAACTCCGCCCTCAGCGGGCGGTGTGCTTATACCAAAACGATAGCCCCGTTCAATGAACGTCGCATGAGCGGTGCATTCAGGCGCGCGCGCCTGCCTGACACGGCGGCGACGCTGCACGGGGGCGACGAGCTTCGCCGCGCCGGCCGGGGCAATAAAATCGCGGGAATGGGTTCGAGGTTCCATCCCGCCGCTCCTCACGCGCCTTGCGCCACGGAGAGCTTGGCCTCTTCGACGGCCGCGCGGGTCTCGATCTCGTTGAGCAGGCTCTGCAGCTTCGGATCGTCGACGCTCTCGCGGTGCTCGCGAACGGCGCGCTTGAGCTTGTCGATGGTGCTGGAGGAGACCTCCCCGTCCAGTACGGCGATCTTCAGGCCGTCGAGGATGTCCAGAATGTCGTCGGCCCGGCGGATGGCGCGACGCTTGCGCTCCATCGGGTCCATGTTGGCCTGCAGGGCCAGAAGAGCGTCCAGCGAGCCCACCCCGGCCAGGCCGCCGGCCGCGGCCGTCCCGGCCACGCCGCTGGCGCCGCCGACGCTGGGCAGGGCGAAGTTCGATCCGCCGCCCGCCGGCCGCGCGCGTGATGCGCCAGCCGCGCCCACGCCTCCCGAGCTCGAAACCTTCATGACGACCGTCGCTCCAAAGCTGGTCTTGAACGCCTACATATAGGGAGTCGGCCTCCCCGATGAGAACTCATATTCGAGATCGGCGCTTGCGGTATGGTTAATGCCGGGCAGAATCTGCCGGACAGGATTGTCGCAGGCGTTTTTGGCCGCCCTTTTCATTGATTTTCCTCACCTTTTCCGTTGGCCCGGTTCTGGCATGGGCCGCGACGGAATTGCGTCCTTCGGTGTGGAAATCCATGCGTCGTTCATTTTTCAGCTCCGTTCTCGCCGGCCTGGCCCTCGCGGCCATGACCGTCGTCGCCGGTCCGGCCGCCGCCAAGTCGCGGATCAAGGACATCGTCTCGTTCGAGGGCGTGCGTGAGAACCACCTGATCGGCTACGGCATCGTCGTCGGCCTCAACGGCACGGGCGACAGCCTGCGCAACGCGCCGATGACCAAGCAGAGCATGGAATCGCTGCTCGAGCGCCAGGGCGTCAACGTCCGCGACGCCAACCTCAACGCCAAGAACGCGGCGGCCGTCATGGTCACCGCCAAGCTGCCCGCCTTCGCCGGCGCCGGCTCGAAGATCGACGTCTCGGTCTCGGCCATGGGCGACGCCAAGAGCCTGCAGGGCGGCACGCTGATGGTCACCGCGCTGCAAGGCGCCGACGGCCAGACCTACGCCGTGGCCCAGGGCCAGGTGCAGACCGGCGCCGTCTCGGCCGGCGGCGCTTCTGGCAGCTCGATCAGCCGCGGCGTCCCGACCGCCGGCCGCATCGCCGCCGGCGCCGACGTCGAGCGCGAGACCGGCTTCCAGATGGTGGCCATGAGCGAGCTGCGCATGACCCTGCGCAACCCCGACTTCACCACCGCCCGCCGCATCGCCGACGCCATCAACATCAAGTTCCCCAGCTGCGCCCAGGCCCAGAACCCTACCGTCGTGGCGATCCGCTCGCCGGGCGGCATGGACATGATCAGCTTCATCACCGCCATCGAGAACCTGGAAGTCGAGCCCGACGGCCCGGCCAAGGTGATCATCGACGAGGTCAACGGCGTGGTGGTGATGGGCGACGACGTCCGCATCAGCCAGGTGGCGATCGCCCAGGGCAACCTGACCATCTCGGTCCAGGAGACCCCGGCCGTCAGCCAGCCGGCCCCGTTCAGCCAGGGCCAGACCAAGGTCGTCCCGCAGTCGACGATCAACATCGACGAGGAAAAGGGCAAGAAGCTGATCACCCTGGGCGGCGGCGCGTCGCTGAAGAGCCTGGTCGGCGGCCTCAACGCCCTGGGCGTCACCCCGCGCGACATGATCACCATCCTGCAGGCCGTGAAGGCCGCGGGCGCCCTGCAAGCCGACATCGAGGTGATGTGATGAGCGCCCTCTCCTCCGCCGCCAGCGCCGTCGACGCCTACTCGGCCATCTCCGGGACCGGCGCGACCTCGGCCGCCGAACTGGCCAAGCGCGGCAAGATCAAGGAAACGGCCCAGAAGTTCGAGGCCTCGTTCCTGTCGTCGATGATGCAGTCGATGTTCGAGGGCGTGAAGACCCCCGAACCCTTCGGCGGCGGCCAGGGCGAAGAGATGTTCCGCTCGCTGCTGACCGACGCCATGGCCAAGGAAGTGTCCAAGGCCGGCGGCGTCGGCATCGCCGCCTCGGTCCAGCGCGAGATGCTCAAGATGCAAGGCCTGCAGGAGGTCGCCCAATGATGAGCTCCGCCCCCCTCTCTCCCTCGGACGAGCGCGTCGAACAGCTGATCATCCTGACCGAGCGCCTGACCGACCTGATCGCCAAGCAGGCCACCGCCTTCGAGGCCCGCCGCCCGCACGAGGCCGCCCGCCACGTCGAGGAAACGGCCAAGCTCGCCAACATCTATCGCCACGAGTCGGCGCGGGTGCGCGGCAACGTCGCCGTCGTCCAGGCCGCCACGCCCGAGCGCCGCATGCGCCTGGTGCGCGCCACCGAGGCCTTCGACGCCGTCCTCGCCCGCCAGTCGCGCGCCATCGCCGCGGCCAAGACGGTCACCGAGGGCCTGGTCCGCGCCGTCGCCAACGAAATCGCCGCCCAACGCCCGCAAGCCGCCGGCTACGGCCCCAGCGCCCAGGGCTCAGCCTACCGCAACAGCGCTACGGCGATCACGCTGAACCAGCGGGCTTAGCGCTTCGCGCCCCCCCTCCGGCCCTCCGGGCCACCTCCCCCAGAGGGGGAGGATCTACGACGCCAAGATGCTCCCCCTCTGGGGGAGCTGTCGGCAAAGCCGACTGAGGGGGCCGCCGCAGGCGGCTACTCCACCCCCGCCACGGCCAGCAGGGCGGCCAGGCCCACCTGCATGCCCTTGAGGGTCTCCCCCTTCTCGACGTCGATCCATTCGTCCAGGGCGTGGGCGCGGCCGCCCTTGCCGCCGGAGCCGATGGTGACGGCCGGTATCGCCAGGCTCATCGGCAGGTTGGCGTCGGTCGAGGAGGCCTCGTGGGTGGGGGTGAAGCCAAGGGCCGAAGCCGCCGCGGCGGTGGCCGTGACGATCGCGGCCTTCGGGTCCGTGCCGCCGGCCGGACGCTCGCCGATCACCTTGGCCTCGTAGGAGACCTCGCCGGGCTTGGTCGAGCGGGCGGCGTTCTCGCCGGCCACGGCCTTGTCGAGGATGGCGACCAGGGTCCGGTCCAGCTTGGCCAGTTCGTCGGCGCTCTCCGAGCGCATGTCGAACTCCATGAAGATCGAGTTGGGGATCGAGTTCACCGAGGTGCCGCCGCCGACCACGCTGGCCGAATAGGTGGTCTTGGGATCGGCCGGCGGCTTGACCGCATAGAGATCGACCACCGACTGGGCCATGGCCGTCATCGGGTTGACCACGCCGAACGCGCCGTAGCTGTGGCCGCCCGGTCCCTTGAAGGTGACGCGATAGCGCTTGGAGCCGACGCCGCGGTCGACGATGCGCGAGGGGTCCGAACCGTCCATCGAGAAGAAGGCGCCGATCCGGCCCTGGTACTTGCCCTTGGTGAAGAGGTGGCGCACGCCGCGCAGGTCGCCCGGCCCCTCCTCGCCGACATTGCCGACGAACAGGATGTCGGACTTGGTCTTGATCTTGGCCGCGTCCAGCGCCCGCACATAGGCCAGCAGCACGGCCAGCGAGCGGGTGTCGTCGCCGATGCCCGGGGCCGACAGCTTCGTGCCCTCGCGCTTGACCTTCACCTCGGTGCCTTCGGGGAAGACGGTGTCGAGGTGGGCGGCGATGACCACGAACGGACCCTGGCCCTTGGTGGCCGTCCCGGGCCGCACGCCCATGACGTTGCCCTCGGCGTCCATCTCGACGTCGGTCAGGCCCACGGCCTTGAGCATCTCCAGATAGGCCTTGGCGCGCTTTTCCTCCTTGAAGGGGGGCGCGGGGATCTCGGTCAGGGTGACGATGTCGGCGACGGTGCGCTCGTAGTCGGCGTCGAGCTGCTGGACGGCGGCCTTGAAGCCGGCCCCGCCGACGATCTTCTGCACGGCCTTGACCGAGGTGTCGGCCTTCTCGGCGGCGTCGGCCTCGGGGCCGTAGAGCGCACCGGCGGCGAACAGCGAGGCGGCGAACAACAGCGAACGCGACAGGCGGCGCATGGGCGGGCTCCGATTCTTGCAGTCCGCCGACCAGAGCGACCGCGCCCGCCGATTGGCAATCCACAATTGGAAGAACGGCGGCTCCCAAAAACACCGGGCTCCAAAAACGCCGGACCTCTGGACGAACCGATCTCGCCACCCGACATTGACCTATCGTCAAGGAGATCGGTCATGGCCAAAGCTAAAGTCGCATCCGCGCTCGCGGGCCTGGGCCTCCTGCTGCTCGCCGCCCCGGCCCTCGCCCAGGCGCCGGCCGCTCAGGGGACGGGTCCCTTGGGCGTCGGCGGCAAGTGGATGCTCGACCTGCCGCGCTCGCACTTCAACGAGGCCCTGACCGGCGCCGCGCCGCTGAGCGGCGAGCTCGACATCACCAAGGACGACGGCAAGTTCATCGCCTGGACCCTGGTCGAGGAGGACGACGAGGGCGTGGCCGCCATCCAGTTCGCCGACGCCGGCCTCGACGGCTCGCCGACGCGAGCCGTGGTCAACTTCAACTTCGTGACCCTGAGCGTCGATCGCACGGGCCAGTCCAGCGTCGCGGTGATGACCCACGGCGAAACCGGCCGCCGCCAGACCATGCGCGTGGCCCTCTCGGCGCCCGACACCCTGCTGGTCGAGCAGGACGTCGACGGCAAGCCCGGCCCGCCGGACCAGACGCTGATCTTCGTGCGGAAGAAGTAGGACCTCCCCCTCTGGGGGAGGCGGCCGAAGGCCGGTGGGGGCCGTTTTCAGCTTCCGGGAAGCTGGCCGCTCAGCAGCCACTCCCCCCACCGATCGCTTCGCGATCACCTCCCCCATCAGGGGGAGGTTCCTCGATCATCAGTCCGCGTGAACGCGGTCCACGCGCGGGGCGAACATGTAGCCGGCGTGGCGGACCGTCCGCACCATCTGGGCGCCGCCCTCGGCGCGGCGCAGCTTGCTGCGCAGACGGCTGATGGTGACGTTGATCTGCTGCGGCGGCGCCTTGCTGCGGGCCTCGGGCGGACCCTGCTGCAGCTGGTCGCGGGTCAGGATCTGCTGGGGCTTGGAGACCAGGGTCCACAGCACCAGGAACTCGGCCGACGACAGGTTCACCGACTCGCCGCGCGGATCGAACAGCTCGTGGGTGGCGACGTTCAGGCGCCAGCCGCTGAACTGATAGACCGGCGGGGCGGCGATCGGCTCTGGGGCGCGATAGGCCTGGCGACGGCGGACCGCGGCGCGGATGCGGGCGGCCGTCTCGCGCGGGCGGAACGGCTTGGCGATGTAGTCGTCGACGCCCATCTCCAGGCCGACCACCACGTCGCTTTCGTCGTCGACCGCGCTGACCACCACCACGCCCGGAGCCGGGTTGAGGCGGCGCAGCCGGGCGCAGACCGAGAGGCCGGCCTCGTCGGGCAGCAGGATGTCCATCACGACCAGTTCGATCTGGGTGCGGCCGAGGATCTGGTCCATCTCGCGGGCCGAACCGGCCTCGAGCACTTCCAGGTCGAAGCGGCCCAGAAGGGCGGTAATGGCGGCGCGGGAGTCGATATCGGGATCGACGATGAGCAGGCGGGGTCTCACGGGCGTTCTCAGAACATCGCCCGGCCGACAAGCCGGGCAGAATAGCGGGTCTGGCGACGGGACGCTTCGGCCCCGCCCTCCAGGGCGAAATAGGAAAGATCCGAACCGGCGCGCAGGGCGACGTTCAGGGTCACCGCGCCGTTGCGGGCGTTGTCGGCCAGGATCGTGAACGGCGTGCCGCCCGCGAACGAGGCCGTGGTGTCGGCGAACTTGCCGGCCAGGGTCTTGCGATAGCCGACGCGGACTTCCGGCTTGAACCAGACCTCCTTGCCGAACTGGCGACCGAAGACCACGCCGATGTCGCTCGACAGGTTGCTGTACTTGCGCGAGGCGACCGTCAGGTCGAAGCCCTCGCCGCCGCCGTGCTCCTTGCGCCCGCCTTCCCACATGTAGACGTAGTCGAGGCGGGTCTCGGGGCGGATGTAGTTGGCGCCGAACGTCACCTCATAGCCGACGCCGGCGAAGGCGTTGGCGGTGAAGCCGTTCCAGGAGGCGGTGTTGCGGAGGATCTCGTCGGCCGCGCCGTCGCTATCGGCGTCCTCGCTGATGAAGCTGCGGTCGCCGTTGAAGCGGATGTAGCCCGCGCCGCCGCCCAGGTTCAGGCGCCAGCCGCCGACCGAACGGCGCCAGTAGGTTTCGGCCTGGAACACCGAGGCGGTCGTCTCCTCGCCGACCTTGGCGGCGGTGTCCTTTTCCTCGAGGCTGACGAAGGACAGGGTCACGCCCAGCGCGCCGCCGGCGTCGCCCATGGCCTCGTAGCCCGCGACCAGGCCCACGGCCTTGGTGTCCGAGCCCTGGACCGCGCCGTCCTCGATGCGGACCAGGCTGTTGATCTCCTGCACCCAGACGCTGTCGGGGCCGTAGCGGTCGGCGCCGTCGGGACGCACCGACGTGGCCGACGACAGCTGCTGCTGCACGGCCTGCAGGCTGGTGAACATCCCCTGCCCGGTGCTGGGCAGCATCTGGTCGTAGAGATTGTAGAAGCCGTCGGCGGTCGACTGGCTGAGGAACGCGCCGGCGATGCCGTCGTCGTTGCTCAGGGCGGCGAACACCGCCTCGTAGGCCGAGGCCTGGCTGCGGGTCATGCCGGCTTCGGCGGCCGTGCGGCGACGCACGTCGATCAGCACGTCGTTGCCTTCCGTATAGGCGCTGGCGACGTAGAGGTAGGGCGCGTCGCCCAGCAGGTCCTGGTCGATGTCGCCGGCGGTCAGGGTTCCGGCCGAGATCACCTTGAAGGTGCTGGCCGTGGTCAGCAGGTTGTTGAAGACCAGGCCGAGGTTTGCGCCGCTGGCGATGGTGGCGGTGTCGACCACCAGCTGGGTCGCCGTGCCCGCCGAGGGATCGACGGTGAACACCAGCTTGGCGTCGGCGCCGAGGGTCAGGCTGGTGGCGTTGATCGTGTTGGTGTTGGTCAGCATCAGGCCGCCGTCGCCGATGTTGATCGACAGCTTGCCGTCGCTGTCGCTGATCTTGGTGACCGCGTAGGCGCCGCCGTCGATGTTGAAGACGTCGGCGCCGTCGCCGAACGAGATCTCGCCGTACAGCGTGCCGTTCAGCAGGTTGATGGTGTCGGCGCCCGAGCCCAGCAGGATCTGGCCGATGATCGTCGGCTCGTCGGCGTCGTCCACGCCGTCGCCGTCGGTATCGGTGTCGGCCACGTCGTCGTCGCCATCGTCGCCGTCGTTGACGCCGGTCTGGGTGATGGTGACACCGGTGGTGTTGGCCTGCAGGTTGATGGCCACGGCCTTGCCGGTGACCACTTCGTCGTCGGCGTCGTCGTTGTCGTCGTCGAGGTCGTAGTCGTCGTCGGTGGCCGTCAGGTAGGCGGCGATCGTGCCGGTGTTGTTGATCGTGGTCAGCGTGCCCGAGCGATCGACGATGGCGTTGGCGGTTCCGGTCTCGCCGTAGAGGGTGGCCAGGATCGTGCCGCTGTTGTTGACCGTGGTCATGGTCGCGCCGGCGTCGATCAGCAGGGCGTAGGCGTCGTACTCGCTCTCGGCCGTGACCGAACCGGTCAGCCCGCCGCTGTTGTCGAGGATCCGGGCGATGGCGCCCGAGGTCAGGTGCAGGCCCACGGCGTCGGCCTCGTAGGCGCTGGCCGTGATCGAGCCTTCCAGGTTGATCCCGTTGGTGACCAGGGTCTCGTAGCCGGCCGAGCCGCCGATCTGCACGCCGGTGGCGGCCACGCCCGGGTGGATGCCGTAGGCGGCGACCGAGCCGCGGATCACCAGGCCGTAGTCGTAGATGCCGTCCCCGGCCGAGCCGAGGGTGACGGTCTGGGTGTCGGAGCCGATCTGGATCGCCGGCGCGCCGCCATAGACCGCGACCGAAGCGGTGCCTTCCTCGTCGTCTTCGACGCCGTCGCCGTCCTCGTCGTCGGTGGTGTCGTCGTTGGTGTCCTCGGGCGGGGCGTCGAGCACCAGGCCCTTGGTGACGTTGCTGGTCACCTGGATGGCCGAGCCGCCCTGCAGCAGGTCGTCGGCGTCGAGCAGGGCCTCGTCGTCGGGATCGGTGTAGCGGCTGGTGTAGCGATAGCCGGTGGCGGTGATCGAGCCCTGCACGATCACCGAACCGTCGACCTCGCCGTTGACCGCCAGGCCGACGCTGTTGGCGCCCAGCACGCTGATCGAGCCGTCGCTGACGATGTCGCCGGTGATGCTGGCGGTGTTGCGGATACCGTAGCCGTCGTCGCCGGTGACCGCGATCGAGCCGGAATTGAGAATGTCGCCGATCACCGACGATTCCAGGATGATGCCGATCGAGTCGTTGCCCTCGATGGTGATCGAACCCGAGTTCTCGATCGTGCCGGTGAAGTCGCCCGAACCGGTCAGGTGGACGCCATAGCGGTTGGTCCCCAGCGCGAACTGGCCGTCGTAGTCGCCGTCGCTGTCGGTGTCCTCGTAGTCGTAGTCCTCGGTCAGCGAGATCGTGCCGCCGTTGGTCACCGTCGAGGTGAGGCCGCCGTTGATCAGGATGCCGGTCGAGTTGGAGAGGTCGGTGCTTTGCAGCGTGCCGTTGTTGGTCAGCGTGTTGCTGCTGTCGACGGTGGCGATCGCGCCTTCGGACGCGTAGGTGATCACGCCGTCGCTGGTGATCTTGACGTCGTCGGCCGCGCCGTCGTTGGCGGTCGAGGTCGCGACCGCCTTGGTGCGGCTGCTGCTGGTGATCTCGGTCTCGGCGACGGCGCCGCCGGCGTGCAGCAGCATCGGTAGAGCTGCGGCCGACAAGATCAGAAGCTTACGCGACATGGAGGACCCGCCTGATGGAACCTCCGAGCCTTAGGGGCCGTGCATGGCCCAGGCGTGTCTATGAAATTTCCGTCATGCTACGGCGACGCTCACGCCGATACACTTCCGTTTCAAACGGCCCGGAAGGTTGTCGCCAGGGCGCCGGCTCGCCTGCGAAGTGTTGCCGTTCGCGGCCCAAAGCCGCCGTTATTCCGACGTCCGCGCAAGAAAAGGCGACCTTGGCCCACCCGGCGATTCCAGAGCCGTTGCAGACGGTTCACGCCCTGAAACGGCAAAGAAAAAGCGCGCGGGGCCAAAGCCGCCGCGCGCTTTCACTTATAGAGCCTGGAGGTCCGAGCGGACCCGCCGGGTTTAGAGCACGCCGTCGACGGCGCGCTTGACGCCCCACGGGTTGGCTTCCTTCAGGGCCGCCGGCAGCAGCACGTCGGGCAGGTCCTGGTAGCAGACCGGGCGCAGGAAGCGCTCGACGGCGCGGGTGCCGACCGAGGTCGAGCGGCCGTCCGAGGTGGCCGGGAACGGGCCGCCGTGGACCATGGCCGGAGCCACTTCCACGCCGGTCGGCCAGCCGTTGGCCAGGATGCGGCCGGCCTTGCGCTCGAGGATCGGCAGCAGGCCGCGAGCGGCCTCGGCGTCTTCGGCGTCCAGGTGCAGGGTGGCGGTCAGCTGGCCTTCCAGGCCTTCGAGCAGCTTGGCCAGCGCAGCGAGGTCCGGGGCGCGGACGATCACCGACGACGAGCCGAACACTTCATGGCTGAGGGCCGGGTCGGCGGCGAAGGTCGCCGCGTCGACCACGAACAGGGCGCCCTGGCCCTGGTTGCAGCCTTCGCCGACCAGGCCGCGCGCCGCGACGGTGACGCCCGGACGCGAACCCAGCTTCTCGACGCCCTGCTCATAGGCGCCGAAGATGCCCGGGGTCAGCATGACCTGCGGGTGAGCGGCGGCCAGGGCGGCCGAGGCCGAGGCCACGAACGTGTCGAGGTCCGGGCCTTCCAGGGCCAGGACCAGGCCGGGGTTGGTGCAGAACTGGCCCGAACCCATGGTCAGCGAGCCGACGAACGCCGCGCCCAGAGCCTCGGCGCGGGCGGCCAGGGCGTGCGGGAACAGCACCACCGGATTGACGCTGCTCATCTCGGCATAGACCGGGATCGGCTCGGGACGGGCGTTGGCGATCTTCATCAGCGCCACGCCGCCGGCGCGCGAACCGGTGAAGCCGACGGCCTTGATCCGCGAGTCGCTGACCAGGGCGCCGCCCAGCTCGTGGGTCTGACCCGTCAGCAGGGCGAACACGCCGGCCGGCAGGCCCGCCTTCTCGACGGCCTTGCTGATGGCCGCGCCGACCAGGGCGGCGGTGCCGGGGTGGGCCGGGTGGCCCTTGAAGACGACCGGGCAACCGGCGGCCAGGGCCGCGGCGGTGTCGCCGCCGGCGGTCGAGAAGGCCAGCGGGAAGTTGCTGGCGCCGAACACGGCGACGGGGCCCAGGCCGATGAAGCGCTGGCGCAGGTCGGCGCGCGGCAGCGGCTTGCGCTCCGGCAGGGCCGGGTCGACGCGGGCGCCGAGGAAGTCGCCCTGGCGGACGGTCTTGGCGAACAGGCGCAGCTGGCCGGTGGTGCGGCCGCGTTCACCTTCCAGGCGGCCGCGCGGCAGGCCCGTCTCGGCGATGGCGCGCTCGATCAGTTCGTCGCCGATGGCCTCGATCTCGGCGGCGACGCCTTCGAGGAAGGCCGCGCGGGTCTCGAGGTCGGTCTCGCGATAGACGTCGAACGCCGCGTCGGCGGCGGCCAGGGCCGCCTCGATCTGGGCCGCGGTCGGCTCGGGGAAGACGTCACCGAAGTGCTCGCCCGTGGCGGGGTTCAGGCTGCGGAGTTCGGTCATGACGGCGCTCGCGGTTTTGGCGGACGGGAATGGGCCCGCATATAGGCCCTTCCCCCGCATTTTGTCAGGTCAATGTTAGCGCAACCATCGCTTATTCGATGGCCCGCCGAGACTATTCGATGAAGGCCGGCGCGATGACCCGTTCGCCCAGCAGGAAGGCGTCGGCCACATGGCGCAGCGGGCTGACGTCGACGTCCGAGGCGCCGGCTTCGATCAGTTCGGCGAAGGCGGCGTAGAGGCCCGGATATTCTTCGTCCGGCCCTTCGTGCTTCAGCTGCCCGTCGATCCACAGGCGCGAACCGCCGTGCGACAGCTTCAGTTCGCCGCCGTCGGTCTGGACGATGATGTCCCAGCTCTGCGGGCCGGTCTGCAGGAAGTCGAACTCGGCCCGCACCGGGGCGCCGGTCACGGTGACGAAGCTCAGTTGCGCCTCGACCGGCGACTGGCAGTTCTCCGGCACGTGCAGCACAGCCTTTTCCAGGAAGAAGGCCGGCAGGATGACGGTGGCGATCGACAGGGCGTTGATGCCGGGATCGAAGACGCCGAGGCCCCCGGCCTGCCAGATCCAGGTCTGGCCGGGGTGCCAGACGCGCACGTCTTCCTTCCAGTTGATCTGCACCGACTGGAGGGTCTTGCCCGCCAGCCAGGCCTGGGCCGGAGCGACGGCGGTGGCGTAGCGCGAATGCCAGGTGGTCTGCAGGGTGACGCCCTTGGCGGCGGCGGCGGCCTTGAGGTCCTCGACCTCGCTCAGCGTCGCCCCCGGGGGCTTTTCCAGCATCACGTGCTTGCCGGCGTCGATGGCCAGGCGGGCGATCGTGTGGCGCACCTGCGGCGGGGTGCAGAGGGCGACGGCGTCGAAGGCGACGTCCGAGGCCAGCAGCTCGGCCAGGTCGGTGAAGTGCGGCACGCCGTCAACGCCGGCGCTGCGGCTGGCCACGGCGGCCAGTTCGAAGCGCGGATCCTTGGCGATCGCGGGCAGGTGCTGGTCGCGGGCGATCTTGCCCAGGCCGACGATGGCGATGCGGATGGTCATCTGGACGAAACACCTGGCGATGGAGAGGACCGCGTCGGCGGCCCGGTCATTAGTCAGACAAATAGCGTGACGGGCGTGGGTGTCAAACGGCGAGCGGGGGACCCGGGCGGAATGATCCTTCTCCCCTTGCGGGAGAAGGTGGGGTCGCCCAAGGAACCTCCCCCTCTGGGGGAGGCGATCGCGCAGCGATCGGAGGGGGGAGTTGGCGCGGGATCGGCCAGCGGCTCGAAAGCTGAAAACGCCCCCCCACCGGCCTTCGGCCGCCTCCCCCAGAGGGGGAGGTTCCTTGGGCGCATGGCTTCTCGATCTCACGCGCCAAGACGCTGAGTTGTCGAAGGAGAGCGGAGCGCCCGGGCTACGCCCGGAGGTGCTGTTGTGTGTACCGTTTCGACGAAGCCTAGACGCTCCGCGCGGTCGTTTGGCTGCCGGCTTCCCGGGCGGCGGCGCTCTTAACGCCTTACCAGGACCATCCGCCGGGTTTCCCGTTTGGACGGCGACGAGGAGAGGGTTGCTCTGTAATCCTCGCCCAAGCCGACGGCGGGCGGGCCTGGCCAGCGCCAGGTCCCCGGACGCGACGGATCTTCCCAATCCGCCCCAGTCCCGCTCGATCGCATCCCGCCGCCGCATGGTCACTGGCCTTGCGCCCCTTCGGTGCGGCGAGACCCAGTGATTATGCGGGTGGTTTGAGCGCGTCTGATCCAGTGCGGTGAGAAAGTTGTAAGGGGTTGGATTGGTTGGGGTTTGAGGCGGGCTTTCCGGGGATCCAGCTTCGTCTGTCCCCGTCCGCAGACCCCCAACCGTAAAATCCCCGCGAAAGCGGGGATTTTACGGGGGAGGAGAGCCTGCGCTGCGGAAGCTGAGCACGGCCCCCAATTGCTCAGACATTTGCCGCGCGCTAAGGTCGCCGAACAGCGTCGTCAGTGACAGAACGCCCGTCGGCGCTATACAATGTGAGCGCTATCATCGGCGCGCCGGCGCCCTTCAGGCACTTGCGAGCCGCTCGCAAGGCCTTGAAGCCACGCGACCTTCCGTCACCTTGGCCACCACCACGGCGGTCGTTGACGACCCCAGCCCGGCGGTATAGTCAGACAAATAGTATAAACCTCGCCCGGCGAGGCGATCCAGATTGGATCGACCGAGGAAAAACAGGACCGTCATGACCACCAAGTCCGCGCCCCGCACCCTTCGTTCGCGGGCCTGGTTCGACAATCCCGACAACGTGGACATGACCGCGCTCTATCTGGAGCGCTACCTGAACTACGGCCTGACCCTGGAAGAACTGCAGTCGGGCAAGCCGATCATCGGCATCGCCCAGACCGGCTCGGACCTGTCGCCGTGCAACCGCCACCACCTGGTGCTGGCCGAACGCGTGCGTGAAGGCATCCGCACCGCCGGCGGCATCGCCATCGAGTTCCCGGTCCACCCGATCCAGGAAACCGGCAAGCGCCCGACCGCGGGCCTGGACCGCAACCTGGCCTATCTGGGCCTGGTCGAGACCCTGTACGGCTATCCGATCGACGGCGTCGTGCTGACCATCGGCTGCGACAAGACCACCCCGGCCTGCCTGATGGCGGCCGCCACCGTCAACATCCCGGCCATCGCCCTGTCGGTCGGCCCGATGCTGAACGGCTGGTACAAGGGCGAGCGCACCGGTTCGGGCACCATCGTCTGGAAGGCCCGCGAGATGCTGGCCGCCGGCGAGATCGACAACGCCGGCTTCATCAAGCTGGTCGCCAGCTCGGCCCCGTCGACCGGCTTCTGCAACACCATGGGCACGGCCACGACGATGAACTCGCTGACCGAGGCGCTGGGCATGTCGCTCACCGGCTCGGCCGCCATCCCGGCCCCCTATCGCGACCGCCAGGAAAACGCCTACCACACCGGCCTGCGGATCGTGGACATGGTCAACGAGGACCTCAAGCCCTCGGACATCCTGACCCGCGAAGCGTTCCTGAACGCCATCGTCGTCAACTCGGCGATCGGCGGCTCGACCAACGCCCCGATCCACCTCAACGCCCTGGCCCGCCACGTCGGCGTCGAGCTGACGGTCGACGACTGGCAGGAGAAGGGCGAGAACGTGCCGCTGCTGGTCAACCTGCAGCCGGCCGGCAAGTACCTGGGCGAGGACTACTACCACGCCGGCGGGGTGCCCGCCGTCACCGCCCAGCTGATCAAGCAGGGCCTGATCCACGAAGACGCCCTGACCGTCTCGGGCCAGACCATGGGCGACGCCTGCCGCGACGCCGTGATCGAGGACGCCGACGTCATCCGCACCTTCGACAACCCGCTGGTCGAGCGCGCCGGCTTCGTCGTGATGCGCGGCAACCTGTTCAATTCGGCGGTCATGAAGACCAGTGTCATCTCGGGCGAGTTCCGCGACCGCTATCTGTCCAACCCCGACGACCTGGACGCCTTCGAGGGAGACGCCATCGTCTTCGACGGTCCGGAAGACTATCACCACCGCATCGACGACCCGTCGGTGGGCATCACCGAGAACTCGATCCTGTTCATGCGCGGCGCCGGCCCCATCGGCTATCCGGGCTCGGCCGAGGTCGTGAACATGCGCGCCCCCGACTACCTGATCAAACGCGGCGTCAAGCAGCTGCCCTGCATCGGCGACGGCCGCCAGTCGGGCACCTCGGGTTCGCCCTCGATCCTCAACGCCTCGCCCGAAGCCGCCGCCGGCGGCGGCCTGGCCCTGCTGAAGAGCGGCGACCGCGTGCGCTTCGACCTGCGCAAGTCGCGCGTCGACGTGCTGATCACGCCGGAAGAAGTCGCCCAGCGCCGCAAGGCCCTGGAAGCGGCCGGCGGCTACAAGTATCCGGAAAGCCAGACCCCGTGGCAGGAGATCCAGCGGGCCATCGTCGGCCAGATGGACACCGGCGCGGTGCTGGAGCCGGCCGTGAAGTACCAGCGCATCGCCCAGACCAAGGGCCTGCCGCGCGACAGCCACTAAGGGCCGTCACGCACCGCTGAACGAACGAGCCGCCCAGGCCTTGGCCCGGGCGGCTTTTTCATGCCTGCCTTCCAGAAGCAACGACGCCGCTTGTAGTAAAATAACTCGGCATCGTTGCTTTCCCATTTTGAGAATATGCGGCCTCGAAAGCGGGATACGTATTGGTACGTATCTGCGAAACGCCAGATTTAAACGACTCTATTACTGTCGATTAACGCCGATGATCGACCTTGCGGTCAGAATATCGGAGGCGGGCGTGCGTTTGATCGAGTTTGACAGCATCCAATCGCAGCGTCGGGTGGGCGGCCAGTTGGTCGTCGCCTGCGTGGCGGCCATGGCGGCGGTCGTGCCTGCCGCGGGATTCGTCGCCGGGACGGCGGTCGCCCTGCCCTTCGCCTGCGCCGCCGTGCTGGCGGTGCTGGCCCTGGCCGCCTTCGGCCTGTGGCGCGACACGCTGCTGCAGCGGACCTGCGCGGCCCTGGCCCTGGTCGGGCAGGTGACGCTGTTCGTGCTGGCCTTCCAGGGAAGCGCCCAGCAGGACGTCGCCCGCATGGCCTTCCTGGCGGCGCTGGCGCTGCTGGTGGCCTATGGCGACTGGCGGATCGTGGCCCTGGCGGCGACCGCCTTCGTCGGCCTCGACGTCCTCGCGCCGCTGCTCGCCCCGCACCGCCTGGCCGCCGACGAGAGCCTGCTGGCGATCGTGCTGCGCGTGGGCATGACCGCCGCCACCGCCTGGTCGCTGATCTGGCTGACGGCCGGGGTCTCGCGCCTGTTCGTCACCGTCACGGCCCGCACCGAGGCGGTGGAGACCGCCGCCCGCGCCGCCGACCAGGCCAACGCCGCCGCCCAGGCCGAACGCGCCGAGCGCGACCGCGCCAACGCCGAACGCGCCAAGCTCAAGCAGGTGATGGAGGCCGAGCAGACGGAAGTCGTCGAAGCCCTGGCCCGCGCCCTGCGCCAGGTGGCCGGGGGCGACCTGACCTGGCGGCTGGAAACCCGCTTCGCCGCCCAGTACGAGCCGCTGCGGCAGGACTTCAACGACGCGCTCGCCAAGCTGCGCGCCGCCCTGGGCGAGATCTCCGGCAACGCCGCCAGCATGAGCGACGGCGTCGCCGAGATGAGCCGCGCCTCCGACGAACTGGCCAACCGCACCGAGGACCAGGCCGCCAGCCTGGTGCAGACCACCACGGCGCTGGGCCAGATCACCACCACGGTCAACGAGACCGCGCAGAACGCCCGCCAGGCCAACGCCGCCGCCGCCCGCGCCCGCGAGGAGGCCGAACTGTCCGACCCGGTGGTCACCGAGGCCGTCGACGCTATGACCCGGATCGAGACCTCGTCGGGCCAGATCGGCCAGATCATCTCGGTGATCGACGAGATCGCCTTCCAGACCAACCTTCTGGCCCTGAACGCCGGTGTGGAAGCCGCGCGGGCGGGCGAGGCCGGCAAGGGCTTCGCCGTGGTGGCGCAGGAGGTGCGGGCCCTGGCCCAGCGCTCGGCCGACGCGGCGCGCGAGATCAAGGCCCTGATCGACGTCTCCAGCCGCCAGGTCAGCGCCGGCGTCGAGCGCGTGGGCAAGACCCGCGAGGCGCTGCGCCGGATCGTGGCCCGGGTGGCCGAGATCGACCTGCAGATCGACGCCATCGCCCGCTCGGCCAACGACCAGGCCCAGAACCTGGGCGAGGTGAACACCACCATGGGGGCGATGGACCGGGTGGTGCAGCAGAACGCGGCCATGGTCCAGCAGACCACCGCCGCCGCCCACGCCCTGAAGGCCGAGGCCGCCGAACTGGCCCAGCGCATCGGCCTCTTCCGCACCCGCGACGACGACGCCGACCTTCGGGCCGCTTAAGGGAGCGAGGCGATGGCGGGGGAGCAGACTTCGGACGAGGCGGTGCGGTTCACCGGCGCGGACCTGATCAAGCTGTTCGCCGCCACCTACCTGCCGCTGTGCGAGCGGCTGGAGGCCTCCGGCGTGATCGACCGGGCGCGGCTCGCCGATGTCATGTCGCTCTATGTACGGCCGGGCGAGGACAGCCCCAGCGCGGCGACGGTCGAGGCGTTGCAGATCGTGCTGCGCCGGGCGCGGGTTGCTGCGGATGCGCGACCGAAGCCCGCCCTGCGGCTGATCCCGGGCGGGCGGGGGTAGCTTCAAAGAAACCTGTCATCCCGGCCGGAGGAGCGCGTAGCGGTCCGTAGAGCCGGGACCTCCCACGTCGGCGGGATCTGAGCGGTGGGAGGTCCCGGCGCTCCGCTTCGCTGCGGCCGGGATGACAACACTGGAAGAGCGGCTACCGCCCCTCCCCGTCCAGCACCTTGCACAAAGCCGCGGCCAGCATGGCCCAGGGCTCGTCGTGGTCGGGTCCGATCCGCGCGGCGATGTCGCGCGACAGGGCCTTGGGGTCCAGCGCCCCGGCCTCCTCCAGGGTGCGGCACAGCGGCAGGTAGGTGGCGGCGAACAGGCGGACGATGTCCTCGCCCGAGAAGGACGGCGCGTCTTCGGAAGACGCGCTCATCGCGGCGATTCTGCTGAACTCGGTGACATCGCCTCCGGATGCCTGAAGAACGCTGGTTGCGCCTTGATCGCGATCAAAGTAGCGGCCGCCGCGCCGTGGGACGTCGTCTTCTCCATAGGGGGATGCGATGTCCAATCAGACGGCGCCGGCGCGCCGCGATCTCGAGGCGGGGGCCGACTATCTGCTGCGCAGCGCGGGCCTCTTATGGTCGGTGTTCGACGGCGACGTCCTGCGCGGGCTGGTGTTCCTGGCCGTGCTGCGGCTGACGGGCGATGAGGGCGGCCCCGTGCGGTTGACCGCCGTCGCGCGCTCGCTGCGAATGCCGATCGAGACCACCCGCCGCCACCTGCTGAAACTGGAAGCCGGCGGCTTCGTGGTCCGCGCGGCCAACGGCGCCGTCGAGGCCCGCCTGCCCGACCGGCCGGACCTGCGCGAGGCCCTGGCCGCCAACAGCGCCAACCTCGTCCTGCTCAGAGCGGCAGCTGAACCGTGCTCTTGACCTCCTCCAGCACCGCATAGGTGCGGGTCTCGCGCACGCCCGGCATCTTGACCAGGATGTCGCCGAGGAAGCTGCGATAGGCGTCCATGTCGCGCACCCGGGCCTTGATCAGGTAGTCGAAGCCGCCGGCCACCATGTGGCACTCCAGCACCTCGGGCGCGCGGCGCACGGCGGCGGCGAAGTCCTCGAACACCTCGCCGGTCGTGCGGTCCAGCACCACCTCGACGAAGATCAGCAGGGCGCGGTCGACCTTGGCCGGGTCGAGCAGGGCGGCGTAGCCGGTGATGAAGCCGCGCTCGCGCAGGCGGCGCACCCGGTCGAAGGTGGCGGCCGGCGACAGGTTGCAGCGCTTGGCCAGCTCGGCGTTGGTGATCCGGCCGTCGGCCTGCAGCACGCGCAACAGTCGGCGATCGGTGTCATCTAGAGCGGACATGGAATTTCGTCACTTTCAGCGAAGATTGTTTTGAAAATACCGATAACAAACAAAGCACCTTCGGAACGAAGAGGATTACACCCTCAATCGTCCTAGCGAAGCTTCCCCTCGCCGCTTCCCCCAGTCGGCGCGCTTCGCATTGGACCTCCCGCTCGGCGGGAAACCATCGCCGCGCATCCCCCAGCGCCGGCGACGAGCGGAAGGGACGCGCGAGTCCCCCCGAGACGCGTCCCTTCCAGTGCTCCCCTTCCCTCTTTCCTAGCCCCCTCCTAACCTGCGTTCGCCGACCCGCGTCCACGCCGGTCGCGACGCCCTGTCGCGGAGGTTTTCGGCCCTTTGGAGCGGAAGACGTTTTTCGTCGTTTACGCCGAACAGGATACGGAAGCCAGAACCAACAAACGAAGCACCTTCGATCAGACCCAGGTTACAGCGACGATAAATCATCTCTGAGGAAGCGTCATGACTGGTTGGGACTCCCTGGACGACGGCAAGTACCGTGACGAGAAGGCGGTGATCGTCGACCTGCTGGCCGCCAAGGCCCTGTCGAGCGAAGACCGCGCCGCCGTGCGCGCCGAGGCCGAGGCCCTGGTGCGCGGCGCCCGCCGCTCCGTCCGCAAGCAGGGTGTGGTCGAAAGCTTCCTGCAGGAGTTCAGCCTGGGCACCCGCGAGGGCCTGGCCCTGATGTGCCTGGCCGAGGCCCTGCTGCGCACCCCCGACGACGACACCCGCGACAAGCTGATCGCCGAAAAGATCGGCTCGGCCGACTGGGCCAGCCACCTGGGCGGCAGCGACAGCCTGTTCGTCAACGCCTCGACCTGGGGCCTGATGCTGACCGGCAAGATCGTCGAGCCCGACGACGAGGCCAAGAAGGACCTGCCGGGCTTCATCAAGAAGCTGGCGGGCCGCGTTGGCGAGCCGGTGATCCGCGCCGCCGTCGGCCAGGCCATCCGCATCATGGGCGAGCAGTTCGTGCTGGGCCGCACCATCGAGGCGGCCATCAAGCGCGCCGCCGGTGAAGACACCATGTGCTCGTTCGACATGCTGGGCGAAGGCGCCCGCACGGCCGCCGACGCCGAGCGCTACGAAAAGTCCTACGCCGCCGCCATCGAGACGGTCGGCAAGCTGTCGAACAAGGCCGGCCCGGAAAAGGGCCACGGCGTGTCGGTGAAGCTGTCGGCCCTGTGCCCGCGCTACGAGGCCACGCATGAAGACCGCGTTTGGCAGGAGCTCTATCCCCGCACCCTGCGCCTGGCCCTGATCGCCGCCAAGTACGACATCAACTTCACCATCGACGCCGAAGAGGCCGACCGCCTGGCCCTGTCGCTGAAGCTGCTCGACAAGCTGTGCCGTGAGCCGGCCCTGGGCGAGTGGAAGGGCCTCGGTTTGGCCGTGCAGGCCTACCAGAAGCGCTGCGGCGAGGTGATCGCCCGCCTGTCGGCCCTGTCGCAGGAAACCGGCCGCCGCCTGATGGTGCGCCTGGTGAAGGGCGCCTACTGGGACAGCGAGATCAAGCGCGCCCAGGTCGCCGGCCGCCCGGACTATCCGGTCTACACCACCAAGCCCGCCACCGATCTGTCGTACCTGGTCAACGCCAAGGCCCTGATCGAGGCCGCGCCGCACCTCTACGCCCAGTTCGCCACCCACAACGCCCACACCCTGGCGGCCGTGGTGCGCATGGCCAAGAACGCCGGCGTGAAGATCGAGCACCAGCGCCTGCACGGCATGGGCGAGGCTCTGTATAAGGCCGCCGACGACCTCTATGACGGCATCGTCCTGCGCGCCTACGCCCCCGTCGGCGGGCACGAGGACCTGCTGCCCTACCTGGTGCGCCGCCTGCTGGAGAACGGCGCCAACACCAGCTTCGTGCACGCCCTGCTCGACGAGCGGGTGCCGGTCGAGAAGGTGGTGGTCGACCCGATCACCACGGTCGAAGCCCACCCCGACCGCCACGCCAAGATTCCGACCCCGATCGAGGTCTATGGCGAAGGCCGCAAGAACAGCGCGGGCCTGGATCTGTCGGTGAAGGCCGACCGCGACCGCCTGGCCGCCGCCGTCACCGCCATCGACGCCGCCCCGCTGCAATCGGGCCCGCTGATCGGCGGCAAGCTGGAAGCCGGCGGCCCGCCGCTGCCGGTGGTCTCGCCGGTCGACGCCGGCCGCGTGGTCGGCGCGGTGTCGGAAGCCCAGATCCCGCAGATCGACAAGGCCTTCAAGCTGGCCCGCGCCGCTCAACCGGCCTGGGACCGCGCCGGCGGCTTTGCTCGCGCCAAGGTGCTGCGCGCCATGGGCGACGCCCTGGAAGCCAATATCGAGCGCCTGATCGCCACCCTGTCGCGCGAGGCCGGCAAGACCCTGTCGGACGGCATTGCGGAAGTGCGCGAAGCCGTGGACTTCTGCCGCTACTACGCCGTGCTGGCCGAAAAGCAGTTCGGCGAGCCCGAGGTGCTGAAGGGTCCGGTCGGCGAGACCAACACGCTGGCTCTCGCGGGTCGCGGCGTCTTCGTCTGCATCAGCCCGTGGAACTTCCCGCTGGCCATCTTCACCGGCCAGATCGCCGCGGCCCTGGCGGCCGGCAACGCCGTGCTGGCCAAGCCGGCCGAGCAGACCCCGGTCATCGCCTACGAGGCGGTGAAGCTCTATCACGCCGCGGGCCTGGACCCGCGCCTGCTCGCTTTGCTGCCCGGCCGCGGCGAGACCGTCGGCGCGGCCCTGACCGCCCATGAGGGCCTGGACGGCGTGGCCTTCACCGGCGGCACCGACACGGCCTGGCGGATCAACCAGACGCTCGCGCAACGACAAGGCCCGATCGTGCCGTTCATCGCCGAGACCGGCGGCCTCAACGGCATGTTCGTCGACACGACGGCGCAGCGCGAGCAGGTGATCGACGACGTCATCGTCTCGGCCTTCGGTTCGGCCGGCCAGCGCTGCTCGGCCCTGCGCCTGCTGTTCCTGCCCACCGACACCGCCGACCACATCATCGAGGGCCTGAAGGGCGCCATGGACGCCCTGGTCGTGGCCGATCCGGCCGATGCGACCACCGACGTCGGCCCGGTGATCGACGCCGAGGCCAAGGAGGCGCTGGAAAAGCACCTGGTCCGCCTCAAGCGCGAGGCCAAGGTGCTGCACGCCCTGGAAGCGCCGACCAGCGGCACGTTCTTCGCGCCGGTGCTGGCCGAGATCCCGGCCGCCGACTTCCTCGAGCGCGAGGTGTTCGGCCCGATCCTGCACGTGGTGCGCTACAAGCCCGAAGACCTGGAGCAAGTGGCCGGCGCCCTGGCGGCCCGCCGCTACGGCCTGACGCTCGGCGTGCACTCGCGCATCCAGGCCTTCGCCGACGAGGTGGTGCGCCTGGTCCCGGCCGGCAACGCCTATGTGAACCGCTCGATGACCGGTGCGGTCGTCGGCGTGCAGCCGTTCGGCGGCGAGGGCCTGTCGGGCACCGGCCCCAAGGCCGGCGGCCCCCACGCCCTGCTGCGCTTCGCGGTCGAGCGCGCGCTCAGCGTCAACATCACCGCCCAGGGCGGCGATCCGACGCTGCTCAATCTCTGACCTTGACGACCCCGGCCATGGGCGAGACCCTTCGCCCATGGCCGACGGCTTCGACATCCACATCGACGAAGAGCAAGCCGCTCGGTTGACGGCGGTCGCCGAGCGGCTGGGCGTTTCGCCGGCCGAGTACGCGCTCGAACTGATCGAAGCCGGGCTGGACGACCTGCCGCCCCGGACGATCGATCCCGATCCGGCCATCGACGAGGCCATCGCCGACGCCGTCGAAGCCGGCGAGGAGCCCACCATCTCGCTGGAAGAATTCCGCGCCCAACTTCTCGGCCGTCGTTGACCTACACGGTCGCGGTCACGCTTCGAGCGAGCCGGGACGCCGCCCGCCTGGACGCCAGGCTAAGAGAACAAAGTCCGCGCGCAGCCGACAGACTGAGCGCGCAAATCGCCCAAGCCGCGACAAGCCTAGAGGAAAGCCCTCTTCGCGGCCGTGCCGTCGGCCCGACCACCCGCGAGATCAACATCCCCTTCGGCCGCAGCGCCTACATCGTTCGCTATCGCGTCAAAGGCCAGCATGTGACCATCACCCGAATCTGGCACGGCCTGGAGCAACGGTAGACGGCGCAGCTCGCGCATGCACAATCTTCGGGAGAGTTTCCCGGAGACCTTCCAGCCATGCGTTTCCTGCGATCCGCGGCCCTCGCCGCCGCCCTGCTGGTCGCGCCCGCGGTCGCCAGCGCCCAGGTCGAGCCGATCGTCGGCGACTGGTACGGCACGCTGGCGGTGGGGCCGACCAAGCTGCCGCTGGTGTTCCATGTCCGCTCCGACGGCTCGGCCAGCGTCGACAGCCCGGCCCAGAGCGCGCTCGGGCTGAAGGCGACGGCCAGCTTCGCCGACGGCAAGGCCCGGCTGGTGCTGACCATGCCGGCCGCGGCCTTCGAGGGCCAGTTGTCGGCCGACGGCAAGAGCCTGGCCGGGAACTGGCTGCAGGGCGGCGCCAGCCTGCCCCTGAGCATGGGCCGCACCCCGCCGGCGGTCGCGCCGGTCAGGCGGCCGCAGACGCCCAAGCCGCCTTTCCCCTACCGCGCCGAGGAGGTGTCGTACCTCAATCCGGCCTCGGGCCTGAAGCTGGCCGGGACCCTGACCCTGCCGCAGGGCGAAGGCCCCTTCCCAGTCGCCGTGCTGATCACCGGCTCGGGGCCGCAGGACCGCGACGAGACCCTGTTCGAGCACAAGCCGTTCCTGGTGCTGGCCGACGCCTTGACCCGCAAGGGCGTGGCGGTGCTGCGGGTCGACGACCGCGGGGTCGGCGGCTCTCAGGCCGGCGACATCAAGACTGTCACGAGCCTGGACTTCGCCACCGACGTGGCGGCGGGCGTGGCCTTCCTGCGCGAGCGCAAGGACATCGATCCCGACCGGGTGGGCCTGATCGGCCACAGCGAGGGCGGGCTGATCGCGCCGATCGTGGCCGCCAAGGACCCCCGGATCGCTTTCGTCGTGCTGATGGCCGGCACCGGCGTGCCGGGCGCCCAGGTGATGCGCACCCAGAGCCACGACATCGCCGTGGCCAGCGGCGCCCCGCCGGCCGCCGCCGAGCAGCAGGCCCAGCTGATCCAGACGGCGTCCGACACCGTCATCGCCGAGCCCGACCCGGCCAGGATCAAGCCCCGACTGATCGCGGTGCTGGGCGAAAAAGGCATGCCGCCGGAAGCCGTCGAGGCCGCGTTCGGCCGGTTCGCCTCGCCCTGGTTCAAGACCTTCCTCACCCTGGATCCCGCCGTCTACCTGCGCCAGGTCCGCGCGCCCGTCCTGGCCGTCAACGGGGACAAGGACACCCAGGTCTCGGCCGCCCAGAACCTGCCGGCGATCAAGGCCGCCCTGGCGGACAACAAGGACGCCACGACGCTGGTGCTGCCGGGACTCAACCACCTCTTCCAGACGGCGACCACCGGCGCGCCGTCCGAATATCTCGAGATCGAGGAGACCCTCGCCCCCACGGCCATCGCCGCCATCGTCGACTGGACCGTGGCCCACGCCGCCAAGGCGCCCCACAAGCACGCCGACTAGGATGCGCCGATTAACTTCATCAAATTTGTTTAATCGCTGGACCGGCCCCGAGGGCCTCCGCTAACGTCCCGGCAAATCAAAAGTGGGGAGACACCGGGAATGCTTTCGCGACGCGCGATCCTGGCCGCCGGCGCGGCGAGCCTGACGGCCGGTTCGGCCGCCGTTCCGACCCTGGCCGCGGCCCGTCCGGGCTTCGTGAAGGTCGAAAAGGGCCGCCTTTCCCTGGGCGGGAAACCCTATCGCTTCGTCGGGGCCAATCTCTGGTACGGCGCCTGGCTGGGGGCTCCGGCCGCCTTCGGCGACCGCGCGCGCCTGACCCGCGAACTCGACAAGCTGCAGGCGCTGGGCGTCACCAACCTGCGCGTCCTGGGCGCGGGCGAGCGCTCGCCGGCCAAGGTGGCGCTGGATCCCACCTTCCGCGGTCCCGGCGAGGACTACGACCAGGACCTGCTGAAGGGCCTGGACGTGCTGCTGGCCGAGATGGGCAAGCGCGGCATGAAGGCCGTCATCTACGTCAACAACTTCTGGGACTGGTCGGGCGGCATGCCGGCCTATCTGAACTGGACCGGCAACGGGACCTGGTTCCAGCAGGGCGACCCGGCCCACCCCTGGCCGCAGTTCGCCGACTACTCGGCCCGCTTCTATGCCGACGGCAAGGCCAACACCCTCTTCCGCCACTATGTGAAGGCCCTGGTCGGCCGCACCAGCACCGTCACCGGCAAGCCCTATCGCGACGACCCGACGATCATGGCCTGGCAGCTGGCCAACGAACCGCGCCCGGCCGGCAGCGAGGAATTCGGCAAGGTCAACCGCCCCGCCTACGACGCCTGGATCGACGGCACGGCCCGCTTCATCAAGAGCCTGGACGCCAACCATCTGGTCTCCAGCGGCAGCGAGGGCGACATGGGGTGCCTGGGCAGCGAGGCCTGCGTGGCCGAGAGCCACAAGACCCCGGCCATCGACTACCTGACCCTGCACGTCTGGCCCAACAACTGGGGCTGGATCTCGATGACCGACCAGCCCTCGACCTACGAGGCCGGCGAGGCCCGTTCGCGCGACTACATCCGCCGCCACATCGCGCTGGCCAAGCGGATGGGCAAGCCGCTGACCATCGAGGAGTTCGGCCTGATCCGCGACGAGCGCGCCTTCGCGCCCGGCTCGCCGGTCACCTTCCGCGACCGCTTCTACAGGATGGTGTTCAGCGAGGTCGAAGCCGACATCAAGGCCGGCGGCCCGATCGCCGGCGTCAACTTCTGGGCCTGGAACGGCGAAGGCCGCGCCCAGCACCCCGACGCCTGGTTCAAGAAGGGCGACCGCTCCTATGTCGGCGATCCGCCGCAGGAGGAGCAGGGCCTGTTCGGCATCTTCGACGCCGACGCCTCGACGGTCGCGCTCATCCGCGACCACGCCAAGGCGGTGAAGGCGATCAAGCGCGCCTAGACACGTGGAGGAAGCGGTAAGCGGATGCTCAACCCTTCCTTCAAAGCTTGGCCTGTAGGGTTCCCGACATAGCGAGCGTCGGGAACCCGAATGAGCACGGTCAATCCGAAGGACCACGACGACCGGGCGAGGCGACGCCGTCGCCTGGCGGCGCTGTGCGACACGCTGCTGGCCTCGCCCTCGCGGGTGAACGGCCTGGCCGCGCGGCTGGCCTTCTGCCTGGCCGTGTGCGTCGCCACTCTGCCCTATTCGCCCTGGATCCCGCCCCTGGCCTGGCTGGCGGTGATGGCCGGCCTGGCGCTCGCCGAGCACCGGAACCTGTCGCCGGGCCGGACCCTGTTTTCCTGGCTGCAGAGCGCCGGCTACGCCGCGGCGGCCTTCTACCTGACCTTCTTCGAGACCGGCGCGGCCCAGACCTTTGGCGTCACCCTGTTCGGGGTGGTGATGTTCGAGATCGTGGTCCGCGACTACGCCCGCCCCCGGCGCCTGGCGATCAACATGTCGCCGATGGTGGCGGCGATGCTGCTGGTGCAGACCGTGGCGGCCATCTTCCTGATCCGCGCCGACCAGCCCTGGCGGCTGGCCACGGTGCTGGCCACCTCCTACGTCGTGTTCCGCGCCCTGCGCACCGTGCAGGTCGACCTGGCCCGCGCCCGCGCCGAGCTTGCCGACGCCTCAAGCCGCGCCCAGGCCGACGCCCGCACCATTCGCGAAGCCCACCGCATCGCCCTGATGGCCGAGGCCATGGCCGGGGTCGGCCACTGGCGGGCCGACATCGCCAGCGGCGCCATCACCTGGTCGGAAGGCGTCTTCCGGATCTTCGGCCTGCCGCCGGCGCCCGTCGCCCCGGGCCTGACCGAGCAGCTGACCTTCTTCGACCTGTCCGAGCGCGACGCCCTGGAGACCCAGTTCCGCTCGGCCGCCGTCACCGGCGAGCCGTTCGAGACGAGCCTGCGGCTGACCCGCACCGACGGCGCGCTGCGCCACGTGGTCTGCCACGGCGCGGCCGAGCTTGGCCCCGACGGCCAGGTCGAGACCCTGTTCGGCGCGGTGATGGACGTCACCGAGGCCCACGTCCGCGAGGCCGCCCTGCTGGACGCCAAGCTTCAGGCCGAAGCCGCCGCCGAGGCCAAGGCCGAGTTCCTGGCCAATATGAGCCACGAGATCCGCACGCCGCTGACCGCCATCAACGGCTTCACCGCCCTGCTGGGCGAGCTGGACGACCTGCCGCCGACCGCCGACGCCTATGTCCGGCGGGTCGACACCGCCGGCCAGGCCCTGCTGGCCGTGGTCAACGACATCCTCGACTTCTCCAAGCTGGAGGCCGGCCACGTCGCCCTCTCGCCCGCGCCTTTCGCCCTGGAGCCGTTCCTCGACGACCTGGCGGCGATGTTCGCCGAGCAGGCCAGGGCCAAGGGCCTGGCGCTGGTCGTCGAGATCGATCCCGACGCCCCGGCCGTCCTCAGCGCCGACGCCGGCCGTCTGAGCCAGATCGCCGTCAACCTGCTGGGCAACGCGGTGAAGTTCACCGAGGCCGGCGAGGTGCGGATCAGCGCCGCCTTCCGCGACGGCCTGCTGCACGTGGCGGTGTCCGACACCGGCTGCGGCGTGCCGGCCGACAAGCGCGAGCGACTGTTCCAGCGCTTCTCGCAGGTGGACGGCTCGATCAGCCGCCGGCACGGCGGCACGGGCCTGGGCCTGTCGATCTGCAAGGGCCTGGTCGAGCTGATGGGCGGCGACATCGAGATGGTCCCGGCCGACGGCGGCGGCTCGGTGTTCCGCTTCCACGTTCGCGCCACGCCGGCCGACTTGGCCGCGAGCGCCGCGCCGGCGCGGGCGGCGGCGAACGACGGCCCCGCCGCCCAGGTGCTGGTGGTCGACGACGTCGACGCCAATCGCGAGCTTGTGCGGGCCATGCTGCAGGCGATCGGCCACGAGGTGATCGAGGCGGCCAGCGGCGCCGAGGCCGTGCTGATGGCGTCGGACCGGCCATTCGACCTGATCCTGATGGACCTGCAGATGCCCGGTATGGACGGCTTCGCCGCCGCTCGGGCGATCCGCGGCCCGATCTCGGCCAACCGTCAGACGCCGATCATCGCGCTCAGCGCCGACGTCCTGCCCGAACATGTCGGGGCCACGGCGGCGGCGGGGATGAACGGTCACATCGGCAAGCCGATCTCGGCCATGGAGCTGATCGGGGCGGTCGAGCGCTGGTCGGGCGTGCGCCTCGACGCGGCGGAGCCGACGCTGGCCGAGGCCTAGAAACCTCCCCCTCCGGGGGAGGCGGCCGAAGGCCGGTGGGGGGCCGTTTTCAGCTTCCGAGAAGGTGGAGGCTTTCGCGGTCACTCCCCCCTCCGATCGCTGCGCGATCGCCTCCCCCACAGGGGGAGGTTCCTATGAAAAGAGGCCCGGTTTCCCGGGCCTCCCTTGCTGTCGATCAGGGCTCCGAAAGCCCGGTGTCGCCCTCGTCGGTGAGGTTGAACTCGTACCAGACGCCGTTGAGGACGCCGAAGGCCAGGGCCAGACCCAGGCCGAGAATCCAGGTGAAGTACCACATAGGTCGATCTCCTCAGTACAGGGCCGGGTCGGTCTTCAGGGCGGCGCTGCTCGTGCGGCCCCAGAGCACCCGATAGACGAAGGCGGTGTAGGCCAGCACCACCGGCAGCAGCACCACCACCACGATCAGCATGGTGAACAGGGTCGAGTGGCTGGACGAGGCGTTCCAGACCAGGAAGCTGGAATGGGCGTCGACCGTGCTGGGCAGGATGAACGGGAACATCGACAGGCCGCTGGTGGTGATGATGCCCGCGGCCGAGGCCGAGGATCCGCCGAAGGCCAGGCCTTCCTGCCGCTTCAGCAGGCCGAAGGTCGCGAAGGCCGCGCCGACGAAGCCCAGCACCGGGGCGATGACCATCCACGGATAGCGGACGTAGTTGTCGAACCAGGCGCCCGGGGCCGCCACGGCCGTGGCGCGCAGCGGGTTGGAGGGTCCGGCCGGATCGACCACGCCCTCGACCCGGAAGCCGAGCCTGCTGGCCAGCAGGCCGCCGACGGCGAACAGCACGATGCTGGCGACGCCCGCGACCAGGCCGAACTTGCGGGCGCGGTCGACGATCGGGCCCCGCTCGGCCTTCACCGACAGCCAGGCCGCGCCGTGCAGCACCAGCATGCTGGTCGACAGCAGGCCGCAGACCAGGGTGAACGGCGTGAAGAGTTCGAAGAACGAGCCGTGATAGGTGCTGCGCAGGTCGCTATCGAGCTTGATCGGCGCGCCTTGCAGCACGTTGCCGACGGCCACGCCGAACACCAGGGCCGGCACGAAGCCGCCGATGAACAGCGACCAGTCCCAGAACGAGCGCCACTTGGCCTCCGGCCGCTTGGACCGGTACTTGAAGCCGACGGGTCGCAGGATCATCGCCGACAGCACCAGGAACATGGCCAGGTAGAAGCCCGAGAAGGTGGCGCCGTAGACCATCGGCCAGGCGGCGAAGATCGCCGCCCCGCCGGTGATGAACCACACCTGGTTGCCTTCCCAGGTGGCGCCGATGGTGTTGATCACCGTGCGCCGCTCGTCGTCGTTGCGGCCGACGAAGGGCAGCAGGGCGGCGACGCCCATGTCGAAGCCGTCGGTCAGGGCGAAGGCGATCAGCAGCACGCCCAGCAGGCCCCACCAGATCAGGCGGAGGGTCGGATAGTCGAGGGGGAGTTCCATGATCTGGTCTCCTTTAGGCGACGGCTTCGGCGACGGGCGCGCCGGAGTCTGTGGGGAAGGCTTCCTGTTCGGCGAACGGACCCTTCTTGATGGTCTTCAGGATCAGCCCGACCTCGACCACCGCCAGGGCGCCGTAGAGCAGGGTGAAGCCGACGATGCTGGCCAGCAGCTGCGGCACGCTGAGGCTGGAGGGCGACAGGAAGGTGGGCAGCACCCCGTCCACGGCCCAGGGCTGACGCCCGACCTCGGCCAGAACCCAGCCCAGCTCCGTGGCGATCCAGGGCAGCGGGATGGCCAGCACCGCCAGGCGCAGGAACCACTTGGTGTGATGCTTGCGCAGGGTGACCAGCACGAAGGCGGTGGCGAAGAGGGCGATCATCAGCAGGCCCGTGCCGGCCATGATGCGGAAGGCCCAGAACATCACCGGCACGTTGGGCACGGTGTCCCAGGCGGTCTTGGCGATCAGCTCCTTGGAGGCCGTGCGCGGGTCGGCGACATGGCGCTTGAGCAGCAGGGCGTAGCCGAGGTCGCGGCGGTTCAGCTCGAAGACGGCCCGGGCCTCGATGTCCTTCGGATTGACCTTCAGCTTCTCCAGCGCGTCATAGGCGACGACGCCGTGTTCGATACGGTCCTGCGCCGAGGCCACCAGTTCGAAGATGCCTTCGACCGGCTTGTCGATGCTGCGCGTGGCGATCAGGCCCAACACGTAGGGGATCTTGACCTCGGCGTGGGTCTTGCGGTCGGCGAGGCTGGGGATGCCGAAGGCGGTCAGGCCGGCCGGGGCGGGCTCGGTCTCCCACATGGCTTCCAGGGCCGCGAGCTTCATTTTCTGGTTGTCGGTGAGGGCGTAGCCGCTCTCGTCGCCGAGCACGACGACCGACAGGGCCGAGGCGAGACCGAAGGCGGCGGCGACGGTCATCGACCGCTTGGCCACGCCCGTCCACCGGCCCTTCAGCAGGTAGAAGGCCGAGACGCCGAGCACGAAGACGGCGGCGATGGTGTAGCCGGCGCTGACGGTGTGCACGAACTTGGCCTGGGCCACCGGGTTGAAGATCACCGCCTTGAAGTCGGTCACCTCCATCCGCATCGTATCGGGATTGAAGGCCGCGCCGACCGGGTTCTGCATCCAGCCGTTGGCGATCAGGATCCACAGGGCCGACAGGTTGGTGCCCAGCGCCACCAGGAAGGTGACGAGCAGGTGGGTCACCGGCTTCAGCTTGTCCCAGCCGAAGAACATCAGCCCCACGAAGGTGGCTTCGAGGAAGAAGGCCATCAGGCCCTCGATGGCCAGCGGGGCGCCGAAGATGTCGCCCACATAGTGCGAGTAGTAGGCCCAGTTCATGCCGAACTGGAATTCCATGGTGACGCCGGTGGCGACCCCAAGGACGAAGTTGATGCCGAACAGCGTGCCCCAGAACTTGGTGACCGTGCGCCAGATCGGGCGCTTGGTCATGACGTAGACCGCCTCCATGATGAACAGCATGAAGGACAGCCCCAATGTCAGGGGCACGAAAAGGAAGTGGTACAGGGCCGTGAGGGCGAACTGCAGGCGGGATAAATCGACGACGGCGGGATCCATGGGTAGCTCCGGGGTCGAACGGCGATCGGTCGCGCCGGACGAGCATCTCGCCTTAGGCGTGTCGGCGGAAGGGGTCTTTGATCCCGATCAAGGCCGCCCTCCGATGGAGCGCTAGACCCCGCTCATGACCGCCCGCTCCCCCGTCGAGACCGAGATCCTCACGCTCGCGCGCCCGTGGCTGCGCGGCTTGAACAAGATGACCGCAAACGCGGGGCGATCGGCGGTGCTGTGGCGGCTGGCCGACGTGGCCGGGGCGACGGGCTTCGCGGCGGGCCTGGCCTTCGGGATCGACGCCCTGACGCGGAGCCTGAACGAGGCCCTGCCCTTCCTGGCGCTGGCCCTCGGCTCGGCCCTGGCGCGCGGGGCGATGGCGGCGCAGGCCGGCAAGGCGGGCGCGCAGGCCGCCGCCCAGGCCAAGGCCCACGCCCGGCGCGAAGCCGCCGCTTCGCTGCTGGCGCCCGGCGCGCCGCGCGGCGGGGCCGCCGTCACCGCCGTGATGGAAGGCGTCGAGGCGCTGGACGGCTATGTCTCGCGTTTCGCGCCCGCCCGCAGCGCCTCGGCGATCGCGCCGCTGCTGCTGATCGCCCTGACCGCCGTCGCCAGCCCGGTCTGCGCCGGCATCCAGCTCTTCACCCTGCTGCCCTTCATCGCCGCCATGGCCCTGGCCGGCATGGCCGCCGCCGACGCCTCGCGCCGGCAGTTCCTGGCCCTGGAGCGGCTGTCCAGTCTGTTCCTCGACCGGGTGCGGACCCTGCCGGTGGTGCTGGCCTTCCAGGCCGAGGGGCGGGTGACGACCGGCCTGGCCGGCGCGGCGCTGGACCTTTCCAAGCGCACCCAGGCGGTGCTGCGGGTGGCGTTCTTCTCGTCGGCGGCGCTCGAGTTCTTCGCCGCCCTGTCGGTGGCGCTGGTGGCGGTCTATTGCGGCTTCAACCTGCTGCGGCTGCTGCCCTTCCCGGTTCCCGAGGCGCTGGACCTCAAGCGGGCCTTCTTCGCCCTGGCCCTGGCGCCGGAGGTCTACGCCCCGATGCGCAGGCTGGCCGCCGCCTATCACGACCGCCAGGCCGCCGAGGCCGCCGCCCTGACCCTGGCCCGCCTGCCCAAGTCCGCCCCCGCCGCCGCTCCGCTGGCCCTGACGAAGGCGCCGAACATCCGCTTCCAGGGCGTCGGCGTGACCTATGCCGGCGGCGAGGCGGCGGTGTTCGAAGGCCTCGACCTGATCGCCGCCGGTGGGACGATCACCGCCCTGCTCGGCCCCAGCGGCTGTGGCAAGACCACCGTGCTGAACCTGCTGACGGGTCTCGCCCCGCTCACCGCCGGCGAGGTGCGGGTCGGCGACGCGAAGCTGTCGGCCGCCGGATCCTTCGCCGCCGACCTGGCCTGGGCCGGGCAGTCGCCGCTGCTGCTGGCCGGCTCGCTGGCTGACAACCTGGCGCTTGCCCGCCCGGGCGCCTCCCGCGACGAGCTCGAAGCCGCCGCTCGCCGCGCCGGCCTGTCCGACCTGCTCGACCGCCGGGGCGGCCTGGATGCGCCGCTCGACGAGCGCGGCGGCGGGTTGTCGGGCGGCGAGCGCCGGCGCTTAGGGATCGCCCGCGCCCTGCTGAAGCCCGCCCCGATCCTGCTGCTGGACGAGCCCACCGCCGATCTCGACGCCGCCGCTGAGGCCGCGATGATCGCCGCGATCAGAGAGGCCGCCGCCGGCCGCACGACCCTGATCGCCACCCATTCGGAGGCCCTGGCCGCCGTCGCCGACCAGGTGGTGCGCCTGTGAAGACCGCCAGCGCCCTTTCCAGGCTCGTCGCCGAGCAGCGCCGCCGCCAGGCTAAACCCTTGATCCTGGCCGCCGCCTGCGCCGCCGTGGTCGGCGCGGCCTCGACCACCTTGCTCGGTCTCTCGGGCTGGTTCATCACCGGCGCGGCCCTGGCCGGCGTCGCGGGCCTTGCGACCGCGCAGGCGTTCAACGTGCTGCTGCCCAGCGCCATGATCCGCTTGCTGGCGATCCTGCGCACCGGCGCCCGCTACGGCGAGCGGCTGCAAGGCCACGCCGCGGCGCTGGACGCCCTGGCCGCCATCCGCCCGCGCCTGTTCGCCGCCCTCGCCGCCGCCCCGCCGCGCGAGGCCCTGGCCGTCTCGCGCGGCGAGGCCGCCGCCCGCCTGGTGCAGGACGTCGACGCCGTCGAGACCCGCTTCGTGCGCCTGTCCGCCCCCTGGGGCGCGGCCGCCGGGGTCGGGCTGGCGGTGGCGCTGTCGGCGATCGCCGGGGTCGGGCCCGCCGTCGCCATCGCCCTGGCCGTCGCCCTGCACCTGATCCTCGCCCGCCTGCTGACCCGCAGGCTCAGCGCCCCGGCCGGCGCGGCGATCCAGGCGGCGGCGGGCAAACTGAAGGAGGCCCTGGCCGCCTTCGCCGCCGCAGCGCCCGAGCTGAAGGTCTATGGCGCGCAAGGTCCCGCCCTCGACCGCATCGCGCAGCTCGGCGGCAGGCTCGACGCCCTGAAGGTGCGCGCCGTGCGGGCGCAGGGCGTGCTGGCCCTGTCGGAAGGCGCGCTCACGGGCCTCGCCGTCGCCGCCGTCCTGGCCCTGGCCGCGCCGGCCGGCGCCCCGCTGGCGGCGCTGGCGGCCCTGGCCGCGGTGATGGCCATCGAGGCCGTCGGCCCCATCGCGCGGGCCTTCGAGCAGGACGGCGCCGCCGAGGCCGCCGGCGAGCGGCTGGACGCCATCCTGCGGCACACGTCCGTGACCGCAACGCCAGTCGCCGTCGGCCGTCCCGCCCTGCGCCTGCTGGGCCAGGACCTCGCGTCCGGCGCGCGGCTGGCGATCGTCGGCCCCACCGGCTGCGGCAAGACTACCCGTATGGAGCAGTTGCTGGGCCTGCGCGACGCCCCCGCTGGCGCCTTCGCGCTCGATGGCGTGGACGGCGCGACCCTGTCGCCCGTCGAACTGCGCCAAGCCTTCGCCTACGCCCCGCAGGACGCCGCCCTGCTGGCCGGCACGGTGCGCGAGAACCTCAAGCTCGCCGCGCCCAAGGCCGACGACGAGACGCTGTGGGCCGCGCTCGACGACGCCGCCCTGGCCGACCGTGTCCGCGCCTTGCCGCAAGGGCTCGACACCTGGCTGGGCGAGGCCGGCGAGCGGCTGTCGGGCGGCGAGCGCCGTCGCCTGTCGCTGGCCCGCGCCCTGCTGCGCGACGCGCCCTGGCTGCTGCTGGACGAGCCGACCGAGGGCCTGGACCCCACAACCGAAGCCCGCGTCGTCGCGCGGCTGAACGCCCGCCTGCGCGCCACGGGGCAGGGCCTGGTGCTGGTCAGCCATCGCCAGGCGCCGCTGGCGCTCTGTGAACGGAGCGTCTCGCCAGAGACGGTGTCCCCGGCCGCCGGACCGGCTATAAGCGCGCCCATGACCACGACGGCGACGCTCTAGACGATCATGGCCGCGCCCCAGCGCCCGCCCGCGCCGCTGTACAGCGAGCTTCGCCTCGGCGTCTTCATGGCCGCCGCCGGCCTGGTGGCCGGCTGCGCCCTGCTCTATTTCGCCCTGCCCAGCCGCTACGCCGCCCCGGCGACCTTCCTGCTGTTCGTGCCGTCGGTGCTGATCAGCGCGGCGCTGGGCGGACTGATCCCCGGCCTGGTGGCCACCATCCTGGCCTCGGCCATGGTCTGGTTCCTGACCTTCTCGCCCCAGCCCGACCAGGCCACGGCGGTCTCCAGCCTGGTGTTCCTGATGATCGGCGTGGGCATGTCGATCGGCGGCGGCTGGTTCCACGCCGCCCGCCGGCGGATGGCCGACATCACCGACCACCTGCGCTCGGTGCTCGACACCGTGCCCGACGCCGTGGTGGTGATCGATCCGCGCGGGATCATGACCTCGTTCAGCCCGGCGGCCGAGCGACTGTTCGGCTGGAACGCCCCGGAGGTGATCGGCAGGAACGTCAGCATGCTGATGCCCGAGCCGCACCAGACCGCCCACGACGCCTATCTCGAGCGCTATGAGCGCACCGGCGACAAGCGAGTGATCGGCATCGGCCGCATCGTCACCGGCCTGCGCCGCGACGGCACGACCTTTCCGATGGAGCTGGCGGTCGGCGAGACCAAGGGCCCCACCCGCGCCTATACCGGCTTCATCCGCGACCTGACCGAGCGCCACGCCACCGAAAGCCGGCTGCAGGAGTTGCAGGGCGAACTGGTCCACGTCTCGCGGCTGACGGCCATGGGCGAGATGGCCACCACACTGGCCCACGAACTGAACCAGCCGCTGTCGGCCATCGCCAACCTGCTGACCGGCTCGCGCCGGCTGATGGATCGCGGCCGCCCCGAGGACCAGGCCAAGGTGCGCGACGCCATCGACCGCGCCTCGGACCAGGCGCTGCGGGCCGGCGACGTCATCCACCGTATGCGCGAGTTCGTCCGCCGCGGGGCCACCGAGCGCGACGTCGAGAGCCTGTCGGAACTGGTCGACGACGCCCGGGCCCTGGCCCTGATCGGCGTGCGCGAGGGCCAGGCCGAGGTCAGCATCGCCCTGGACCCGGCCTGCGACGCCGTCTTCGCCGACCGGGTGCAGATCCAGCAGGTGCTGGTCAACCTGATCCGCAACGCCGTCGAGGCCATGGACGGCCGGCCGGTCCGCCGCCTTTCGGTGACCAGCCGCCGGCAGGACGACGGGGTCGTCGAGGTGGCCGTGGCCGACACCGGCTCGGGCGTCGACGACGCGTTCCGCGCGCGGCTGTTCGAGCCGTTCATGACCACCAAGGCCGAAGGCATGGGGGTGGGGCTGTCGATCTCGCGCTCGATCATCGAGGCCCACGGCGGCCGCATCTGGGCCGACGCCAATCCAGGCGGCGGCACGGTGTTCCGCTTCACCCTGCCGCCTGCACCGCACCAAGCCGACAAGACCGACCAGGAGACCACCCGATGAGCGACGCCGTTGTGCACGTGGTCGACGACGACGCCGACGCCCGCGACTCCCTGGCCTTCCTGCTGGAGACGGCCGATTTCCGGGTGCGCACCTATCCCGACGCCCAGGCCTTCCTGGCCGCCCTGCCCCAGGCCGAGCCCGGCTGCGTGATCACCGACGTGCGCATGCCCGGCATGTCGGGCCAGGAACTGGTCAAGCGCCTGAGGACCGAAGCCTCGGCCCTGCCGGTGGTGATGATCACCGGCCACGGCGACATCCCGATGGCCGTCGAGGCCATGCGCGACGGCGTGGTCGACTTCATCGAAAAGCCGTTCTCGGAGGCTCGCATCCTGGCGGCCCTGGACCGCGCCCTGGCCAGCGCCGCCCCGGCCCAGCCGACGGTCAGCGACGACCAGGCCCAGGTGCTGGCCCGGATCGAAACCCTGTCGGAGCGCGAGCGCCAGGTGCTCGACGGCGTCGTGGCCGGCCAGCCCAACAAGATCATCGCCCGCGACCTGGGCATCAGCCCGCGCACTGTCGAGATCTACCGCGCCAAGCTGATGAGCAAGATGCACGCCGACAACCTGGCCGCCCTGGTGCGGATGACGCTGTCGGTGCGGGGCTGATGTCGACCTAGGGCGGATCGACATTTACCGGCCTGAGCTCATTTTTCACCGAGCATCCCCGCGAAGGCGGGGATCCAAGCCGAGGTCGGAATCGATCCACGGCCGCGCCTCATCCTGAAATCCAGCTTGGATCCCCGCCTTCGCGGGGAGACACGGATTTGAAGGTCGCGAACGGCTGAATGTCGATACGCCCTAGGCCGCCGGGCAGCGGATCGGCTTCAGCGGCTTGATCGCCTTGAGGCTCGGCGCCTCGCCCGCGAGCAACTTGCTCAGCACCGGATCGTCGGGCAGGTCGCCGATCGCCTCCTTGGCCTCGCGGCGCTTCCACGCCTCGGCGGCTTGCGCCAGCAGGGTCCGATCGCCGGCGTCGAGCGCGGGCGAGACCGCCATCTGCTTGGCCAGGCCGATGCTGAAGGAGCCGCCAGACCGCCCCCAGGCCCGGATCATCGCCGCGCGCGGGCCTGGACCGGCGCAGAACACCCGCGTCGCCGCCGCTTCATCCGCCTCGTCTCGACCGACGCCGTACCAGCGCAGGGCCACGTCCAGCGGCAGCGTCAGGGGATCGCCAGGCCCGCCGACGGCCGGCGAGGCTAGCACCTCGGGCCGGATCAGCTCGGCGTTGGCCCAATCGGTGATCTCGTTGTAGTGGCCCGACAGCATCAGGGTCAGGGCCGGATCGGCGCGATAGTCGGCGGTCAGCAAGGCCTTGGGTCCTTGGGCGAAATCGGCTTCGACGTCGAACCGGGCCTTGGCCTCGTTCGCCAGCGCCAGGGAGAAGCGCGGCCAGCGGGAGGCGACCGACGGCTCCGAACGCCAGCGTGGCGGCTCGGAACCGTAGGGGTCCTCCTGCACCCGCGCCACCATGGCCAGCAGGGCCTTGGCCTCGTCGGCCGAGGCGGCCGCCGCCAGCCGGGCGGGAACGCGCGCCTCGATCAGGTCGTAGGCCCGTCTGTACTGGCCGTTGACGGCCAGGAAGCGCAGGCCGATGTCGAGGTCGGCGAGCGAGGCGTCGTCGCGCAGAAACGGTTCGAAGACCGGCGCGGCGTCGGCGTGCCCCTCCTCGATCAGCGCTTCCAGTATGGCGGTTTCACGCGGGTCGCGCGCAGGCTTGACCGGCGGCCGGCCGCCGGTCAGCTCGGCCATGATCAGGTCGGTGAAAGCCGCTGCTTCAGACTGCTCGGCGTCGAAGGCCGCATCGCGCGGCGCGTAACGCGGCGGTCGGCCGGCCTTGAGGTCGTCATAGGCGGCCAGCAGGAACGGCGTCGGTTTCCACGGCGAGATCGATCCCAGGTGGCCGCCGATGTCGCGGGCCAGCGCCGTCTCGTAGGGCGTCTTGCCCGGCTTGGCGTCGAGCTGCGCCTTCAGCGCCTCCAGCCGTGCGAGCCGGGCCATAGGGTCGGGATCGCGCTGGATGTCGAGATAGGTCCGCACCATCCGCGACCACGGACTGTCCGGTCCCGCATAGTCCTCGTTCACACGCGAGAACGCAAAGGGCAGCACGCCAAGGCTCTCGCCCCGATGCCCGAGCAGCAGCAGGTAGCTGCCGCCCTTGGCCAGGGTCATGCGGTTGCAGGGACCGTTGTGGCCTTCGGGATGGGAGAAGGTGACGTCGTCGGGGTCGCTGCGCACGGTGCGTCCCATCAGCAGCCCCCGCACCTCGATCTCGCCCGCCAGATCGCCCTTCAGGGTCTCGCTCACCCGCAGACGCATCGGCGCGTCCCAGGGCGAGGCCTCCGGCGCCAACGGCGGCGCGGACACCGGCGTGGCGACGACGATGGCCTCGGCGACCTGCACGAGCTCGAAATTGCTGGGCCGGACATAGCCGTAGGCCGGGGAGCAGGCCCGCGCCGCCGGCGCCGCGCCCAGCGCCAAGGCCGCCGCCAGGCCGATCAACCAAGACTGTCGCATCACGCCTCCTCCCGTTTCGGAGGAGCTTACGAAGCGACCCTTAAATCTACAAGCGTAATCCAGATACCTGAACGCCTAGCGGGCGGCCTCGTCGTGATAGCGGCTGACCTCGACCAGATTGCCGTCCGGATCGCGGAAATAGACCGAGGCCATCGGCCCCAGCGCGCCGTTGCGTTCGACGGGTCCCAGTTCCAACGGCGCGGCGCACGCTTCCAAGTGGGCGATCACCGCCTCGATCGGCTGCTCGGTGATCAGGCAGAAGTCCGCCGCGCCGGCCACAGGAGCCGCCGCCTTGGGCGTGAAGGGGGCGTCGGCGGTGTGCAGGTTGATCTTCCAGCGGCCGAAGCGCACGGCCGTCGGCTTGCCGGGCGTCACCACCCGTTCGGCGCCCAGCACCCGCTCGTAGAAGGCGGCGCTGGCCTCGATCGAGGCGACGACCAGCACGAAGTGGTCCAGGCGGTCGATGGCGATCATCCTCAGGCCTCCGTCAGCCAGGCGCGTAGCAGGCCCGTGGTCTCGTCCGGCCGCTCCATGGCCGGCAGGTGGCCGCAGTCGGCGAAGACGTGCAGGGTCGAGCCGGCGACGCCCTCGTGGATCACCTGGGCCTCGGCCGGGGGCGTCAGGCGGTCGAGATCGCCCACCGCCACCAGGGTCGGCACGCGGATGTCGGCAAGACCGGGACGCGAGTCCGGCCGGCCCAGGATCGCCTGCTGCTGGCGCAGGAAGGCCTCGCCGCCGACCCGGCCGGCCATGGCCTTGACCTCGCCGGCCAGGGGATCGTTCAGCCGCGACGGGGGCAGCAGTTGCGGCATCATCTGCTGGGTGACGCCCAGGAACCGCCCGACCGACAGGGCCGCCATGGCCCGGCGGCGCTGCTCGGCGCGCTGGGGGCTGTCGGGCGCGGCGCTGGTCGAGAACAATGCGAGGCGCGTCACCCGCTCCGGCGCCTGGCGCAGGATCTCGAAGGCGACATAGCCGCCCATGGAGAGGCCGCCGAGGGCGAAGCGCTCGGGCGCGGCGGCCAGCACGCGAGCGGCCATGGCCGAAACGCTGTCGTCGAGGGTCAGGTCGGCGATCTGGATATCGGCGACGTCGTGCAGGGCCAGCGCCTGCTCGCGCCACAGACGGGCGTCGCACAGCAGGCCGGGCAGGAGAACGAGCGGGGCGAGATCAGCCATGGCGGGTCTCCTTCAAACGCAGGGCCAGGACGCCGGCGATCACGGCCAGCACGACGGTGAAGGCCGCCACCGCCGGCCAGCCGCCCACGCGCCAGAAGCCGCCGCCGGCCGAGCCGGCCAGGCTGGAGCCGACATAGTAGAACAGCAGGTACAACGCCGCCGCCTGGCCTTTGGCCTTGCCGGCCAGCGCGCCGACCCAGCCGCTGGCCACCGCGTGGGCGATGAAGAAGCCGATGGTGACCAAGGCCACGCCCGCCACGATCCACGGCAAGCCGGCCGGCAGGGTCAGGGCCACGCCCGCCAGCATGACGGCCAGGCCCGCGCCCAGGAGGGTGCGCCGCCCCCAGCGATCGGCCAGCTTGCCGGCCGTCGACGAGGCGACCACCCCAAAGGCGTAGACCAGGAAGATCAGGCTGGTCTGGCCCTGGCTGAGGCCATAGGGCGGGTCCTCCAGCCGGAAGCCGGCGTAGTTGAAGATCGTCACGAACACGCCGGTCAGGCAGAAGCCCACCGCGAACAGGGCCAGCAGCCGCCGGTCGGCCAGGGCCTGGCCCCAGGCGGCGGCCTGGGCGGCGCGGTCGCGGGCCGGGGTCGGCTGGAAGTGGCGCGAGCGCGGCAGCAGCAGGAAGAAGGCGGCGGCGGCCAGCAAGTCCAGCGCCCCGATCGTCGCCATGGCCGAGCGCCACGAACCGACCTCGACCAGCAGGCCCATGCCGACCCGGCCGGCCATGCCGCCGAAGGCCGTGCCGGCCACATAGAGGCCCATGGCCGCGCCCAGGTCGCGCGGCTCCATCTCCTCGCCGACATAGGCCATGGCCACGGCCGGCACCCCGCCCAGCAGGAAGCCCTCGGCCGCCCGCGCCAGCAGCAGCATCGGCCAGCTCGGCGCGAAGGCGGCGGCGAGGTTCAGCAGGGCCGCCAGACTCATCGAGGCGAACATCAGCCCCTTGCGCCCCAGGCTCTGCGAGGCCGCTCCGGCCAGCAGGATCGCCACCGCCAGCGCCCCGGTGGTCAGCGACAGGGCCAGCGAGCTCTGGGCCGGGGTCAGGCCGAAATCGCGGGCGAAGGTCGGTAGCAGGGGCTGCACGCAGTAGAGCAGGCTGAAGGTCGAGAAACCGCCCAGGAACAGGGCCAGCGACATGCGCCTAAACCGCGCGGTGCCGGCGGCGATGCGCGGCGGCGAAAGATCGGTCGCGGGGTCGATGGCGGTCATGGCGTCGATCTAGAAGTCGGCCGCCCCATAGTCCAATATATGGCGAAGGCTTTCTTGATCGCTTTTGGAGATGGCATGGAGCTGCGCCACATCCGCTACTTCCTGGCCGTGGCCGAGGAGCGCAACTTCACCCGCGCCGCCGCCAAGGTCGGCATCGGCCAGCCGCCGCTGAGCCAGCAGATCAAGGACCTGGAGGCGGAGCTTGGCGTGCAGCTCTTCCGCCGCATCCCCAGCGGGGCCGAGCTGACCGAGGCCGGCAAGGCCTTCCACGCCGCCGTGCGCACCCTGCCCGACCAGGCCGGCGCGGCGGCCGTGCTGGCCCGGCGGGCGGCGCGGGGCGAGACCGGCTCGCTGCGGCTGGGCTTCACCGGCTCGGCCAGTCTGCATCCCGTCGTCTCCACAGCCGTGCGGGCCTATCGCCGGCTCTATCCGGAGGTCGAGCTGTCGCTGACCGAGAGCAACAGCACCCACCTTTCCGACCACCTGGCCGAGGGGGCGCTGGACGCGGCCTTCCTGCGGCCGGGCTCGGTGAGCCTCGAGGGCCTTTCCGTGCACGACCTGGTCGACGAGCCGATGATCGCCGTGCTGCCGGCGGGCCATCCGGCCGCCGCCTCCGATCCGGTGGACCTGTCGCTGCTGAGGGGCGAGCCGCTGATCATGACGCCGCGCCACCTGGGCCCCACGGTGCACGACGCGGCGGTGGAGGCCTTCCGCGCCGCCGGCGTCGAGCCGGTGATGGGCCAGCCGGCGCCGCAGATGGCCTCGGTGATCGTGCTGGTCGCGGCCGAACTGGGCGTCTCGATCGTGCCCGTCTCGATGCGCCAGCTGGCCGTCGAGGGCGTGGCCTACCGCGACATCGCCGGCCAGACCCCCGTGGCGCGCCTCAGCCTGGCGGCCACGAAGACGCCGAGCCCGGCGCTGAGGAATTTCATCCAGGTGATCCGGCCGGCTTTTCGGGGGTGAGGGAGCGAGCTCACACCCCTCCCCCAACTCCCGTCATTCCCGCCCTTGTGGCGGGAAACCCTGGTTCCGCTCGCATGTGAAGCGCTAGCGGCGTGCTGAGCACGCCGCCCCTCCCGCCCTTGTGGCTGACAGAGGGGTTCCCGCCACAAGGGCGGGAATGACGGGAGGAGAGGGGGCGGGAATGACGGGATAATTTGGGAGGCGGTGACCTTCTAAGCCCCGACCGCCTTTTTCACCTGCAGGCTCAGCGCGTCGGTGATCAGGGGCTTGTGGGCGACGCCGGCCCACAGGGCGTCGGCGGCCGAGAGGTCGACCGGGCCGTCGGCCAGCAGCACGGCGGGGGTGCGCACGCCCTTGCCGCGCAGGGCCGCCAGGGCCAGGAAATCGACGTCCAGCACCAAGCAGTCGGCGGCGATCATCTCCGACAGCGACGCCTCGTCCACCCCGGCGAAGGCGCGGATCCAGTAGCCCTCGGTCTCCAGGGCGAAGGCCAGGGCCTCGCGCAGGGCCGCGTCGGCTTCGACGACGACCACCAGCGGACGGGCGGGCGAAGGGGCGCTCATCGCGCCATTCAAGCCAGCGTCGGCCCAGCGCGCCTTGATCTGACGCAAATCCAGCAGGTCGGCGATCATGCGACTTTGAGGGTCATCCAGACCGACGTCGTCTCGCCCGGGGCCAGGGCGACGATCCCGGTTTCGCCTTCACCGAAGGGATCCGGGCGGCTGGCGGTGGGCTCGACGCAGACGAAGTCGGCGCCCGGCGGCGAATAGACGTGCACCCAGCGGCAGTTTTCGGAGGCCTCGATGATCGTCGAGGCGCCGCCCGGGGCCGAGAGCACGGCCTTGCCGGAAAAACCGGTCCAGCAGTTGTCGATCAGGCTGTCGGTGGCGGTCGGCGCGCCGGCGTTCCAGTCGCGCCTCCAGACGCCGTCGTGGTGGGTGGTGGGCAGGACGTCGGCGTCGACCATCCAGACGCCGTCGACGCCAGCCTGCAGGCTCTCGCCCGGGCGGGCCGCGAAATAGGGGTGCAGGCCCAGGCCCGCCGGCATGACCTCAGTTCCGGTGTTGGTCACCGACAGTTCGATGCGCAGGCCCTCGTCGGACAGCACCAGGATCTGCTCGGCGCGATAGGCCCAGGGCCAGTCGGACGGGGCGTGGTCATAGGTCAGGACGGCGCGGGTGTCGGACAGGCCGGTGACCGTCCAGGCCGCGCGCCAGCCCTGGCCGTGCAGCGGGTGGGGATGGCCGGCCAGGTTCGGGGCCAGGATCACCTCGCGCCCCTCGAACGAGAAGCGGCCATGGGGGATGCGGTTGCAGAACGGGACCAGCGGGAAGCAGCCGACGTCGAGCGCGTCGGTCGCGCCCTCCGGCGTCGGGCGCAGCACGTCGCGGCCGTCGAACACGAAGCGGCCGATCGAACCGCCCACCTGCGGCAGCAGTTCGACGCGGGCGCGGGCGGTCGCCAGGACGGGACGTGTCATTGGGAACCCATTGTTATGTTAGCGCTAACCTGAGCTTTACGGTGCGTCATATGCCAGTTCCGGCCGCTCTCGAACAGAGGGCCTGTCGACATCGTAGTCAGTAGTAGTGGCGTCAGTAGCCGGCGTAGCGCCCCGGCCTGTGGTTGGCGATGATCACGATGCTCAGCGCCACGGCCGACAGGATCGACAGCAGCAGCTTGTCGAAGCTGACCACCATGAAGGCCGCGCCGACCACCAGCACATCGGTGGCCATCTGCACCTTGCCGGCGCTGATCCCGTGCTTTTCCTGCAGCCACAGGCCCAGCACCCCGACGCCGCCGACCGACGAGCGGTGGCGGGCCAGCGCCAGTATGCCCATGCCGATGATGGTGCCGCCGAACACCGCCGCGAACACCGGATTGACGCCCACAAGCTTCAGCCAGTGCGGCAGGGCCAGGCTCAGCGCCGCCAGCAGCACGTTGGTGGCCAGGGTCTTGGCCGTGAACACCCAGCCCAGCGCCCGCTGGGCGAAGATGTAGAACGGCAGGTTCAGCACGAAGAACACGATCCCGACCGGCCAGTCGGTCAGGTAGGAGACGATCAGGGCGATCCCGGCGATGCCGCCGGTCACCAGGCCGGCGGCCTTCAACAGGATCAGGCCCACGGAAATGAAGCTCGTGCCGATCAGCAGAGCGTGGACGTCTTCGATCAGCGTATGGCGTGTGGCGGGCATGTCGGGAGCGGCGGCGGTCAAGGCAGGGTCGAGTCGCGTCTGGAGGAAGGGAAAAGGGCGTCCCGTCCCGATCGCGTTCCCGTCCCGCCGTCCCTTTCGCCACTTATCCGCGGTCGAGGAACGGTCTTGTCGCGGCGAGCGCTTGATAGCGCCCGTGTCTGGCGTCATATATCATCTGAACGCGACGCCCCATGGGCGCCGCGCGAAATCCTCTACAACAATTCCGGAGCCGCCCCTATTCGCCGTCCCATGCAAGCGCCGCCCGTCAAGGATGGACCGCGTATCAACGATGAAATCCGCGTCCCCCGAGTTCTGCTGATCGACCAGAACGGCGAGAAGCAGGGCGAGATGCCGACCGCCTCCGCCATGGAAGCGGCCGAAGAGGCTGGCCTGGACCTGGTCGAAATCGTTCCGAACGCGAACCCGCCGGTCTGCAAGATCCTGGACTATGGCAAGTTCAAGTTCCAGGAGCAGAAGAAGAAGAACGAGGCCCGCAAGCGTCAGAAGGTGGTCGAGCTCAAGGAGATCAAACTCCGCCCGAACATCGACATCCACGATTACGAGGTGAAGGCCAAGGCCATGCACCGCTTCTTCGAGGAAGGCGACAAGGTCAAGGTCACCCTGCGCTTCCGCGGTCGTGAAATGGCTCACCCGGAACTCGGCATGAAGCTGCTCCTCAAGGTCAAGGCCGACTTCGAGGAGATCGCCAAGGTCGAGTACGAGCCCCGCATGGAAGGCCGTCAGATGATCATGATCCTGGCGCCCCGCTAAGCTTCGGCTCTATCTTCGAAAACGCCCCGGTCACCACCGGGGCGTTTTTCGTTTCCGGTATCGTCCATGTCCCAGCCCGCCCAGCAAGCTCCCCTGTCCCTGGACCCCGGCCTGACGCCCGGGGCCTGGCGCGACGCCTTCGCCCGCAACGGCCGGCTGCACGTGCCGGGGATCCTGACCGCCGACTCGGCCGCCCGCCTGCACGCGGCCTTGACCCTCGACACGCCGTGGAGCGGCGTGGTCGGAGTCGGTAAGAAGCTGTGGAACCTGCCGCTGGACGGCCCCGGCGCCCTGTCGCCCGCCGACGACCTGGCGCTGGATCGCCAGGTGGCCGAGGAAACCCGCAACGGCTTCGGCTTCCGGTTCGACAATTTCCGGGTCAGCGACGAGGTCGAGGCCGGCCGTCGCGAAGGCCGGCTGGTCGAGGCCGCCTACGACCTGCTGAACGGCGAGGCCTTTCTGGACTTCGTGCGCGAGCTGACCGGCGACGACCGCCCCGTCTATTGCGACAGCCAGGCCACCCGCTATCGCCCCGGCCACTTCCTGACCGAGCACGACGACCACGCCGACGGCAAGCACCGGCTCTACGCCTACGTCCTCAACCTGACGCCGAACTGGCGGGCCGACTGGGGCGGGCTTCTGCTGTTCCTCGATGGCGACGGCCACGTGGCCGAGGGCTACAAGCCCAGCTTCAACGCCCTCAACATCTTCCGGGTGCCGCAGAAGCACGCCGTGACCTACGTCACGCCGCACGCGGCGAGCCCGCGCCTGTCGCTCACTGGCTGGATCCGCTCTCGACGCTGATTTCACGCGCCCCGCTCGACCTCCCGGCAAGGTAGAGCTTATACTCGCCCCGGGGACTCTTCTGGGGGCTGTAGTTTCGTGCGTATCAAGGATTTTGCGATCGCCATCTGCGCGACCGCCCTGCTGTCGGGCGTCCAGGCCAAGGCCGCGCCGCTGTCGACCTACGGCAAGCTGCCGACGATCGAGGATGTCGAGATCTCGCCGGACGGCACGCGCCTGGCGGTGTCGCTGACCGACGGCGAGCAGCGCGTGCTGACCATCCACAACGCGGCCGACAACAAGCTGATCAAGGCCCTGCGGATGGGCAACAACAAGCTGCGCTGGGTGCAGTGGGCCGACGCCTCGCACCTTCTGGTCACCGTCTCGTCGACCGCCAGCGTGGTCGGGCTGGAAGGGCCCAAGCGCGAGTACTGGATGACCTCGCTGTACGACCTGGACACCGACAAGGCGCGCCTGCTGCTCGACAACCAGCCGGATTCGATGAACGTCGTGCTCAGCGCCGCCTCGCTGCGCTCGATCGACGGCGCGCCGACGGCCTTCGTGCAGGGCATCCACTTCGTCGACAACTTCGGCCGCAACACCCTGTTCGCGGTCAATGTGAAGACCGGCCGCACCCGCATGATCGAGGCGCGCTCGGAGGACACCGACGACTGGCTGGTCGGCGGCGACGGCGTCCCCCTGGCCCAGTCGCAGTACGACGAAAGCAAGGGAACCTGGGTGCTGCGCATCAAGGGTCCGAAGGGCTGGGCCATCGTCGACCGCGCGGTCAGCCCGATGGGCTCCTACGGCGTCTCGGGCCTGGGCCGCGACGGCAAGTCGGTGCTGGTGGCCCGCGTGAACGACAAGAACGAGACCGTCTATCGCGAATACGCCGCCGACGGCTCGCAGGTCGACGTGCCGATGGAGATCCCGTTCGACGGCCTGCTGCGCGATCCCGGCAACGACGCCCTCATCGGCGGCGTGTCGCTGGTCGGCGACAAGACCCGCTACGTCTTCTTCGATCCCAAGGATCAGTCGCGCTGGAACGCCGTCGAGAAGGGCTTCGCCGGCTCGCGGGTGTCGCTGGCCTCGTGGTCGGCCGATCGCAGCAAGGTGGTCGTCCGCGTCGACTCGCCGACCGACGGCCCGGCCTACGCCCTGGTCGACATGACGGCCAAGACCGCCTCCTGGATCGGCGACGAGTACAAGGATCTGGCCGCCGCCGACATCGCCGAGGTCCGCCCGGTGAAGTACAAGGCCGCCGACGGCCTGGAGATCACCGGCTACCTCACCCTGCCCAAGGGCCGGGACCCGAAGAACCTGCCGCTGGTGGTGCTGCCCCACGGCGGTCCCGAAGGCCGCGACACGCCGGGCTTCGACTGGTGGGCCCAGGGCCTGGCCTCGCGCGGCTACGCCGTGCTGCAGCCCAACTTCCGCGGCTCGGAAGGCTTCGGCTGGGACTTCATCAAGGCCGGCTTCGGCGAGTGGGGCCGCAAGATGCAGACCGACCTGTCGGACGGCGTCCGCTGGCTGGAGAAGCAGGGGATCGCCGATCCCAAGCGCGTCTGCATCGTCGGCGCCAGCTACGGCGGCTACGCGGCCCTGGCCGGCGCGGCGCTCGATCGCGGCGTCTATCGCTGCGCCGTGTCGGTGGCCGGCCCGGCCGACCTCAAGCGCATGCTGCAGGACGACCAGGAACGCCACCTGTCGCGCAACAACTCGACCCTGCGCTACTGGCTGCGCTTCATGGGCGCCGACGGCATCCGCGATCCCGACCTGGCGGCGATCTCGCCGGCCAAGCTGACCGACAAGATCGACATCCCGATCCTGCTGATCCACGGCAAGGACGACACGGTCGTTCCCTATGTGCAGAGCAAGATCATGGCCGACGCCATGGCCAGGGCCGGCAAGCCGACCGAACTGGTCACCCTGGCCAGCGAGGACCACTGGCTGTCACGCGGCGCCAGCCGGCAGCAGATGCTGACCGCCACCGTGCAGTTCCTCGAAAAGTACAATCCGCCCGATCCGGCCGCCCCGGCCCAGACGGCGGCCGCGCGCTAGGCCAAGCCCTTCGTCGCGCCCCGCGCCGCCCTGGGCGGCGTGGGGTGATGGCGGGCCCAGACGCGGCGCAGCTGGCGGGTCGAGGCGAAGCCGGCCCGCTCGGCGACGCTTTCCATGTCGAGCCGCGTCGCCGACAGCATCTCGCTGGCCAGCGCCAGGCGCAGGCGGTTGACGTAGTCGGTCAGGTTCATGCCGGCATGGGCGTTGAACAGCCGCGACAGGTGGCGCGGGCTGGCGGCGGCGAGGTCGGCCAGGATCTCCAGGCTCCAGTCGCGGGCCGGGTCGGCGGCGATGGCGTCCTGCACCCGGTGGATGGCCGGATGGACGTGGTTTCGCCCCTCCAGCCACGGCGACAGCTGCGGGTCGGACGGTCCCCGGCGCAGATAGACCACCATCTGGCGGGCGATCGACACGGCCTGGGCCGGGCCGCGCAGCCGGGCGACCAGATGCAGCATCAAGTCGACACCCGAGGTGACGCCGGCGCTGGTCAGCCGCTCGCCGTCCTCGACGAACAGGCGGTCCTCGAGCACCCGGGCGCTGGGCGCCAGGCGGGCCAGCTCCTCGGTGCAGGCGTGGTGGGTGGTGCAGGCCCTGCCGGCCAGCAGCCCCGCCCGCGCCGCCAGCAGGCTGCCCGAGCAGATGCAGGCCAGGGTCACCCCCGGTCGCACCGCGTGGGCCAACCAGGCGACGATGGCCGCCTCGTCCTCGCCGTCCGCGACCGAAGCCCCGTCACCGCCCAGCACCTGATCGACATTGCCCGAGACGATGACCAGCGCCCCGTCCGGCAGGGCGTCGGGCAAGGGCTGGATCCCGGCCAGAGTCAGGCCGATGGAGCTTTCCACGCTCGGCCGGGCGGCGACATAGGTCACGGCGAAGCCCGGCGCGCCGGGCTCGAACGTCGCCCGCCGCAGCACTTCCAGCGGTCCGGCCACGTCGAGCAGCAGGGTGCGCGGCGGCAGGACGACGAAGACGGGGATGACGGCGGGCGGCTGGCTCATGCGGCTTCGAGGGCCTCTTCCACGGTGGCGATGCGGGCGAAGCGCTCGTGCAAAACGAGCTCGGTGCGAGTCTTGATGTCGTCGACGGTGAAGACCCGCCCGTGGCGGTCGGTCATGTCGAAGGTCAGGGTGGCCTCGGTGACGTAGTCGACGGCGAAGCCCAGGTCCGAGGCGTGGCGGGTGGTGGTCTCGCAGCACTGCTCGGTGCGGATGCCGCTGACGATCACCTTGCCGATGCGGTTGCGGATCAGCCAGACCAGCAGGCCGGTGCCGGCCAGGGCGCTGTGGGCGGGCTTGTGGAAGGTGACGTCGGGGTCGAACGACAGTCCCTCGACCGTGCGCACATGGCCCGAGGCCAGGCTGAACAGCCCTTCTTCCTCGACGTGCAGGATCTGCACGACCGGCAGGCCCCTGGCCTTGGCACCGTCGATCAAGGCCTGCTGGCGCTCGAGATAGACCCCGGCCACGGCCGGATCCCACGAGGCGCGCTGGCGAAAGGAGTCCTGGGCGTCGACGACGATCAGGGCGGTGGCGGCGGACATTTGCGTAACTCCGTGGCGATGACGATGCCGCAAGCTACCCACGCCCTTCAAGGCGAATAAGGAAGCTGGCGGACGAAGAGCGGACAGAAAAGGACATCACACCATCGCACCGTCTTCGGCCCATCCGCCACGCCCGCTCGCTTTCGGCGACGTTCCGCCCCATATGATGGAGCGTGGAGCCCGCCTCGGACTTCGCCGCCGGCGAGGAGCTTCCCCCTTGAGACATCCCCTTCGTGCGCCGGAGTACCGCGCGCTGGCCGCCGCCGCTCTCGAAGCGGCCGGCAAGTGCGGCCTGCCCCACGTCCAGGCCAAGCACGAACACGCCGCCCGCACCTGGAGCGATCTGGCCGACGCCGAAGACGCGCGCGCGGCGACGCGGGTCCGAATGACGACGTCGGGCGTTTAGCGACGCCACCTTCCGCTCCAGCCTGGAATTCCGCGCGATGCGTCTCTCGATCGACTGCCGCCTGCGCTACGAGGTGCGGACCCCCACCAGCTTCATCCTGGCGATCCAGGCCGCCGACGGCGCCGACCAGAGGGTGCTCGACGAGACCATCCTGCTGCCGCCGGGCGTGAGCGCCGACTTCTTCGTCGACGCCTTCGCCGGCAACCGCTTCATCCGCTTTCTCGCCCAGCCCGGGCCGCTGGACATCGGCTACATCGCCCAGGTCGAACGACGGGCGCTGGTCGATCAGCGCGGCTTCATCGGCGGCGACGTGGTCAACGACCTGCCCGCGACGGTGCTGCCCTATCTGAACCCCAGCCGCTACTGCCCGTCCGACCGCCTGACCGCCTTCGCCCGCCAGACCTTCGGCGCCCGCCCCCAGGGCCTGGGCCAGGTCCAGGCGATCGCCGACTGGATCGCCGCGACCATCACCTACGAGGCCGGGACCAGCAGCGACACCACCTCGGCCATCGACACCCTGGTCGACCGCAAGGGCGTCTGCCGCGACTTCGCCCACATCGGCATCGCCCTGTGCCGGGCGCTCGACATGCCGGCCCGCTTCGCCGCCTGCTACGCGCTGGACCTTCAGCCGGCCGACTTCCACGCGGTGTTCCAGGTCTATCTGGACGGGGTCTGGCGAACCTTCGACGCCACCCGCCGCGCGCCGCTGGGAGGCCTGGTCCCCATCGGCTTTGGCCGCGACGCCGCCGACGTGCCGTTCGCCGCGACCTTCGGCGACGCCCGGTTCGAGGCCAAGTCCATCCTGGTGACGCGGGCGGACCAGACGCCCGCCTCTTAGTGGCGGCTCCCCACGAATCGTCCGCATCCGGAAACTGACATTTCAGTCGCTTTTCCAAGGCATCGGGCGTAGAGGAGCCGCCTCGAAGGTTCCCGTCATGTCCACGCTCTCCGCTCCGGCAACTGCGCCGGCGCCCGTTCACAGCTCCCGCGCCCTCTACGTCCTGCTGCTGGTGGTGTTCATCAACCTGGTGGGCTTTGGGCTGGTGATCCCGCTGCTGCCCTTCTACGCCAAGGCGCTGAACGCCAGCCCGTGGCAGGTGACGGCGCTGTTCTCGGCCTATTCGCTGGGCCAGTTCCTGGCCGAGCCGTTCTGGGGACGCCTGTCCGACCGCATCGGCCGGCGGCCGGTGCTGATCGTCACCATCCTGGCCAACACCCTGTCCTACGTGGCCCTGGCCTTCGCCCCGACCATCGCGGTGGCCTTCGTCATCCGCTTCTTCAGCGGCGCGGCCAGCGGCAACATCTCGACCATCCAGGGCTACATGGCCGACGTCACCCCGCCCGAGAAGCGGGCCGGGCGCATGGGCCTGCTGGGCAGCGCCTTCGGGGCCGGCTTCGTGGTCGGCCCGGCGCTGGGCGGCCTGCTGGCCCACCCGGACGCCGGACGCCTGGGCTTCCAGATCCCGCTGTTCGTGGCCGCGGGCCTGGCGGCGGCGGCCTCGCTGGGCGTCTTCCTGTTCGTGGTCGAGAGCCGCGCGCCCCGCAAGGACGCCCCGCCCCCGCCGCCCCGGCGCGAGGCCCTGAAGGCCGCCTTCGCCCATCCAGTGCTGTCGCGGGTGCTGATGGTCACCTTCGTCTCCACCGCCGCCTTCTCGGGCATGGAGGCGATCTTCGGCCTGTGGACCTCGGCCCGCTTCGGCTGGGGCCCGCAGCAGGTGGGGCTGTGCTTCGCCGTCATCGGCGTGGTGGCCTCGCTGGGCCAGGGCGTGCTGACCGGACGCCTGGCCCGCCGCTACGGCGAGCCCAAGGTGCTGACCACGGGCCTGGCCATCATCTGCCTGTCGATGGCGATCACCCCGTTCGTGCCCAGCGGCCATTTCGTGCCGCTGTTCGTGGGCCTGACAGCCTTTGGCCAGTCGCTGGTGTTCCCGTGCATCGCCGCCCTGATCTCGCGCGCGACGCCGCCCGACCAGCAGGGCGCCATGCTGGGCCTCAACATGGCCGGCGGCTCCCTGGCGCGGATGAGCGGTCCGATGATCGCCGGTCCGCTGTTTGGCCTGACCATGGCCGGTCCCTACTGGTTCGGGGCGCTGCTGACCGTGCCGGCCGTCGCCCTGGCGGTGACGGTGGGCCGCCGCGCCAAGGCCGCGCCCTGACCGGGAGCGGCAGTTGGGCATAAGAGTCCGCCAGGCCTTGCTTTTCACCCGGGGTTCCCGTATTCACCCCGCCTTTCCGGAACCGCCTGGCCAATTTGGCATGCCATGGCGGTTCGTCTCGCTATCCAGAGGACGGGGCCGTTAAACGCTCCGACGCGAAATGCCTAAGTTGAAGACGAAGTCGGGCGCCAAAAAGCGCTTCAAGATCACCGCCACGGGCAAGCTGAAGGCCGGCGTCGCCGGCAAGCGCCACCGCCTGATCGGCCACAACGGCAAGTACATCCGCCAAAACCGCGGAACGAAGGTGATGAGCGAGGCTGACGCCAAGACCATCCGTTCGTACCTGCCCTACGGCCTTTAAGAGGAGCGCTGACACATGGCTCGCGTTAAACGTGGCGTCACCGCCCACGCCAAGCACAAGAAGGTTCTTGAACAGGCGAAGGGCTTCTACGGCCGCCGCAAGAACACCATCCGTACGGCCAAGGCCGCGGTCGACAAGGCCGGCCAATACGCCTACCGCGACCGCAAGGTGCGCAAGCGCGCCTTCCGTTCGCTGTGGATCCAGCGCATCAACGCCGGCGCCCGCACCGAAGGCTTCACCTACTCGCAATTCATCCACGGCCTGGACGTGGCGGGTATCGTGATCGACCGTAAGGTCCTGGCGGACATCGCCGGCAACGACGCCGTCGCGTTCAAGGCCATCGCCGACAAGGTTCGCGCGGCCCTGGCCTAAGGAACTTCCGAGCCTCACCGCTCGAACGATCCTTTAAAAGCCCTCCGGCGCGAGCCGGAGGGCTTTTTGCTGTCCGCCTGTCGGCGGCCCCTCCGGCCCTCCGGGCCACCTCCCCCAACGGGGGAGGATCCACGCCGCGCCACCAAGATGCTCCCCCTCTGGGGGAGCTGTCGGCAAAGCCGACTGAGGGGGTCGCCCCCCGGCCGCAAATCCTCTAGACGGAACCCCGTCATGACCGATCTCAACACCCTCGAATCCGACGTCCTGGCCCAAGTGGCCGGCGCGGCCGACCTGCAAGCGCTAGACGCGGTCCGCGTGGCCGCTTTGGGCAAGACCGGCTCGATCTCGGGCCTGCTCAAGACCCTGGGCGCGATGAGCCCCGACGAGCGCAAGGAACGCGGCGCGGCGATCAACGCCCTGCGCGACCGCGTGCAGTCGGCGATCACCGAGAAGAAGGCCGCGCTGGAAGCGGCCGAACTCGACGCGCGCCTGGCCCGCGAGACCCTCGACCTCACCCTGCCCGGCCCCTATCGCCGCAAGGGATCCGTCCACCCGACCATGCAGACCATGGACGAGATCGTCTCGATCTTCGCCGAGATGGGCTTCGCCGTGGCCGAAGGTCCGGACATCGAGGACGACTTCCACAACTTCACGGCCCTGAACTTCCCCGAGAAGCACCCGGCCCGCGAGATGCACGACACCTTCTTCTTCAATCGCAAGGAAGACGGCGAACGCATGCTGCTGCGCACGCACACCAGCCCCGTGCAGGTGCGCACCATGGTCAGCGAGAAGCCGCCGATCCGCATCATCGCGCCGGGCCGCACCTATCGCGTGGACAACGACGCCACCCACACGCCGGTGTTCCACCAGGTCGAGGGCCTGGTCATCGACAAGGGCATCCACATGGGCCACCTGAAGTGGACCCTGGAGACCTTCCTGGCGCGGTTCTTCGAGACCGACGCGGTGACCACCCAGTTCCGCCCGCACCACTTCCCGTTCACCGAGCCCTCGGCCGAGATGGACGTTCAGTGCGACCGCTCGGGCGGCGAGATCAAGATCGGCCAGGGCACGTCGTGGCTGGAGATCCTGGGCTGCGGCATGGTCCATCCGAACGTGCTGCGCGCCTGCGGCATCGATCCGGACGAGTACCAGGGCTTCGCCTTCGGCGTCGGCGTCGATCGCCTGGGCATGCTGAAGTACGGCATGCCGGACCTGCGCGACATGTGGTCGTCGGACAGCCGGTGGCTCGCCCACTACGGCTTCTCGGGCTTCGCCGCGCCGAACCCCGCCTCGGGGCTCAGCTAATGAACGCGCGTCCGACCATCGACGGCTCGGCCAAGGTCTTCGAGAACCTGGAGATCTCGCTGATCGACCTGTTCCGCGCCCAGCTTCAGAGCGGCGTCAACATGGTCGCCGGCCGCACCTTCAAGAACTGCCGCCTGCACGGGCCGGTGGTGATGCTGGCGCTGGAAGGCGTGACCTTCGACTCGACCAACTTCGGCTTCCACGGCGGCGACATCGCCAATCTCGTTCTGCGCCCGGCCGGTGAAAAGGTCATCGGCGCCCTACCCTTCAAGGATTGCGCCTTCATCGGCTGCCAGTTCTTCGCGGTCGGCTTCACCGGCCCCGAGACCTTCCTGCAGCAGATCCTGGCGTTGGAAACCACGAAATGAAGTTCACCCTTTCCTGGCTCAAGGATCACCTCGACACCGAAGCGACCGCCGCGCAGGTCGTCGCCGCCATGACCATGGCCGGCCTCGAGGTCGAGCACGTCACCGACCCGGCCGCCAAGCTGGCCGCCTTCAGCGTCGCCAAGATCGTCGAGGCCGTTCAGCACCCCAACGCCGACCGCCTGCGGGTCTGCCAGGTCGATACGATCGACGGCCGCAAGGAGATCGTCTGCGGCGCGCCGAACGCCCGCGTCGGCCTGACCACCATCTACGCCCCGATCGGCGCCTATGTGCCGGGCCTGGGCGTCACCCTGGTCGAAAAGCCGGTGCGCGGCGTCGTCTCCAACGGCATGCTGTGCTCGGGCTCGGAGCTCGAGGCCGACGACGGTTCGGAAGGCATTCTGGAACTGTCGAACGACCTGGCCGTCGGGACCCCGGCCGCCACGGCGCTGGGCCTGGAAGCCGTCATCGACTTCGAGGTCACCCCCAACCGTCCCGACTGGCTGGGCGTCGCCGGCATCGCCCGCGACCTGGCCGCCGCGGGCGTGGGCAAGCTGAAGGACCAGTCGATCGCTCCGGTCGCCGGAACCTTCCCCTGCCCGATCACGATCGAAGTCGATGGCGAGGCCTGCCCGGTGTTCGCCGGCCGCCTGATCAAGGGCGTCAAGAACGGCCCCTCGCCGCAGTGGCTGCAGGACCGCCTGAAGGCCATCGGCATCAATCCGAAGTCGGCCCTGGTCGATATCACCAACTACATCTCGTACGACCGCGCCCGGCCGCTGCACGTCTATGACGCGGCCCTGCTGTCGGGGACCAAGATCGAGACGCGCCTGGGCCGTCACGGCCTGAACGGCGACGAGCACCTGATCGCGCTGGACGGCAAGACCTACGAGCTGACCCCGGCCATGTGCGTCATCGCCGATGCGAACGGCGAGCGTCCGATCGGCCTCGGCGGCGTCATGGGCGGCGAGAGCACCGGCTGCTCGGAAGCCACCGTCGACGTCTTCGTCGAAAGCGCCTGGTTCGAGCCGATCCGCATCGCCCAGACCGGCCGCGAGACCGGCATCAACAGCGACGCCCAGTACCGCTTCGCCCGCACGGTCGACACCGGCTCGGTGGTTCCGGGCCTGGACCTGGCCACCAGGCTGATCCTGGAACTGTGCGGCGGCGAGGCCTCGGAAGTCGTCGTCGCCGGCGAGGCCCCGGCCGCGCCCGGCCCGATCCTGTTCGACCCGGCCTATGTGCAGGCCCTGTCGGGCCTGGAGATCGCGCCGGAAAAGAGCCTGGAGATCCTCCAGGCCCTGGGCTTCAAGGTCGAGCCGCCCAAGGACACGCCGGTCGCCGAGTTCGCCACCCACGCCGAGAGCGTGGTCTGCGTGACCCCGCCGAGCTTCCGCCGCGACGCCCACGGCAAGGCCGACCTGGTGGAAGAAGTGGCCCGCATCGCCGGCTACGGCGCCCTGCCCTCGACGCCCCTGCCCGAGGTCGCCCGCGCCGTCGGCGGCGTGCTGACCCCGCGCCAGGTGCGCGCCCGCGCCGCCCGTCGCGCCCTGGCCGCGGCCGGCTACGCCGAGGCCGTGACCTGGAGCTTCACCAGCCGCGCCACCGCCCAGCTGTTCGGCGGCGGCGCCGACGCCCTGGTGCTGGCCAATCCGATCGCCTCGGAACTGGACTGCATGCGCCCGTCGGTGCTGCCCAACCTGATCGAGGCCGCCGGCCGCAACGCCCGCCAGGGCTTCCCGGACGCGGCCCTGTTCGAGGTCGGCCCGGTGTTCCTGGGCGATGGCCCCAAGGACCAGCGCACGGTCGTCGCCGGCATCCTGGCCCCGCGCCCGCCGCGCGCCTGGGACAAGCGCTCGGCCGAGGACGTGTTCACGATCAAGGCCGACCTCTTGAACCTGCTCGAGGAGATCGGCGCGCCGGTCGCCTCGCTGCAGACCGCCCAAGGCTCGGCCTCGTCGTGGTGGCACCCCGGCCGCTCGGCCCGCCTGCAGCTGGGCCCCAAGGCGGTGATCGCCGAGTTCGGCGAGATCCACCCCGCGGTGCTCAAGGCCCTGGACGTCGCCGGCCCGGTCTACGGCTTCGAGATCACCCTGGAGGCGATCCCCGAGCCGAAGAAGAAGGCCGTGAAGACCAAGCCGGCCTTCAGCCCCTCGGCCCTGATGCCGCTGAGCCGCGACTTCGCCTTCGTCGCCGACAAGGCCAAGGCGGCCGGTGACCTGGTCAAGGCCGCCATCGGCGCCGACAAGGCCCTGATCGCTTCGGCCCGCGTCTTCGACGTCTATGAAGGCCCCGGCGTGCCGGAGGGCTCCAAGTCGGTGGCCATCGAGGTGCTGGTCCAGCCGCGCGACGCCACCCTGACCGACGCCGAGATCGAGGCCCTGTCGGCCAAGGTCGTCGCCGCAGTCGAGAAGGCGGGCGGCAAGCTGCGGGCTTGATCGTTCAAGACTAAGCGCCATGTCAGGGGCGAAGGTGATGCTGCGCTGCATCCACCTTCGCCCCTTTCGCGTTTCAGGCCCATGAGCGACGACCTCTTCAGCCACAACCCCGCCAAGAGCCGCTACGAGCTGGACGTCGACGGCCTGATCGCCTTCGCCGATTACCAGCGCAGCGGCCATCGCCTGGTCATCCCGCACGTGGAGGCCGATCCCGCCCTGCGCGGCACCGGCGCCGCCGGCCGCCTGATGGTCAAGGTCGCCGAGGTGGCCCGGGCCGAGGGCATGCGGATCACCCCGCTCTGCTCCTACGCCGCCGCCTGGCTGCGGCGAAACGACCCCGAACTGATCGCCTGACGCCTTCCGACAGGCGGATAATCCGGGAACAGGACGGGGAACGTCGCTCACCCGACGTTTGCGGCGCAGCAAAGCCCTTGGCGAGCGTGCGGTTCCTCGTGCTAGAACTTCGGCGACGGTACAGCGCGCCCTGCCGGGAGCTTGCGCGATCGTGAGCGAAGGCTTGGATTTTCATGGTTGATATCAAGACGGTCGGCGTAATCGGCGCCGGTCAGATGGGTTCGGGCATCGCCCATGTCTGCGCTCTCGCGGGCTACGACGTCCGCCTGCACGACATCTCGCGCGAGCGCATCGACGCGGGCCTGGCCCTGATCGAAAAGAACCTCGCCCGCCAGGTCACCCGCAACATCATCGACCAGGACGCGGCCGACGCCGCCCTGGCCCGCATCTCGGCCGCCGAGGCCATCGAGGCCATCGGCCAGACCGACCTGGCCATCGAGGCCGCCACCGAGAACGAAGAGCTCAAGAAGGCCATCTTCCGCGGTCTGCAGCCGCACCTGAAGCCCGACACCCTGCTGGCCTCGAACACCTCGTCGATCTCGATCACGCGCCTGGCCTCGGCCACCGATCGCCCCGAGCGCTTCATCGGCCTGCACTTCATGAACCCCGTCCCGCTGATGAAGCTGGTCGAGATCATTCGCGGCATCGCCACCGACGTGCCGACCTACGAGACGGCCGTGGCCTTCGCCAAGTCGCTGGGCAAGATCACCAGCAACGCCGAGGACTTCCCCGCCTTCATCGTCAACCGCGTGCTGGTGCCGATGATCAACGAGGCGATCTACACGCTGTACGAAGGGGTCGGCACGGTCGACGCCATCGACACCGCCATGAAGCTGGGCGCCAACCACCCTATGGGCCCGCTGGAACTGGGCGACTTCATCGGCCTGGACACCGTGCTGAGCATCATGAACGTGCTCTACGAAGGCCTGGCCGACAGCAAGTACCGCCCCTGCCCGCTGCTGGTGAAGTACGTCGAGGCCGGCTGGCTGGGCAAGAAGACCGGCCGCGGCTTCTACGACTACCGCGGCGAGGTCCCGGTCCCGACGCGCTAAGGGCGCCAGGGTTAGGTGCATGCGGCTAACCCGTCCGGGGCGCACTTTAAGCATTTGAATCTGGAGCTTGCTGATCAGCAGGCTCTAGACGCGTCGGACTACCAGAGGATCGGAACGTCGTAGGCCCGCACGTCCTCGTCCACGGTGACGAGGTGAAGGCCGCGAAGCTGCGCCTGCGCGACCAGGATGCGATCCCACGGGTCACGGTGATGGTCCGGCAGCGCGGCGGCGGTCGCGCAGTCGCCAGGGAGGATCGGAAGCCAGGAAAGGCCCTGATCCTCTACCGCCTTCTCGAGATCGACCGGCATGCGTTCAAGGGGTGCTCCACGCGCCCTCAGTCGCTTGTAGAGCACCTCGTACATCGACACGGCGCTGACAAAGATTTCGTTGTCCAGATCGAGCATCGCCGCGGACGCCGCTGGCGAAAGTCTCGCCTGATCGCTCAGGCTCCAGATCAGGACGTGAGTGTCGATCAGCAGCCGCATTCCACGCCCCGGACCTGATCAGCCTACTTCCGCGGAAAGATAGGCTTGTCCATCAAGGCTTCGATCTCGGGATCGGGGCCGATGAAGAGGTCAGCCGGCAGGTCCAGCTTGAGGTGCTCCCAAACGCCCAGCCGGCGCTGCGCCTTGGGCGCATCGCGCTCTTCGGGGATCTTCTCGACATTCACCGTCGCAATGACCTTGCCATCGCGGATGAGCGTCATGTCCTCGCCTGCGTCGATCACGGCCAGGAGTTCGTCGAGGCTGTTGTGCTTGGCGATGTCGAACCGGATCGTCATGGGCGAAGCCTAACACGGCCTCGCCCGCTCGACGACTCACCCCGCCCCGAGCGCCACGGCCACGTGGTAGACGACGAACGCCGCCAGGTAGGCCAGGGTGACCATGTAGACGAACATCACGGTCGGCCAGATCCAGCTGTTGGTCTCGCGCTTGACCACGCCCAGGGTGGGCATGCACTGCGGCGCGAAGACGTACCAGGCGAGGAAGGCCAGGGCCGTGGCCAGCGACCACTGGCTGTTCAAGGTGGCCGACAGGGCGTCGGTGGAGCCGTCGGCCCCGCCCACGGCGTAGACCGTGCCCAGCGCCGCCACGGCGACTTCGCGGGCCGCCATGCCGGGGATCAGGGCCACGGTCATTTGCCAATTAAAACCAATGGGCTGCATGACGGGGGCCAGGAAATGGCCCAGGCGCCCGGCGATGCTGTAGTCGATGGCCGGCCCCGTCGCGCCTTCCGGCGGATAGGGGAAGGTCGACAGCACCCAGACCAGCACCATCAGAGGCATGATGATGCGGCCGGCGCGGTTCAGGAAGATCTTGGCGCGGGTCCACAGGTTGAGCAGCAGGTTGCGCGGCTCGGGCCAGCGATAGGTCGGCAGCTCCATCATGAACGGCTCGACCGTGCCCCGCCAGAAGATGCGGCGGATGACGAACGACACCAGCAGGGCGAAGACGATGCCGGCGGCGTAGAGGCCGAACATCACCAGGCCCTGCAGCGACAGGCCGTTGACCGTGGTCCGCGGGATGAAGGCGCCGATGATCAGGGTGTAGACCGGGATCCGCGCCGAGCAGGTCATCAGCGGAGCCACCAGGATGGTGGTGAGCCGGTCCTGCTTGTTGTCGATCACCCGCGTGGACATGATCCCCGGGATCGCGCAGGCGAAGCTCGACAGCAGCGGGATGAAGGCCCGGCCGTGCAGGCCCGCCCCGCCCATGATCTTGTCCATCAGGAAGGCCGCGCGGGTCATGTAGCCGCTGTCTTCCAGCAGCAGGATGAAGAAGAACAGGATCAGGATCGGCGGCAGGAACACCAGCACGCTGCCGACGCCGGCGATCAGGCCGTCGGCGATGAAGCTGGAAAGCAGCCCCTCGGGCAGGTGGGCGGTGACGAAGGCGCCGAGCGCGGCGAAGCCGCCGTCGATGGCGTCGGCCGGGATGGTCGCCCAGGTGAACACCGCCTGGAACATCACGAACAGCAGGCCAAACAGGATCACCAGGCCGGCGACGGGGTGCAGCAGCACGTCGTCGATCTTGCCGGTCACCGTGTCGGGCCGCTCGGGCGGGCGCACGCAGGTCTTGAAGATGCGCTGGGCCTCGGCGTGGGCGGCGCGGATCTCGCCCGCGCTCGGCTCGCGCCAGGTGTTGTCGCCGACGTTCGAGTGGGTCAGCGTCAGGGTGTCGACCTGGGTCAGCAGCTCGTCGAGGCCGCGCTTGCGGGTCGCCACCGTGGTCACGATCGGCGCGCCGACCTCGCGGGCCAGCTGCTCGACGTCGATCCGCAGGCCCTGGCGCTGGGCGATGTCGAACATGTTGAGGGCCAGGACGAACGGCCGGCCGACCTGCTTCAGCTCGAGCACCAGGCGCAGGACGAGGCGCAGGTTGGTGGCGTCGGCCACGCAGACCAGCACGTCGGGCGCGGTCTCGCCGGCCAGGCGGCCCAGCACGGCGTCGCGGGTGACGACCTCGTCGGGGCTGCGGGCTCGCAGGGAATAGGTGCCCGGCAGGTCGAGCACGCTGACGGTGCGGCCGCCCGGCGTGACCAGCTGGCCTTCCTTGCGCTCGACGGTGACGCCGGCGTAGTTGGCGACCTTCTGGCGAGCCCCGGTCAGGGCGTTGAACAGCGCGGTCTTGCCGGAATTCGGATTGCCGACCAGCGCGATGCGCGAGGGCCGGATAGCGGTGTCGGTCAAAGCGTCTTTCCGTCGAACTGAACGGTCACGGCGCGCGCCTCGCGGCGGCGCAGGGCCACGCGGGTGTCGTCCACCCGTACGGCGATGGGATCACGGCCAAAGAGGCCTTCCTGCAGGATCTCGATGCGGGCGCCTTCGACGAAGCCCATCTCCAGCAGGCGCCGCTCCAGCTCCTCGGCGGCCACCGCCTCGGGCGAACCGGTCTCGCCGCGCACCGCCACGATCACGCCCTTGTCGCCTCGCGCGGCCGTGCTCAGGGCGCGGGTCGGGGCGTCGGAAGCTATGGAGGCGTCGGCGGTGAGGACGGCGTCGGTCATCTGGGGCCTCGCGGCAAAAAGTTGCGAACGATTATCAGCCCTAACCGCCACTGTCGACGAAAGGATGACCGCCGCGAACGGCGGTCTCGAAAAAAATCAACAGGGGATGCGCGGCGTAATGGCCCAGCAGCGTTAATCTATTCGACTCAAGGCCGCAGCGGTTGCATTAATTTTTGCAAGCGATTCGTAGGGACCTGAAATGCGAAGGCTAAAGCTGGCTCTTCTGACCGGCGCCTATCTCTGCCTGGCTCTGATCGTCTCCCTGCTGCTGTGGCGCATGGGCGCGACCCCCGCTGTCGGCCTGTCGGCCTTCATCGGGTCGCTGGGCCTGTGCTTCGCGTTCCACGGCATCATCAGCAACGTCTTCGACAACGCCCAGCTGAAGCTGGACATCGAGACCGTCCGCGAAGCCCATTCCATCCTGGTCGAGCAGATCGAGAAGATCGACGCGCGCATGACCACCCTGGTGGAGACCGTCGCCGAGGACGCCGAGAAGCGCTCGGCCGAGTTGACCAGCGAAGTCCACCAGCTCGAAGACCTGATGCAGCGCATGAGCGAGCGCCTGGAAAGCCAGCTGACCCACCAGGTCGCGGCCGCCCGTCACAGCGCCAGCGCCAACGCCCGCGTCGCCGCCCCGGTCAACGCCATGCTGGAGATCGTCCAGGACGCCCTGGCCGAGAACCGCGTCGACCTCTACCTGCAGCCGGTCGTCAGCCTGCCCCAGCGCCGCACGGTCTTCTACGAAAGCTTCTCGCGCCTGCGCGACGAGACCGGCCGCGTGATGATGCCGGCCGAGTACCTGGCCGTGGCCGAGTCCGAGGGCCTGATGACGGCCATCGACAACCTGCTGCTGTTCCGCTGCGTGCAGATCGTCCGCCGCCTGGCCAAGCAGGACCGCAAGGTCGGCATCTTCTGCAACATCTCGCTGGCCAGCCTGGCCGACGAAAGCTTCTTCCCGCAGTTCCTCGAGTTCCTGCAGGGCCACAAGGACCTGGCCGGCTCGCTGATCTTCGAACTGGGCCAGACCGCCTTCAACCAGCGCGGCCCGGTCGAGGCCCGCCACATGGCCCGCTTGGCCAGCCTGGGCTTCCAGTTCAGCCTCGACAAGATCGTCGACCTGGACCTCGACTTCCAGGATCTGGCCCGCGCCGACGTCAAGTTCGTCAAGGTCGGCGCCGAGATGATCCTCGAGCAGCTGGAAGAGCAGGACGGCAAGCTGGTGCTGAGCTCGCTGCCCGACCTCAACGCCGCCGACTTCGCCGCCCTGATGCGCCGCTACGGCGTCGAGGTGATCGCCGAGAAGGTCGAGAGCGAGCGCCAGATCGCCGAGATCCTCGATCTCGACATCGGCTACGGCCAGGGCCACCTGTTCGGCGAGCCGCGGGCCATCCGCGACGCTGTCCTGGCCGAGACCGCCCCGCCGGCCGACTTCGTCCAGGCCCCGCTGCGCCGCCGCGCCGCCAACTGGTAGGCCTTCCAGAAACCTGATCCTTTCGACCGCCGTCCGGGCCACCCCGGGCGGCGGTTTCGCATTAAGCCTGCGTCATGAGCCGGAATTCACTCGGCTCTCGCCCCCTGCCCGGCCAAGCTCCTGACGACATGACAGGGAGGGGATCATGCGCAAGGCGATGATGGCGGCGGCGCTGCTGGCGGCGATTGGCGGGACGAGCGCGGCATGGGCGACCGAACCGTCGCTGACCGAGACGATCACGGCCCAGGACCGCAGGGTCTTCGACGCCTACAACGCCTGCGACCTGGAGACCTTCGGCGCGGCCTTCGCGCCCGACGTCGAGTTCTATCACGACGAGGGCGGCGTCACCTGGGAGCGCCAGTCGGTGATCGACAACACCCGCAAGTACATCTGCGGCAAGGTGCGGCGCGAACTGATCCCCGGCACGCTGCGCATCTATCCGATCAAGGACTTCGGCGCGGTCGAGGAGGGCGAGCACCGCTTCTGCCAGAAGGACCAGGGCTGCGCCGGCATCGCCAAGTTCGTGATCGTCTGGAAGCGGGAGGGCGAGACCTGGATCGCCACGCGGGTGCTCAGCTACGGCCATCGCCCGGCCACGGCGGCGGAACGCTGAGACCGCAAGCATCGGAATGACGGGCGCGGGCGACGGCGCGATGGTGGGCTCAGATCCGAAAGGAGCCCGACATGACCACCGCCGATCTCACCAACGCCTATTCCACCGACGAAGCCCGCTGGGCCGCGATCGAGCGCCGCGACCGCGCCGCCGACGGCGCCTTCTTCTGCGGCGTGCGCACCACCGGCGTCTATTGCCGCCCCAGCTGCTCGGGACGCCCGCTGCGCAAGAACGTCGCCTTCCATGACACCCGCGAGGCCGCCCGGGCGGCGGGCCTGCGTCCCTGCCTGCGCTGCCGGCCCGACGAGCCGATCGAGACCCTCAGCTACGGCTTCGGCGACACGCCGCTGGGCCTGGCCCTGGCGGCGATCTCCGAAACGGGCCTGGCCCTGCTGATCATGGGCTGGGACCGCGCGGAGATGCGCGAGGACCTGGCCGCCCGTTTCCCCCGCGCCCGGTTGCTGGAGGATGACGCCGCCGCCGGCCCCGCCCTCGCCGCCCTGGTCGCCGCCATCGACAGCGGCCGCCCGGGCGATCTGGCGCTCCCCCTGGCGCTCGACGAACGCGGCACCGACCTGCAGCGCGCCGTCTGGAAGGCCCTGCGCGACATCCCGGCCGGAACCACCGCCTCCTATGCCGAAGTGGCGCGCGCCATCGGCCGGCCTTCGGCCGTGCGGGCCGTGGCCCAGGCCTGCGGGGCCAATCCCGTCGCCGTGCTGACGCCCTGCCACCGCGTGGTGCGTTCGGACGGCGGGCTGTCCGGCTACCGCTGGGGCGTCGAGCGCAAGCAGGCCCTGCTGGCCCGGGAAGGCGCCCAAGGGGAGCGCGCGGCTTGAACCTGGACTGGACCCGCATCGCCGCCGAACTCGACGCCCGCGGCTGGGCGACCACGGGCCCGGTGCTGACGCCGGAGACCTGCGGCCGCCTGGCCGGGCTCTATGCCGAGGAGGCGCCGTTCCGCAGCCGGGTGGTCATGGCCCGCCACGGCTTCGGGCGCGGCGAATACAAGTACTTCGCCTATCCCCTGCCCGAGACGGTGCAGAAGCTGCGGGCCGGCCTCTATCCGCCGCTGGCCCGCATCGCCAACGGCTGGATGCAGCGGCTGGGCGAGGAGCGCCGCTTTCCGGAGGATCTGGCGGCCATGCTCGACCGCTGTCACGGCGCGGGCCAGGCTCGGCCGACGCCCCTGCTGCTGACCTATGGCCCCGGCGACTACAACTGCCTGCACCAGGACCTCTACGGCGAGCACATCTTCCCACTGCAGGCCGCCTTCCTGCTCGACGAGCCGGGGCGCGATTTCGAGGGCGGCGAGTTCGTGCTGGTCGAGCAGCGCCCGCGCCAGCAATCGGCCGCTCAGGTCGTGCCGCTGGCCCAGGGCGAGGGCGTGATCTTCGCCGTGCGCGAACGGCCGGCGGAAGGGAGCCGGGGCGTCCATCGCCGGATACTGCGCCACGGCGTCAGCGAGGTGCGCGGCGGAACGCGGCGCACCCTCGGCGTGATCTTCCACGACGCGGCCTGAGCGCCGATGCGAAAAGGCCCCGGAGCAAGCTCCGGGGCCTTGTCGTTTCACGCCTTCTGCGTGGCTCGCGCTTCTGCGCCCCGAATTATCGGGGCTGGATTACCAGGCGAAGCCGACGCTGCCGCCGCTCATCACGTCGCGGCCCGTGGCCGAGAAGCCGACGTTGTAGCTGACGGCGCGGCTGTTGTGCGAGTAGCCCACGGCGATGGCGCCCTGGCCGCGATAGCCGCCGACGGCCACGGCCAGGCGGTTGGTCAGGCCCGCGCCCTGGCCGGCGTTGTTGGCGGCCATCATCGACATGGCCGAGCTCATGGCGCCGACGCCGTTCAGGCGGCTGGAGACCTCGTTGATGCGGTTGTCCATCTGGGTGGCCAAGGTGTCGACGCGCCAGTCGGTATAGGCGTTGGCGGCGGTCAGCGTCGCGGCGGCCTTGGTGTCGGTATAGGCGTTGGCCGAGCTCAGGGTCGTGGCGGCGGTGGCCGTGGTGAAGGCGTTGGCCGTGGTCACGGCGGCGGCGGCGGCCGTGTCCGTATAGGTGTTGGCGGTCGTCAGCGTCTGGGCCGCGACGGTGTCGGTGTAGGCGTTGGCCGTGCTGACCACGCCGGCCACGGCCGTGTCGGTGTATTCGTTGGCGCTGGACAGGGTCGAGGCGCTGTAGCTTTCCAGCTGGCGCAGGTTCACCGCGTCGGTGTCGTTGACGGCGTCCGAAACGTTGGTGATGCGGCGGGTCGAGGTCGAGGTGCCGACCGAGACGGTGTTGTCTTCATCGGCGATCGAGCCGTAGCCGATGGCCACGCTGTTGGTCCCCGTGGCGGAAGCGTTGGCGCCGAGCACCGAGCTATAGTCGCCGCTCGCCGAGGAATAGTTGCCGACGACGGTCGAGTAGGCGCCCGAAGCGGTGCCGTGCGAGCCGATCTGGATCGAGGATTCGCCGCTGGCCGTGGCGTAGTGGCCGATCGCCACCGAGTGGCTGCCGCTGGCCGTGGCGCCCGCGCCCACGGCGTTGGCGTAATCGCCGCTGGCCGTGGCGTACGCGCCGACGGCGGCGGTGTCATAGCCCGTGGCGGTCGCGCCGGTGCCGGCCGTGGTTTGAGCAAAGGTGCCTTGAGCGGCGAAGATCGAGATCACGACGGCCGAGCAAAACAGAGCCGACTTCTTAGCAACGTTACGCACTATACTAACTCACTTACAAAACAGGCTCGGAATTCTTCCGCCGCCCCCTGTCGATGAGAAATAGTCGCCATTTCTTATTGTAAGGTGAATCGCAGATTATTAAATTCCGTAGATAAATTACCTACAATAACGAACAACGTTACTTCCCATTTTGAGAAGAATACCTATCAACAGAAGCTGTTGATATCCTCGTGCGTGATCACCACATGCGAAGCGTGGCCGCGCCCCTCTCCGGCTCGCCGCTCGCCCGCCATTGACGCTCGGACTCTCGCCCGGTACCCGCCCTGCCATGATCGACTTTCCCGCCGGCCTCTCCGCCCTGACCGACCGCTACGACGTGGTGCTCTGCGACGTGTGGGGCGTGATCCACAACGGCGTGCGCAACTTCCCGGAAGCCTGCGACGCCCTGGAGCGCTTCAACCGCGACCACGGCCCGGTGGTGCTGATCTCCAACGCCCCCCGCCCCTCGCCCGACGTGCTGTCGCAGCTGGACGGCCTGAAGGTGCAGCGCGAGGCCTGGAGCGCCTTCGTCACCAGCGGCGACGCCACCCGCTCGCTGCTGACGCCCCAGGCCGGCAAGAAGGTCTGGAAGGTCGGCCCCGACCGCGACGCGCCGCTGTGGGCGGGCCTCGACCTGACGCTGGCCGGCTGCGAGGACGCCGACTTCATCCTGTGCTCGGGCCTCTATGACGACGAGACCGAAGTCCCCGAGGACTATCGCGACCGCCTGAAGGTGGCCGCCGACCGCGGCCTGCTGTTCATCTGCGCCAATCCCGACCGGGTAGTGCAGCGCGGCGACAAGCTGATCTACTGCGCCGGCGCCCTGGCCGACCTCTATGAGGAACTCGGCGGCAAGGTGGTGATGGCCGGCAAGCCGTTCGCGGCGATCTACGACCTGGCCCTGGCGCAGGCCGAGCGCCTGAAGGGCGGCCCGGTGGATCGCTCGCGCGTGCTGTGCATCGGCGACGGCGTCATCACCGACGTGCTGGGCGCCGAGAACCAGAAGCTGGCCTGCCTGTTCATCGCCAAGGGCATCCACGGCGAAAAGGCCCTCGGCCCCGACGGCCTGCTGTCGCCCGAGGCCGTGGCCAAGCTGCTGGCCGCCGAAAGCGTCGGCGCGACCCACGCCATCGCCGATCTGGTCTGGTGAACCCCGCCCGGCGCGCTACAAAGCCCGTCTAAGAGCAATAAGAACGCAGGATCGGGGATCGCATGGGTCTCTTTCTCGAGGACTTGAGCGTCGGCCAGAGCGCCGAACTCAGCCGCACCGTGGGCGAGGCCGACATCCAGGCCTTCGCCGACGTGACCGGCGACACCAACCCCGTCCACCTCGACGCCGACTACGCGGCGAGCACCAGCTTCGGCGAGCGCATCGCCCACGGCATGCTGTCGGCCGGCTACATCTCGGCGGCGCTGGGGACCAGCCTGCCCGGTCCGGGCGCGGTCTATCTGTCGCAATCGCTGAACTTCAAGCGGCCGGTGCGTATCGGCGACACCGTCGTGGTCAAGGTGGCGGTCACCGCCATCGACGAGGCCAAGGGCCGCGTCACCCTCTCCACCACCTGCATCGTCGGCAAGAAGGCCGTGGTCGACGGCGAGGCCGTGGTCCTGGTTCCGAAGAAGGGCGCCTGAGCATGGATCCGCGCGTGCGCCTGAAGATCGTCCACGGCTGGAAGGACGTGTCGCCCGAGGAGAAGGGCGCGGCCGTGGCCCTGGGCAATTTCGACGGCGTCCATCGCGGCCACCAGCAGGTGATCGCCGAGGCCGCCCGCGCCGCGCGCGAGCTGAAGGTCCCGCTGGGCGTGGTCACCTTCGACCCGCACCCCCGGCGCCTGTTCCGCCCCACCGAGCCGGCCTTCCGGCTGATGACGGTCGAGCAGCAGGCCCGCCTGCTCAGCGACCTTGGCGTCGACTTCCTCTACCTGCTGCCGTTCGACTTCGAGATGGCCACCCTGGACGACCGGGCCTTCGCCGAGCGCGTGCTGCACGACGGCCTGGGCATCCGCCACGTGGCCGTCGGCTTCGACATCTCGTTCGGCAAGGGCCGCACCGGCAGCCCCGAGGCCATGAAGGCCTATGGCGAGGAGCTGGGCTTCTCGGTCTCGGTCGCCGAACCCGTGGCCAACCGCGACGGCGAGAAGTTCTCGTCCACCGGCGTGCGCGAGGCCCTGCGCGCCGGCAAGCCCGAGGAAGCCGCCCGGATCCTGGGCCGTCCCTTCGCCATCGAGGGCGTGGTGCGCCGCGGCCAGCAATTGGGCCGCCAGCTGGGCTTTCCCACCGCCAATGTCGAGATCGTCGACTACGTGGTGCCCAAGCTCGGCGTCTACGCCACCCGCACCCGCCTGCCCGACGGCCGGGTGATCCCAGGCGTGGCCAACCTCGGCAACAACCCGACCACCGGCGAGGTCGAGACCCGGCTGGAGACCTGGCTGTTCGACTTCGACGAGGACCTCTACGGCCAGGTCATCGAAACCCAGCTGATCGCCTTCCTGCGCCCCGAACTGAAGTTCGACAGCATCGAGCTGATGATCGACCAGATCCGCTGCGACGAGACCCAGGCCCGAGCGATCGTCGCGCCGACGTTCTGACGGCACGGCGCTTGCCACTCCCGCAGCAAGCACTCTAGATCTCCAAGCTCAACTATGGAGAGCCGCCGCATGCCGAAGACATTTTCCATCGTCGGCCTGCTCGCGGCGCTCGCGGCCGCCACCCCGGCTGCGGCCGGTTGGCTTCCGACCGAGCCGGCCGCATCGTCGACGTCAAAGAATCTGACCTACTGGAACCCCGCCACAATCGCCCGCAACGGCGACATGGTGGAGTTCGAGACCCTGGTCCTCACACCGGGCGAGACCAAGGCCAACAATGGGCGCGCCAACCTCATCGCCGTTCGGCTCGATTGCGGCTGGCGCGCGCAGTCAAACGCCTGGATCGAAAGGCTCCCCGCCACCGGGAATCGCAACCCCAACGCCAAAGCTCCCGCCTGGGACGCTTGGCGCTTCCTTTTCGACGACGACGCCGTAGCGACGATCGCTCGTCAGGCCTGTCGCGGAGAAGCGCCCCAGGGCGGGATGGACATCGCCGCGACGATGGAAGAGGGCGCGCAGCGACTGGGCTACGCCGACGCGGCGGACGCCTTCACGCACCGCCCCAAAGCTCCGCTCCTGATGAACGCCGCCCCAAGAAGCGTCGACACCCCCGTAAAGGCTCAGGGCGCCGGAGCGTCCTACGATCTCATATGGTCGGGGCCGCAGCGCATGGTGCTGACATCGCCCGCCGCCACCTTCGCCGACAAGAAGAACGACAAGGTGAGAGGACGATCCATCTGGACCATGACCTCGACAGTCCCGGAAAATCACGACGACCGCCCCGCCTACGCCTTCCGCGATTTCGAGGCCGACTGCCGCGACAAGACGATTGCGATCCAGACCGTGCGGCGCTGGCCGTTCGAAGCTAGCGACGAAGAACCGGGGCCGGCTCTACAGAAGATCACCGAGCCCGCCGCCCCGGTCTTGGCGGGCGGCCCGACCGAGGCGATCTGGGCCAGCGCCTGCGCGAAGCGGGCGCCGCTCGAAACCATCGGCGACGCCCGACTCCTCGTCGTCAGGATCAAGATGGCTAAAGCGGCCGCTCCTAAGCCCTAGCGGATCCCCGGCACGTGCAGGGCCGCTTCGCGCTCGGCCTTCTGCTTGAAGGCCAGGTCGCCGTACTTCGAATATTCCATCCGCGCGATCGTGCGGCAGTGCACCTCGTCCGGGCCGTCGGCCAGGCGCAGGGTGCGGATGCCGGCATAGAGCTTGGCCAGGCCGAAGTCGGTGGTGACGCCGCCCCCGCCGTGGGCCTGGATGGCGTCATCGATGACCTTGAGCGCGATGCGGGGCGCGGCGACCTTGATCATGGCGATCTCGAGCCGGGCGGCCTTGTTGCCGGCCTTGTCCATCATGTCGGCGGCCTTCAGGCACAGCAGGCGGCACATCTCGATGTCGATGCGGGCCTCGGCGATGCGCTGCTCCCACACCGACTGCTCGGAGATGTACTTGCCGAAGGCCTTCCGGGTCATCAGGCGCTTGACCATCTTCTCCAGCGCCACCTCAGCCGCGCCGATGGTGCGCATGCAGTGGTGGATGCGGCCGGGGCCAAGGCGGCCCTGGGCGATCTCGAAACCGCGCCCTTCGCCCAGGATCAGCCCGTCCTCGACCGGCACGCGGACGTCTTTCAGGATCACCTCGGCGTGGCCGTGCGGCGCGTCATCGAAGCCGAACACCGGCAGCATGCGCACCACCTCGATGCCCGGCGCGTCCAGCGGCACCAGGATCTGGCTCTGCTGCTGGTGGGTGGAGGCGGTCGGATCGGTCTTGCCCATGACGATGGCGACCTTGCAGCGCGGATCGCCCACGCCCGAGGACCACCACTTGCGGCCGTTGATCACGTAGTCGTCGCCGTCGCGCTCGATGCGGGTCTCGATGTTGGTGGCGTCGGAGCTGGCCACCTCCGGTTCGGTCATCAGGAAGGCCGAACGGATCTGGCCGTTCATCAGCGGCCGCAGCCAGCGCTCCTTCTGCGCCAGCGTGCCGTAGCGCATCAGCACTTCCATGTTGCCGGTGTCGGGCGCCGAGCAGTTGAAGACCTCGGAGGCGAAGCCGATCTTGCCCAGCTGTTCGGCGATCAGGCTGTATTCGAGGTTGGTCAGCTGCACGCCCTCGAACTCGAAGGTGTCGTCGACATGCACCTGGCCGCTGTGCGGCGGCATGAAGAAGTTCCACAGGCCGGCGGCCTTGGCCTTGCCCTTCAGCTCTTCCAGCACCTGGACGACCTTCCAGCGCTGGTCGGCGGGAACGTCCATCTCGGCCTCGTAGGTCGGGATCGCCGGCCGCACGTGGTCCTCGATGAAGGCGTTCACCCGGTCGAGGAATTCCCGCTGACGGGGAGAGATGTCGAAGTCCATGGCGTTCCCGATCCCTGGTTCAAACACTTGTTTGAAGATGTTGTAACACCGAGTTTACGGGCGCGGCAAGCGGGCGATGCGGGGCCATTTTGAACGATCCCGCCGCTTCGGCCCCGGATCCTCGCCTGGCGGCTTGTCAGCCGCTCGCTCCTGACGGAAAACACCGCCATGAACCTGACCATCAAGCCCCTCGAAGGCCGCTACGTCCGGCTGGAGCCCATCACCCCCGAACTGCGCGACGAGCTGCGCGGCGCCATCGACTGCGATCCCGAGAGCTGGGAGATCATGTCGGTCAACGGCTGCGGCGAAGGCTTCGAGGACTGGTGGGGCGCGCTGCTGGGCGAGAGCGACCGCGGCGAGCGCGTCGGCTTCGCCATCCGCCGCAAGTCGGACGGCAAGATCGTCGGCACGTCGAGCTATCTGAACATCCGCCGCCTGCACAAGGGCCTGGAGATCGGCTCGACCTTCCTGCACCCCAGCGCCCGCTCGGGCCCGGTGAACCCGGAGTCCAAGCGCCTGCTGCTGGGCCACGCCTTCGACTCCGGCGTCATCCGCGTGGAGTTCAACATCGACGTCCGCAACGCCCGCAGCCAGGCCGCGGTCGAGAAGCTGGGCGCCAGCAAGGAAGGCGTGCTGCGCAGCCACAAGATCACCTGGACCGGCCACGTGCGCGACACGGCCGTGTTCTCGATCACCGATTTCGACTGGCCGGGCGTCAAGCAGCGCCTGGAGTTCCGCCTCAGCGAGGACTTCGTCTGAGCCTGTCGCGGCGGGTCGTCGTCAGGTAGAGCTTCCGGCGATCGCGACAACCTGCCGCAGCTATACCTGGGTGAAATAAGAAAAACCGACGTTATCCTTGCTTTGTAAGGATTTCGCCAAGCATTGGCCGTCAGATTGCCGATCATGACGGCCATTGCCTGCCTGCGTATCCTGCTCACCGCCGCGGAGACGGCGGGCGCCAGCGTTCCTCCTGCTCAGGTAGAGGTCGCGGCCGACCTTTATCTCAAGCATCGCTGGAAGGCCCCGCGCCGCTACGGCGTCGTCGCGCCCCTGGCCTTCGTGCTGGCCGACACCAAGGCCGAGCAGCTTGATCCCACCGAGATGCAGGCCCTGGCCATCGAGCTGGAGACTTCGCTGTTCCCCGGCCGCAAGAGCGGTCAGGTCTGCCTGATGACTTTCGAGGGCGACGAGAACGCCGTGCTGCAGTTCGCCAGCCTGTCGCAAGGCGAACTGGCGGGCCTGATGGCCGGCCGCGGCTATTCCGGCGCCCCGGGCCACGTGCAGGTGATCACCGCCGAGGAAATCCGCGCGGTGCCCAGCGCTCCGGCCGCCGCGCCCGAGCCGGCGCCCGCCCCCACGAAAGCCGCCGCCAAGCCGGCCGCCCCGATCCGCCCCATCGCCGCCGTCGCACCGCCCAAGGCCGCCGCGCCGCTGACCACCGGCTGGAGCGCCATCTACCACCTGCCCGGCGAGACCGTGGTTGGCGCCCTGCTGGGCCACAAGGCCGATCTCGCCGCGCCGCGTCCGACCGAAGATTCCGACCTGCTGGCCCGCGACCTCACCGGCCTCAACGACGCCCAGTTCGGCTTCCCGACGGTCAAGAATGGCGACGGCGCGCTGTTCCTGCCGCTCAGCTTCTGGAACCTGACTACCCCGGCCTCGCAGGAGGCCTACAAGCGCCGGCTGTCGCGCTTCCCGCTCGACCTGCAGCCGCGCCTGGGGGCCAGCGTCTACGACACCCCGCGCGAGCCCTCGATGGGCCTGCTGCAGCAGATCCGCGGCTTCCTGCAGGGCTCGTTCGCCTTCATCGACCTCTGCATCTCCGATCCGAACTTCCCGGTGAACACCCTGCCGGGCGACATCGCCTCCAGCATCTCGCTGGAACTGGGCGACGAGTCTGACGCCGAGCGGATCAAGGCCATCGCCCTCTTCGCCTCGCGCCAGTCGATCTATCGCGGCAAGGGCGTGCGCCAGGCGGTGCTGGGCGTGCGCAGCGCCAAGGAGCTGGACGCCTGCCGGGCCGCCGGTCTGCGCTTCGCCGCCGGCCCCGCCGTCAGCGCCCTGCTCGACAAGCCGCCGGCCCTGGGCGCGACCCAGGAACTGCCGCTCCGGGCCGCCTGAAGACTTCAGAAACCGGCGTTCGCGACGCTGGGTCGCAGCTGACCTATAACGCGTGATAACCTCGTTCGCGCAACCTGCGCGTCATGACCGCCATCGCCTGCCTGAAGGTCTTCGTCGGGGACGATCCCGCCGAGACCGAGCGTAACGCCGCCCTCGTGGCCAAGGTCGCCGCCGAGCACCTGAAGACCGCCTGGACGGCGCCGCGCCGCCATGGGCTGGTGGCCCCGTTCTCGTTCGTGCTGGCCGACCCGCGCGCCACGCGGCTGGACGCCCGCGAACTCCAGGCCCTGGCCCGCGCTCTCCAGCACCGCCTGTTCGGCGACGACGACGCCGGCGAGATCGTCATGCTGATGTTCGAGGGCGACCAGCACGAAGTCATGCGCTTCGCCGGCCTTCCCGCCCGCCAGCTCACCCTGCTGCTGTCCGGCGAGGAGGACGCCTCCCTGGCCGGCCGCGTCTGCCGCATCACCCCGCGCGAGGTGCGCTCGGTCATGCCGATGGGCGGCCCGATCACCGGCGTGCCGACCATGGAGGCCCTGGCCCGCCTGTGCCCGCGCCCGCTGCCGGCCCGGGTCGCCTGGCGCGGCGTCTATCACACCGGCCGCCAGCTCTTCGTCGGCAACGTCGCCGTCTGGCGCGAGGCGGGCCATGCCGGCGTCGCCTACGAAACCTATGTCGACGGCCAGCGCGCCCTGCACGACATGGCGATCCTCAAGGGCGCGATCGCCGCCCTCGGCCCCAACACCGGCGTCGCCTACGTGCCGATCGGCTTTTCCTCGGTGCTCAAGCCGGGCCTGCGGGCCGAGCTGGAGAGCCGCCTGCGCGCCCTGCCCGGCGACCTGCGCGGACGACTGGCGGCGGGGGTCTACGGCGTGCCCCGCGCCCCGTCCCTGGCCGCCCTGCGCCAGCTCAAGGCGTTCCTTGATCCCTATTTCAGCCGGCTGGACCTGCGGGTCAGCGACCCGGCCTTCCAGGTCGAGGACCTGCCCCCGACCCTGGCCGCCAGCATCACCTTCACCCCCGAGGGCGACACCGAGGCCAACCGCCTGGCCGCCATCGCCCGCTTCCTCAAGGACGGCCCGCTCTATCGCCGCCGTCAGGTCTGGCAAGGCGTCAGCGACCTGCGCGGCCCCCGCGAACTGGCCGCCGCCCTGGACCAGGGCGCCTCGTTCGTCAGCGGCGGCATGGTCACCGAGCTGCTGGAAGCCCCGACCACCGTCGCGCCCTATCCGCGCGGCCAGCTGCCGCTCTACGGCTGGACCGCCGAGGCGGCCGCTTAGGGCCAATCGACATTCACGACCTGGGCTAATTTTTCTCCGAGCATCCCCGCGAAGGCGGGGATCCAAGCCGAGTTCGAAGTCAGTCCACGGCCGCGCCTCACCCCGAGAGTCAGCTTGGATCCCCGCCTTCGCGGGGAAGGACGGATTTGGGGGCGGCACCCTTCAGAACGTGAACACCACGCTGTCCGCCGAACGGCGGGCCGGGCCGTGGAACACCGCCTCGATGTTGTTGCCGTCCGGATCCCACAGGAAGGCGGCGTAGTAGCCGGGATGGTAGGGCCGCTCGCCCGGGCCGCCGTTGTCGCGCCCGCCGGCCGCGAGGCCCGCCGCGTGAAAGCGCCGCACGGCCTCCTGGTCGCCGGCCTGGAAGGCGAGATGCACGTGGGTGGCCGGCTCGCCGGCGTCGATCCACAACTCGTCGGCCGACAGGTGATCCTCGGCGTCGTCGAAAGGAACGCCCAGCGCCTCCAGCACCGCCTGGTAGAAGCGTTTGGTCGCCTCCAGGTCCCTGGCGCGCAGGTGGACGTGGTCGATCAGCCGGCCGCGATGGATCTGCATGACGATCTCCTCCCCCGCCACAACGCGTCGGCAAGATCGAGGTTCGTGCGACGTCTGGCCGCAACCGCATAGGCGCCTGTCGGTAACCACCGCGCGCGAAGGTTGCTCCCATGACCGCCGTAGCGTGCTTGAAGATCTTCGTCGGCGACGAACTCCGGTTCGCGGACAACGACGCCATGGCCGCCCTCGTGGCCAAGGTGGCCGGGGCCTATCTGGAAACCACCTGGCTGCATCCGCGCCGCTATGGCCTGGTGGCGCCGTTCACCTTCGTCCTGGCCGATCCCCGCGCCACGCGGCTCGACGCCCGCGAACTGCAGGCCATGGCCCGCGACATGCAGCGCAAGCTGTTCGGCGTCGAGGGCGACGGCGAGGTCAGCCTGCTGCTGGTCGAGGGCGACCAGACCGAGGTCATGCGCTTCGGCGGCATGTCGCTGGCGGCCGTGCGGGCCCTGATGGTCGATGGAGCCTATCCCGAGGGCCTGGGCCGGGTCTGCAAGGTCACGCCCGACGGCGTGGTCTCCCTGGCCCCGCCCGGCGGACCGGTGGCCGGCGAGCCGCCGATGGAAGCCCTGCCCAAGATCGTCTCGCGCCCCGAACCGACCGGCCCGCTGGGCTTCCGCGGCGTCTATCACCTGCAACGCGAACTGTTCGTCGGCAGCGTCGTCGTGCACGCCCTCGTCGAGCGCCGCGCCTTCGACCAGGACGTCCACGCCGAGGCCGAGGACGCCGACGCGGCGGCCCTGGCCGCGCTGCCCGGCCTGCTGAAGGCCGACGAGGCCGGCGTGATCTTCGTGCCGATCTGCTTCTCCAGCCTGGTCAAGCCGAGCGGCCGCAACCTTCTGACCGTTGGCCTCTCGGCCCTGCCGGCCTCGGCGCGCGGCCGCCTGGCGGCCGGCATCTACGACACCCCGCGCGCGCCGTCGTTCTCGGCGCTGTCGCAGATCAAGTCGTTCCTGGCGCCCTATTTCTCGCGGCTGGACCTGCGGGTGCGCGATCCGGCCTTCCGGGTCGAGGACCTGCCGCCCGACTTCGCCAGCAGCGTCACCCTCGACCTGCCCGACGCGGCGGAGGGCGAACGGCTGGCGGCCATCGACCGCTTCATGCGCGAGGGGCCGACCTATCGCCGCAAGCGCATCTGGCAGGGCGTCACCGGCGTCTCGCGCCGCCGCGAACTGCTGGCCTGCGTCGACCACGAGGTGCCGTTCGTCACCGGCCCCGAGGTCACCGACCTGCTGCACGCCCCCGCCACCGTCTCGCCCTTCGCCCGGCCGATGCTGCCCCTGCACGACTGGCACGACGTGCAGTCGCTGGATCCGCACATGGCTTAGATCCCTCTCCCCCTGCGGGAGAGGGTGGCCTCCGAAGGAGGTCGGGTGAGGGGTCTCTCAGAACTCGAAACCGCGCAAAGCGGTCAGGCCGGGTGGAGCGTCTCATGTCTGAGAGACCCCTCATCCGGCGCTTTGCGCCACCTTCTCCCGCAAGGGGAGAAGGAAATCAGCGTCGCCCGAACAGCTTCTCGATGTCCGAGAGCTTCAGCTCCACATAGGTCGGGCGGCCGTGGTTGCACTGGCCGGAGTGGGGCGTGGCTTCCATCTCGCGCAGCAGGGCGTTCATCTCGGCGGCGTTGAGGCGGCGGCCGGCGCGGACGCTGCCGTGGCAGGCCATGGTCGAGCAGACCTCCTCCAGGCGCTCCTTCAGGGCCAGGGCCTGGCCGTTCTCGGCCAGATCATCGGCGATGTCGCGCACCAGGCCGGCCGCGTCGGCCTTGCCCAGCAGGGCCGGCGTCTCGCGCACCAGCACCGCGCCGGGACCGAAGCTTTCCAGGACCAGGCCGAGCGAAGACAGCTCCTCGGCCCGCGCCACGACCCGCTCGGCCTCGGCCGGATCCAGCTCGACCACCTCGGGCAGCAGCAGGGTCTGGCGGGCGACGCCGCCGGCCTCCATCTCGTGCTTCATCCGCTCGTAGACCAGGCGCTCGTGGGCCGCGTGCTGGTCGACGATGACGACGCCGTCGCGGGTCTGGGCGACGATATAGGTCTCGTGCACCTGGGCCCGGGCCGCGCCCAGCGGGAAGTCGATCGGGTCGAACGGCTGGCTCGGAACGTAGTCCTGCCCGGGATAGGCCACCGACGGCGGCGCGTCGTAGCCGCCATAGGCCGCCTCGCGCACGGCCTCGGCGACGCCGCCCCCGGCAAATCCACCACCGAGCGTCTGATAGGCCTCCTCCGGCCGCGCCTCGTGGCGGGCCGAGACGTCCGACAGCCCCGGCAGGTCCATCGGCCTTTGGGTCGGCGGCGTCCAGCCGCCCTCGCGCCAGGCCGAGAAGCCGGCCGGTGACGGCCCCGGCTGGTATCCGGGGTACACGTTCTGCGCGCGGATGCTGTCCAGCGCCTGGGCGGCCGTGGTGGTCGAGGCGCGGTGGCCGGCGCCGGCCAGGGCGTGGCGCAGGGCCCCGACGATCAGGCCTCGCACCAGGGCCGGATCGCGGAAGCGCACCTCCGCTTTCGCGGGGTGCACGTTGACATCCACCTCCGAGGTGTCGAGCGTGACGTACAGCGCCGCGCTGGGGTGGCGATCCCTCGCGAGAAAGTCGGCATAGGCTGCCCGCAGCGCGCCTTGCAGCAGCCGGTCGCGCACCGGCCGGCCGTTGACGAACAGGTACTGGTGGGCGGCGTTGCCGCGGTTGTAGGTCGGCAGCCCCGCGAACCCCGACAGCCGCACGCCGTCGCGGGTCTGGTCGATCTCCAGCGCATTGTCCTGGAAGTCGCGGCCCAGCACGGCGGCCAGGCGCGCCAGGCGCCCTTGCGGCCCCGGATGCTCGGGCGGCAGGCGCAGGATGCGGCGACCGTCGATGTCGAGGCTGAAGCCCACCGACTCGTGGGCCATGGCCTGGCGCTTGAGTTCCTCGGTGATCGCCTGGGCCTCGGCCCGCTCGGACTTCATGAACTTCAGTCGCGCCGGCGTGGCGTAGAACAGGTCGCGCACCTCGATCCGGGTGCCGTTGTCGCCGGCGAAGGCGGCCGGAGCCACGTCGTCCACCCGGCCGCCCTCGACCAGGATCGACCAGGCCTCGCGCTGGCCCTTGGCGCGCGAGCTGATCTGCAGCCGCGCCACCGAGCCGATCGACGGCAGGGCCTCGCCCCGGAAGCCCATGGTGTGGATGCGCAGCAGGTCCCACAGGCCCTCGTCGTCGGGAGCCAGCTTGGAGGTGGCGTGGCGCTCGATGGCGACGGGCAGTTCCTCGGCGCTCATGCCGCAACCGTCGTCGGCGACCAGGATCCGGGTCAGGCCGCCGCCATGGGCCTCCACCTCGATGCGGGTGGCGCCGGCGTCGATGGCGTTGTCGACCAGCTCCTTGATGGCGCTCGCGGGCCGCTCGACCACCTCGCCGGCGGCGATGCGGTTGACGGTCTCGGGCGGCAGGCGGCGGATCGGCATGGAACGGACTTTCGGCGCAGGACGGGCCTGCATTGCGGCGACTTAATTTGACCGCCTCGGTTGAGAACGGTTCAGCTTGCGACGAACCGCCATTCTAGAACGATTCCGAACAAGCCGAGGACGAGAGATAGTGATCCATCGCGTCGCCGCAGCCCCCGCCCTCGCGGCTTTCCTCCTGGCGCTCGCCGCCGGTCCCGCCCTGGCGCAGCAGGCGGTCGACGCCTCCGGGCCGATCGCGCTGCAAAGGGTCGATCCCAACGAGAACCTGGTCGAGGAACTGATCGTCAACGCCCGCCTGCCCGGGCCGGCCTGGTGGAAGGTCAGCGACGCCGACACCACCGTCTACGTGCTGGGCGTTCCTGCCATGGTCCCCACCGACACCAAGGCCGAAGAGTCGGTGCTGCGCCGGCGGCTGGACGGCGCCAACGTGCTGATCATGGGCCAGGAGGCCGATATCAGCGTCGTACGCCTGATCTCCCTGGCCATGGGCGGCCGCAAGCAGTTCGTCTCCGAACAGCCGATGCGCCAGACCCTGCCGCCGGACCTGCGCCAACGCCTGGAGGCGCGACTGAAGGCGATGAAGCAGAAGCCGGACTCGATGGACGACACAAAGCCCGCCTTCGCCGGCTTCCTGGTCGCCAACAACCAGGAGGGCAGCGTCTCGATCAGCGTCGGCGGCGTCACCGATCGCATCCGCGACATCGCCAGAAGCAAGGACATCGCCAAGCGTCCCCGCATCCAGAACCTTTCGAACTACAGCCTCGCCGACGCCATCAAGGCCCTGGCGACCGCGCCGCAGCCCCTCCAGCTGCTGTGCCTGGACGCGGGTCTGCGCCAGGCCGAGAGCGGCGAAGGCGGGATCAAGGTCACCACCCGGCGCTGGGCCGAGGGCCAGGTGCGCGACGTGGTCGCGGCCGATCGCGGCTTCCAGCGCTGCCTGGACTCGACCCCGTCGATCGCCCGCGAACTGCGCGACGGCCGCGACGACGCCGTGAAAGCGATCGAGGCGGCCCTGAAAAAGCCGGGCAAGGCCGTCGCCGTCATCGAACTGCGTTCGCTTCTGGCCCAGGATGGGGTGCTCGACCAGCTGCGGGCCAAGGGCCTGAAGGTCTCCACGCCGGACGAGTGACGCCCGACAAGTGACACGGGGCGAGTGACACGAGGCCAAGCGCGCCAGAAGGGGGAAACATCTTGCGGAAACTGACCCTGATCCTGGCCGCCCTGACGGCTCTGGCGGCGGCCTCCGGCGCATGCGCCCAGGTCATCGACGACCCCGAGGCCAATGTCGTCGAGTCCCTGGTGGTCCAGGCCAAGCTGCCCGGCCCGGCCTGGTGGAAGGTCAGCGACGGCGACACGACGATCTACGTGCTGGGCATCCCCGGCAGCGTGCCCCAACGCCTGGACTGGGACACCTCGGTGCTCGACCGGCGGCTGGACGGCGCCTTCGTCCTGCTGACCCCGGCGGTGAACCGCACCCAGCTGGCGGACCTGCCCATCTTCCTCGGGACGCGCCGCCGGTTGAAGGACGGCTCGTCCCTGACGCAGGTGGCCCCGGATCTGGCGGCCCGTCTCGACCGGGCCTGGAACAGGACCCACGCCAGCGGCGACTGGCGTGACTGGAAGCCGCTGGGGGCGGGGCTGATGCTGTCGGCCGCCGCCCGCAACGACGCCAGGCTGACGACCAGTCAGCCGGACCGCACGATCAATCGCCTGGCCCGCAAGCACAGGGTTCCGATGCGGCCGGCGGCGATCTACGAGGCCACGCCGCTGCTCGAAGCCGTGGTCGCCCAGCATTCCGACGCCGCGGGCCTGGCCTGTCTGGAAGGCGTGCTGGACGAGGTCGAGGCCGGCCCCGAGCCCATACGCCGCGCCGCCCGCGCCTGGGCCGAGGGCGACGTGCGCGGCGCGCTCGCGGTCCCGCGCCAGGGCGAGCGCTGCGCCATGGTTCTGCCGGGCGTCGCCGACCGGCTGCGCAAGAGCTCGGCTGCCCAGGTCGAGGCGATCAGCCAGGCCATGGACACGCCCGGCAAGGCGGTGGCGATCTTCTCGCTGCGCAGCTTGGTGGCCCAGGGCGGCGTGCTCGACACCCTGCGGGCGCGCGGCTTCAAGGTGACGACGCCGGAGAGCGCGAACTAGCCGCCCCCTTAGCCGCCCCTGCGCCGCAGCCTCGGCGTGATCGTCGTGGTCATCAGCCGGCCCTCGCGGATCAGCACGAAGGGCGTCGGCACGTCGATGCAGGCGTGGTCGAGCACCCGCAGCATGTCGTCTAGGCCGGTCAAAGGGCGTTCGCCGGCCTTGATCAGCAGGTCGCCGGCCCGCACCCCGGCCTTGGCGGCGGGGCCGCCCGGGTCGGCCTGGGCGACGAACACCGCATAGCCCTGGGTGACGCCGGTGGAGCGGGCCAGCAGCGGCGGCACCGGGGCCTGTTGGGCGACGACGCCGATCGAGGCCCGCCGCACCTGGCCGTGGGCCAGCAGCTCGCCGATCACGAAGCGGGCGGTGTTGGCGGCCACGGCGAAGCACAGGCCCGGGTAGCCGACGATGACGGCGGTCGCCACGCCGATCACCTCGCCGTTGGAGGCCACCAGCGGCCCGCCGCTGTTGCCGGGATTGAGGGCGGCGTCGGTCTGGATCAGGTCCTCGATCAGCCGCCCGCGCTCGCCGCGCAGGCTGCGGCCGAGCGCCGAGACCACCCCGGTGGTCACCGTCGCCTCGAAGCCGAGCGGCGCGCCGATGGCGATGACCAGCTGGCCGCGCCGCAGGGCCTTGGAATCGCCCAGCCGCACCGGCGGCAGATCGACGGGCTGGTCGATCTTCAGCAGGGCCAGGTCGGTGTCGGGATCATCGCCGATGCAGCGCGCCGTCAGGCTGCGGCCGTCGGCGGTGATGACCACGAAGCGGCGCGCGCCCTGCACCACGTGGCTGTTGGTCAGCAGCACCCCGCCCTCGGCCACGGCGAAGCCCGAGCCCACGCCCTGCAGGTTGGGGTCGTCGAGCATCGGGTGGATGCGCACCACGCTGGGGCCGACCGTCTCGACGGCCCGGACCACGGCGTTGGAATAGGCGTCCAGCAGGTCGCCCTCGTCGGCCCGGGCCGGACGCGCCGGCGGCGTCCCCGCGTCGAACACGAACTGGGCCTCGGCCGGATAGGCCAGGATCTCCCGCGCCCGGCTGGGGCGCGGGCGCCTGGCCCTCGCGAACAGTTCGTACTTTCTCGCCTTCATCCCCGCCCCCCGCCCCCGTCCCCTGGGGCCTGCGCCGGGGGAAAGGTTAACGATGACGGCGTTCGGCGATCAAGCCTTCTTCACGCCGGGCTCAGCGCGAGCCTTCGGCCAGCACCGCCGGCGAGACGCTGGCGACCGGGATCACGAAGCCCTGCGGACGCGGCGGCGGCGAAGGCGCGGCGGCCGGCGCGACCGCTCCGGCGCCCGCCGCGTCGTTGACGCACTGGGCCGTGTCGATCAGCGCGTGCTGGCCCAGGCAGAAGACGTCCTCGTAGTGCGGACCGGCGACGGCCAGGCACTGGTAGAGGTTCAGCTTGGCGATCTTCATGCAGAAGTTGGCCTTCTTCTCGCTGAGCACCGGGGCCAGACGGGCCACGTCGGCGTCGCCGGCGGCGTCGAGCACGGCCAGGGCCGCCAGGGCCGCCGAGCGCACCGTCACCGGGGTGAACACCCGCCCGCCCTCGGCGAAGCCGCCGCCGCCCGCGCCGGTCGCGGCCTGGATCAGCCGGCCTGCGTCGTCCCGGCCAGGGGTGAACACCGTGGCCGACAGCTGCTTGACCCGCGCCAGGCGGCCGGCGTTGTCGGCGACCGCGCCCTTGGACCAGGTCTGGCGCTGGATGTCGTAGGCCGACTGCTTGACCGAGCGGCCGGCGACGGCCAGGGGCGCGCCCCGGCCTTGCAGGGCGGTCTGGGCCCGGGCGGCGGCCAGGCCGACGCCCTCGATCTCGACGACGCTCTCGGGCGAGGCCAGCAGGCGCTCGACCAGGGCTTCGCGCGAGGTCTCGCGGGCCGCGCGGCGCACGCCTTCCAGGAAGGTCGGCTCCTGCAGGGCGGCGATGGCGCCGTAGGCGATCATGCCGGCCTCGAACTGCTCGGCCTTGTAGGCCGCGCCGGCCTTCAGGGCCCCGGCGACGCCTTCGCCGTCGGTGAAGGCCGCGGGCGAGATCGCGCCGGCGCCGCGGGTATAGGTCTCGAAGGCGCTGGCCGCGGCCACCACGTCCTGGGCCAGGCTGACGCCCGGCGCTTCACGCTCCTGGCGCGCTGTCGCCAGCCCACCCACGGCCAGGGCGACAACCGCCGCGCCAGCCACCATCCAATGCTTGTTCCACGCCATGCCCAAAGGCCTCCCGACTTCGAGGGCATTGGGCGGCCGGCGCGGTTGACGACATCGTAATCGGCGTGGTGAATCACCCTTTAACCGACATGTATTCGATCAGTTTTCGTGCGCATAATGTCGCACCTGAACGGCGAAGTTTTCAGTAAGTCAGAGACACGACAAATCATTAGCCCTTATGTCGCCGAACCGACATTCTACAAATACGACGCAATGCAGACGGCCATTCAACCGCCGCAAGAGAAACGCGCGATCGCAAGAAGCGGGCGGACACCGAAGGCTGGCCCCGCCATAATGTCGCCATGCCGACGCCGAGCCCTCGCCTCATCTTCGACCGCGCGCCCAGCCCGATCGGCGAGATGCTGCTGGTCACCGACCAGGAGGGCCGGCTGCGCGCGGCCGACTTCCACGATCACGAGGATCGCCTGCACCGCCTGCTGCGGCTGCACTACGGCCAGACGCCGCTGGCGAGCGGCCCGGCGCCCACCGCGATCCGCCAGGCGCTGGCGGCCTATTTCGAAGATGACCTCGCCGCCCTGTCGGCCATCCCGTGGGCGACCGGCGGCACGGCCTTCCAGGAAAGCGTCTGGCGGGCCCTGGGCGAGGTGACGGCGGGAACGACCCTGACCTATGCCGGCCTCGCCGCCCGCATCGGACGCCCGGCGGCCGTGCGCGCGGTCGGCGCGGCCAACGGCGCCAACCCGCTCAGCATCGTCGTGCCCTGCCATCGCCTGGTCGGCGCGGACGGCTCGCTGACCGGCTACGGCGGCGGCGTCGAACGCAAGGCCTGGCTGCTGGCGCACGAGGGCGCGCGGTAGCGGAGACACGGTCAGCGATTTGACCGGCTTGCGGCTTTCTCTGATCGCCTTCCTGGGCCTTGTGCCCAGGACCCATCGTTCAGCCGCTCAGACCTTTCGAACATGTCCAGGGTCTGAGCGGTCGCCGGCATGGACCCTCGCCACAAGGGCGAGGGAGGCGACCATTGATGGTGCGATGAAGCGAGTCCGCCTTTCGCCCACCCCTAGACCAGCATGCTGGCGCCGACGCGATGCAGCGGCAGGGCGCCCTGGTTGAAGAACGGCAGGGCCAGGGTGATCCCCATCAGCAGGTCCAGGACGATGCTGCCGTAGTTGAAGCGGCCGCCGGCCTTCTGCATCAGCATGGAGACGAAACGCCCGAAGGCCGCGCCGAACCAGGCCACCGCCAGCACCAGGGCCATGGCCGCGCCGGCGCTGGACTGCCAGCCCAGGAACAACGCCGCCGCGCCGTGCGAGGCGATCAGCAGTCCGCCGAAGGCCCGGCCCTCGGTGACGGCGGCGCTCTCTTCCTCGCTCTTCAGGCCCGCCAGGCCCAGCATCGAATCCGGCCGCGCCAGCACCAGCCCGCCCAGCACGCCCCCGATCACGCAAGCGACCACGGCCAGGATCAGCGACAGGGCGTAGCTCGACATAAGGGGCGGTCTCCGAAAGGACTCAGGCGGGCGCGTGGCAGACGGCTTCGACATTGAACCCGTCCGGGTCCAGAACGAAGCCGCCGTAATAATGTTCGTGGTAATGAGGGCGAAGTCCGGGCGCGCCGTTGTCGGTCCCGCCGGCCTCGATCGCCGCCGCGTAGAAGGCGTCGACCTCGGCCCGGCTCTTGGCCGCGAAGCATACATGCAGCTTGCCGCTCGTCCCGCCGCCGCCCGAGATCCAGAACTGCGGACGCTGGGCGCCGTAGCCGACCACGTCGATCCCGCCGGTGTGCTCCTTGGGCACGGCGTAGAGGCGCTTGATCCCCAGCGGCGCCAGGGCCGCGTCGTAAAAAGCGGCCGAGCGCTCGAAATCGGCCACATCGAACCCCAGATGATCGAACATCGAAGACCCTCCCTTTTCGTCCCCGTTTCGCCGCGTCGTTTACCGCGATCGTAAAAAGTTCGCCGGCGTCGTCCTTGACTCCCCAAGGGCCGGCGCCTAACTCGTGCCTGGCGTTGGCACTCGATGGGAGCGACTGCTAACAGCGACGCTCCCTCGGCCTAACGAAGCCTTTTACAGAAACCGTTCCGACGGAGAAGACACATGAAATTTCGTCCCCTGGGCGACCGCGTCCTCGTGAAGCGCGTCGAAGAAGAAACCACCACCAAGGGCGGGATCATCATCCCCGACACCGCCAAGGAAAAGCCGCAAGAAGGCGAAGTCGTCGCCGTCGGCCCCGGCGCCCGCAACGACAAGGGCGACCTGGTCGCTCTCGACCTGAAGGCCGGCGACCGCATCCTGTTCGGCAAGTGGTCGGGCACCGAAGTGAAGGTCGACGGCAAGGACCTGCTGATCATGAAGGAAAGCGACGTCCTGGGCGTGGTCGAAGCCTAATCGGCTTCCCTTCCCGACGGCTTCCTTCCTCACGAAATTCTCAAGATTAGAAAGGCGCCCACCATGGCCGCTAAAGACGTTTATTTCGGCTCCGACGCGCGCGACAAGATGCTGCGCGGCGTCAACGTTCTCGCCAATGCCGTGAAGGTGACGCTCGGTCCGAAGGGCCGCAACGTCGTCATCGAAAAGTCGTTCGGCGCCCCGCGCACCACCAAGGACGGCGTCTCGGTCGCCAAGGAAATCGAACTGTCTGACAAGTTCGAGAACCTCGGCGCGCAGATGATCCGCGAAGTGGCTTCGAAGACCAACGACAAGGCCGGCGACGGCACCACCACCGCCACCGTGCTGGCTCAAGCCATCGTCCAGGAAGGCCTCAAGTCGGTCGCCGCCGGCATGAACCCGATGGACCTGAAGCGCGGCATCGACAAGGCCGTCGCCATCGCCGTCGAGGACATCAAGAAGTCCTCCAAGAAGGTCACCACCAACGGCGAAATCGCCCAGGTCGGCACCATCTCGGCCAACGGCGACAAGGAAGTTGGCGAGATGATCGCCAAGGCTATGGACAAGGTCGGCAACGAAGGCGTCATCACCGTCGAAGAAGCCAAGACCGCCGAAACCGAACTCGACGTCGTCGAAGGCATGCAGTTCGACCGCGGCTACCTGTCGCCGTACTTCATCACCAACGCCGACAAGATGGAAGTTCAGCTCGAAGAGCCGCTCATCCTGCTGTTCGAAAAGAAGCTGTCGTCGCTGCAGCCGCTGCTGCCGGTGCTGGAAGCCGTCGTCCAGTCGGGCCGCCCGCTGGTGATCATCGCCGAAGACGTCGAAGGCGAGGCCCTGGCCACGCTGGTCGTCAACAAGCTGCGTGGCGGCCTGCGCGTCGCCGCCGTCAAGGCTCCGGGCTTCGGCGACCGCCGCAAGGCCATGCTGGAAGACATCGCCATCCTGACCGGCGCTCAAGTGGTGTCGGAAGACCTGGGCATCAAGCTCGAGAACGTGTCGCTCGACATGCTCGGCCGCGCCAAGAAGGTCTCGATCACCAAGGACGACACCACCATCGTGGACGGCGTCGGTGAGAAGGACGCGATCGAGGCCCGCATCGCCCAGATCAAGCGCCAGATCGAAGACACCACCTCGGACTACGACAAGGAAAAGCTGCAAGAGCGTCTGGCCAAGCTGGCCGGCGGCGTCGCGGTCATCCGCGTCGGCGGCTCGACCGAAGTCGAAGTGAAGGAAAAGAAGGACCGCGTCGACGACGCCCTCAACGCGACCCGCGCGGCCGCCGATGAAGGCATCGTCCCCGGCGGCGGCACCGCCCTGCTGAAGGCCTCCAAGGCCCTGGCCGGCGTGACCGGCGACAACGACGACCAGACGGCCGGCATCGCCATCGTCCGTCGCGCCCTGCAATCGCCGATCCGCCAGATCGCCGAGAACGCCGGCGTCGAAGGTTCGATCGTGGTCGGCAAGATCCTGGAAAACGACAGCCCCTCGTTCGGCTTCAACGCCCAGACCGAGCAGTATGTCGACCTGGTGACCGACGGCGTCATCGACCCGGCCAAGGTCGTGCGCACCGCCCTGCAGAACGCCGCCTCGGTGGCCGGCCTGCTGATCACCACGGAAGCCGCGATCGTCGAAGCCCCCAAGAAGGGCGGCGGCGCTCCGGCCGGCGGCGGCATGCCGGGCGGCATGGGCGACATGGATTTCTAAGAGAAATCCATGTCGCCCATCCTCGAAAGAGATCGGGATCGGCACGCCGATCCCGAGCGGCGACATGGATTTCTAAGAAATCCGGTCAGCACCAGCTGAACCAAAGAGAAGGGCGGGGCCGCGAGGCTCCGCCCTTTTTCTTTGCGCCTGGGCCCGTCTACCGCGTCACGCCCCGGCGAACCCACAGCGCCTCGACCGTCTTGTCGATCTTCAAGGCGCGGGCGATGTCGGCGTCGCCCTCGGCGTCCAGTCCCATCCGACGCTTGACGACGCCGCGCATGAACAGAGGCGAGGCTACGCGCGGATAGGCGTTGAGCACCGCCTGGTAGTCAGCCAGGGCCAGGGCGTACTCGCCGCGCCGAAAGCGCACGAACCCGCGCGTATCCACTGCATCGCTCGTCGCGCCAAGACTGACCGCCTTTTCGCTGTCGGCGAGGGCGCGGTCGAGATCGCCGCCGCGCAAGGCCTCGATCCAGGCCACGTGGCTCCATGCGTTCGGCCGGGTCGGCGCAAGGCGCACCGCCTCGGCGTAGTCGACCGCCGCGCCGGCCAGATCGCCCGAGGCCTCGCGGATGAAGGCGCGCTCGGTGATCACCGGCGCGAAATTGGGCTCCAGCTTCAGCGCCTCGTCATAGGCGGCGATGGCGGTGGCGTGGTCGCCTTTCTTGGCGGCCGTCCGCGCCTTGTCCAGCGCCCTCGCCGTGGCCGCACTGACGGATTTGTAGCCGGCGTCCGCCGCGACGGCCATCGAGGACAAGCCGCCAAAGGCGACAACCACCGCCATCAGCGGCGCGAGACCCAAACGCATGATGCAACCCCCATTCGCAACGCGGCGACGCTACCCGCCGGGCGACACCGTCGCAATGACCTGATCATCGAAGCCCCGAGACGGTTCGGACCGCCCGGGCGGCGCCCGGTTTCCTTGCCTATCGAAGAACAGTCGATAGCGAACTCGCACCCTGGTTGCTCCAGCAGCCAAGCTCCACTAGCAACGACACGGAACGTCGGGGGACGGGTGATGGGCTTGCTGATCGCGGCGATGATGATGGCGGCGGCGACCGCCGGCGCGGACTGTCCGGCCGGCGGCGATCCGTCCATTCCGCGGGTCCGCGCCAACTGGAAGACGCCCCTGTCGGCCGACAGCGTCATGTGGGCCTATCCGCCCCAGGCCGTGGCCACCCGCCAGGGCGGCAAGGCCGTGATCCAGTGCACGATCGACACCTTGGGCAAGGCGACCGAATGCTTCGTCGTCTCCGAAACGCCGACCGGATTCGGCTTCGGCGAAGCCGCCGTCAGTCTTCGCCCCCTGATGGAGTTCATGCCCGAACTCCGCTGCGGCAAGCCGACCTCGTCCACCGTGACGATCCCCATCACCTTCTCGCCACCGGCCGAGCGCAAGGTCGCCGCCGGTCCGATGCCCGCGCTGGCCGACCAGTTGCTCGGTCGCCGGCTGGCGCTGGCCCTGCGCATCGGCGACGACGCGGAAGCCGAGCTGATGGCCTACGGCGCCACCATGCTCTATCGCACCGACAGGCCCGTACCGCCCGAGCAGCGGCGCGCGCTGTACGAGATGCTGCAGGAAACGCGCCCCAAGGCGCGCCAGATCGTGGTCGAGGCCGCCGGCGTCGCCCTGGCCCGCGAAATGAGCTCGGCCGACCTGGAAGCCGCCGTCGCCTTCTACGAGGGCCCGGTTGGACAGGCCCTCGTGCGGGCCCAGGGAAACTTCCGCTACCAGGCCGGCAACGAGGCCCAGGCGGCCGGGGCCTCGATCCGCAACCTGCTCGACACCCAGTTCTGCGTGATCACCGGGATCTGCAAGGACGAGACCGCTCCCGCGCACGGCAATTGAACCTGGGCCGCCGGACCGCTACATCCGGCCCATGTTCCGACAGCGCCCCGACGCCGACATGATCCCCCAGGGCTGGGTGATCGCCGTGATGGTCGAGGTCGCCGGCGAGCGCACGCCCGTCCCGCACTATTTCGCCGTCGGCAAGGCCGACCGGGCCTTGGCCGAATGGGCGGCGACCGACCTGGCCCAGCAGGCCGGAACCATCGCCTCCAGCCCCGTCGACGGCCGCGAACCGGTCGACGCCATGCGCCAGATCCTCGCCTACCGCATGCGCGAACTGGGCCTGAAGACCGGCGAGGCGCGGGCGCTGGGGGACAAGTATCCGCGGCGTTGGCTGTTCTGATCCCTCTCCCCTTGCGGGAGAGGGTGGCCCGGCGGAGCCGGGTCGGGTGAGGGGTCTCTCAGAATTCAAAGCCGCGTGCGGCAGACAGGTCTGGTGAGGCGTCTCAAATCTGAGAGACCCCTCATCCGTCGGCCTTCGGCCGCCACCTTCTCCCGCAAGGGGAGAAGGACCACCCTTACGCAATCTTCTGCGAGCCGTTCGCATTGCCCAGGGCCGCCTCAGGCCCTAAAGCCTGAGCACGAGACGACGAAGGCCGACCGCCATGATGCTGCAGATCCCCGACGTGCTGAGCCCCGATGAAGTGGCCCGCTGCCGCGCGATCATCGACGCCGCCCCGTGGGTCGACGGCAACGCCACCTCGGGCTTCCAGGCGGCCATGGCCAAGAACAACCAGCAGCTGCCGCAGGACGGCGCGGCCGCCCGCGAGGTCGGGGCGATCATCGTCCAGGCCCTGCAGAGCAACCCGCTGTTCGTCTCGGCCGCCCTGCCCCACACCATCCTGCCGCCGCTATTCAACCGCTATGGCGAGGGCATGGGCTTCGGCGACCACGTCGACAACTCGATCCGCCGAAACCCCGCCACGGGCGCCCAGATCCGCACCGACCTGTCGGCCACCCTGTTCCTGACCGATCCCGACGACTACGACGGCGGCGAACTGGTGGTCGAGGACACCTACGGCAGCCATCTGGTCAAGCTGCCGGCCGGCTCGCTGATCCTCTATCCGGCCTCCAGCCTGCACCACGTGACCACGATCACGCGCGGCGCGCGCACGGCCAGCTTCTTCTGGATCCAGAGCCTGGTGCGCGACGACGCCAAGCGCAGCCTGCTGCTCGACATGGACGTCTCGATCCAGCGCCTGGCCGGCCAGGTCGGCCAGGGCGACGCCTCGGTGCTGTCGCTGACGGGGACGTACCACAACCTGCTGCGGATGTGGGCCGAGGTTTAGGACGCGCGAAACCCTCTCCCGTGGGGAGAGGGAGGGGCCCGCCGCGCAGCGGTGGGAGGGTGAGGGCGTACGCTGTCGGCGGTCCCGCCACCGTTGATCCCTGCCCTGTCCGGAAAGGTCCCTAACCCCTCACCCTCCCAGGCTATCGCCTGGGCCCCTCCCTCTCCCTCTGGGAGAGGGAAGAAAATCTACCCCGCCTTTCTCAGCGCCTCCGGAACCGGGGCCGGGCAGTACTGGCGCAGGAAGTCGCCGTGGCTGGGCAGGGTGTCGACGAGATCGCTCAGCATCGGGGCGGACTTGTCGAGCAGGCCCTTCACCACCCCGGCCGGCAGAGTGTCGACCAGCTGCTGGTAGCGCTGGGGCCGGATGCCCATGCCTTCCATCACCGACTGCCAGCTGGGGGCGCGGAACATGTCGTCGACGCCGTCGCGCAGCACGCCGCCGGCCTTGAACAGCGCGATCCGCTCGCGAAGGCTCTCGGGCGGCGTCACCTGCTGGTAGGCCCGCCAGAACGGCGTGTCGTCGCGCTTGGTCGTGAAGTAGTGCAGCACGATGAAGTCGCGGATCTCCTCGTAGTCGGCCCGCATGCGCCGATTGTACTCGGCCGCCAGGGTGGCGTCGCAGTCGCGGTCGGGGAAGAACCGCAGCAGGTAGTCGACGCCGCGATAGATCAGGTGCAGGGCGGTCGACTCCAGCGGCTCGATGAAGCCGCCCGCAAGCCCGATGGCCACGCAGTTCTTGTTGAACAGCTGCTTGCGCATGCCGGTCTTGAACGGCACCAGCCACGGCTCGCGCACGGCCTCGCCCTCGACCCGGCTCATCAGCGTGGCCCGAGCCTCGTCGTCGCTGCAGAACTGGCTGCAATAGACGTAGCCGTTGCCGGCCCGGTGCTGCAGCGGGATGCGCCAGCGCCAGCCGGAGTCCTGGGCCTGGGCCAAGGTGTAGGGGTGCGGGTCGCGGATGTTGGCGGTCTGCACGGCGATGGCGCGGTCGCACAGCAGGACGTCCGACCAGTCGAGGAACTCGGTGCCCAGGGTCTTGCCGTTCAGCAGCGAGCGGAAGCCCGAGCAGTCGATGAAGAGGTCGCCCGAGGCCTCGCGGCCGTCCTGCAGGATCACCTTCTCGATGAAGCCGTCGGGCCGCGTGGCCACGTCGCTGACGATGCCCTCGGTGCGCTTGACGCCCCGGGCCTCGGCGAACTTGCGCAGGAACCTGGCCAGCAGGGCGGCATCGATGTGCACGGCGTAGTTGGCGTTGGCGATCATGGTGCGCGGGGCCATGGCCGGCGACATGAACTTCCAGCGGTCGGCCATCACCGAGGCCGGGGCGAAGTCCTGCAGGGCGGCGGGATGCCCTTCGGCCTTGCCGCGCAGCCAGACCTGATAGAACTCGTGCACGTCCACCGGCCCGCCGATCAGGCCGAACGGGTGGTAGTAGACCTCGCCCTTCTGGCGCCAGTTCTCGAAGCGGATGGCCAGCTTGAAGGCGGCCTGGGTCTCCTGCATGAACTCGACCTCGTCGATGCCGAGGCCGCGGATCAGCTGCAGGAAGGGCGGGATGGTGCTTTCGCCGACGCCGATGATGCCGATCTGCTCGGACTCGATCAGCTCGATCTCGCAGGGGCTGTCCTTGAGATAGTGGCTGAGCATGGCCGCCGTGATCCAGCCGGCCGAGCCGCCGCCCACGATCACGATCTTCCGCAGATTGTTGGCCATCGGGCCTCTCCCGTCGTCTTGTCTTTTATCGTTGTCGTCTATTCGGCCGCCGCCGGCTGGGCGGCGACGTAGCGGCGCAGGAACTCGCCGTGGGAGGGGGCCTCGGCGACCACCCGGGCCACGCCCGCCCGCATCTGGTTGAGGCTGGCGGCCAGGGCCGCGCCGTCGATCCCGTCCAGCGCCGGATCCCAGCCTTCGGGGCGGATGTCGAAGCCGTCGAAGATCGCCAGCCAGCTGGGCGGCTGGAACATCTCCCAGCGATAGCGGGCCACGTGGCCGCGGGCGCGGAACAGCTCGACCTTGCGGGCCAGGGTCTCGGGGATGTCGGCGTCGCGGGTGGTGCGCCAGAACGGCGTGTCGCCCCGCTGGGCGGCCTTGTAGTGCAGAATCACGAAGTCGCGCACCCGCTCCATCTCGCGCCGCGACCAGTCGTTGAACTCGTCGATCACCGCCGGGTCGAAGCGCCGGTCCGGGAACAGGGCTTTAAGCTTCTCGATCCCGGTCTCGATCAGGGCGATCGAAGTGCTCTCCAGCGGCTCCAGGAACCCCGACGCCAGGCCCAGGGCCACGACGTTGCGGTTCCACACCTGCTTGCGGCGGCCCGGCGTGAAACGGATCAGGCGCGGCTCGTGCAGCAGCCTGTCGGGCACGGCGGCGACCAGCTCGGCCTTGGCCGCCTCGTCGTCGATATGGCGGCTCGAATAGACATAGCCGTTGCCGTAGCGGTGCTGCAGCGGGATGCGCCAGCGCCAGCCGGCGTCATGGGCGGTGACGTCGGTATAGGGCGGCGGTTCCGCCCCCTCTGCAGGCTGGCTCTGCACGGCCAGGGCACGGTCGCAGAACAGCCATTGCGACCAGTCCTCGTAGCCGGTCTCCAGCGCCTCCTCGATCAGTAGGCCCCGGAAACCCGAGCAGTCGATGAAGAGGTCGCCCTCGATGGTCTGGCCCGTATGCAGGTCCAGCGAGGCGACGAAGCCGTCGTCGGGGCGCAGATTGACCTTCACGACCTTGGCGTCGATGCGCTTGACGCCGTTGGCCTCGGCCACGCGGCGCATCAGCTGGGCGAACAGGCTGGCGTCGAAATGCAGGGCCCAGTCGAAAACCGACAGGCTCGACGGCGGATTGGCCGCAGGCACGGTGAACTTGCCCGCCGCCGCCAGGGACGCGCCCAGGCAGTATTCGCCGAACGCCCCGACATCGCCGCTGGCGCGGGCCTTGGCCCAATAGTGCTGGAAGGCCACCCCGTTCAGGTCCTGGCCGTAGAGGCCGAAGGGATGGATGAAGGCCGAGCCCGGGGCCATCCAGTCCTTGAAGCGGATGCCGAGCTTGCAGGTGCCTTGCGTGGCGCGCAGCACCTCCAGGTCGTCGAGACCAAGGTTGCGGTAGAAGGCGCGGATGGTGGGGATGGTCGCCTCGCCCACCCCGATCGTGCCGATCTCGGAACTCTCGACCAGGGTGATGTCGATCGGCGCCTGGCCGAAGTGGCGACGCAGAGCCGCGGCCGCCATCCAGCCGGCGGTGCCGCCGCCGACGATGACGATGCTGCGGATGCGCCCTTCGCGGACGTCTTGGCTCATGGCCGATCCTCCCCGACCGAAACTGGCGCCCGAAGGCGCAAACGGAAAGCACCTGCTGAAACAAAAAAGACCCGTCGCGGCGGCCCTAGGGGAGCCGCCGCGACGGGCGCAGGAGGAAAGTCAGATCACCACTTGGCGCGCAGGCCGATGGTGTAGCGAGGCTCGAACTCGTTTTGCTTGATGTACTGCGTCTTGCCCTTGGCGAACCGGGCGTAATAGGTCTCGATCTCGCCCGAGACGTTCGAGCCGTTCAGATAGACCGTGACGTTGTCGCGGATGTTGTAGCTGACGTTCACGTCCACGTAGCCGGTGGCGTCCTGGTAGATCGGGATGTTGTTGCTCATCACCTCGGCCAGGCGATCGTTGCGATAGTTGTAGGCCACGCGGGCCTGCAGCTTGTCGTCCTGATACCAGCCGACCAGGTTCCACTGGTGCTTGGAGTTGTCGACGAAGGGCAGCTTGTGGCCGTCCAGGCCGACGCGCGACTCCTCGCTCGGCGAGTAGGTGTAGTTGGTGTCGATGCCGAAGTTGGACAGGATCGGCATGTCGGGGATCACGTCGGTGAAGGCGATCTTGGCCCCCACTTCCACGCCCTCGACCGAACCGCTCTGGCCCTGCACCGGCAGCGAGACGTTGACCGGATCGCTGAGCGAGCCGTCGCCGTTGGTGAACCGGCCGGTGGTGACGCCGCTGGTCACGAAGCTGTCGATCTTCAGCTTGAAGGCCGACAGGTTGAACATCGAGGCCCGGCCGAAATAGTACTCGACCGCGCCGTCGAAGTTGTCCGAGCGCCACGGATCCAGCATCGGATTGCCCGACGAGCTGGCGCCGGTGACGCAGCGCACGCCCGGCTTCACCGAGCCGCAGTCGGCGGTGAAGATCGACAGGCCGCCGCCGTAGTTGCCCAGGTCCAGCGGCTGCATCGTCTTCGAGAAGGCGAAGCGGAACTTCCAGTGGTCGCCCAGGTCGTAGACCGCGTTCAGCGACGGCAGCCAGTCGGTGTACTTGCGGCGGGTGACCGTGTCGCCGACGTCGGCGTTGGTGTCGCCGTAGGCCAGGGTGTCGCCGGTGTTGTTCTGCTTGACCAGCAGTTCGGTCTGGATGACCCGCAGGCCGAAGTTGCCCGACAGGTTGCCGATGGAGAAGTCGGCCGCGCCGTAGGCGCTCTGCTCCTTCAGATCGACGTCGTAGGTCTGGCCGGGCACCTGCACGCGGGTCGCGCCGCCGAACACCTTGTTCTGGAAGGCGACGATGTCGTCGAAGTCCTTCGGGTCGATGGCCCAGAAGCCGGGCATGCCCGAGGTGACGCCGCCCAGGTCGGTGACGAACTGGATGTTGTTGTAGGTGTAGAGCTTGGTCGGACGGTTGACGGTGTAGGGCTGGAACTCGGGCACGCCGGTGATCGGGTTGGGCACGAACTCGCCCGCCGAGCACTGGTTGTTGTCCATGGCCACGTCGATGGCCTTCCACTGCGCCATGCAGCCGGCGGCCGGAACGGCCGTGCCGTTCTTCTGCACCGCGCCCGCCACGCCGCCGTAGAACGACGAGAACAGGTGGAACTGCTCGACGCTGATCGAGCGGTCGCTCTGGCGGACGCCGGCGTCGACCTTGGTGATGAAGCCCAGGAACTTGTCGTCGAAGCGGTAGTGGCCGTCGGCGCGGAACACGTTCATGTCCGACTCGACCTCGTTGTTGCCTTCCGACGAGAAGGCCCCGATCGCGTAGCTGTCCTTGTTGGCCATGTAGTCGCGCAGGGTCTTGCCCGCGCCCAGGCCGCCAGAGATCGGCGTGTCGAAGCCGCTCCACACCGGGTGGCCGCCGCTGATGTCGTAGTGCAGCTGCGGGTTCTCGCCGTAGCCCTGCGGGTTGGGCGTCAGGTAGCAGCCGCCGGCCGAGCCGGCCACGGCGTTGCTGCGCTGGCTGGCCGGGTACTGGTCGCAGATGGCCTTCGGATAGAACGGGCCGCGGGTGCGGTCCTGCGCGTTGCGGAACAGGTTGAAGCGGTTGGGCGCGTACTGCCAGTTGCTGAGGTCGCCCTGGGCCTGGCCGTTCATGCTCAGCTTTTCACCGTTGGCGCGGATGGCCCGCACCTCCGAGGTGAACTTGCCGCCGTTGTCGTACTTCAGTTCGAGGTTGTAGTTTTTCGATTCCGACTTGGTGACGCGGTTGACGCTGAACGAATTGATCCACCAGGCGTCGATGTCGTACTCGCTGACGGCCTGCCAGCCGCCGATGCCCACGGGCTGGAAGTCGGTCGGCTTGGTCCAGTTGCCGAAGGCGCCGCCGTCCCAGCGGTTGGAGATGTTGATGCCGATGGCGCGGTTGTATTCGTCGAGCTTGGCGTAGAAGCCTTCCGCGATCAGGGTGAAGCCTTCGCCCAGGTCGGCCTCGAACGAGACGTTGACGCCGGTGCGCTTGCGCTCGACGACGCGGTTGAAGCTTTCGTAGCCGTGCGGCGAGATGAACGAGTTGGGGTTGGTGCCGCCCCAGTCGTTGTTGCCCGACAGCGCGACGGTGCCCGAATAGTTGTTGCCCAGGTTCGACTTGCTCTGGGCGGCCGACACCAGCAGGCCGACGCGGTCGTTGCGCCAGCTGGCCAGGATGTTGCCCAGGTAGTCGTCTTCGCTGGTGCGGTCGCCGCGCTGGCCTTCGACCGCGCCGGCGAGCGTGAAGCCTTCCGACATCTGGAACGGCCGGCGGGTGCGCAGGTCGATGGTGCCCGAGATGCCCGACAGGGCGTTGTTCGGGTCGGTCGACTTGTAGACCAGCACCTGGTTCATCAGTTGTGAGGGCACGTCCAGCAGGTTCGGCTGGGCCTCGCCCATGTTGCCGGCGCTGAGGTACTGCTCGCCGTTCAGCAGGGTGATCACCTGCTTGAGGCCGCGGATGTTGACGGTCTTGCCCTCGCCGGCGTCACGCTGGATCTGTACGCCGGTGATGCGCTGCAGCGAGTCGACGATGGTGACGTCGGGCAGCTTGCCGATGTCTTCCGACGAGATGGCGTCGACGATCGAGACTTGCTTGCGCTTGACGTCGACGGATTTCAGCTGCGAGCCGCGCACGCCGGTGACGACGATCTCGTCGACCGCGGTCTCTTCGGTGGTCTGCGCCAGGGCGGTTGTGGTGATGACGGCCTGAGACGCGCCGGCCAGCAAGGCCAGGGTCAAGCCGCGAGTCCAGACGGACTTCGAACGTGGTGTGGTCAAGTCGATCGCTCCCCAATGTCTTTGTTCTTGCGTTCGGGCCGCGACGCTCTTTGCGCGCCGCGGTGGGTCTTGAGCCCGGGCCTTGGCCTTCACGCCAACCTGCTTCTGGCGGCCTTGACCCGGTGATGTCCTGTCGGCGACCCCCGGCGCCGGAACGGTGCTGCGAGACAGCCCTCAGTCGCCGCTCACGGTGGCTACATTCCCAAATGTCCCGAGCAAGTCAACAAGAATGTCAACGTTGTCATTTCTGAAAATCGCCGGAACGCAACATACCTGCGGGGCGCTCAGGCCCGATCAGATCGAGCCCGAGAGACGAGATAATTCCCTATTATATAAGGCATTTTATCTCACACACTTCGGCCTGAGCGACAAAGGAGACAGCGCTGCCAACCCCACTTCGCCTCAACTCAATAAAATCTACGGGCGAGGCCACGAAGGGAATCAAAACCGCAGGACGCGGGCGACAAGGACGCCGAGGCCACACCGAAATGTCCGATAAGACATTTACAGGACAACACAATGTCCGACTGCAAGACAATTTTTGACCCGAACCTGTCCCATCGCATGACAAGCCGATCCAGCTGCGGTATGGCTGGTCAAGGGAGCCGTCCGGCCGCCGTCCTGCCGGGCGCGCGGCGACGGCCGAGTCGGGTGCGGATCCTCTAAATGTCGACGATTCACGATGTGGCCCAGCGGGCCGGGGTCTCGGCCAAGACGGTCTCGCGGGTCCTCAACGACCACGCCAGCGTCACCGCCAAGACCCGCGACAAGGTCCGCGAGGCCATGTCCGCCCTCGGCTATCAGCCCAGCGCCGTGGCCCGCCAGTTCCGCGCCCAGGGCTCGTCGGCTGTCGGCGCCCTGATGGGCGACCCCAGCGGCGGCTATCACACCCGCACGCACCACGCCCTGCTGCTGGCCTGCCTGGAGACCGGCCGCCACCTGACGGTCGAGCTGTTCGACGGCCCGATCGCCGGCTGGCAGGACCGCATCCGCGCCTTCGTCGAGGACGGCGGCATCCGCGAGGTCGTGCTGCTGCCGCCCGAATGCGACTTCGGCCCGCTGAAGGCGCTGCTGCGCGAGCTGGAAGTGCGCTGCGTGCTGATCTCGCCGACCACGCCCGACCCGCACTTCCCGGCCATCGCCATGGACGACCGCGCCGCCGCCCGCGAGGTGGTCGAGCACCTGTTCAGCCTGGGCCACACCCGTATCGGCCACATCTCGGGCCACCCCGACCACGCCGCCAGCACCCATCGCCGCAACGGCTTCTTCGAGGCCTACGCCGCCGCCGGCCTGCCACGCCCGGCCCCGGAGCTGATCGTCCAGGGCGAGTTCACCTTCAAGACCGGCCTCGACGCCGCCAGGCTGCTGCTCGAGATCGACGAGCCGCCGACCGCGATCTTCGCCGCCAACGACGAGATGGCCGCCGCCACCTGCATGGAGGCCCAGCGCCGCGGCCTGCGCATTCCCGACGACATCTCGGTGGTCGGCTTCGACGACGCGCCCATCGCCGGGGTCATCTGGCCGACCCTGACCACCATCCGCCAGCCGTTCGAGCCCATGGCCCTGCGCGCCCTGCAGACCTTCGCGGCCTGGAACAGCGGCGAATCCGGCCTGCGCACCGGACCGTTCCTGGCCCAGCACAGCCTGGTGATCCGCGAATCCACCGGCCCGGCCCGCAAGGGTCCGCCGGCCAAGACCAGCTGACGGAGCGCTCCGTCCGCGACAAGCACCGCCGGCCAAGCCGGCCAATAAGATCCGTGTGGGAGGTAGAATGAACTCGCGTTTCCGCGCCAGCGCCCTGGCCCTGACCATCGCCCTCGGGGGCCTGGCCGCCCTGCCCGCCTGCGCCCAGGATCACGCCGGCCACGCCGCGGCTCCCGCAAGCCAGCCCTGGCTTGATCCCAAGCTCGACGCCGACACGCGCGCCGACCTCGTGCTCAAGGCCATGACCCAGGACGAGAAGCTGACCCTGGTCTACGGCTACTTCGGCGCCGACATGAAGCCCAAATACACGCGCATCGAAGGCTCGCTGCCCGGCTCGGCCGGCTACGTGCCGGGCCTGCCGCGCCTGGGTATCCCGGCCCAGTGGGAAACCGACGCCGGCGTCGGCGTGGCCACCCAGGGCAGCGCCGCCGAGTTCCGCGAACGCACCGCCCTGCCCTCGGGCATGGCCACCACCGCCACCTGGAACCCGGAACTGGCGCAGAAGGGCGGCGCGATGATCGGCTCGGAGGCCCGCAATTCGGGCTTCAACGTCATGCTGGCCGGCGGCGTCAACCTGGTCCGCGAGCCGCGCAACGGCCGCAACTTCGAATATGGCGGCGAGGATCCGCTGCTGGCCGGCGTCATGGTCGGAGCCCAGATCAAGGGCATCCAGTCGGCCAAGATCGTCTCGACCATCAAGCACTACGCCCTGAACGCCCAGGAGACCGGCCGCTTCGTGGTCGACAGCAGGATCGGCCAGGCCGACGCCCGCACCTCCGACCTGCTGGCCTTCCAGATCGCCATCGAGGCGTCGGAGCCGCACTCGGTGATGTGCGCCTACAACCGCGTCAACGGCGACTACGCCTGCGAGAACGACTGGCTGCTCAACAAGGTGCTGAAGCAGGACTGGGGCTACAAGGGCTACGTCATGTCCGACTGGGGCGCGGTGCATTCCGGCTCCAAGTCGGTCAACGCCGGCCTCGACCAGGAATCGGCCGGCGACGCCTTCGACAAGCAGCCCTTCCTGGCGAGCGTGCTGAAGGCCGATCTGGCCAGCGGCGCGGTCAGCCAGGCGCGCCTGGACGACATGGCCCGCCGCATCGTCCGCTCGCTGTTCGCCAGCGGCGCGGTCGACCATCCGGTGAAGATCGCCCCGATCGACCTGGCCGCCAACGGCAAGGTCAGCCAGGCCGACGCCGAGGAAGGCATCGTCCTGCTGAAGAACGACAAGGGCCTGCTGCCCCTGGCGCTGAAGGCCCAGAAGATCGCCGTGATCGGCGCCTACGCCAATGTCGGCGTGCTGTCGGGCGGCGGCTCCTCGCAGGTCTATCCGGCCGGCGGCCGCGCCGTGCAGGGCCTGGAGCCCAAGACCTGGCCGGGCCCGGTGATCTACTACCCGTCCTCGCCGCTGAAGGCGCTGCAGGCCCGCGCCCCGCAGGCCAAGTTCACCTATGACGACGGCAAGGACCCGGCCGCCGTGGCCAAGCTGGCCGCCGACAGCGACCTCGTCATCGTCTTCGCCGACCAGTGGACCACCGAGTCGGAAGACGCTCCGTCCCTGACCCTGCCCAAGAACCAGGACGCGACGATCGCCGCCGCCGCCAAGGCCGGCAAGAAGGTGGTCGTGGTGCTGGAGACCGGCGGCCCGGTCACCATGCCCTGGCTTAACGACGTCGGCGCGGTGCTGCAGGCCTGGTATCCCGGCACCAACGGCGGCGAGGCCATCGCCCGCGTGCTGACCGGCGAGGTGGACGCCTCCGGCCGCCTGCCCGTGACCTTCCCGGCCAGCGAGGCCCAGCTGCCCCGCCCCACGCTCGACGGCGATCCGAAGACGCCGGACGCGCTGTTCTCGGTCGACTATTCGATCGAGGGCGCGGCCATCGGCTACAAGTGGTTCGACAAGAAGGGCCTGCAGCCGCTGTTCCCGTTCGGCCACGGCCTGTCCTACACCAGCTTCGCCTATTCGGACCTGAAGACGGCGAGCGCCGGCGGCAAGCTGACCGTGTCGTTCAAGGTGACCAACACCGGCAAGCGGGCCGGCAAGGACGTGCCGCAGGTCTATGTCTCGCCCAAGGCGGGCGGCTGGGAAGCCCCGCGCCGCCTGGCCGGCTTCCAGAAAGTCGCCCTCGCCCCCGGCGCCAGCCGGGCCGTCACCCTGACCGTAGACCCGCGCCTGCTGGCTGTCTGGGACGACGCCGCCCACGGCTGGAAGGTCGCTGCCGGCGACTACGAGGTGCAGTTGGGGGCGTCCTCGGCGGCGATCAGCGCCAAGGCGACCGCGACGGTGGCGGCGCAGACCGTGCCGGTGGGGCTGCTGAAGTAGGGGGCAAAACCCCCTCAGTCGCTTCGCGACAGCTCCCCCAGAGGGGGAGCATCTAGTGCGCCAAGATCCTCTCCCTCTGGGGGAGGTGGCCCAGAGGGCCGGAGGGGGGCGGACGCGACAGCGTCCGCCCTCTTTCGTTCAAGCCATGCGCCATCGGTTCGGGCTATCCCCCTCCCCGCTTCCCCTCTCGGCTGAACACGCTCTAGTCTCCCTCCATGCGCGCCCCGCTCCTCGCCCTGGCCCTGATCCTCGCGACCGCCGCCTCGGCGCGGGCCGGCGAGACGGCCTGCTGGTTCGAGAACGGCGCGGTCGTCGCCCCGGCCGCGATAGGCGACATGACCGGCGACTTCGTCATCGACCTGTCGGCGCCCCGCACCCTGCTGCACGAGACCAAGGCCCAGGCCGGCGGCTTCGAGGCGACCGATCTCTCCCTGCCCATCCGCGTCGCCGGCGAGACCCTGCCCGCCCAGCCGGTGGCCGTCATCGACCTCGACTATCGGGGCGTCGGCTTCGTCGCCCCCATCGCCGGGGTCATCGGGGCCGACGTCCTGGCCCGCTACACGGTGGTGATCGACTTCTCCCCCTGCCGCCTGACGCTGGCGCCCGCCGACGGGCTCGCGAGGCCTTCGGGACGCGCCCTGCCCGTCGAGATGATCGGCGGGGTGCCGACCGTGCGGGCGACCGCTTCGGACGGCTTCACCAGCGTCCAGGGCCCCTTCGCCCTCGACACCGCCTCGGGCGGCGTGCTGCGGGCCCGGGGACCGGCCGATGGGCCGCGCCAGAAACCGGCCGGCACGGTGGCGGCCCTGGCCTTCGACGGCCGCCTCTATCCGCGCGCCCGGGCCGTGAAGGCCGGCGACCTGCCGCCCGGCGTGGTCGGGGCGCTGGGCGTCGAGGTGCTGGCCCGGGGCCGCCTGCGGCTGGACCCGGCCGCCCACGCCCTGTGGCTGACGCCCTGATCCTTCTTCTTCCCTGTACGGAGCTTCCCCCATGGCCTCGCGCGCCCACGCCGTCACCGCCGATCCGCGCCACACGATCCTGCTCGAGGTGAACGGCCACAAGCTGGTCGGCGACGAGCCCCCGGCCCTGGGCGGCCAGGACGCCGGCCCGCCGCCGTTCGGCTTCGTGCTGGCGGGCCTGGCCGCCTGCACCGCCACCACGCTGCGGATGTACGCCGACCGCAAGGGCTGGGGCGAGGTGACCATCACCGTCGACCTGGCGCTCGACACCCACGGCGACAAGCCCAGGATCGACCGCAAGGTGGCCGCCACCGGCGACCTGAACGAAGCCGCCGTCGCCCGCCTGCGCGACGTCGTCGAGCGCACGCCGGTGACCCTGGCCCTGAAGGGCGGGTTCACGATCGATACGGTGCTGGAGCGGGGGTGAAAGCCTCAGGAAACCTCCCCCTCTGGGGGAGGAGGCCGAAGGCCGGTGGGGGGCCGTTTTCAGCTTCCGAGATGTCGGCCCACCTCGCAATCACTCCCCCCACCGATCGCTACGCGATCGCCTCCCCCAGAGGGGGAGGTTCCAAAACAAAAAAGGGCCCGGCGTCGCCGCCGGGCCCTTCTTCGTTCTCAGTCCGAACGCGCCGCTCAGTGCGACTCGTTCTTCCAGACCTGGCGGTAGGCCGCATAGAGCAGGCCCGCGAACAGGATCAGGTAGATCAGCACGGCGAAGCCGGTCTGCTTGCGCTCTTCCAGCTTGGGCTCGGCGGCCCACATCAGGAAGGCCGAGACGTCCTTGGCCTGCTGGTCGATCGTCGAGGGCGTGCCGTCGTCGAAGGTGACGAGGCCGGCCTTCAGCGGCGGGGCCATGGCGATGAAGCCGCCCGGCGGAACATGCTCGTGCGAGCCGCTCCAGTACGAGGTCAGGTCGCCGGCCATGTACGGGTTGTAGTGCTGGCCCACGCCGACCTTCAGGCCGGCCGGGGCGTCCTTGTAGCCCGTGACGATGGCATGGATGTAGTCCGGACCGCCTTCGCGGGCCTTGGCCAGCAGCGACATGTCCGGCGGCAGGGCGCCGCCGTTGCTGGCCCGGGCCGCGGCCTCGTTCGGGAACGGCGAGGGGAAGCGGTCGGCGCTGGTGGCCGGGCGCTTGATGGCGTCGCCGGTCTCGGAGTCGATGTCGGCGACCTCGAACTCCTTGGCGATCGCCTTGACCCACGGGTTGTCGTTCGAGTTCGGGTACTTGTCGTTATAGAACGGGCCGCCCTTGTCGCCGAGGTTCCGGAAGCTGACCAGCTTCATGGAGTGGCAGGCCGAGCAGACCTCGCGATAGACCTTGTAGCCGCGTTGCAGCTGGGCCTGGTCGAACTTGCCGAGCGGTCCCTCGAACGACCAGTGGATCTTCTCGGGTTCCAGCGGGTGACCGGCGGCCAGGGCCGGAGCCGAGGCTCCAGCCGTCAGCAGACCCGCGACCGCTGCGATGGCGAAGAGTTTGCGCAGCATCGGGATCAGCCCTTCATTTCAGGCGCGGCGGTCGCTTGCTCCGGCGCGGCGGCCGGGTGCGACAGGGCGGGCGAGGCGATGGAGTCCGGCACCGGCAGGGTCTTCTCGACCAGGCCCAGCACCGGCAGGATCACCAGGAAGAACGCGAAGTAGTAGAGCGAGGCGAACCGGCTCAGCCACACGAAGCTGTTCAGGTCGGAGTCGATCAGGGTGAAGGTCTTGAAGTGACCCAGCACCGGATCGTCCGGCAGCTTGGCGCCGCAGAGGCCCAGGATGCAGCACACCACCACGAAGATGAGGAAATAGAGCTTCGCGGTCGGGCGGTAGCGCATTGAGCGCACCTTCGAGGTGTCCAGCCACGGCAGGGCGAACAGGCAGGCGATGGCGCCGAACATGGCCAGCACGCCCATCAGCTTGTCCGGAACGGCGCGCAGGATCGCGTAGAACGGCAGGAAGTACCATTCGGGCACGATGTGCGACGGCGTCACCAGCGGGTTGGCCTCGACGTAGTTGTCGGCGTGGCCCAGGGCGTTCGGCAGGTAGAAGACGAACACCGCGAAGAGGATCATGAAGACGCTCATCGCAAAGGCGTCCTTCACCGTGGCGTACGGCGTGAAGGGCAGGGTGTCGGCTTTCGACTTGGGTTCGACGCCGGTCGGGTTGTTCTGGCCGACCACGTGCAGCGCCCAGATGTGCAGGATCACGACGCCCGCGATCATGAAGGGCAGCAGGTAGTGCAGCGAGAAGAAGCGGTTCAGCGTGGCGTTGTCGACGGCGAAGCCGCCCCACAGCCAGGTGGTGATCGACGGGCCGACGATCGGCAGGGCGCCGAACAGGTTGGTGATCACGACGGCGCCGTGGAAGCTCATCTGGCCCCAGGGCAGCACGTAGCCCATGAAGGCCGTGGCCATCATCAGCAGATAGATCACGCAGCCCAGGATCCACAGCACCTCGCGGGGCGCCTTGTAGGAGCCGTAGTAGAGGCCGCGCAGCATGTGGACGTAGACGGCGATGAAGAACATCGACGCCCCGTTGGCGTGCATGTAGCGGATCAGCCAGCCGTAGTTCACGTCGCGCATGATGTGCTCGACGCTGGCGAAGGCGTGGTCGGCGCTCGGCGTGTAGTGCATCACCAGGATGATGCCGGTGATCAGCTGGCTGGCCAGGCACAGCGACAGGATGCCGCCGAAGGTCCACCAGTAGTTCAGGTTACGCGGGGTGGGGTAGTCGACGAAGCTGTCGTAGCCCAGGCGCACGATCGGCAGACGGGCGTCGAGCCAGCGCTCGATACCGGTCTTGGGTTGGTAGGTCGAATGTCCGCTCATCTGGCTTACCCGATCTTGACCTTGGTGTCGGACAGGAAGGCGTACTCCGGAACCACCAGGTTCTTCGGAGCGGGGCCCTTACGGATCCGGCCGGACGTGTCGTAGTGCGAGCCGTGGCACGGGCAGAACCAGCCGCCGTAGTCGCCGCCGCCGAAGGTGGGCACGCAGCCCAGGTGCGTGCACGAACCGATCAGCACCAGCCATTGGGCCTTGCCCGGCTTCACGCGCTCGGCGTCGGTCTGCGGGTCGCGCAGGCCCGGATCATGGTCGTCCTTCACCGCGCGGGCGATCTCGGCCGACGTACGGTTACGCACGAACAACGGCTTGCCGCGCCACTTCAGCGTGACCTGCTGGCCGTCGGCGACCTTGGTCAGGTCGAACTCGGTCGAGGCCAGGGCCAGCGTGTCCGCAGAGGGATTCATCTGGTCGATGAACGGCCAGGCAATGGCGGCGGCGCCGCCGGCGGCGGCCGTAATGGCCGCGATGTAAATGAAATCGCGTCGGCTGGGATCGGACCCAGACTCGGTCTTTGCGCCCACGGCGGTGTCGGCCACCTTGTTCCACCCTTCGTTTCCGTCGGACCGGCGAGCGACCCGACCAGGAAGCGCCATTTCGGCGCAGTATCTTTTATTCGACCCGCAAGCGGATCTTCGCCACAAGGGGCATGCTCCCTATCGGATGGGCGAACAGAGTTCGCAAGCCCTTTCGATGCGCAGCAATGCCCCTACTAGCCCCATGGTTGGTTCGTTAGAATGCGTCTCGCCCTTTTTCAACCCGGCATTCCCCAGAACGTGGGCGCGGCGATTCGGCTTTCGGCTTGCCTCTCGGTCGGGCTCGACGTCATCGAACCCTGCAGCTTTCCCTTGGACGACAAGAGCTTGAAGCGCGCGGCCCTCGACTACGGCCCGCTGACGCACCTGACGCGACATGATTCGTGGGAATCGTTCCTGGCGGCGCCGCAGCGGACGGAGGGGCGCCTGGTGCTTTTCACCACCCGCGGCGACACAAGCTTCCACGACTTCGCCTTCCAGCCCGGCGACACCCTGCTGTTCGGCAACGAGAGTCGCGGCGCCCCGCAAGAGGTGCACGCCGCCGTCGACGCCCGGCTGGTCATTCCCCTGCGCCCCGAGGCCCGCTCGCTGAACGTCTCGGTGACCGCGGGCATGGCGCTGGCCGAGGCCCTTCGCCAGACCGGCGGCTTCCCCGCCCTGGCCTGACGGCTGGCCATTCGGAAACCGAAGCGCTTTTTCACCGCGCGTCCCCGCGAAGGCGGGGATCCAAGCCGAGTCTGCGGATGATCCACGGCCACGCCCCATCCTGAAAGCCAGCTTGGGTCCCCGCCTTCGCGGGGAGAGACGGATTTGGGGGAAGGATCAGCGGGCGGAAGTCGCCTCGCCCAAAGATCAGACCACGAAAAAAGGCAGCCCCGTTTCCGGGACCGCCCAAGGTTCAGTCTGGCGCTCGGGCCGGCCAGGCGAGATGTGGAGTCCTCGCCCGCCGGTCTTGGCGTCCTGGGCGGTTAGGCCTAGGCGAGCACCATGATCACGACCCGGCGGTTCTGCGCCCGGCCCTCCTTGGTCTCGTTCGGGGCGATCGGGTCTTCCGAGCCGTACGAGATGGTCGCCATCCGGTTCAGGGCCACGCCCTGACGGGACAGATACTTGCGCACCGCGTCGGCGCGGCGTTGGCCGAGCTTTTCGTTGTAGCCGGTCTCGCCGGTGGCGTCGGTGTAGCCCTGGATCTCCAGGTAGACGTTCTTGTTCTCTTCCTTGAGCTTCGACGCGAAGTCGGCGAGGCGCTGTTCGGCCTCCGGCGACAGGGCGTCCTGGTCGGTCGGGAACTTCACGGAATCGTCGGACAGCACCATCGAGTACATGAACTTGCCCTCGGCCAGCTTGCCGGCCGCCGTGGCGCGCTCCAGCGCCTCGCGCGAGGTCTTGTCCAGTTCAGCGATCTGGGTGTCATGCCCGTCGACGCGGGTGGCGACCCCGCCGACCTGGGTGTTGACGTACTTCTTGGTCGCGCAGCCGCTGACCGCCAGGCCCCCAGCCACCAGCGCGACCACCGCCGCCATCTTCAAGCTGCCTTTGACTTGGCCGATCATTGTTCGCCTTCTCTCTTCATTGATCCAATAAAGCTTGACCTTGGACCTACACACTCCATCCGGGTCGTTCAGCTTTCGCATTACGAAACCGTCAGGTGACAGAGGCGAAAAATGGGCGTGTTCTTGTCGCGATTGGCGCCGCTTTGAACCTATGTTCTTGGTGACTTTATAGACCGCGCGCGATCGTGCGAACGCCGGTTTGGTTCCACGAATTATTTTCGAATGGGATGGGGATTTTTGGCCGCTCGAAGGGGCCCGGGAGCCCCCGACGGGTCCCGAAAGGACATCGGACGGAATCGCCGGCCGGCCTGAAACGGGCGCGGCGGCGCATCGCTCGTCCTCCAGATGTAGGGAGCTTTCGCGCGACTTCAAACGAAAAACGCGCGTCCCGGAAGCCGGAGCGCGCGCTTCGTCGAAATCGATCGGCCAGGGCTTACTGCCCAGGGCCTACTGCCCAGAGCCTATTGCAAGGTCGCCCGGCCGAAGGACAGGCCCTCGGCATCCGCTCCCACCGCGATGACGCCGCCGTCCTCAAGCTCGCCGGCCAGCAGGCGGCGGGCGATCGGATCGACCAGCTCCTTCTGGATCACGCGCTTGAGGGGGCGCGCGCCATAGACCGGGTCGTAGCCCTTGTCGGCCAGCCATTGCAGGGCGCCGGCGTCCAGCGCCAGGCTCATGCGGCGATCGGCCAGCAGCTTCTCCACCCGGCCCAGCTGGATGCGGACGATGTCGCTCATGTTCGAGCGGTCGAGCCGCTTGAACAGGATGATCTCGTCGATCCGGTTCAGGAACTCCGGACGGAAGTGACCGCGCACCGTGGTCATGACCAGGGGCCGGACCTCTTCCACGTCGGCCCCGTCCTCCTGGTTGGCCAGGAACTCGGCGCCGAGGTTGGAGGTCATGATGATGATCGTGTTGCGGAAGTCGACCGTGCGGCCCTGGCCGTCGGTCAGGCGACCGTCGTCCAGCACCTGGAGCAGGACGTTGAAGACGTCCGGGTGGGCCTTCTCGATCTCGTCGAACAGCACCACCTGGTACGGACGGCGACGGATAGCCTCCGTCAGCGCCCCGCCCTCGTCGTAGCCGACATAGCCGGGAGGCGCCCCGATCAGACGGCTGACCGAGTGCTTCTCCATGTATTCCGACATGTCCATGCGGGTGATCGCATGCTCGTCGGCGAACATGAACTCGGCCAGGGCCTTGGTCAGCTCGGTCTTGCCCACGCCCGTCGGACCTAGGAACAGGAACGAGCCGATCGGGCGCGTGGGGTCGTGCAGGCCGGCGCGGGCGCGGCGGACGGCGTCGGACACCGCCTCAAGGGCCTCGTCCTGGCCGACGACGCGCGAGCGCAGGGCGACCTCCATCTGCAGCAGCTTCTCGCGCTCGCCTTCCAGCATCTTCTCGACCGGCACGCCGGTCCAGCGGCTGACGACGGCGGCGATCTGCTCGGCGTCGACGACTTCCGGCGTCAGGGCCTTCTCCCCGCCGGTCTCGCCGGCCTCGGCGTCGGCCAGGCGCTTTTCCAGCGCCGGGATCTCGCCGTACTGAAGCTGGCCGGCGCGGGCGAAGTCGCCGGCGCGCTGGGCGTTGGCCAGGTCGGCGCGCAGGCGGTCCAGAGCCTCGCGCGCCTGGGCGGCGCCGCCGACCTTGTCCTTCTCGGCCTTCCAGCGGGCGGTCATCTCGTCCGACCGGAACTGCAGGTCGTCGATCTCGACCTCCAGGTTCTCCAGGCGCTGCTTGGAGGCGGCGTCGGTTTCCTTGGACAGGGCCTCGCGCTCGATCTTCAGCTGCACCAGGCGGCGGTCGATCTCGTCGAGCTCCTCGGGCTTGCTGTCGATCGCCATGCGCACGCGGCTGGCCGCCTCGTCCACCAGGTCGATGGCCTTGTCGGGCAGGAAGCGGTCGGCGATGTAGCGGTTGCTGAGCGTCGCGGCGGCCACGATGGCGCTGTCGCTGATCCGCACCCCGTGGTGGACCTCGTACTTCTCCTTCAGGCCGCGCAGGATCGAGACGGTGTCCTCCACCGTCGGCTCCTGCACGAACACCGGCTGGAAACGACGCGCCAGAGCGGCGTCCTTTTCGACGTGCTTGCGGTACTCGTCGAGCGTGGTGGCGCCGACGCAGTGCAGCTCGCCGCGCGCCAGGGCGGGCTTGAGCAGGTTCGAGGCGTCCATCGCCCCGTCGCTCTTCCCCGCGCCGACCAGCGTGTGCATTTCGTCGATGAACAGGATGATCGAGCCCTCGGCGGCCGTGACCTCGCCGAGCACGGCCTTCAGCCGCTCCTCGAACTCGCCGCGATACTTCGCGCCGGCGATCAGGCTGCCCATGTCGAGCGACAGGAGCTTCTTGTCCTTCAGGCTCTCGGGCACGTCGCCGTTGACGATGCGCTGCGCGAGTCCTTCGACGATGGCGGTCTTGCCAACGCCGGGCTCGCCGATCAGGACGGGATTGTTCTTGGTGCGGCGCGACAGGACCTGGATGGTGCGGCGGATCTCTTCGTCGCGGCCGATCACCGGGTCGATCTTGCCGTCGCGGGCGGCCGCCGTCAGGTCGCGAGCGTAACGCTTGAGCGCGTCATAGCCTTCCTCGGCGTTGGCGCTGTCGGCGGTGCGGCCCTTGCGCAGAGCGGCGGCGGCGGTCTCCAGGCTCTGGGCCGAGACGCCGGCGTCCTTCAGCACCTTGGCGCTGTCCGCGCCGTCCTTGGCGATGGCGACCAGCAGGCGCTCGGTGGTGACGAAGGCGTCGCCGGCCTTCTTGGCGCCGTCCTCGGCGGTGGCGAACACCCGGGCGGTGTCGGGCTTCATGTAGAGCTGGCCGCCGGCGCCGTCGACGCGCGGGTTCTTGGCCAGGATCGCGTCCACAGCCGCGTCGGCCGCGTCGGGGCGACCGCCGGCGTTGACGATGATGGTGCGCGAAAGCCCGTCCTTTTCTTCCAGCAGCACCTTCAGAAGGTGTTCGGGCCCGAGCTGCTGGTGACCACGGGCCAGGGCCAGGCTCTGCGCGGACTGCACGGCCTGCTTGGCGCGGTCGGAATAGATGTCGATCTTCACTCTGAACGTCCCCTTGTTAGGCGGATCAGACCAGGCCGCCTCCGATGAGCGCAGCCCGACCTGTCAGGGGATGTAGTGTGACCTTCAGGCCACACAAGGCGTCACCAGCCCCGGCTGGCGATATAAGTTTCCAGGGCCTGGATGCGGGTGGCGTCCGACGGGTGGGTCGAGGTGAACTCGGCGCGGTTCGAACCGCCCTGGGCCTGCATCTTGCGCCACAGGACCACGGCCTCGCGCGGCCGGTAGCCGGCGCGCTGCATGAAGTCGACGCCCAGGCGGTCGGCCTCCAGCTCATGTTTCCGCGAGAACGGCAGCAGGAAGCCGACCTGAGCCCCCGCCCCGCCCAGGGCCGAAACGGCCTTGCCGCCGTCGCTGCCCCCGCCTCCGGCCGCGGCCTGGGCGATGGCCAGCACCAACTGCGTGCTCATCTGCTGCGAATAGCGCTCGGCCGCGTGACGGGCGACGACGTGGGCCGCCTCGTGACCCAGCACGGCGGCCAGCTGGTCGTCGTTGTCGACCAGTTGCACCAGCCCCGAATTGACGCCCACATGGCCGCCCGGCAGTACGAAGGCGTTGGGCACGGGGTTGTCGAACACCACATAGTCCCACGGACGATCAGCCAGGCCCGCGGCCGTGACCACTCGCTGGCCCACCCGCTCGACCCGGGCGTTCAGCCGGGGGTCCTGCGAGATCTTGCCGGTGCGCAGCGCCTGGCCCCACGCCTGCTCGCCCGAACGGGCCAGGGCCGCATCGTCGACGACGGCGAACTGGTCGCGACCGAGCTCGGCGTTGTAGGCGCAGCCGGACAGCATCAGGCCGGCGATCAGGACAAGCGACGGGCGAAGGCGCATGGGCGGCACGCGTTATTGTTGTCGGGACGCCGACTTAAGGCACTGAGGTCGCGGCGCGCAACAAAGATCCTCTCCCTCCGGGGGAGGTGGCCCGAAGGGTCGGAGGGGGCGCCCTCAGCGCGCCGCGGCGATGGTCCGCGCCAGGTGCTTGGGATCGACCGGCTTGCTGAGGATCGGCGCGTCGCGCAGGTCGGCCCGCACGCCCTGGTCGCCATAGCCGGTGACGAAGGCGAAGGGCACGCCGCGCTCGCGCAGCACGTCGGCGGCCGCGAACGAGGTGCCGCCGTCCAGATTGACGTCGAGCAGGGCGAAGTCGACCTGCTCGCGCCGCGCGGCCTCGACGGCGGTCTCGGCAGAGACGGCGGGGCCGGTGACCTCGCAGCCCAGGTCGGTCAGCAGGTCCTCGACCAGCATCGCCACCATGATCTCGTCCTCGACGATCAGAACGCGCATTCAGGCGGCTCCTCGGGCCGGTACGGCGTTGGCGGCCGGCTTGCGACGAAGACGGGCGACGATGGCGCAGGCCACCCCGTCGGGCTGGTAGTCCAGGGTCGCCTCGCCATCGAGTTCCAGGGCCAGGCCCCGGGTGATCAGGCGGCTGCCGAAGCCCTGGCGCTCGGGCGGGGAGACCAGCGGCCCGCCGCTCTCCTTCCAGCCCAGCCGCAGGCGCTCGTCATCGCCCTCGCCTTCCCGGCTCCAGCCGATCGTGACCTGGCCGGCGGGGGTGGAAAGGGCGCCGTACTTGGTGGCGTTGGTCATCAGCTCGTGCAGGGCCAGCGACAGCGACAGGGCGGTCTTCGGCGACAGCCGCACCGAGGGTCCCGACAGGGTGAAGCGCGTGGCGTCGCCATAGGACTCGATCAGCCCGGCCATGATGTCGCGCAGGTCCGCGCCCTCCCAGCTTTCGCGGGTCAGGATGTCGTGGGTGCGGGCCAGGGCCAGCAGGCGGGTGGTCAGGGACTCGCGGGCGTCGCCCAGGTCGGCGGCGTTGCGCAGGGTCTGGCCGGCCACCGACTGCACGGTGGCCAGGGTGTTCTTGACCCGGTGATTGAGCTCGTTGACCAGCAGCCTCTGCAGCTCCTCGGTCCGCTTGCGCTCGGTGACGTCGCGCATCACGCCGGTGAAGAACCGCCGGCCGCCCGAGCGCCATTCGGCGATCGAAAGTTCGAGGGGAAAGGTCGAGCCGTCCTGCCGGCGGCCGAACACCTCGCGGCCGATGCCGATGATCCGGCGCTCGCCGGTGGCGCGGTAGGTCTCGAGATAGCCGTCGTGCCCCGCGTGATGCGGCTCGGGCATCAGGGCCTTGACGTTGGACCCGATCATATCGGCGGCGGTGTAACCGAACAGCCGCTCGGCGGCGGGATTGAACGCCTCGATGCGGCCGTGCTCGTCGATCACGACGATCGCGTCCACCGCCGTATCGACGATGGCGCGATAGCGGGCCTCTTCGCCCGCGCCGCCGGCCTTAGCTCCACGCCCGCCCATGGCCGGCTCTCCTGTCGTCCAGGAGAGCCTAGCCTATGGGTTTAGCAATAGCCAAGGCCCTGAGCGCGCCAAGGCGCGCTCCAAGCCTTGAAATGGGCGGAGGATGTCTCAAGCTTCTTCGGATTCCGAAGCCGGAGCGTCGCCGCCTTCGAAGCTGCGCGGGGCGCGGCGACGACGGGGCTTCTTGACCTCTTCGCCGGCGGCCTCGGGGGCCGGAGCGGCGGGGGTCTCGGCCGCCGGAGCGGCTTCGGCCTCGACCTTGGCGGCCTTCGGCTCGGACTTGCGGCCGAGGAACGCCGGGGCGTGGCTGACCGCGCCGTCCTGGCCGCGCAGCACCGGCGAGCTTTCGCTCACCGAGGCCTCGCCGCCGCCCAGCGGGGCGGCTTCCGGCTCGATCACGGCCAGCGGATCACGCTCGCCGCGGTCACGGTCGCGATTGCGGTCACGATCCCGGTCGCGGCGCGAGCGGCGGCCTTCGCGGGCCTCGCCCTGGAATTCGCCGCCTTCGGCCGCCGGACGCTCTTCACGCGGCTGGCGCTCTTCGCGGGGACGGTCGTCGCGAGGACGGTCATCCCGGGGGCGATCGTCGCGGTCGCGGAAGCGGTCTTCGCGGGGACGGTCGTCACGCGGGCGGTCGTCACGGGGACGATCATCGCGCGGGCGATCATCACGGGGACGGTCGTCGCGGCTGCGGTCGCGGTCGTCGCGGTCGCGCCAACGGTCGCGGCGCTGTTCGCCCTGGCCCTGGCCGTCGCGGGGACGGTCGTCGCGGTTGCGATCGCGGTCACGGTTCTCGAAGCGGTCGCGGTTACGGTCGCGGCGTTGTTCGCCCTGACCTTCGCCGCCCTCGCCGCCTTCAGCGCCCTCGGCGGGCGTCTCGACGGCGGCCGGGGCCTCGACGACTTCTTCCGGCTCGGCCTCGAAGTCGATCTCGTACGCCGAGTAGGCGTCCTTGCCGATGATGTCGCTGACCGAACGATTCGGCTGGATGGCGCGCAGCACACGGAAATAGTGCTCGGCGTGCTGCAGGTAGTTCTCGGCCAGCACCCGGTCGCCGGACGACGAGGCGTCGCGGGCCAGCTGCTGGTACTTTTCATAGACGCTCTGGGCCGCGCCGCGGACCTTCACGCCGTCGGGACCGTTCGAATCGAAGGCCCGGTTGGCGTTGTGCTGCTGTGGCTTGCCACCACCGCCCCCGCGGTTGTTGCGGCCACGCTGGCGCTTCATGCCCTTGAAATCTCTCATCTTCTCTTCTGAACCTGTCCGACCGGGAAGCTTTGCCTCGATCGGTATTCGGTCTCTTGAGACTGGGTGGGCCCGTCTCGGGCTCGCCTTCGATGTTCTTGAGACCTGGGTTTCCGTAGAGTCTCCGTCCGGATCGGGCGCGGCTTTCGGCCTCGTCGGCCGTTCGCGCCTGCCGGATGCGTCTGGCGACCGTCGAAACGACCGCTCTTCCCGTCACCCGGCGATTTGGAAGGAGACCCCTTTCGTCTAGCGCCTCACGCGGCCGTTTCCAAGGGGTTTTTGAACCCCGTGACAACGCGGTCGTGGGTGGAGAGGTCCTTGACCGTCCGCACGTTCTGCGCGCCGGCCGCCTTGAACAGGATCTCGACGTCCGCCGACTGGTCGAAACCGATCTCGACGCAGAACAGGCCGCCGGGCTTGAGCACCCGCAGAATCTCGGGCGCCAGGGCGCGATAGGCGCTCAGGCCGTCGCTCCCGCCGTCCAGCGCCAGGCGCGGCTCGTGGTCGCGCACTTCCGGCTCGAGGGTGTCGATATGGGCGGTCGGGATGTAGGGCGGGTTGGACACCACCACGTCGAACGACGCATCGCCCAGGCCCGTCGTCCAGTCGCCGCGCATCAGCGCCAGGCGGCCGTCGAGGTCCAGGTTGGCGGCGTTCTCGCGCGCCACGGCCAGGGCCTCCTCGGAGATGTCGATCCCCAGGCCCTTGGCGGCCGGACGCTCGGCCAGGATGGCCATCAGCATCGAGCCCGAGCCGACGCCCAGGTCCAGCAGGTTGAAGGCCATGGTCTCGGGGAAGGCCTTCAGCACCTCGTCGACGATGACCTCGGTCTCGGGGCGCGGGGTCAGCACGTCCTTGGTCACCGACAGCAGGATCTTCCAGAACCCCTTGCGGCCGATGATGTGGCTGACCGGCTCGCGGCGGGCGCGGCGCTCCAGGTAGTCGTCCAGCGTGGCCACCTGCTCGGCGGTCAGCTCGCGATAGGGGTCGGTGATGATGTCCGTGCGGCTGACGCCGGCGGCGACTTCCAGCATCAGGCGCGCGTCGATGGCGGGCTGATCGATGCCGGCTTCCTTCAGGCGCTCCTTGGCGCCGTTCCAGGCTTTGACGAGAGTGAGGGTCATGGCGGCTCCAATAGCGCGTCGCGGCGGCGAGGGCGAGATTGCAGATGGATTAGCGTCGGCGATGCGCCGTTGCTTGTCCGGACCTGCCATGGACCGCCCCCTCGGCATGAACCGCTTTTCACGTGACACCCGGCGACGCGATCACGAACAGTCGCGGTGCAGTTGAGGGGGAAGACGACGTGTTTCGTTCGATCATCGCGGGTCTCGCCGGCTGCGGCCTCGTCGCCCTGGCCACGCCCGCCAGCGCCACCTTCTCCATCGCCGCCTGCGACGCGCAGAAGACCTGCGGGGTGGCGGTCGCCACCAACAACCTGGCCGTCGGCGCCAGCGTGGCCTACGCCGAGGGCGGCGTCGGCGCGGTCGTCACCCAGTTCGAGACCAATCCGCACTACGGTCCCAAGGGCTTGCGCCTGCTTGCCCAGGGCCAGGATCCGCAGAAGGTCGTCGCCACTCTGCTGGCCGAGGACGGCGGCTTCGAGGACCAGGACCAGAGCTGGCGCCAGGTCGCCGTGGTCGCGGCCGACGGACGGGCCTTCGCCTTCACCGGCGACAAGGCGGCCGCCTCGGCCTGGGCCGGTCATCAGGCGCTGGCCGGCTACAGCGTCCAGGGCAACGGCCTGGAAAGCGCCAAGGTGCTCGAGGCGATGCGGGCGGCGTTCGCGCGGACCGCCGGTCCCCTGCCCGATCGCCTGCTCGCCGCCCTGGAAGCCGGCGAGGCGGCGGGCGGCCAGACCACCGGGCGGATGTCGGCGGCCCTTCTGGTCCGCACCGTCGAGGGCGGCTGGAGCGACGTCGACCTGCGGGTGGACGCCTCCGACGCCCCGATCGCCGACCTTCGCCGGCTGCTGAACCTTCGCCAGGCCAACGAACGGCTGGCCGGCGCCGAGCGCGCCGCGCGCCGGGGCCGTCTGGACGCCGCCAGAAGCGACATCGCCGTCGCCATCGGCCTGGGCGGCGACTGGGACCGCGTCTGGCGCCGGGCCGCGCGCCTGCAGATGTCGATGGGCGACCGCGCCGCGGCCGTTCAGGCGCTCTCGGCCCTGCATCGCCTCAATCCGAAATGGGCGGCGATGGAGCGAGACGATCCGCTGTTCGCACCCGTGCGCGAGGACCCCGCGCTGACGCTCTGGCGCTGAGCGCTCGCCCTCAGGCCGCGACCACCACCGCATCCCCCTGCCCCACCGCGCCGCCCTCGGTGACGTTCAGGTAGATGCCGCAGAAGGTGTGGCCGTAGTTGTCGAACAGGGCCTTCACCACCTGGATGTCGCGCTCGGCGGTGATCGGGTCGACGTGGGTGGCCGCGCAGCGGACGATGGGCTTGAGAACCTGGGCGGTCGCCGCGCCGACGCTCACCGTCTTTCCCGTCCAGTCGTTCTCGGCCCAGGCCGGCCAGCCCTCGACATAGAGGTTGGCGCGGAAGCGCAGGGGATCGACCGGACGCCCGACCTTTTCGGCAAGGTCGCGCACGCTGGCCAGGTTCACGATCGAGACGAAGCCCGACTTGCTGTCCATGAACCGGTGCGCGCCCGGCCCCTCCAGCACCCGCAGCGGACCTCTCGCCTCGTCGCCCAGCAGGGCCGCGAGCCAGGCCTCGAAACCGCGCCGGCCTTCCGCACCGCGTAGATCGCCGGCGAAGGCGTCCAGCCCTTCGGCCGAAGCGGTCAGCACGCCGCTTTCCTCGTCATAGGCCGTGCGGGCCCTGGCCACGTGCGGGATCTTGGCCAGCACGGTGAACTTCATCTTCGACAGGTGGCCCGGCGCGGCCGCGTCGAAGCCGCTGGGACCGTCCTCGACCGCATAGAGCCGGTCGCACGGGAAGCAGGCGCCCGCGCTCAGCGTCGCCGCCTCCAGGCGCTCGGGCGTAAAGCCCTTGACGGGATGACGATAGAGCGAGGCGACCTGGGCTTGCATGGCGGCAAGGTGGTCGCGCAACTGGGGCTTGGCAAGATCAAGGAACGCAGCGCCCGCTCGCGAATTTCCCAAGCCCGGGAGACCCGTTCATGACCGACACCGCGCCGCGACGCCCCATCCGGTCGTGGCTGGCCACGCGGCCCTATCACCTCGCGCCCTGGATCCTGCTGCTGGCGGTCGCGCCGTTCGCCTTCCCCAAGCGGCTGGAGCCGGTCGAGGAGCCCCACGCCCCTCCGCCCGGCTTGTCGGAAGACCGGACCATGCCGCCCGACGAGTTCGACGCCGCCGAGCCCCGGCGCGGCCGCGCCGCCCGGCATCCCCATGGCATTCCCCTGCTCGGCTGGCGCGACATCCTCTGGCGCACCGCCCGCGAGATCAGCGTCGACAAGCTGCCCTCTGTCGCCGGCGGCGTGACCTTCTACACCCTGCTGGCCCTGTTCCCGGCCATCGGCGCCTTCGTCTCGCTCTACGGCCTGTTCGCCGACGTCGGGGCGGTGGAGAAGCAGTTGCAGGAGATGGCCACCGTCTTCCCCGCCAGCGTCGTCCAGATCGTCGGCGAGCAGATGCTGCGCCTGGCCAGCCAGGAGGGAAGCAAGCTGGGCCTGGCCTTCGTGGTCAGCCTGCTGCTGTCGATCTGGAGCGCCAACGCCAGCATGAAGGCGCTCTTCGACGGGCTGAACGTCGCCTATGACGAGGACGAGAAACGCCACTTCGTCGGCAAGACCCTGCTGACCTACGGCTTCACCCTGTGCGCCCTGGTCTATGCGGTGTTCATCGCCGCGGTGCTGATCGCCCTGCCGATCGCCTTCGAACGCCTGGGCCTGGGCGCGATCGCCGCCCTGTGGATCCCGCTGCGCTGGCTGACGGTGTGGCTGGTCACCGCCCTGGCCTTCGCCATGCTCTACCGCTTCGCCCCCTGCCGGGCCCGTCCGCGCTGGCGCTGGGTGGTGCTGGGCGCGCTGTTCGGGGCGGCCGCCTGGCTGATCGGCTCGCTGGGCTTCTCGCTCTACGTCAACCGCATCGCCCATTACGACGCCACCTACGGCCCGCTGGGCGCGGTGATCGCCTTCATGGTCTGGGTGTGGTTTTCGATCATGACCGTGCTGATCGGGGCCGAGCTCAACGCCGAGATCGAGCACCAGACCGCCCACGACTCCACCACCGGCCCCGAAAAGCCGATGGGCGCGCGCGGCGCGGCCATGGCCGACACCGTCGGCCTGGCTTTCCATCCCTGGGAGATGATCAAGCGCGAGGCCGGCACGGTCAAACGCATCGGCGGCCGCTACTGGGGGCATGCGACGCGGATGGGCCGCAAGGAACCGCCGCCGACCGAGCCCTGAGGCCTCAAGACCCGGGCTTGGCGCCGCGCGCGACCCATGGCTTAGCTCGCGGTCATGATCTTCGCCCCCGCGCTCCCCGCCGAACACGACGCCCTCGTCGCCCTGGTCAATTCCGCCTATCGCGGCCAGGGCGCCCAGGCCGGCTGGACCACCGAGGCTGGCTATATCGACGGCCAGCGCATCGACCTGGAAAGCCTGCAGGCCGATCTGGCCGCCTCGCCGGACGCGGTGATCCTGACCGCCCGCGATGAGGCGGAAGGCCCGATCCTGGGCTCGGTCTGGCTGGAGCCGGCCGAGCCGGGCGTCTGGTACCTGGGCATGCTGACCATCCGCCCCGACCTGCAGGACCGGCAGCTGGGCCGCACCCTGCTGGCGGCCGGCGAGGCCTTCGCCCGCGAGCGCGGCGCGGTCCGGATGCAGATGACCGTGGTCCACATCCGCGACACCCTGATCGCCTGGTACGAACGCCGCGGCTACGCCCTCACCGGCGAAACCCGCCCCTTCCCCCACGGCGACGACCGCTTCGGCAAGCCGCTGCGGGATGATCTGGCGTTCGTGGTGATGGAAAAAGCCATCTGATCCCTCTCCCCTTGCGGGAGAGGGTGGCCTCCGAAGGAGGTCGGGTGAGGGGTCGCACGCACAGAAACGCCGCGAAAGCCGATCAGCTTTCGCGGCGTCTGATTTCTGAGAAACCCCTCATCCGTCGGCTTGCGCCGACACCTTCTCCCGCAAGGGGAGAAGGGCCTTAGTCTTCCAGGCTCGCCAGCCTCGCCGCCTGGTCCTCGGCGATCAGCGGGTTGATGACGTCGTCCAGGGACTCGCCTTCGATCACCTTGGCCAGGTTGTAGAGGGTCAGGTTGATGCGGTGATCCGTCACCCGGCCCTGCGGGAAGTTGTAGGTGCGGATGCGCTCGGAGCGGTCGCCGCTGCCGACCTGGCTCTTGCGGGCGTCGGAGCGGGCGTCGTCCAGGGCCTGGCGCTGCATGTCGTAGAGCCGCGCCTTCAGGTTCTTCATCGCCTTGGCGCGGTTCTGGTGCTGGCTCTTTTCCGACGACGTCACCACCACGCCGGTCGGCAAGTGGGTGATGCGCACGGCCGAGTCGGTCTTGTTGACGTGCTGGCCGCCGGCGCCGGACGAGCGGTAGGTGTCGATCCGCAGATCGCTTTCCTTGATGTCGATCTCGACGTCCTCGGCCTCGGGCAGCACGGCCACCGTCGCGGCCGAGGTGTGGATGCGGCCTTGGGCCTCGGTCTCGGGCACGCGCTGCACCCGGTGCACGCCGCTCTCGAACTTCAGCCGGCCGAACACGCCGTCGCCGGTGATCGAGGCGATGATTTCCTTGTAGCCGCCCATCTCGCCTTCGGAGACGCTGTCGACCTCGACCCGCCAGCCCTGGGTGACGGCGTAGCGCTGGTACATGCGGAAGAGGTCGCCGGCGAACAAGGCCGCCTCGTCGCCGCCCGTGCCGGCCCGCACTTCGAGAATGGCCGAGGCGTTCTCGTCCTTGTCCTTGGGAGCCAGCATCAAGGCCAGCTCGCGCTCCAGGATCGGCAGGCGCTCGTCGAGAGCCTCGATCTCGTCGCGGACCATGGCGGCCATCTCGGGATCGGCGGCCATCTCGTCCAGCTCGGCGCGCTCGGCGCTCAGCTTGGCCAGGCGCTCGACGGCCTCGGCCACCGGCCGCAGCTCGGCGTGCTCCTTGGAGAGCTTGACGATCTCGCCGCCGTCGGTGGCCGCGCCCATGCGGGCCTCCACTTCGCGGAAACGGTCGAGAACCTGGTCGAGGCGGGCCTGGGGCAGTCGCAAGGGAAGAGATCGCACGGCTGAAGGATGGGGCCGGCTTCTCTAGGCCCTTTCCGGAGGGAAGGGAATGGAGGCGCGGCCGAGCCGTCGGCTGCTGACGCTCATCGTCATCAGTATCGTTTGAAAACTTACCGGACTGGGATTAGCTAGGTGAAGAGCCGGCCGCGCGACGCGGCCTGCCAGGGAAACGCCCATGTCCTTCTCGATCCACCACGTCACGGCCACCGCCTTCACGCGCGGCCTGACCACGCTGTCGAACCTGCTCGACAAGGCGAAAGCCCATGCGGAAGCCGCCGGCGCCGACCCGGACGCCTTCGTCCAGGCCCGTCTGTTCGAAGACATGCTGCCGCTGGCCGGCCAGATCCAGCGCGCTTCCGACGCGGCCCGCGGCGCCATGGCCCGCTTAAGTGGCGGCATCGCCCCGCCCATGACCGACGACGAGACCACCTTCGCCCAGCTGCAGGATCGCGTGGCCCGCAGCCTGGCCTATGTGCAAAGCGTTCCGGCCGAAGCCTTCGAAGGGGCCGAGACCCGCGAGGTGGTGTTCCCCGCCGGGCCGCTCACCCTGGGCTTCACGGGGCTGGACTACCTGCTGGAGTTCGCCCTGCCGAACTTCCAGTTCCACGTCGTGACCGCCTACGACATCCTGCGCCATCACGGCGTGCCGCTGGGCAAGCGCGACTATCTGAACCTCGGCGCGGAACGGGTGCGGGCGGCCTAGGGCCGCCCGCCAGCCCTATCGCGTCTTCCAGTCGGCCAGGGGCGTCGAGGCCTGCGCCGCCAGCGCGGCCTCGGCGGCCGCGTCGCCCAGCACCTTGGCCTTCAGGAAGGCCACGCTCAGCGCCGAGGCCTCGGGAAAACCGAGCGCCTGAGGCTGGTAGGACATGCTGTGGCCGACTCCCTTGCCGACCCACAGGTACTTGCCCCCGGCCGCGCTGGTGTCGAACGGATAGAGGTGCTCATGCCAGTCCTCGATCATGCCCGGCAGCACGTCCTTGTCGCCGGTGATCATCATCATCGGTCCCTTGACGCCCTGATAGGCGGTCGGACCGATCAGACCCTTGATGACGCCGGGGCTGGAGAAGCACAGCACGGCCTTGGTGCGCGGGTCCTGGGCCGGGATCATCCCCTCCAGCGCCCCGCCCCGGATCAGCGACATCAGCGAGCCGTAGGAGTGGCCGGCCGAGGCCATTGGCAGGCCCGGCGCGGCCTTGGCGGCGTAGTCGGCGGCGGCGGCCAGGTCGGCCAGGCGCAAGGGGAAGGCCGTGCGCAGGTCGGCGCGATTGGGGTTCTTCTGGGAATCGACGTGCAGCGGCGCGACCACCATGAAGCCGGCCTGGCTCCACAGATCGAACAGGGCGCCGTAGGCGGCCGGCCAGCCGCCCGCCCCGTGCGAGAAGATCACCACGCCCTTGGGCCCCTCCGGGCGCACGATGGTCAGTTCGACGTCGCGGTCGCCGACCTTGAGGGTGGTGGTCGAAGTCGCCGCCGCGGCGTGCGCCAGGGCCGGCGCGGCGGCGAAGGCCAGGGTCGCCGCCAGCAGGCCGCGGCGGTTGAGGATAAGCTTGGTCACGGAAAGCCCCACAATCGTTTAGCGAGCAGGCTTCGCCGGTTCGCGTCGATTGTCCAGGCTCAGTAGGCCGGCCGCACCTCGATGGCGCTCACCTGCCTGGCCGAGCGCGAGGGCTTCCTGTCGCCATCCACCACCACCCGGTAGGGACCCTCGCGGGCGTCCAGCGGCTGGCCGTTCTTGCGGTCGGCGATGACCACCGGATTGTCGCGGTAGAACGGGTCGGTCTCGGCCAGCGACAGGATCGAGGTGTATCCGTCGGCCGCCTTCACGATCACCACCTGGTTCAGGTAGCGGCCCATCAGCCGGTCGCCGTGCACCACGCCGGCCTGGACCAGGGCGGCGTTCAGCAGCACGCCCTCGTAGACCGCGCTCTTGCCGCCCTCGACCATGGTCGCCTTGCCGCGCGGCAGGGCGGCGAAGTCGGCCGGGGTCAGCACGATGCTGTCGCGGCCCTGTACGGTCACCTTGATGTCCTGGGCCCAGGCCGAAGGCGCGAAGGCGGCGGGGGCGAGCGCCAGGACGGTTGCGGCGAGGGCGGCGGCGAGACGCATCGAGGAAACTCCAAAGGACCCGACGATGTGATCCCGCGCGGCGCGCCGGCGCAAGTCAGTCCGTCTTGCAGTTCGACGGCGCTGCAAGACGCTCGTCGAGCTTCTGGTCGATCCGCGCCAGCAGGCGCAGGCCATAACCCAGGGCGATGAAGATCAGGAACTTGTCCAAACCTCCTTCATCAGGAAACCGGCTCGGGTCCAGCGTGTGCGCTGTCGTCCTGAACGCGCACACCGCCGCATAGACGAAGCACAGCGCTCCGAAGAGCTTGGCGAACCGTCGAAAAATCCTCTCGCCAACGTCTGGCATGCACCTCTCCCCCTTGAGAAGCCAAGCTTGGGAGACGGTCGTCGCCGAGTCCAGTAGCAAGACCCCTCAACCGCGCCAGGCGAAGACCAGGGGCTTGCTGATCAGCGCCAGGTCGCGCGGCGCGGTCTTCGGCGCATGGCCGCCGCCGAAGATCGTGGGGTAGAGCGACACGACCAGCAGCACGGCCATGGTGATGTTGAAGCCGCGCAGGACCGCCGGCCGATCGAGGAACCGGCGCAGGGCCATGCCGAAGCCGGCCCAGGCGGCGCTGCACGGCGCGCCGACCAGCATGAACAGGCCCGCCAGCATCGGCACGACCAGGATCGAACCGCCCTCCGGCGCATAGGTGGTCACCGCGCCCAAGGCCATGGCCCAGGCCTTGGGATTGACCCACTGGAAGGCGGCCGCGGCCCAGAAGCCCATCGGCTTGCCGCCGGCCTCGCGCTCAGACACCCCCTTGGCCGTGCCGATCTTCCAGGCCAGCCACAGCATGTAGCCCGCCCCGACCCAGCGCAGGATCTCGTGCAGCACCGGCCAGGCCTTGAACACGCCCGACAGCCCAAAGCCCATGGCCAGCACCATCGCCCCCAGGCCCAGACTGATCCCCAGGATGTGCAGGATCGTGCGGCGGAACCCGAAGTTCGCGCCCGAGGCCAGCAGCATCATGTTGTTGGGACCGGGCGTGCCGGCGGTGGCGAAGGCGAACAGCACGAAGGCGAGGATCAGTTGCGGGGTCATCGGGACCTCCCTGGACAGGAATGTCACGGTGATGATTTTGATTGATCCATGAGTCAAAACTTATATTGATACAGTGACAATGTAGCTGGAGCGCCCGATGGCCGCCGCCTGGACCCCCGCCCTGCCCGATGGCGACGCGCCGATCTACGAGCGCCTGGTCGAGGCCCTGCGCGCCGACGTCGCCTCGGGCGCCCTGCCGGCCGGAACCCGCCTGCCGCCGCAGCGCGACCTGGCCCACCGGCTGGGCCTGGGCCTGGGCACCGTCACGCGCGCCTATGTCGAGGCCGAGAAGGCGGGACTGGTCAGCGCCCATGTCGGCCGGGGCAGCTTCGTCAACGCCCCCGGCGCGATCGGCTCGCCGCGCCGCCGCGAGGGGCCGATCAACCTGGCCCAGAACGTCGCCCTCAACTGGCCGGCCTCGCGGGTGATCAGCGAGACGATGCAGCGCCTGCGTCGCCGCCCCGACCTCGCCGACCATCTGGACTATTCGCCCGCCGCCGGGCTGGAGCGGCATCGTCGCGCCGCCGCCGAGTGGCTGGCCCGTAGCGCTGGCTTCGAGACCGCCGACTGGCGACGCCTGGTCTGCTGCGCCGGCGCCCAGCAGGGCCTGGCCCTGGCCTTCGGCGCGGTGGCGCGGCCGGGCGACGCGGTGCTGTGCGAGGCCTCGACCTTCCACGGCATCCGCGCCCTGGCCGCCCACGCCGGCTATCGTCTCAAAGGCGTGGCCATGGACGACGAGGGCCTGAGGCCCGACGCCCTGGAAGCCGCCGTCGCCGCCACCGGCGCGCGGGTGGTCGCCGTGCTGCCCACCCTGCAGAACCCCACCGGGCGGATCATGTCGCTGGCCCGGCGCGAGGCGATCGTCGCGGTCGCCCGCCGCCTCGACCTGATCCTGATCGAGGACGACATCTACGGCGCCTATGCGCCCAGCGCCCCGCCCCCCCTCGCCATGCTGGCGCCCGAGCGGACGTTCCACGTCTCGGGCGTGTCCAAGACCCTGGCCCCGGGCCTGCGGGCCGGCTTCGTGATCGCCCCCGACGACGCGGCCCTGGAGCGGATCCTCGAGACCATGCGCGCCATCGCCTACGCCCCGCCGGGCTTTGGCATGCTGATCGCCGGCCAATGGATCGAGGACGGCACGGCCGACGCCATCCTGGCCGAGATCCGCGAGGAGACCGCCGCCCGCGTCGCCCTGGCCCGCTCGATCCTGGGCAACGCCCTTTCCGGCCCTGCCACCCCGACCGCGCCGCACCTGTGGCTGCCGATGAGCGAGCTGGAGGCCGAGCGCCTGGCCGGCCGCGCCCTGCGCGGCGGCGCCGAGGTCACCCCGCCCGCCGCGCCGATCGTCGAGCCGGGCCTGGTCACCGGCGTGCGCCTGGCGCTGGGCGCGGCGGCCGACCGGGTCGAGCTGGAAGAGGGCCTGCGGATCGTCGCCGCCGCCCTGGCCGACGTCGACGAGCGCGCCCGACCGGTGATCTGAGACCAGTGATCTGAGGCCGGTGATCTGAAGCCGCTCCCCTCCGGAAACAGGAAACCCGGCGACGCATGGCGTCGCCGGGTCCTTGCGTCACAGCCGAAGGCGCGAGCGCCTACTGCTGGTACATGCTGGCGCTGCTGGCGCCGCCCTTGGTCTTCAGGCCTTCCTGCAGGCGCTTGACGAAGGCCTCGATATTGGCCCGCATCGCCGCCTCGTTGGCCTTGCGCAGACGCTCGACGGCCAGCAGGGACTCGCCGAAGTGAGCCGTGCCCGTGGCCGCGACCGTGTCGTCGAACACCGGCGCGCCGCCGCCGACCGGGATGGCGCTGTAGCGCACCTTCGAGGTCACCGACATGTCGATGCCGGCCATCGGCCGCTGCAGGTCGACGATGCTGGCCTTCAGTTCCAGCGAAGCCTTGTCGCTGCTGTCGGCCAGATAGTTCAGGCCCTTCAGCGAGGTTTCCAGCGCCAGCTTGAAGTCCTTGTCGGAGACGTTGGACATCCACAGCGGGTTGGTCTCGCCGCCGCCCTGGACGGCGGCCACGCGGAACGCCTTGTAGCCCGGCGCGCCGGGAGCGGCGGCCGGAACCGTGCTGGCGGTGATGGTCATCTGCTCGGGCTTGGAGGCGCTGGCGCAGGCGGCCAGGGTCAGCAGGCCGGCGCCGACCAGGGCCGCGCGCGAGACGCGGGCGAAGGTGCGAAGCGCGCTCACGGCGTGCCGCTCGCGGCCGGGGCGGCGGCGGCTTCAGCCGCGGGCGCCGTGGCGACTTCCGGCTCCAGCACCACCTTCAGCGGGTTGGGCGTCAGGTCGTTGAGCGCGCCGCTCGAGGCGTCGACGCCCATGCCGATGATGCCGCCGGCCAGGACGTTGCCGGCCAGGGCCGCGCCGCCGCCGCCGCTCATCTTGCTGACGACTTCCGAAGTGTGGGTCTTGTAGCCGGCCTTGGTCACCGTGACCGTGAAGCCTTCCTTGCGGGGCAGCTTCAGGGTGCAGGGCGTCGACGGGCAGCTGAAGCCCGTCGAGGTCTTCACCTCGGCCGGCGGCGAGGATTCGACGGTGAAGGACTGGGTGGTGCCGCGCGTGACGGTGGCGCACGCGCTCAGGGAGGCCGCCGCCAGGAACAGCGACGCGCCGCGAAGATAGGTGTTCATGTAGCCCCCAACTCAAAGTTACAGAGCTCAACCTAGACGCGGTCAATTGCACAGTCTAGCTGCAACATAGTGTCGTTATCGAAATAATTCAAACCGACAGGAGGCGGCGACAGCCCGCACGCCCTTGAAAAATTGAAGCTTTTGCGACGACGTCGGCGAGAGGCCTCCCGCCGCCCGCTCTACTCCGCCGCGATCGCCTTGGCGGCCTGGGCCGCCTGCAGCTCGGCGGCCTTCTTCTCCACGAGCTCGACGATGTGGTCGATCATGCCCTCGTTGGACTGCTTGTGGTCGGGCTTGCCGGCCATGTAGACCATGCCCGCCCCGGCCCCGCCGCCGGTGAAGCCGATGTCGGTCATCAGCGCCTCGCCCGGGCCGTTGACCACGCAGCCGATGATCGACAGCGACATCGGCGTGGCGATGTGGGCCAGGCGCTCTTCCAGCTGCTCCACCGTCTTGATGACGTTGAAGCCCTGACGGGCGCAGGACGGGCAGGCGATGATGTTGACGCCGCGGTGGCGCAGGCCCAGCGACTTCAGGATGTCGAAGCCGACCTTGATCTCTTCCACCGGATCGGCGGCCAGGCTGACGCGGATGGTGTCGCCGATGCCGGCCCAAAGCATCGAGCCCATGCCGATGGCGCTCTTCACCGTGCCGGTGCGCAGGGCTCCGGCCTCGGTGACGCCCAGGTGCAGCGGGCAGTCGATGCGTTCCGACAGCTGGTGATAGGCCGCCACCGTCATGAACGGATCGGACGCCTTCACGCTGATCTTGAACTCGTGGAAGTCGTGGTCCTGCAGGATGCGGGCGTGGTTCAGCGCGCTCTCGACCATGGCGTCGGGGCACGGCTCGCCGTACTTTTCCAGCAGTTCGCGCTCCAGCGAGCCGGCGTTGACGCCGATGCGGATCGAGCAGCCGTGGTCCTTGGCGGCGTTGACGACGTCGCGCACGCGGTCGGGGCTGCCGATATTGCCCGGATTGATCCGCAGGCAGGCCGCGCCGGCCTGGGCCGCCTCGATGCCGCGCTTGTAGTGGAAGTGGATGTCGGCCACGAGCGGCACCTTCGCCTCGCGGGCGATGGTCTTGAAGGCCGCGGTGCTGTCGACGTCGGGGCAGCTGACACGGACGATGTCGGCGCCCGCCTCTTCCAGCTGGCGGATCTGATTCAGCGTCGCGGCGGCGTCGCTGGTCAGGGTGTTGGTCATCGACTGCACCGAGATCGGCGCGTCGCCGCCCACCTCGACGCTGCCGACGCGGATCTTGCGCGACTTGCGGCGCTCGATCATGCGCCAGGGACGAACGTGGGTGTGGTCAGCGGCCATGGCGCCAATCTAGTGGGTCTTGGTGACGGATAGAAGGCCCGAGCGCGAAGGCTTCGACCAAAGACCCTATTGCGGCTTGGCCGGCGCCAGAGCGGCCGGGGTCGCGACGGGCTTGGGCGCGACCGGAACCAGCTTGGCCAGCGGCGTCTGCGGGGCCGACAGGCGCGTCGTCAGCACCCCGCCGACGAACACGTCGACGGCGCCCGGCTCGGCGATGTCGGCCACCAGGCCCGGCGTGCGCGGGGCGCGGAAGGCGTCGCCCGCCGACAGCCAGCGGGTGAAGTAGACCGCGCCGTCGGCGCCGCGCACCACCAGCGAGGTCGACTTGCGGGCCTGCAGGATCACGCCCGACGAGTCGGCCGCAGCCGCGCCGTATATCGCGCCCTTGGACTTGAACGGCGCGCCGAGATTGGCGATCGCCTCGGGCGCGGCCTGGGCCTCGGCTTCCTTGCGGGCCTTGGCGGCGGCGGCCACGGCGTCGGCCGAACCGCCGGCGGCGGCGGCGGCTTCCAGGCCGGGGGTCACGTAAGGCGTCGGGGTGGTCGACTCGACCGGAGCCGGCAGCGGCGCGCCGAGCGACACCGAGCCGCCCCCGTCACCACCAGCGCCGCCGGCGGCGACGGCCGTCGGGGTGTTCTGGGGGACCGCGCCAGCGGCCACCTGGGCCTTGGGCTCGGCGTCATGGGTCATGGCGCGCTGGGCGACGTTCCACAGCACGATGGCGCCGCCGACCAGCAGGCCGCCGGCCAGCAGCAGGCCCAGGCGCGGGTCGCGCTGGCGATGCACGCCGATCGGCGCGCGCAGGGGCTCGACGTCGTCGTGGGCTTCGAGCTTGAAGCGGGCCACGGCCGCCTCGGCGTCCAGGTGCAGCAGGTTGGCCACGGCCTTGATGTAGCCGATGGTGAACGGCCGCGAGGGCAGTTCGTCCAGGCGCATGTCCTCCAGCGCCTCGACATAGGCCTGGCGGATGCGGGTGGCGTCGGCCACGTCCTGCAAGGTCATGCCGTGGAACAGGCGGGCGGCGCGCAGGGCTTCGCCCAGGTCGACGCCGTGATCGACCGAAGGCTGACCGGCCGTCATGGCCCCAGCCTCGTCCCGGTCGCCCTCGGCGACCAGACTCAAATGACTCACCCTGCCCGTGTCGAGCGGCATGACGAACAGATCACCCCAGAAAATTCGCGTCGCACGAGAGTCCGACCGATCTTGCGCCGACTCTAGCCGGCCTTTGTTAACATTTGATTGTGGATATCAAAGTAAGTAGCCGGATTCAATGCACTAAACTTGGCCGCAAGGTTAACGCGCCCTCAGTCTAGACGGCGACATAGAGCTTCCTGGCCAAGGTTTCGATCTCGCCCCGCAAGGACCCGCCGGACCCTTTCAGCAGAGCTTCGACGTTGCGGCGGGCGGCCTCGCGGTCGCAGGACAGCACCATCTGCTTGACGGGACCGATGCCGGCCGGGGGCATCGACAGGCGGTCGAAACCCAAGGCCACCAAGGCGAAAGCCTCCAGCGGACGGCCCGCCATCTCGCCGCACACCGACACCGGCGTGCCAGTGTCCTCGCAGGCCTGCTGGATGGTCTTCAGCGCGCGCAGAGCCGCCGGCGACAGCGGGTCGTAGCGGTCCGACACCCGCGGATTGCCCCGGTCGGCGGCGAACAGGTACTGCATCAGGTCGTTGGTGCCGACCGAAACGAAGTCGGTCATCGGCAGCAACGCGTCCAAATGCCACAGAAGCGACGGGGCCTCGACCATCGCCCCGACGTCCAGGCGGGCCGGCGCGGGGCGGCCGCGCTTCAGGGCCCAGGCGACTTCCTGGTCGACGAAGGCGCGGGCGGCGCGGAACTCGTCCACATTGGCCACCAGCGGGAACATGATCCGCAGCTCGCGGCCGGCGGCGGCCTTGATCAGGGCGCGGATCTGCAGACGCAGTAGGGCCGGACGGTCCAGCCCCATGCGCACGGCCCGCCAGCCCAGGGCCGGATTGTCCTCGCGCTCCAGCTCCATGTACGGCAGCAGCTTGTCGCCGCCGAGATCGAGCGTGCGGAAGGTCACCGGCATGCCGTTCGCGGCCTCCAGCACCTTCTCGTAGAGCGACGTCTGGGCCTCGAGCCGCGGCATCTCCTCGGCGACCATGAACTGGAACTCGGTGCGGAACAGGCCGATGCCCTCCGCGCCCGTCTCGCCCAGGATGTCGAGATCGACGGCCAGGCCGGCGTTCATCAGCAGGGTGATCTTCGAGCCGTCGCGGGTGAAGGCCGGGGTGTCGCGCAGGCGGGCGAACTCGGCCTTGCGCTGGGCGCGGACCTCCATCCGGGCCTTCAGGGCCTTCACGACGTCGGGGCGCGGGCGCAGCCAGGCCTCGGCCGTCTCGGCGTCGACCACCACCGGGTCGCCCTCGCTGACCCGGTCGCGCAGGCCGGCCAGGCGGCCGACGCACGGAATGTCGAGCGCCCGGGCGACGATGCCGGCGTGGCTGGCGGCCGAGCCTTCTTCGAGCAGAATGCCCTTCAGCTTGGTGCGGTCGTATTCCAGCAGGTCGGCGGGACCCAGGTTCCGCGCGATCAGGATGGCGTCCTCGGGCAGCTGGCGCACGGCGTGGACATCGCCCGACAGGTGCCGCAGCAGCCGGTCGTTGAGGTCTTCCAGGTCGTGCAGGCGCTCGCGCAGATAGGGGTCGCGGGCCTGGCCGAGGCGCGCGCGGTGCTCGGAGCGCACGCGCTCCACCGCGGCTTCCGCCGTCAGGCCGGAGCGCACGGCCTCCTGCAGGCCCCGGTTCCAGCCCCGGTCGTGGGCGAACAGGCGATAGGTGTCGAGCACCTCGTAGCTGGCGCCGACCAGGCCGTGCTGGCCGTCCAGCATCTCGTCGATCTGAGTCTGCAGGGCCTCGATGGCCCATTTCAGCCGGGCCTCCTCGGCCAGGGCGTCGTCCGACAGCAGCTGTTCGGGGGCCACCGGCTGCTCGTGCAGCACGGCCACGCCATAAGCCAGGCCCTCGGCGAAGCGCGCGCCCTTCAGCCGCTCGGGCTTGTGCGGCGCCAGCTCGACGTCCTTGAGCTCATCGGCGCCCAGGAGCTCGCTGGAGCTGACCATCTCGGCCAGCACCATGGCGATTATCTGCAGGTCTTCGACCTCCTCGTCCTCATAGACCCGCTCGGTGCGGTTCTGGACGACGAGCACGCCGATGGCCCGGCCGCCGCGCAGCAGCGGCACCGCCAGGAAGGCGTGGTAGGGATCTTCGCCCGTTTCCGGACGATAGGAGAACGACGGGTGGCTGGCGGCGTCCGACAGGTTCAGCGGCCGGCCCAGGCGCATGGTCTCGCCGACCAGGCCTTCGCCCGGCTTCATCCGGGTGACGTGGACGGCGTCGCGCGACAGGCCCTCGGTGGCGAAGAGCTCGAGATCCCCCGAGGCGCGGCGCAGATAGATCGAGCAGACTTCCGCGACCATCGAGACGGCGATGGTGCGCACCACCATGTCGAGCTTGGCCTGGGCGGGTCCGCCGCCGGCCATGGCCTCGCGGATCTGGCGAAGCAGGCTTCTGGGTCCTCGAACGGCGATGCCGGGGCCTGCCATGTCGCCTGTCGTGCGCTCCCTTGGTTCCGACGCGTCGAAGCACGTCGTCCTGTCATGCGCGCTATAGCAGATTTCGCGCGCCGCACAGTGAGCGCGGTGTTTTTCCTCGACCCTTAAGCGCAAAAAACGCCGCCCCTCCGGAAAGGGGCGGCGTCTTGCCTAGCTTGTCAGCGGTCAAGCTTTAGCGGCGCTGACCGTAATAGTCGTAGCGGCTGTCGTAGCGATCGCGATGGTCGCGACGGTCGTAGCGGTCGTTATAGCCGTAGCGGGTGTCGCTGTAGTACGGGCGACGCTCGTCGTAGCGGCTGCTGTAGCGGTGATGACGCTTGTCCTTGGCGGTGGCCGCGCCGATGGCGCCTCCGGCCAGGGCGCCGACCGCGATCGCGCCGCCGTCGCCGTCGCCCAGCATGGCGCCCGCCGCGCCGCCCAGGACCGCGCCCAGGATCGCGCGCTCGGTCTTGTTGCTCTTGCCGCGATCGCCGGCGAAGGCGGCCGTGGCGGGCAGGACCAGCGCGCCGGCGATGGTGGCGCTGATGGCGATCTTGCTGAACTTACCGAAGGTCTTCATGGCAGTGCTCCTTGTTCCAGAAGCGTCGCCAAACCCGGAGGCGGCGCTGTTGAGGATGTTTATGAGCCTTGTCGTTTGAACCCGACCTGAACGCGCCTGTTCATGTTGGTGTCAGGTTTTTCCGGAGCTTTTCAGCGCTCCCCTCCCCGCGAAAGCGGGGCCCCAGGTGTTTTATCGTCGAGCGCTGAGGGTTTCAGAAAAAGCCTGGGTCCCCGCTTTCGCGGGGATTTTACGGTTTGGGGTAGGCTACTCCCCCGCGTGCGCCGCCCCCGGTCGATGCAGCCGCACCGACCACAGCACGCCGGCCAGCATCAGCACGATGGCCGACCACTCCAGCACGTGCGGCCAGCGGCCCTCGTGCAGGAAGCCGTAGAGCAGGGCGAACAGGGTCTCGAACACGATCAGCTGCCCCGACAGCGACAGCGGCAAGAGGCGGCTGGCGCCGTTCCACAGGCCGTTGCCGATCACCGAGGCCCCGATGGCGACGGCGAAGCTGACCATCCAGAACCAGCCCCAGGCGGCCGGCGGATGAACTTTGCCATCCATCAGGAAGGCCGGAACCACCAGCACCAGCGACAGCAAGCCCGTGACCAGGCCCGTCAGCAGCGACCATTCGTGGCTGCTGAACTTCGGGGTCGCGGCCAGGCGGCGGGCGTTCCAGACGGCGTAGGCGGTCCAGACCGCCAGGGCCAGGGTCGCGCCAAGCACGCCGAGGATCAGCTTGCCGACCGGGACGTCCGACGGCGTCGTGAACACCGCCACGTTGATGCAGACCCCGCCGGCGATGATCAGGGCCAGCGGCGCGGCCAGGGCCCGCAGTGGGGCCCCCTCGCCTTTCCGGGCGCCGGCCAGGGTGATGGTCACGGGCAGCAGGCCGATGATCAGCGAGGCCAGGGCCACCCCCGCCGTCTGCACCGCCACCGACAGGCCCACATAGTAGACAAGGTTGCCCAGCAGGCTCAGCCCGGCGAGATCGCGCCAGTCGCGGCGGTCCATCCGCGCCATCACCGACGTCCAGCTCGGGGCCAGCAGCACGGCGGCGGCCAGGCCGTAGGCGATGTAGCGACCGGCGGTCATCTGCAGCGGCGTGAACGCCTCCAGCAGCTTCGGCGCCAGGAACACCCCGCCCCACAGGGCGCCGGCGACGAGACCGTAGAGAAGACCGAGCAGAAGGTTCCGGGGACTGATCATGACCCCGGACCTAGCAGGCGCGTGAAGCCCTGGCTTTGGCGAAAACTCCCGAAGATCGGGCGAAGGCTCCCGCCCGCGCCCGATCCCGGCGGCTTCTAGCGCCCCGCCTCCAGGACGGCGATACGCTCCAGAGCGAGGGCCAGTTCGGCCTCCGCCCGCAGCTTGTCGGCGACGGCGCTGGCCTGGACGACGCCCAGCACTTCGCCCGCCAGCCGCCCCGCGTCGACGATGCTGCGCGGGGCGGTCGGAGCCGTGGAGATCACCACCCCGTCGCGCACGGTCTGGACCAGTTCGACATAGTGCGCGCCGGTCATCACGCCGTCGGTCCAGCGGATCAGCAGTTCATAGGGATGGATCCTGGTCTCAATCGTAATGACCGGCTCAGGACATGACTTCGCGGTTGGAGTTGCGACGCCAGTTCACCCCGTCCGAGAAGCAAAGTTCGGCGCCGCCGGTCAGGTCGGAGACGTAGATCTCGGCGCCCGCGCCGATGGCCGGACTGGGCGCGGTCGACCGGATGTAGGTCGGATGCCGGATCGGAACCGAAGCGGTGATCGCCCCTGCCCCCACACGCAGCCTCTCGAGGCCCTTGCGCGTCACCAGCACGTCGGTGTCGGTATCCGAGCCGAAGACGACGCCGGAGCCGTTCGAGGCCTGGACGCGCCCGAGGGTTTGGCCGCCGCCGACCTCGATCAGACCGCCCGACGTGTCGTTGCGCACCCGGATAGTCGCATGGCCGGGCGTGTCTAGCGGCGGCGCGTCGCCGATCGCCAGGTTGCCCGCCTCCGAGACCCCGGCCCCGTTGCGGAACTTGATGAGGTAGTCGGTGAAGGCGGCGTTGGTCGCCGAAAAATCGATCCCGGCGGCGAACCTGCCCTGGAACAGCACCCCTCGGTCGACGGTAACGTTCTCGCCGTCCGCCGGATCGGACACCAGGTTGAGCAGCGTGCCGACCCTGGCCGGCAGCACGACATCCTTGAACAGCCGGTAGGCGAAGATCGAAAGGCCTACGCGGTTACCCGAAATGGGATTGGCGTTGTCCGATCCGGCGCCGGCGTAGACGTCGAGCTCCGCGCCCATGACCGCGTAGGCCGGATCTTCGCGATAGGCCCTGATCTCGTCGCCGGCGGCCGCCGGCGAGCTCAGGACGATCTTCTGCCCGTCGCTGTCGGTGAAATCGGTCCCACGCTGCAGCGCCACTTTGTTCTTCAGCACCACGACCTTGCCGGGGACATGGTTCGGGACGTCGAAATGGGTCTGCCCGGCCGTGGCCGTGAGGAGTTCGGGCCACTCCTTGCCCTCGCCGAGCACGCCCCAGGCGCGGCCGCCATGCCTGGCGTTGCCCTGGCAGAACACGCCCGAGCCCTGGCCGTGATAGGAGTAGTTGTCGGTCACGAACAGACCGCCCAGTTCGTTGCAGTAGGTCACGTTGGCGCCGACCTGGTTGTAGCCGTGCACGGCGGCGTTGACCGGCGCGTCGGCGTCGCTGGACGAGCCGCCGGTATAGTCCGAGACCTTCTGGCCGTAGATCGCGCCCAGCACGCCGCCCGGCTGCTGCTGGCGTTGCACGACGGCGAACTGCTTGTCGACCGCGCTATCGGCCGAAGGCAGGAAATAGCTGCCCCAGCCCAGAAGCTTGTCGGTTCCGGTAAAGCCGAAACCGGCGCGGGCCGCCGTCGCGTCGGGCGACAGCAGTATGGGTTTCATGAAGTCGGAGACGGGTTCGTCGGTCATCCTTGGAGCTCCTTTTGTTTGGAGCCACCGCACGGCGCGGGGGCGTTGGAGCCCCAAGAGCACCATCCCCCCACGCCAGATCGGGACGTATGGCCGGGGCTAGCGCCGCCCCTTGCGCCAGGCCGCGGGCGTGACACCCAGGGCGGCCTTCATGCGGCGCGTCAGGGTGCTCTGGTCGCCGTGACCGGTGCGGACGGCGATCTCCGCGACGGAGAGGAGAGGATCGTCGAGCAGGCGCTGGGCGGCCCGCAGCCGCGCGTGGATCAGGGCCGCGTGCGGGGTCGCGCCGTAGGCGGCGGCGAAGCGGTCGAAGAAGCGGCTCTGGCTCATGCCGGCCTCGGCCGCCAGGTCGCGGACGGTCAGCGGCTGGTGGTAGCGGGCCTCGATCATCGCCGCGGCGCGGGCCAGGCGCGGATCGACGGCGATCGGGCCGCTCGACAGGCCGCGCAGCAGGAGCGGCGTCCACAGCCCCGCGACGCCGTCGTCGATCCCGCCCGGCGCCTCGCCCGACAGGAACGACAGCAGGCCGCGCACCGGGCTGGTGACGCAGGCGAACGGCTTTTCGCGCAGGCGCTCGAACGGCGCCATCAGGGAGGACCCGATGTCGGCCACCACGAACAGGTTTTCGCCGTCGGCGGCGCAGACGTGGCGCGTGCCCGGCGGAATCACCGCCGCGCTGCCCGGATCGACCCGGCCGCCGCGGCCGTCGATCTCGATCTCCAGAACGCCGCGACGCGGCAGCACGATCTGGTCGAAGTCGTGGGCGTGCGAGATGGCTTCGACGCTGTAGCGGCGAAAGGACAGCTCGGCGGGGGCGGTCAGGTCGTGGCCCATGACCTCACTATAGCGAACTCAGCCGTGACCCGGCAGGGCCAGGGGCTCCTCGGCGTCCATGACCAGGCGGCGGGCCTGCTCCAGGGCCGCGTCGATGTCGCTCTCGATGAACTCGACCTGCAGGTCGGTCAGCGGGTGCGGCGCGGCGACGACGTCGCGCAGGTAGTCGCGCTTTTCCGGCTCGGTCATGGTCCACCAGCCGACGGTGTGGCCTTCCTCGATCACGGCGTCGCCCATGGCCAGCAGGTCGTCGGTGTCGAAGATCGGCTGGCCGGGCTTTTCGGGGAACCATTGGCCGTCGTCCGGCAGCGCCTGGTCCAGCTGGCGCAGCAGCGCCGCCAGCCACGGGCTGACCAGCAGCGGCTTTTCGTAGCCGTCGCCGAACTTGGCGCGCAGCAGCAGGTCGTAAAGCAGCTCGAGGCCGGCGTCGCCGTGGAAGGTGACGGTCTTGGCGGCGGGATCGAACTTGAAGACGTCGGACATGGGACTCTCGAAGGCTGGTGCGCCTTCATAACGTCAGAGCACGACGTTTAGGCAACGGCGATCCCCTCGCCCCGCCTGGGACGAGGGGATGCGCGTTCTTACAGCTGGTCCAGGCCGTACACGGCGTGCAGGGCGCGGACGGCCAGCTCGGTGTAGGCCGCGTCGATCAGGACCGAGATCTTGATCTCCGAGGTCGAGATGACCTGGATGTTGATGTTCTTCTCGGCCAGGGCCGCGAACATCGACTGGGCGACGCCGGCGTGCGAACGCATGCCCACGCCGATCACCGACACCTTGGCGACGTCCTCGTTGACGGCCACGTCCTCGAAGCCGATCTCGACCTGGGCGGCGCGGACGATCTCGACGGCGCGGGCGGCGTCACGCTTGCCGACGGTGAACTCCATGTTGGCGGTGTCGGCGCTGCGGGCGCGCGACTGCACGATCATGTCGACGTTCACATTGGCGTCGGCCAGACGGCCGAAGATCTGCGAGGACACGCCCGGATGGTCGGGCAGGCCCAGCAGGGTGATCTTGGCTTCGTCGCGGCTGTAGGCGACGCCCGAGACGATGCGCTTTTCCATGATTTCTTCCTCGTCGCAGACGATCGTACCTTGGCCCGGGGCTTCGCCCGGCTCGACGAAACTCGACAGCACCCGCACCGGGACGCGATGGGCCATGGCCATCTCGACCGAACGGGTCTGCAGCACCTTGGCCCCCAGCGAGGCCATTTCCAGCATCTCTTCGTAGCTGATCTTGGCCAGGCGCTTGGCCTTGCTCTCGATCCGCGGGTCGGTGGTGTAGACACCATCGACGTCGGTGTAGATGTCGCAGGCGCCCTTCACCGCGGCGGCGATGGCCACGGCGCTGGTGTCCGAACCGCCACGGCCCAGCGTGGTGATGCGCTGCTTGCTGGTCACGCCCTGGAAGCCGGCGATGACGGCGATCTCGCCGGCCTCGAAGCAGGCTTCCAGATTGGCCGGCGGAATGTCCTCGATGCGGGCGCTGCCGTGCGCCTCGTTGGTGAGGATCGGCACCTGCCAGCCCAGGAACGAGCGGGCCTTGTGGCCCATGTTGCGCAGGGTCATGGCCAGCAGGCCGGCGGTCACCTGCTCGCCCGACGCCACGACGGCGTCGTACTCGTCGTCAGACGCGGGAAGGCCCGCGGCGGCGCGGCCGGCTCCGTCCGTCCAGGCGACCAGCTCGTTGGTCTTGCCCGACATGGCGGAAACGACGACGGCGACCTGCTTGCCCGTGGCGACTTCCGCGGCGACCAGGCGCGCCACCCGGCGGATGCGCTCCAGGTCGGCCACCGAGGTGCCGCCGAACTTCATCACCAGACGTGACACGTCTCTAAATCCTCGAACCAAAGCGGTTTTTTCTTGCGCCTTCGCGGTCGGAACCCGTCCTTCCGCGCAAGCCCGCGCCTTCTAGCGGGGCCTTGGCGCAACGGCAATGTCGCGGATGTGTCTTTTTTCTCGCGATGGGGCGAGGATTTGACGCAGGGCGCAACCTGACTGACTATCTACCTGTCCACAGACGATCGGAAAGCGCCATGTCGCCCGAGGTCGAACGCCTGCTGGCCGGCCAGACCACCGTCGCCGGCAAGATCCGCGCCCTGGCCGCCGCCGGCTACAAGCGCGCCGACATCGCCCGCATCCTCGGCAAGCGCTACCAGCACGTGCGGAATGTGCTCGAGGAGGCCCGTCCGGCTGAGACGGTCGCGCCGATAGGAATGGCGGAAGGCGACGCCGGAGCCTTTGTCCACGATCGGCCGAAGAGCTACCGATTGGAACTCAGGAACGGATCGCTGACGCTTCCACCCGAGGTGCTCGCGGCGCTCGGCGCTGGAGCGAACGGCGTGATCATCGCCGAGCTGGATGGCGAGTTCTTCAAGCTCATCAGCCTTCCGGAGTCCGTGCGTCGTCTGCAGAACTGGGTGGCGAGCTTCGCTATCCCCTCCGACAAACTGGCGTCCGACGAGTTGATCGAAGATCGCCGCCGAGAGGCCGCCCAGGAGGAAGAGGAAGCCCGGGCCTGGGAGGCTCAACGCCGCCATGACGACTGAATTCATCATGGATTGCTCCGCCGTCCTGGCGATCCTGTTTGGCGAATCCGGCCAGGATCGCGCCGCCGCGGCGCTCAAGGACGCCCGGATATCCACCGTCAACCTGGCTGAAGTGGTCACCAAGCTGATAGAGCGCGGCGCAACGCCTTCGGACGTCGAAGGCCGCCTCTCGACGCTGGCGCTGAACATCGCTGACTTCGATGGCGACCTCGCCATCCAGGCCGGCCTTCTCCGCGCCGCCACCCGCCACAAGGGCCTGTCGCTCGGCGACCGCGCCTGCCTCGCCCTGGCCATCAGGGAAGGTCTCCCGGTCATGACGACCGATCGGGCCTGGAGCGATCTGGACCTGCCGGTCGAAGTCGTGCTCATACGCTGACCATGACTCAGAGCGCCCCGAATACGCCCAACTGGAGCATCGACCCCGCCGACGTGGCGCGGTTCTCGGCCATCGCCGCCGAGTGGTGGGACCCGAAGGGCAAGTTCGCGCCGCTGCATGTGTTCAATCCCTGCCGGCTGGGCTTCATCCGGGAGCAGGCGCTGGAGCGCTTCGGCCGCGACGGCAACGAGCGCACGCCGTTCGAGGGCCTGTCCCTGATCGACATCGGCTGCGGCGGCGGCCTGCTGAGCGAGCCGATGGCGCGCCTGGGCTTCACCGTCACCGCCATCGACGCCTCGGAAAACAACATCAAGACCGCCGCGGCCCACGCCGCCGAGCAGGGCCTTTCCATCGGCTACCGCCCCGCCACCGCCGAACAGCTGGTCGCCGAGGGCGCGGGTCCGTTCGACGTCGTGCTGACCATGGAGGTCATCGAGCACGTGGCCGATCCGGGCGCCTTCCTGCGCACCTGCGCCCAGCTGCTCAAGCCCGGCGGCCTGATGATCGTCGCCACCCTGAACCGCACGCTGAAGGCTTTGGCGCTTGCGAAAATCGGCGCCGAATACGTGCTGCGCTGGGTGCCGCCCGGCACCCACGAGTGGAAGCAGTTCCTCAAGCCCGAGGAGCTGCGCGCCTTCCTGGCCGGCGAGCCGGTCGAGATGCACGGCCCGTTCGGCGTCGCCTACAACCCGCTGACCGGCCGCTGGAGCCGCTCCACCGACGTCGACATCAACTACATGATGACGGTCACCAAGCCGGCGGCGTGACGCCGAACGGGGTTCGCGGTAAAACTGCGTCATGTCCGAGACTGGACCGCTCATCATCAGCGACCAGAAGATCCTGTCGAGGATCTATGAATTGGCGCGCCAGCTCGGCTGCACGCCACATGAAGCCGTTCGCATAGCGGTTGAGCAAGCGCTCGAACAGGAACGCATCAAGGCCGCCCTGAAAGAGGCTTGACGCCGCGCGGCCGCGCGCCAACCTCCGGCTGTAACCCTGGAGTACTCCCCATGCCCGCCCTGCTGCTCGCCCTCGCCGCCGCCCTGCCTTCGCTGGCCGGGGATTTCGACGGCGACGGCAAGGCCGACCTGGCGAAGCTGGAGCCGCGTGGCGGGGCGCATGTGCTGGTGGTCGAGCGCGGCGCCGCGCCCGGCAAGCCCGAGACCGTCACCCTGGTCGCCGACGCGTCCAACTTCTTCATCGCCGCCCAGCCGGCCGGGACCTATCCGACCACCTGCGCCAAGGACGTCGGCGCGCCCTGCGCCGCCGACGAGCCGCGCCAGGTCGAGCTGAAGGCCCCGACCCTGTCGTTCGGAACCGAGGAAGCGTCCATGGCCGTGGCGGTCTGGACCGGCGAGCGCTTCGCCGTCACCTGGCTGACCGACTGATCCCAGTCCTTTTTCGAGACCTTTTCCGGGAACCTTGACCTTCGCTGCGGCTTATTTCGCCGCAGGGACTTGGAACCTGGATCGGCGCCTCTCGTGGGGCGGAGCGCCCGATCCGTTCGTCGGAACGGAGACTTCCCCATGACCTCCCGTCGTCTGGCCTGGCTGATGGCCGGCGCCGTCGCCATCACCTCGGCCGCGCCCGCCATGGCGCAGTACGAAACTCAGAGCGATAGCGCCTACCAGCAGCAATTGCAGACCTATCAGCAGCAGCGCTCGTCCTACGAGGCCCGCCGCGCGGACTACGACAGCCGCCAGGCCCAGTACGACGCCGACCGGGCCGCCTATGAGCGCGCCCGCGACGACTACGACCGCCGCTATGGCCGCGGGGCCTATGACCGCCGCTATCCTAGCGAAGCCAGTCGCTGGCGCACGCCGGCCTACCCCACCAGCGGCGACTACTACGCCGAACAGCGCCAGTTCGAGGCCGACCGCGCCGCCTATCAGCGCACGCGCGACGCCTATGACCGTCGCAACGGCCGCGGCGCCTACGACCGCCGCTACCCCGACGAAGCCCGCCGCTTCGCCACCAGCGGCCAGAACTACGACTCGAGGGATGTCGCCGACTACGACGCCCAGCGCCGCTAGTGGGAGAGCGACCGCGCCGCCTATGAGCGGGCCCGCGACGACTACGACCGCCGCTACGGCCGCGGATCCTATGACCGCCGCTATCCGGACGCCGGCGACCGCTACGAGACCGACCCCTACGCCGGCTCCGCCCCGCCGCCCGTCTATGGCGACAACACCAGGCCCTCGGGCGGAAGCTACAGCGACCCGTGCCGTGACGACGCCAAGCGCAACGCCACCGCCGGCGGGGTGATCGGCGCCCTGGCCGGGGCGGTGATCGGCTCCAACGTCGCGGCCCGCAACGCCAAGACCGAAGGCGCGGTGCTGGGGGCCGTGGTCGGCGCCGGCGCTGGCGCGGTCATCGGCAACTCGGCCGCCAAGGCCCGCTGCGACAGCCGCGGCCAGTACTGGTCCTACGACGACACCGTCCCCTATCGCGAAAGCGCCGACTATCGCGACCGGGCCGGCGGCTATTCGGAATGGAACCGCTACAACGAGCGCAAGTGCCGCCTCGTGCAGGCCCCGACCGAGTACCAGGGCCGCACCGAAAGCCGCTACGTCCGCGTCTGTCCCGACAGCGACGGCCGCTACCGCGTCGACGGCTGATCCACACCTGAGTTCCCGCGTCGGGCTCTCGACATAGAACCGACGCGGAGCTTCGGCGTTATCCCCCGCAAGGGACATAGAACAACACTCTCAACGGAGGTCGCCATGCGCGCCCAAATGAAAACCCTGATCGTCGCGGTGAGCCTGGCCTTCACCGCCTCCACCGTCGCCGTCACCGTCGCCGAGGCCCAGCAACGCCGCGAGCGCGTGCTGGTCTGCAAGAGCACCAAGAAGTCGCGCAACAAGGGCACCGTGATCGGCGGCCTCAGCGGCGGCGCGCTCGGCGCGGCCGTGGCCGGCAACGGCGCCAAGACCGAGGGCGCGATCCTCGGCGGCGTGGTCGGCGCGGTCGCCGGCAACCAGATCGCCAAGCACAATTCCAAGAAGAACTGCCACTACGAATACCGCTACCGCTAAGCCGGAAGCGACGGGCGGCGGAAAGCCGCTTCGAAAGGTCGAGGGGCCCGTTCGTAAGGACGGGCCCTTTTTCGTTTCCCTTCGCCTCCCGGCGCGTTGGAGCACGATGGCGCTAGACCCCTACATCCTGTTTCTCCTCGGCGTCGGCGTGATCGTGCTGCTGGTCGCCTGGCTGCCGATGGCGCTGCGCAACCTGCCCCTGTCGCTGGCCATCCTCTGCGTCGTCATCGGCGTCGTGGTGTTCCACGCCGGCGGCCTGCCGTTCCGGCCCGATCCCCTGCGCTTTTCCACCCTGACCGAGCGGCTGACCGAACTGGTCGTGCTGGTCTCGCTGATGGGCGCTGGGCTGAAGATCGACCGCCGCCTCGGCTGGAAGGCCTGGAGCTCGTCCTGGCGGCTGATCGCCATCACCATGCCCCTGACCATCGCCGGGGTGACGCTGATCGGCGTCTACGGACTTGGATTGGGCCTGGCCTCGGCTCTGCTGCTCGGCGCGGCCCTGGCCCCGACCGACCCGGTGCTGGCCTCCGACGTCCAGGTCGGGCCGCCGCGTTCGGGCGAGGACGGCGAGGCGCGCTTCGCCCTGACCTCCGAGGCGGGGCTCAACGACGGCTTCGCCTTTCCGTTCGTGCACCTGGCCGTGGTCGCGGCGGCCGGCGGCGGCCTTCTGTCCGCCGAGCGCCTGGGCCACTGGCTGGCCGTCGACGTCGCCTGGCGGATCGCGGCCGGGATCGCCGTGGGCTGGGCGGTCGGCAAGGCCCTGGGCTGGATCACCTTCAAGGCCCCGCGGGCGCGTCTCTCCGGCACGGGCGACGGCCTGGTGGCGCTGGGGGCGACCCTGTTCGCCTACGCCGTGGCCGAGGCGGCGCACGGCTACGGCTTCCTCGCCGTGTTCATCGCCGCCCTGGCGCTGCGGGCCACCGAGCGCGACCACGAATTCCACGAGGCCATGCACGACTTCGCCGAGCAGGTGGAGCGCCTGCTGATGATGCTGGTCCTGGTCATGCTGGGCGGCGCGATCGGCGGCGGGCTGCTGGCGCCCCTGACCTGGAAGGACGCGGGCCTGGGCCTGGCGCTGCTGCTTGTCGTGCGGCCGCTGGCCGGCTGGATCGGCCTGCTGTGGGCGCCGCACTCGCGCCGCGAACGGGCGATCGTCTCGTTCTTCGGGATCCGCGGGATCGGCTCGTTCTACTACCTGGCCTGGGCCCTCAACCACGGACCGTTCGACAACTGGTCGCGGCTCTGGGCGATCACCGGCTTCGTGGTCCTGGGCTCGATCCTGATCCACGGCGCGACCGCCACGCCGCTGATGCGCCGGATCGACGACTGGCGGCGCGGCGCCGGCCTCATGGGACCCAAGGAACGCGGCGAGCCTAGTTGACCTGCGTCTTCTTCGGCGGCGCCGGCGGCAGGGCGGCGACTTTCACGCCGTCCTCCAGCAGGGCCTTCACCTCCTTGGGCGAGGCCTCGCCATAGATGCCGCGTTCCTCGGACTTGCCCTCGTGGATGTCGCGGGCCTCCTTGGCGAAGCGGTCGCCGACATAGTCGAAGTTCTCCTCGACCTCGCGGCGCACCTCGCTCATGGCGGTCATCATCATCTCGCGCATCTTCGCATCCGGCTCGGGCGAGGATCGCTGAGCCTTCGTGCCGGCGATGGCGGGGGCCATGATCTGCTTGCGCACGCCGGTCGAGCCACAGACCGGGCACTCGACGAGGCCGCGGGCGGCCTGGTCGTCATAGTCGCCCGACGAGCCGAACCAGCCTTCGAACTCATGTTCGTGATCGCAGGCGAGGGCGTACTTGATCATGACGTCAGTATGGGCTCACGGCCCGACGAAGTCGCGGGCGTTGGTCAGGACCGGGATGGCCGCGCGCGCCTTGTCGGCGGCCGCCAGGTCGAGATCGGCGATCAGCACGCCCGGCTCGTCATGGTCAAGCTTGCCGATCACCTCGCCCCACGGGCCGATGGCGATCGAGCGGCCCCAGGTGCCGCGTCCATCCTCGTGGAAACCGCCCTGCGCCGCCGCGATGACGAACGAGCCGGTCTCGATGGCCCGGGCGCGCAGCAGGATGTCCCAATGGGCCTCGCCGGTCGGACGGGTGAAGGCGGCGGGCGCGGTGATCACCTTGGCCCCTGCCAGCGCCAGGGCCCGGTGCAGGGCCGGAAAGCGCATGTCGTAGCAGATGGTCAGGCCGGTCGGGCCCAGGGGCGTGTCGACCACCACCGCCCGCTCGCCGGGGGTGTAGACGGCCGATTCCCGCGCCGTTTCTCCAGTCGGCAGCTGCACGTCGAACATGTGCAGCTTGTCGTAGGTGGCGACGATCGCGCCGCTCGGGTCGATCACGGCCTGCCTGTTGGCCGCCTTGCCGTCCTCGCGCAGCACCAGGGCCGAGCCGACGTCGATCCAGACGCCGTATTCCCGCGCCAGGGCCTGCAGGCCGCGCACCACCACGTCGTCCTCCAGCGGGACGAGGGTCGGCAGCAGCTTCTCCTTGTCCTTCTGCAGCACGTTGACGCCCTCGGGCGTCAGGATGAACGCAGCGCCCGCCTCGGCCGCCTGCCGCACCAGCGGCGCGACATGCTCGAGCGCGGCGGCCTGGGTGGCCGGCGTACGCGTCTGGACGAGGCCGACCCGGACGGTCATGCGGCCAGCAGCGGGTCGAGCTTGCCCTCGCGCTCCAGCGCCATCATGTCGTCGCAGCCGCCGATGTGCTGCTCGCCGACGAAGATCTGCGGGAAGGTGGCGCGGCCCGAGCGGTCGATCATCTCCTGGCGCAGCTTGGGGTCCATGCCCGCCTCGATCTCGGAGAAGTCGGCGCCCTTGTCGTTGAGCAGTTTCAGGGCGCGGGCGCAGTAGCCGCAGAAGGGACGGGTGTAGATGGTGACCTTGGCCATGTCGGTTCCAAAAGCTCGGATTCCAGCCCTCATATAGGACGGGTTCGCATTTCTGTAACGCGCGCGACGACAGTCAGGTCGACAGCCGAGGCGCCGGCCGCCAGCAGCGCCCTCGCGCAGCCCTCGGCCGTGGCCCCGGTGGTCAGCACGTCGTCGACCAGCAGCACCCGCTTTCCCTCGACCAGCGGGCGTTTGCGGTCGGGCACGGCGAAGGCGGCGGCGACATTCCGGCGGCGGCCGTCGGCCGACTTGCCGCCCTGGCTGACGGTGTCTCGCCTGCGCACCAGGGCGTCTGCCAGATAGAGCCGCCCCGCCGTGCGGGCCAGCGGCCGGGCGATCTCGGCGGCCTGATTGTAGCGGCGGCGCAGAAGCCTCGCGCGGTGCATCGGCACGGGAACCACCGCATCGGCCTCGTCCAGCAGGTCGGGCGCGGCGCGCGAGATCCAGCGGGCGAACAGGCCCGACAGGTCCGTGCGGTCGGCGTGCTTCAGCTTCAGGATCAAATCCCGCGAGTGTTCGTCGTAAAGACAGGCGGCCCTGGCCCGCGCGAAGGTTCGGGGCCTGGCCAGGCAGAGGGCGCACAGCGGCTCGCCCTGGTCGAACGGGAACGGCGCGCCGCAGCCGTCGCAGACCGGTCCGTCGAGAAAGACGATGCGGCTCCAGGCCCCGGCCGACAGTCCGGAGGTCAGGGCCGGCTCGCCGTCGAAGGCGCGCGGCGGCAGGATCAGGTCGAGCAGGCCCCTTCCGATCCCCGTCAGGCGCGGGCCGGGTTTCCATTGCGCAAGGAAATCGCCATGTTCCGCCCGCATGACCAGTTCGCCCCTCCTCTTCGACCGCGACCTTCTCCGAGCCCGCCTCGACCGCGCCGCGCCCCACTTCGGCCAGGCCGGATTCCTGAAGGCGCGCGCCGCCGGTGACGCGGTCATGCGGCTGGAGGCGATCCTGCGGGAGTTTCCGGTCGCCGTCGATCTCGGAAGCCGAGACGGCGCTTTCCGCCAGGCGCTGTCGGAAAGCGACGCGGCGGCCAAGATCGGCCTGCTGATCGACACCGATCTTTCGGCCCGCATGCTGGCCGGACGCGGCGGCCCGACCGTGGTCGCCGACGAGGAGCGCCTGCCGTTCGGCGACGAGACGCTGGATCTGGTGGTCTCGACCCTGGCCCTGCACTGGACCAACGACCTGGTCGGCGCCCTGATCCAGATCCGCCGCGCCCTGCGGCCCGACGGCCTGTTCATCGGCGCCCTGTTCGGCGGGGCCACCCTGACCGAGCTTCGCCAGTCGCTGATGGCCGCCGAGGACGAGATCGCCGGCGGCGTTTCGATGCGCGTCTCGCCCTTCGCCGACACGGTCGACGCGGCGGGCCTGCTGCAACGCGCCGGCTTCACCCTGCCGGTGGCCGATGTCGACCGGGTCAAGGTCCGCTACGGCCACCCGATCGCCCTGCTGCAGGACCTGCGCCGCATGGGCGAGACCAGCGTGCTGCTCGACCGCTCGCGCAAACCCCTGAGCCGCAAGGTGCTGTTCCGAGCGCTGGAGATCTACCAGCAGCGCTTCGCCGAGGCCGACGGCCGCGTGCCGGCGACCTTCGAGATCGTCACGGCGACGGGCTGGGCGCCGCATGCGAGCCAGCAGAAGCCCCTGCGGCCGGGCTCGGCCAAGATGCGGCTGGCCGATGCGCTGGGGGTGAAGGAACAGCCGGCGGGCGACAAGGCGGGCTGAGGTCTGGCCGAAAGGAACCTCCCCCTCTGGGGGAGGCGGCCGAAGGCCGGTGGGGGGCCGTTTTCAGCTTCCGAGGCATTGGAAGTTCAGCACCCACTCCCCCCACCGATCGCTTCGCGATCACCTCCCCCACGGGGGGAGGTTCCTCCAGAACCGGACCTGCGCCCTCAGCTCACCAGCCAGGTCGCCGCCGCGCGGGCCCTGGCGTCCGTGGCCGGCGCCACCACCACCGCCCCGTCGCGGTGCATCAGATAGCCGCCCTTGCGCGCCCGGAATGATACGCCCTTGCCGGCCAGGCCCTTCACCCGAACGAAGTCCGCCGCGCGATCGGCGAGAGGGTCGGGCTGGGCGGCCACGACCTTGTCGCCCTCGATCCGCAGGTCATGACCCGGTCGCAGGATCGGCTCCAGCGTCACCTGGCCGTGCGGCCCAAGCTTCTGACGCAACTGGGTCGTGGCCAGCGCCCCGTCGCCCACGCTCACCACATCGCCCTCATAGCGCAGGAACGCCCCCGGCCGATCGAGCGGCGAGAAGCGGTCCGGAATTTCCCCCGCCCCGGCAGGCACGCCGAAATCAGGCGTCCCGTCCGGCTTGTAGTACAGCTTCTGCACCCGCGTGTGGCGGTTGGGGTCGAACAGGGGATTGCCCTTGATCGCCTTGTAGTCGCGGCCGTGGAACACCAGGACGTCGCGGCCCTGCTCGTCCACCGTGAACGAGTTGTGGCCAGGCCCCCAGACCCTGGTCTCGTCCGACGAGACGAACACGGGGACCGGCGACTTGCTCCACGACGCCTCGGCCATCAGGTCGGCGTCCGCGTCGGCGGTCAGCAGGCCCAGGCAGTAGCGGTCGTCGGTGGCGCTGGCCGAATAGGCGATGAACACCTTGCCATTGCGGATCAGGGCGGCGGGCGCCTCGGCCACCTTGTAGCCCCGGGTCTCCCAGTCCAGCGTCGGCACGGTCAGGCGAACAGGCGGCCGGGCCAGGGTCGTGGGCGTGGCCAGCGGGGCCAGGTAGAGGTTGCTGTTGGTCTTGATGCCCGGCTCGGTCTGCGCCCAGCAGATGTAGCGCACGCCCTTGTGGCTGAAGACCGTGGAGTCGAGCGTGAAGGTGTCCCAAGGCGTCTGCAGCTGGCCCAGCAGGCTCCAGCGGCCCGACAGGGCGTCGCGGTCCTGGCAGCGCAGCACATAGGTGCGGATGTGGAACGGCTCGCCCGCGTCGCCGGCGGCGAAATACATGTGCCAGGCGCCGTCGAGCCAGTGCAGTTCGGGCGCCCAGATATAGCCACCCAGCTTGCCTTCCTTGGGCCTGCGCCAGATCACCGCCTCTTGCGCCGTGGCCAGCCCCGCCAGGGTGCGCGACCGGCGGATGATCAGCCGGTCGTATTCCGGCACCGAGCCGGTCAGGTAGTAGAAGCCGTCGGTGTGCTTGAAGACCTGGGCGTCGGCCCGCTGGCGGACGACGGGATTGAGCAGCGGTCCGGCCGAAGCGGGCGCGGCGACGGCGGCTCCAGAAACGGTCAGGGCCCCGGCCCCCGCCAGCATCACGCGCCGCGAAGGCTGAAAGTCGAAAGTCACCGCTCGTTTCCTCGGACGTTTCGCGCCTTCGCGCTATTTGTCTGAGTTAAAGCACATCCCGCAGCCAGGCGACCAGCGGAAGATCGGCCGGCGGCATGTCGTAGTCCGACAGCTGGGCCGGCTTCACCCAGGCCATCGCCTTGTGCTCCCTGGCCGTCACCTGCCCCTCCCAGCGCCGCAGCAGATAGAGCGGCATCAGCAGGTGGAAGGTCTCGTATGTGTGCGAGGCGAAGACGAAGGGCGCCAGGCACGCCTGGGCGACCGTGATGCCCAGCTCTTCGTGCAGCTCGCGGATCAGGCACTGCTCGGGCGTCTCGCCCTTCTCGACCTTGCCGCCAGGAAACTCCCACAGGCCGGCCAGCGACTTTCCCTCGGGGCGCTGGCAGATCAGCACCCGCCCGTCGACGTCGATCAGGGCGGCGGCGGCGACCAGGACGATCGGGCGGTCGGTAGGCGGGGCGACAGGCGTGCTCATGCCCGATCCATCGCGGGCTTCGCCGGGGTTGGCAACTCCCCCCACGCGACGGGCGTTGCCAAAGGAAGCTTCAAAGGAGGAACCCCATGGCCGTCGACGATCGTCTGGTGAAGAGCGGCGACCTGATCGGCACGCCGGTCACCGATCCCAAGGGCCACAAGCTGGGCGTCATCCGCGAGGTGTTCGTCGACCGCGACGCCGGCATCGGCCGCTATGTCGCCGTCGAGCCGGCCGGCCTGTTCACTGGCGGCAAGTACCATCCCCTGCCCTGGCGCGTGCTGACCTTCGACGACAAGGCCGAGGCCTACGCCGTCGAGATCACCAAGGACCGCTTCAAGGACAGCCCCGCCTACGACCGCGACCAGCTGGCCAAGCCCTCCCACGGCTGGGCCGAGCAGGTGGAACGGTATTTCGAGGGGTAGCAGCGCTCCTTCTCCCCTTGCGGGAGAAGGTGTCGACGAAGTCGACGGATGAGGGGTCGCACAAACGCAAAACGCCGCGACGGCTGAACAGCTATCGCGGCGTCTGATTTCCGAGAGACCCCTCACCCGACCTCGCTCCGCGAGGCCACCCTCTCCCGCAAGGGGAGAGGGGCGTGGGTGATCACCCCACCTTCACCGAGCCCAGCACCGTCTCCACTTCCGGCAGTTCGGCGGCGAAGTAGTGCTCGCTGGGGGCCAGGAACAGTACGACGTAGAGCTTGCCGTTCACCTCGGCCACCTGGGCGGCGCCGGAGATGTCGAGGCCCTCCTTGGTCTTGGCCTTGAGGTCGAAGCGCAGGCCGTCGGCCGAGCCCACCTTGGCCGGACGCAGGTTGTCGGTCTCGACGCGCTGGTAGTCGAGGGCCGCGACGCTGTCGGTGACGAACTCCACCAGCTCGGTCGGGGCCATGCCTGCGCGGTAGGTCGGGGTCGGGCGCTCCTTGGCGGCCGGCTTGACCATGAACTCGCCGGGCGCAAGGCCGTCGGTCACGTAGAGCCGGTTCAGCAGCGGGCCGTCCATCGACAGCAGCCGTACCTTGGCCGGACGGGCGAACATGATGGCGCTGATGTCCGACCACTCGTGGCCGAGGGTCACGGTGGCCGTGCCGATCTTGTAGGGACCGGCCGGGGCCGAGGTGACGCTGACGCAGGCCGACAGGCTCATGAGCAGGGCGCAAGGCGCCAGCAGGCGAACGACGTTGGTGCGGATCATGTCGCGCTTCCTTCGGAGAGTTTCTTGAGGCTGGCCTCGACCAGCCAGCGGTCCTGCGCCTGGGGGGCGCGGGCGAGATAGGTTTCGTAGGCGGTCTTGGCGCCCGGGCGGTCGCCGGCCTGCAGGGCCAGGTCGCCCAGGGTGCGCCAGGCGGCGACCGGGGCGTCGGGATAGGTCCCGGCCTGGGCGTAGGCCTTGCGGGCCAGCTCCAGGTCGCCCTCGCCGCGCCGCTGGCGATAGGCCTCGGCGCGATAGAAGGTCAGCAGGCCCTGGTCCTCGCCCTGCGCCGCCAGGCGGTCGATGAGGGCCAGGCTCTGGCCGTAATCGCGGCGGCGCAAATCATCCTTCAGCCAGGCCGCCAGGTGCGGGCGGATGACGGCGCGATAGGCCTTGCGGTCGGCGGTGGAGGCCTTGGTCGGCGTCCGGGCGGCCAGGTCGTCCAGCGCCTTGACCCGCTCGCTGCTGACGGGGTGGGTGCTGAAGATGTTGGACCGGGCTTCCTGGTCGCGCACCCGCTTGAAGCTCGACGATCCGGTCTCGGCGATCAGCGAGCGCCACAGGGTCGCCCCGGCGGCCGGGTCGTAGCCGGCGGCCACGGCCCGCTTGAAGCCCAGGCCGTCGGCCTCGACCTCGTTCTCGCGCGAATAGCCGAAATAGGCGGCCAGCTGGCCCAGATAGAGCAGGTCGTTCAGCGCCCCGGCCGCGCGCATGATGTCGTTGGCGCCCTGGGCCGAGCCGGCGTTGACCGCCGCCCCCATGGCCACCGCCGCCACGGCGAACTGCACGGCCATGGTCGCGCCCAGCCGGGCCTTCAGCGTCCGGTAGGCCTCGATCGAATGGTTCTCGGCGAAGTGGCCGACCTCGTGGCCCAGCACGAAGGCAAGCTCGTCCTCGCTCTGCACCCGCAGCAGCAGGCCCGACCACACCTCGCCATAGCCGTTGGGGGCCATCTGGGCGTTGAAGAACGGCCGGTCCATCACATAGACGCGGATGTCGCCCTGGTACTCGGGCGCCAGCTTGGCGACGACGCCGGTGACGTAGGCGTTCAGCGCCGGGTCGCGGTTGCGCTCGACCGACTGGCGGGCCGCCAGCTCGGCCTTTTCGGACAGCGCCCAGATGCCGCCCTCGTCGGAGGTGTCGGTCGGGCGCAGGTGCGGGGCGCGGGGTTGGGCGCCCGCCGGCGCGACCGCCAGGACGGCGGCGGCCAGCAGGGCCAGGCCCTTCGCCCTCGGGCGAAGGACGCGGGGCATCAGAGCGGCGCGTCCTTCAGCAGGGCCTTGGCGAAGGTCTCCGCGCCCTCGGGCGAGCGCATGTCGGAGTCCGTGCCGGCCACGGCGACGTTGAACCACACCACCTTGCCGGTCTTCAGGTCGACCAGCGAGGTGAAGGCGTATTGCTGGGCCATCGGCATGCTGACGCCCAGCAGGGCCGCGCCGACCATGGCCGCCTTGCGGCCGCCGCTCGAATAGGCGCCCCGCCCGTAGGTGAACAGGGCGTAGTCGGCGTCATAGGCCTGGGCCAGGGTCTGGGTTCCGTTCCCCAGCGTCCAGTCGAAGCTCTTCTTGGTCGGCAGCGAATAGAGGCCGTAGTTGAAGCCGCGGATCGAGTTGCCGACGGCCTCGTGCAGGCGCAGCAGCTGCAGGGCGCGCGGGTCCTCGACGGAGGTCGGATCCAGCGAGCGGAAGACGTGCGACTTGGCCGTCGCGGCCTCTTCCAGTTCGCGCTTGATGTTGCCGCGCGCCTGGGTCGACCAGTCGGCGCGCGCCTCCTGGATGCCGGTGACGGTCAGCAGGCCAAGCTCGATGTCCGGCTGGACGATCAGGATCTTGGCGCCGGCCGCCGGCTTGGTCGGCGACTTGTCGGCGAGACGGGTGTTGGTCGTGGTGCAGGCGGCCAGAAACAGGCACGCCGTGACGGCGACGCTACGGAAAACGGACACGGTGAGCCCCCAGATATGCCCCCGACTGTTTCAACCCCGAAACAGTCCCTCGCACGCATAGCGCTGCTATGCGGGCTCGTCGAGAGCAATCTTGGCGAGAGCGGCGCCCAGTTGCTCCACCATCTCCGAGGTGGTCGCCCACGAGCACATGAAGCGGGCCGAACCGTCTAGGAAACGGTAGACGAACCAGCCCTCGCCGCGCAGCCGGTCCAGCGCCGCGTCGCTCATGTCGACGAACAGGCCGTTGGCCTCCACCGGATGCAGGATCGGATAGGGCATCAGCGCCGCCAGCTTCTGGGCCATGGCGTTGGCGTGCGCCGCGCGGGCCGCCCAGGGGCCGGTCCCGCCGGTCTCGTCCAGCAAACCGAGCCACGGCGCGGCCAGGAACCGGCCCTTGGAGACCAGCTGGCCGGCGTGCTTGATCCGCGAGTCCAGGCGACGGCGATGGGCCGGGTTCAGAAACACCACCGCCTCGGTCGGGGTCGAGCCGGCCTTGGTGCCGCCCATGACGAGAATGTCGACGCCCAGGCGCCCCACCGCCTTCAGGTCGAAGCCGGCCGCCACGGCGTTGGCCAGCCGCGCGCCGTCCAGGTGCACGCCGTAGCCCTTGGCCTTGACCGGATCGATCAAGGCCTTCAGCGCCGCTTCCGAATAGACCGTGCCGTACTCGGTGGCCGTGGTCAGCGACAGGGCCGCGGCCGGCTGGCGATAGGAGACGTCGGGCTGGGCCAGGGCCGCCTCCAGCGCCGCCGGATCGATCTTGCCCGACGCGCCCGGCAGGCCGATCAGCCCCACGCCCTGGCCGAAGAAGCCCGGCGCGCCGGTCTCGTCGGTGCAGATGTGGGCGTGCTCGTGGGCCAGCACCGCCTCGTGCGGCGAGGCCAGCAAGGTCAGGGCGAAGGCGTTGGCCGCCGTTCCCGACGGCATGAACTTCACCTCGGCGTCGGCGTCGAGCGCCGCGCGGATGCGGTCGCCGGCCGCCTGGCTGACATGGTCCGTCCCATAGCCCGACGCCGTCCCGGCGTTGGCGGCGACCAGCGCCTCCATCACCTCGGGCATGGCCCCGGCGACGTTGTCGGAAGCGAAGTCGTAGCGGGCGGCGGTCATGGGCGATCACTCAGGAAAGGAACGCCGCCTCGATGCCGGGGCGGCGTCGCCTTTTCAAGGCCGGTCTTCTCAAGCCTTGACGCGCCAGGAGACCAGGGCGACGCGATTGTCGGCCGAGGGACCGGCGACATCGACCACCAGGCCCAGCCCCCGCCGCGGCCTCGCCCGCCCCGGCGATTTGTCGAGCTCACCGAACTCCAGGGCGACGAACTGCGCCCGCTGCAGCGCCAGATCCCTGAAGCCCTGCAACCGCTCAGCCTCGTCGATGTGGCCGGAGACGCGGACGGAATCGCCGTTGCGGGGGTTCGGGCGGCTCTGGAATGCATGGACGGCGGCCTGGATATCCTTCCAGTCCATGCCCTCGGAATCGCCCCGCCCCGGCTTGAAATGGACAGGGAACGGCTTGCTCCAGCCCGTTTCGGCCGCCGCGATCGCCGGCGCCGCGACAAGGCCAGTCGCCCCGATGATGAATATCCGTCGCTGCATGCGCCCCTCCCCTTCACGGTGAAGGTCGGGCGCGCACAACCTGACGTCAAGTCGGCGTCGTGCTACCAGGCGACCATCGCCATGCAGTTGCGCTGGTCGGCCTTGTCGTTCGGATACATCGGCTCGGCCGCCACCTCGATGAAGAACCGTCGGCGCGGCACGCCCGCGGCCACCAGCGTCTCGACCACCACCTGGGCGCGGTTGAGGGCCAGCCGCTTCAGCCCGGCCTTCAGCTCGACGCCGTCGGCATGGCCCTTGACGGAGATCCGCCCGCCGAAACTCCCCTCGGCCGGATCGAGCATCCTGGCGGCCAGCTCGGGAATGTCCTCGACACTCCTCTGATCGATCTCATATCCGCCGGGCTTGAAATAGACGATGGTGAAGGGGATGGGCCAGGAGGTGGCTGCGGCCCTGGTCACGGCAAGGCCGGACAGACCCGCCGCCAGGGCCAGAACGTCTCTCCGCTTCATCGCTCCCCCTCGAAGCCGCCCTCAGGCCGCCCCGTTCAGACGACCTGAGCCGCCCGCAGCGCCCGGATCTTCGGCCACAGCATGTTGACCGCCAGGCCGGCCAGGACAAGCCCCGCCGCCAGCAGTTTCCAGCCCGGCAGGCCCTCGCCCAGCAGCAGGGCCGAGGCGCTCATGCCGAACACCGGCACCAGCAGGGCCATCGGCGTGATGGTCGCGGCCGGGTGGCGGGCCAGCAGCCAGCCCCAGGCGCCGTAGCCGAACATGGTGTTGCCCACCGCCTGCCAGGCGACGGCCAGCCAGGTGCCGAAGCCGGCTTCGGTCACGCCCTTGACCATGGCCGGCAGGCCTTCCAGCCACAGGGCCATGACCAGCAGCGGCGGGATCGAGAACAGGCTGGCCCAGACCACGTAGCCCAGCATGTTCACCGGCCCGGCCTGGCGCGCGACGATGTTGCCGCAACCCCAGCTGAGCGCCGCCAGCAGGCCCAGCGCCACGCCCAGCGGCGTGGCCGAGCCGCCGCCATGGACGGCGATGATCGTGATCCCGGCGACGGCCAGCAGCAGGGCGACGATCTGGAAGCTCCGCACCCGCTCGCGATTGATCTGCATGGCCAGGGCGATGGTGAAGAACACCTGGGTCTGGAGGATCAGCGAGGCCAGGCCCGGCGAGATGTGGCCCTTCATGGCCACGAACAGCAGGCCAAACTGCCCCGCCCCGATCAGCAGGCCGTAGCCGGCGAGATTGAGCCACGACACCGCCGGCTTCTTGACGAAGAACACCAGCGGCAGCAGCACCAGGGTGAAGCGCAGGGTGGCGAAGGTCAGCGGCGGCAGGTGGTTCAGCGCCTGGCGGATGACCACGAAGTTCGTGCCCCACACCGCCACCACCGCCAGGGCCAGAAGGAAATGGCGAAGCGGCAGGGAACTGGGCATGGGGGGCACTCCTCGGACGGCCCCTAACTAGGCCTTGGAAATGCTGGAGGGAACCGACGGCGGGGCCAGAAGCGTCCCCTTTTTCTCCGTGCGTCCCCGCGAAGGCGGGGATCCAAGCCGAACTGGCGACCGTGCCTGAATTCGGCGCTCCATCCGGACAGCCGGTTCGCAGCGGAAAGTCAGCTTGGGTCCCCGCCTTCGCGGGGATTTGACGGATGAGGTGTACGCGGTCTCCACAAGGCGCGCGCCACATCGTCCGACCACTGAATATTCAGTCCGCATCCTCACAGTAAACGCGCCCGCAATCACTGTGACACCGCCATGAAGTTTTCGCGAAACCTGGTGCCCACACGGTCAAGTTTAGCACCTCGTTAGGTGTGAAACGGTCATTCCCCCTCGCGAGTGGAGGGCGTATTCCGATGTTCACCTTGCGCGACACGGTTTCTTCCTTGGCCCCGGCGCGGGCGGAAGACCTGGGCAAGACCTTGTACGAACGGTTCCGCGAGGAACCGGACACCCTGATCGTCCCGGTGCTGGACGCCGACGACCGGCCCGTGGGCCTGGTCGAGCGCAACGCCTTCTTCCTGCGGATGGCGGCCGAGTACGGCCGGGCCCTCTACGCCAACCGGCCGATCGAGGTGCTGATGGACTCCGAGCCGCTGGTCGTCGAGGCCGACGTCGAGCTGGCCGCCTTCACCAGCGACAGCCTGTCCTATCGGGCGTCCGACCTGCTGCGCGGCTTCATCGTCACCGACGGCGGGCGCTATCTGGGCGTCGGCACGGTCATCGGCCTGCTGCAGGCCACCAGCGAGACCAACCGCCAGAACCTGCACGCTCTCGCCGAGGCCAAGGCCGACGAGGAGCGCGCCCGCACCTTCATGAGCGCGGTCGTCGAGTCCATTCCCTCAATGGTGTTCGTCAAGCGCGCCGACGACCAGAGCTACGTCCTGCTCAACCGGGCCGGCGAGAAGATCCTGGGCTATAGCCGCGAAGAGATGATCGGCCGCACCGACGACGACTTCTACGATCCGATCCAGGCGGCCATCTATCACGCCCGCGACGCCGAGGTGATCCGCTCGGGCGACATCAAGGTGATCGAGGAAGACCTGATCCCGCGCAAGGACGGCGCGACCGCCATACTGCGCACCAAGAAGATCGCCATTCTCGACGCCGACGGCCGCCCCGAATACCTGCTGGGCATCTCGGAAGACATCGCCGAACGCAAGCGGGCCGAGGCCCAGATCGCGCGCCTGGCCCACTACGACCCGCTGACCGAACTGCCCAACCGCCTGCTGTTCCAGAAGGACCTGTCGGACGCCCTGGCCCGCGCCGCGCGGCGCGAGGACCTGGTGGCCGTGCACTGCGTCGATCTCGACCGCTTCAAGGTGGTCAACGACACCCTGGGCCATCCGGTCGGCGACGCCCTGCTGAAGGCCGCCGCCGAGCGCCTGCGCGGCTGCGTGCGCGAAGGCGACACCGTGGCCCGCCTGGGCGGCGACGAGTTCGCCGTGGTCCAGACCGGCCTCAACGACCTGACCGGCGCCACGCGCCTGGCCGCCCGCATCGTCGAGGCCCTGGAAGCCCCGTTCGACCTGCGCGGCCACCAGGTGGTGATCGGCGGCAGCGTCGGCGTGGCGGTTTCGCCCGACGACGGCCTCGACAGCGACGAGCTGCTCAAGAAGGCCGACATGGCCCTCTACCGCGCCAAGGCCGACGGCAAGGGCACCTTCCACTTCTTCGAGCGGGCCATGGACGAGCAGCTTCAGGCCCGCCGGGCCCTGGAGCTGGACCTGCGCCGCGCCCTGGCCGAGGGCCAATTCGAGCTCTTCTACCAGCCGCTGTTCGACCTCGAGGCCGACCGCGTCACCGGCTGCGAGGCGCTGCTGCGCTGGCGCCATCCCGAGCGCGGCATGGTCTCGCCCGGCGAGTTCATTCCTCTGGCCGAGGAGATCGGCCTGATCGGCGCCCTGGGCGACTGGGTGCTGCGCGCCGCCTGCGACGAGGCCGCCCGCTGGCCCCAGCACGTGCGCCTGGCGGTGAACCTGTCGCCAGCCCAGTTCCGCGACCGGCGCCTGGCCGCCACCGTCGTCCAGGCCCTGGCCGCCTCGGGCCTCGCCGCCGAGCGACTGGAACTGGAGATCACCGAGAGCGTCCTCCTGCAGGACAGCGCCCAGAACACCGCCATACTGCATGACCTCAAGGCCCTGGGCGTGCGGATCTCGATGGACGACTTCGGCACGGGCTACAGCTCGCTGAGCTATCTGCGCAGCTTCCCGTTCGACAAGATCAAGATCGACCAGACCTTCGTGCGCGACATCCTCGACGACGCCGACGCCCTGGCCATCATCAAGGCCGTGCTCGACCTCGGCGCCAGCCTGGGCATCACCACCACCGCCGAGGGCGTGGAGTCCGAGGAACAGCTGCACGAACTGCGCCGCCAGGGCTGCGGCGAGATCCAGGGCTACTTCATCAGCCGCCCCAAGCCGGCGCTGGAGATCGCGGCGCTGCTGGGCGTCGAGGCGGCCACGCCGCGCGGGCTGTCTGAGGTGGTGGCGTTCTCGGCGACGAAGCCCGTCGAACCGACCAGCGAGGCGCAAAGGGCGACGGGGTGACCCTCAAGGAACCTCCCCCTGTGGGGGAGGTGATCGCGAAGCGATCGGTGGGGGGAGTGGTTGCTGACCGCGCCAATGCCTCGGAAGCTGAAAACGTCCCCCCACCGGCCTTCGGCCGCCTCCCCCAGAGGGGGAGGTTCCTCGCGCTTGCCCCGCGCCAAACCACCGCAACCCCTTGCGGTTCCTGGCCCGCCCTTGACTTCGCACCTGCAATATCCGATATGAGCCTCGCGCCAGCCGGCGCTATTGGCGCTCCAGCCGCGTGACGGACCCCAGCGGGTTCAGCCTGTCGAGCGCCCTGAAAGCTTCTCATAGACCGCCCGTATCACGCGGGGCGCTCCCCACCGACCCGCCGCCAGGCGAGCCGTGCGAGGACCGCGCGCGCCGTCTCGCGACCGTATGAAAGATACGTCCGTAGTGACTCAATTCACTGACCTTGGCCTGGCCAAGCCGATCCTCAAGGCCCTGGCCGACAAGGGCTACACCCAGCCCACCCCGATCCAGGCGCAAGCCATCCCTGTCGTCATGAAGGGCCGCGACCTGCTGGGCATCGCCCAGACCGGCACCGGCAAGACCGCCGCCTTCGCCCTGCCGATCCTGCACCGCCTGGCCGAAGACCGCCGTCCGGCCCCGCGCCGCGGCTTCCGCTGCCTGGTCCTCTCCCCGACCCGCGAACTGGCCACCCAGATCGCCGACAACTTCAAGGCCTACGCCGCGCACCTGGGTCTCTCGGTCGCCACCATCTTCGGCGGCGTGAAGTACGGCCCGCAGATGCGCGCCCTGGCCGCCGGCGTCGACGTCGTCGTCGCCACCCCGGGCCGCCTGATGGACCACCTGGGCGAAAAGAGCGCCACCCTCGGCGGCGTCGAGATCTTCGTGCTCGACGAAGCCGACCAGATGCTCGACCTGGGCTTCGTGGTGCCGATCCGCAAGATCGCCAGCCAGCTGCCCAAGGACCGCCAGAACCTGTTCTTCTCGGCCACCATGCCCAGCGAGATCGGCAAGCTGGCCGGCGAGCTGCTGAAGGATCCGGCCTCGGTGTCGATCACCCCGCAGGCCACCACGGTCGAGCGCATCGACCAGTCGCTGATCTACATCGAAGCCCAGCGCAAGCGCCCGCTGCTGGCCGAACTGCTGTCGGACCGCAGCGTCGAGCGTTCGATCGTCTTCACCCGCACCAAGCGCGGCGCCGACCGCGTGGCCAAGTACCTGACCGCCGCCGGCATCGAGGCCGCCTCGATCCACGGCGACAAGACCCAGGGCCAGCGCGAGCGGGCTCTCGCCGCGTTCAAGGCCGGCGAGGTCAAGGCCCTGGTCGCGACCGACATCGCCGCCCGCGGCATCGACGTCAACGACATCAGCCACGTCTTCAACTACGAGCTGCCCAACGTGCCGGAGGCCTATGTCCACCGGATCGGCCGCACCGCCCGCAAGGGCAAGGACGGCGTCGCCATCAGCTTCTGCTCGGACGACGAGCGCAGCCTGCTGAAGGACATCGAGAAGGCCACCCGCCAGAAGATCCCGTCCTTCGACCGCCGCAACGACAAGGCCCTGGCGGCCGCCGCGGCCGTCGCCGACAAGCTGGCTCCGGCCGAGAAGTACGTCGATCCGCGCAAGGCCGACCCGCGCAACAACGTCCCCTCGGAACTGCGCCGCAAGCGCAACCGTAACGGCGCTCAAGGCAAGGGCGGCCAAGGCGGCGGTCAACGGGAAGGCCAGGGCGGCGGCGAAGGCCGTCAGGCCCAAGGTCGTAACGAAGGCCGCAACGGCGGCGGCCGTAACGGCGGTCGCGGCGCCCAGGGCGGCGGCGGTCAAGGCCGGGGCGGCCAGCAGGCCGCCGGCGGCGCCAAGCAGGGCGGCGATTTCCGCGGCCCCAAGCGCGGCGGCGTCCAGACGGTCGAGACCCGCTGGAGCCCGATCGACTGATCGGCCTGAACTGACCTGAAGATATCGGCCGCCTTCCTCCGGGAAGGCGGCCTTTTCTTTGCCTGCTAGGCTCCCGGTCTCCTCTCAGGTCGAGCCGGGTCGCCCCCGCGACGAAAACCACAACCCTGGGCCGCCCCGTACTGCGACGCTTGCGCGCAGGGTGGTCCCTCGACCCTTGCAACCGGTTGGGCCGTCGGATCATTGTTCGCCCGGACCCGGCTTTAGGGGAGCCGGTGGGAGGGACCAGACGCCATGCCGCAAGGCGACGGGCGAAGCTTGCCTGCGTTCACGCGTCTAGCCGGGGGCGAAATGGCCGAACGCGTCCGCGCGTTCGACTGGTCGCGCACCCCGCTGGGCGCGCGCGAGACCTGGTCTCCCAGCCTGAAGCTGGCCGTCGACATGCTGCTGGCGACCAACTTCCCCATGGCCCTGCGCTGGGGCCCCGAGTTCATCCTGGTCTATAACGACGCCTACGCGCCGGCCCTGCGCGAGCGTCACCCCGACGCCCTCGGCCGCGCCTTCACCCAGCATTCCGACGAGTTCCGGGCCACCCTGCTGGGCATCCACCAGGACATCCTGCGTGGCGAAAGCGGCGGCTACGCCCTGGAACGCATGCCCCTGCAGGTGCAGCGCGAGGGCGGCGAGGCGCGCCTGGCCCACTTCGCCGTCAGCTACAGCCCGGTGCCCGACGACACCGCCCCCACCGGCGTCGGCGGCGTGCTGATCTCGGCCGTCGAGGTCACCGGCGCGGTCGAGACCGAGAAGGCCCTGCGCGACACCCAGGCCCGCTACAACATGGCGCTCGGCGCGGCCGGCGGGGTCGGCGCCTGGGAGTGGGACATCAAGGCCAACAGGGTCTACTGCGACGCCCGCTACGCCATGCTGCACCAGGTGGATCCGGCCTTCGCGTCGCTGGGCCTGCCCGCCCAGCGCTTCACCCCCGCCGTCCACGACGAAGACCGCGACCGGGTGGCCGGCGTCGCCCTGGCGGCCATGCAGACCGGCGGCGACTTCTCCGACGAGTTCCGCCTCGTCCAGGCCGACGGCTCGATCCGCTGGGTCGTGGCCAGCGGCCATTGCTATCTCGACGCCGACGGCAATGCCGACCGCAACGCCGGCGTCGTCTTCGACATCACCGAACGCAAGGCGATGGAAGCCGAGCTGCTGGAGGCCCGCCTCGACCGCGACATCGCCATGGAGGCGGCCGGCATGGGCCGCTGGGACCACAATCCCAGCACCGGCCAGCGCTACTGGGACAAGCGCTCGTGCGAGCTGTTCGGCGTGGCCGAGCCCGGCCCGGACAGCTTCGAAAGCTTCCTGACCCTGGTCCACCCCGACCACGTCGAGGAGGTCCAGGCCGCCGTGACCGCCGCCACCGATCCCGCCGGCGACGGCCTGCTGAACGTCCAGTACCGCACCGTGCGCGCCTCCGATGGGGCCCTGCGCTGGATCGAGACCTTCGGCCGGGCCTATTTCGAGCGCGGCCAGTGCGTGCGCTTCGTGGGGGTCGGCTGGGACATCACCGATCGCAAGACGGCCGATCGCCGCCTGGCGTCGCAGGAAGAGACCCTTCGCCTGGCCATCGAGGCCGCCGACGTCGGCACTTGGGACCTCGACATCCGCAACGACGTGCTCACCTGGTCCGACCGCTGCTACGCCATGTTCGGGGTGCCGCTGGGCACGCCGGTGGTGCGCGAAGACTTCTACACCAACCTGCATCCCTCCGACCGCGGCGAGGTCCGCGAGGCCCTGCGCCGCACGCTCGACGGCCGCATCCGCGCCGACTACGACGTCGAGTTCCGGGTCATCGGCCGCCAGGACGGGGTCGAGCGCTGGCTGTCGGCCAAGGGCAAGGCCTTCTTCGACGCCGAGGGCAAGCCGACGCGGATGATCGGCACCACGGTCAACGTCACCGACCGCAAGCGCGCCGAGCTGCACCTGCGGCTGCTGGTCAACGAGCTGAACCACCGGGTGAAGAACTCGCTGGCCACCATCCAGGCCATCGCCGGCCAGACCTTCCACGCCGCCCGCTCGCTGCCGGCCGCCCAGGAGGCCTTCACCGCCCGCATCATCGCCCTTTCCGAGGCCCACGACGTCCTGACCCGCGAGAACTGGGAAGGCGCCGACCTGATGGACGTCATCGATCGCCTGACCGCCCTGCACGGCGGCGGCGACCGCTTCGTGCTCGACGGCCCGCCGGTGCGGCTGTCGCCGCGGCCGGCCCTGTCGCTGTCGATGGCCCTGCACGAACTGGCGACCAACGCGGTCAAGTACGGCGCCCTGTCGCGGCCCGGCGGCCAGATCCTGCTGTCGTGGAGCGTCGACTATGCGGCCGTCCCGCGCCTCACCCTCAGCTGGATCGAGCGCGGCGGCCCGCCGGTCGAGGCGCCCACGCGGCGCGGCTTCGGCTCGCGGCTGATCGAGCGGGGCCTGGCGGCCGAGCTGTCGGGCGAGGCGCGCATCGAGTTCCGCCCCGAAGGCGTGGTGTGCACGATCACCGCCCTGCTCGACTGCTGAGGGCCCGCCAGCCGGCTTTCAGCCTCCGCGCACCGGCGACGCCCAGCACCACGAGGCCGACGGGCGCGATCGCCAGCAGCCAGACCAGAGCGATCAGCGACAGCTGCAGCAACGACTGGATCACGATCCACGGCTTGGTTTCCGGGGAAACATCCGCGCGCTCGAAGCTGTAGGGATCGGGCATGGGCGGTCGATCTTTCCAGTCGCCGCCCCCGGCTTGCCCCACCATAGGCCGTTCGCGAAAAGGTTGAACCCTCGCGCGGACAATATCTGTGCAAATTCACGAAAATCCGGAAAGTCAGGCCGCCAGACGCAGGACCTTGGCGATCTGGGCGTCGCTGCGGCGCAGGGCCAGCAGCGCCAGCAGGGCCACCGCCAGCGGCGCCAGGCCCCACAGCGGCAGGCCGGCCACCGACAGGCCGACGAAGCCTGCCAGCAGGGCCGAGATCGCCACCTCGGCCAGGGTCGCGAACCATGAAGCGCCGCGCCGACGCTTGAAGTCGGCCCGCTTGCCCGGCTTCTGGTGCCAGACATTGATCAGCCCGCAGGCCCAGGCCGCCAGGCCCGCGCCGACGGCGGTCCAGAAGGCGGTGGCGGGCGCCAGCCAGGCCAGCACCGCCAGCGGCGCGGCCAGCAGCAGGGCCACCGGCAGCAGGGCCGCCGCCAGCTTGGCGCGGCGCAAGCTGCGCACGGCGGCCGGCGACACGGCCAGCAGGTCCGGGCTCTCCTCGGCCGACAGGGTGATCCAGGCCAGACTCCCGGCCACCTGCCCGGCCAGGAACACCACCACCCCCGCCCCGCCGGCCAGGGCCGCGCCTCCGCCGTGGGCGGCGTTGCGGCTGAGGATCACGGCGGTCGGCACGAGGTACAGCACCCGCAGCAGCACCTGCGACAGCAGGCCCGCGTCGCGCAGGATCAGCCGCAGCTCCTTGGCCAGGGTGGCGGCGAACACCCCCTTGGCGAAGGCCCGGTCGCGGCCGCGCGCGGGCTTGGCGGCGCTGGTCTGGCTGCCTTGCGTCGCGGCCGCGGCGTCGGCGAACCGCCGGCCCAGCGACAGCGCCGACAGGGTGAAGGCTCCCGCCCCGATCGCCAGGAGCGCCAGCAGCGGCAGGGGCTCGCCCAGCATGGCCTTCAGCGGCAGCCAGGCGATCGGCGGCAGCTTCAGCCGGCCCTCGGCGGTCTCGCGCGCCAGGGTCTGGAACAGGCTCTCGCTGGCGCCCTTGCCCAGGATGGTGCGGATCTGGCTGGTCAGGAAGAAGGCCGCGCCCACGAGGGCCGCCAGCACCTGGGCCACGGTGCGCGTGCGGCGCGGGCCGATCAGCGAGAACAGGGTCATGGCCAGCGACAGGCCCGCCGCCGTCGCCAGCAAGGCCAGGGCCGCCAGCACGCCGAACAGCCCCAGCCATTCGGGATGGCCCAGGATGATCGCCGGCCCGACCAGCGGCGTCAGGAAGATCAGGAACACCGTCATGACCCCGGCCGCCACGCCCATGGCGCGGACGAACAGCACCGCCCGCGGCGGGATCGGCGAGGAGAACAGCAGATCCAGGTCCCCGCGCTCGTAGAGCGCCTCGCTGGCCGCCGCCAGGGTCTGCGACAGCATCAGGGTGAAGGCGGTGGCGCAGCAGGCCAGGGCGATGGCCGCCGCCATCGGGACCATCGGCATGTCCAGCTTGCGCAGCACGAAGCCCAGCGAAACCCCGCCGCTCAGCATCACCAGCAGCAGGATCGAGCCGCCGATCCAGGCCCCGATGCCGGCGCCGACCCTCTTGCCGGTCAAGCCGCGCCAGTAGAGGCGGATCTCCTGGGCCAGCAGCCAGGCGACCGAGCCGGAGCGCAGCAGTCTCACGCCGCCGCCCCGTCGGACGTCAGTTGCAGGAAGACGTCTTCGAGCGTGCCGCCGTCCTTGCCTGCTTGGCCGCGCAGCGTATCGAGCGTGCCCTCGGCCAGCAGCCGTCCGCCGGCGATGATGCCGATGCGGTCGGCCATGCGCTCGGCCACTTCGAGGATGTGGGTGGTCAGGATCACCGTGCCGCCGGCGTCGACGCGGGCCTGCAGCATGTCCTTGACCAGCCGCGCGGCGGCGGCGTCGAGGCCGGTCAGCGGCTCGTCGAGGATCAGCAGCCGGGGATCGTGGATCAGCGCCCCGGCCAGGGCCACCTTCTGCTTCATGCCGCGCGAGAAGCCCTCGCAGCGCCGCCGCGCCTCGCCCGCCAGGCCCAGGGTCTCCAGCAGCTCCAGCGCCCGGGCCTTGGCGTGCTTGGGCTCGACGTTCCACAGGCCGGCCACGAACTCCAGATATTCCAGCGGGGTGAGCCGGTCGTAGATCATCGCCTCGTCGGGCGCCCAGGCGGTGATCGCCTTGGCCGACGCCGGATCGGTCCGGGCGTCGATGCCGAAGATCTCGATGCTGCCCTTGTCGGGCTTGGTCAGGCCCGCGACCATCCGCAGGGTGGTGGTCTTGCCCGCGCCGTTGGGCCCGAGCAGGGCGTAGAGCTCGCCCGGATGCACCGTCAGGTCCAGCTCGCGCACCGCGGGCTTGGCGAAGGTCTTGTCCAGCCCCCGGACGATCAAGGCTTCGGTCACGCTGGCCCCCGTGCAATACGGCGGGCATGTGATCGCGATTGGGGGATGGGCGCAAGGTTGGGTGGTCTGCACACGCAAATCCTCCCCCTCTGGGAGAGGTGGCCCAGAGGGCCGGAGGGGGCCAGCGCGGCCTCGGCCGCTACCCCCTCAGTCGCTCCGCGACAGCTCCCCCAGAGGGGGAGCATCCAAAGGACGTCACCCCGCCCGCGTCTCGACCTTCACGCCCGCCGTCAGCATCTTGTGCACGGGGCAGGCTTCGGCGATCTCCATCAGCCGCTGACGCTGGGTGTCGTCGAGGTCGGCCGGCAGGGTGATGACCCGGTCGAAGACGTCGGCCGGAACCTGGCCCGGCAGGCGCCGCCAGGTGGTCTCGACCCGCACCTCGCCCAGGGCCCAGCCCTTGCGCTTGGCGTAGAGCCGCAGCGTCTGGGTGGTGCAGGCCGCCAGGCCCGCCGCGACCAGGTCGTGGGGATTGGGGCCGGTGTCGAGCCCGCCTTCGGACGGCTTGAGGTCGCCGGCGATACGCGAGGGGCCGGCGGTGATCAGGATCTGCACGCCGCCGTGGCCGCTGTCCTCGGCGATGGCGGAAGGGCGGGCGACGTCGGTCATGAGCGAATCCTCGCGGGTTGGGAGGCCCAACCTAGGCATCCCGCTCCGCATCGCGCTTGTCGAAATCCGTCCCCCGACGAACCTTCGAAGAATCTTAAGCGGCCGCGCCGGCCCCGACCTTGAACAGGTGGGTGGCGCCGCGCCAGACCTCGACCTCGTTGCAGCCGCGGTGCATGTCGAACAACTCGCCGGCGCGCAGGCGCGCGGCGTTGTCGTCGGCGCAGGCCGTGACATCGAAACGGGGAACCGAGCCGTCGCGCTCGACGCAGAAGAAGGTAAACACCTGCATGGGAACGATCGTCCTCATCAGGCGGGACCGGGTCCATGTTCGATGGGCGGGGCCGCAGCGCCAGCTGACTTCCGCAACCGGCTCTTGAAAACCCAATATAATGAACGCAAAGCGATTCACCATAGGGGTTCGGTTTCTTAACAGGACTCAGTTGGGGATGAATCCAGTCACGAGGGGAATCCTCGCCTGGAACCATGGTTCCAATTTGGCGCGAATGCGCTTTCCCTGGACGTCATCACGCACTAGGTTCGCCACCTTTCGCAAACGGCGACGTTAAGAGACTCATGCCCGCGCACTATCTCGACTTCGAGCGACCCATCGCCGACCTGGAAGCCAAGATCGAAGAGCTTTCCAAGCTTTCCGAGACGGCTGGCCCCGGCGCGTTCGACAACGAGATCGTCGCCCTGCGCGAGCGCGTGCAGGTTCTGCGCAAGGAAGCCTATGCCGGTCTCGACGCCTGGCAGAAGACGATGGTCGCCCGCCACCCGCAGCGGCCGCACCTGCGCGATTATGTCGCGGGCCTGATCGACGAGTTCGTCGAGCTGCGCGGCGACCGCAAGTTCGCCGACGACCAGGCCATCGTCGGGGGCCTGGGCCGCTTCCGCGGCATGCCGGTCGTGGTCATGGGCCACGAGAAGGGCCACGACACCACCACCCGCCTGAAGCACAACTTCGGCATGGCCCGCCCCGAGGGCTACCGCAAGGCCGTGCGCCTGATGGACATGGCCGAGCGCTTCAACCTGCCGGTCCTGACCTTCGTCGATACCGCCGGCGCCTATCCGGGCCTCGGCGCCGAAGAGCGCGGCCAGGCCGAGGCCATCGCCCGCTCGACCGAACGCTGCCTGACGCTGGGCACGCCCATGGTCACCACCATCACCGGCGAAGGCGGCTCGGGCGGCGCCATCGCCCTGGCCGGCGCCAACCGCGTGCTGATCCTCGAGCACTCGATCTATTCGGTGATCTCGCCGGAAGGCGCGGCCTCGATCCTGTGGCGCGACGGCGGCCGGGCCAAGGACGCGGCCACCAACATGAAGATCACGGCGCAAGACCTGATCAAGCTGCGCATCGTCGACCGCATCGTCGAGGAACCGGCCGGCGGCGCCCATTCGGATCCCGAAGCCGCCATCAAGGCCGTCGGCGACGCGGTGGAAGACGAGCTGAAGAAGCTGTCGGTCCTCACCCCCGCCGAACTCAAGCGCCAGCGCGCCGACCGCTTCTACGCCATCGGCCGCGAAGGCCTGCAGTAAGCGTGAGCGGCGACGGCGATCCGTTCCTCGGAGAAACCGTCGGCAAGAAGCGCAAGGACTCCTCGGGCCTGGACGAGGGCATAGCGGCCGGCTTCGAAGTCCTGACGGACGCCGCGCCCGCCCCGGTCGCCCTGGTCGGCGCGCTGGTGGTCGGCGTCGGCCTGCTGGGCTTCATCGCCTGGAAGGCCGTCGAACGCGCGGGCGGCAAGAAGAAGATCGGCTGACGCAGCGCCTCGGGTCTCAGTCGCGCCGCTCGTGGGTCAGGGTGATCGTCTGGTCGATCTTCACGCGGTCCACGACCAGGCTTCCGTTCTTCCAGCCGTGGATGACCTGGGCCCGGTAGTCCTCGACGTTGAGCGCCAGGCACTGGACCCAGACAAGCGCGCCCTCGCAACGATCGACGGACCAGAACCGTCCATCCTTCAGCCACGCCAGACAGCCTGCCCCCGCCTCCGGGCACTCCAGGGCGAACCCCGGAGCCGGCTGGTCGGCCGCCGCCCTCAGCCGCGCCAGCAGCCAGGCGCCCCGCGCGGCGCTTTGGGCGTCTTCGGCGCGGAAGAATGGGGTCTTGTCGATCACCAGCCGGGCGCACTTGGCCCGCCGGCCCCGCCGCCAGTCGCCGCCGGGCATGTCGTCCGCTCCGACCGCCAGGAGGTGGTAGAAGGTGGTCGCGGCGACGTCGGTGACGACCACGGGCGTGTCGGCGTTCCAATCGCCGTCGTCCGCCTCGTCCGGATCGCCCACCACCGGCGCGAACTTGAAATCGACCGAGGTGGCCTGACAGACATTGGGTTCGTTGCTGGGCCGCGGCGTCGTCCAGTAGTCGAGCGTGGACAGCACGACCCTCGGCTTGTGGCCGCTGGGGCGGTAGCCGTCGATCAGCACGTCCGACAATTGCCGCAGCACCCGGGCCTTCAAGGTCGCCGACGGGATCTGCCGGGCCTGGCTCTTGCTCAGGGGGGCGGGCTCTCCGCCGGCCCAGGCCGGTCCGGCCAGCGCCAGGGTCGCGATCATCAAGGCGCGAAGCCTGCTGCGGGCTCTACTCATGGCGGCAATCTGCCGGGCGCGCCGGGCCACCGTCAAGCTTCCCCCCGGCAAGCTTCCATTGGCAAGCTTCCACCGCCCACGAAAAAGCCCGCCCCGGTCTCCCGGAGCGGGCTTCGTCGTTTCAGGCTCTTTCGAACCCGTCGATCGTCAGACCAGCGAACCGTGGCACTGCTTGAACTTCTTGCCCGAGCCGCAGGGGCACGGACCGTTGCGGTTGGTGCGGTCCCAGCCTTCCGGCAGCGCCGAGACCGGCAGGGCCTCGCGCTGCTGCGGCGACAGGCCTTCGGGCAGAGCGCCGGCCAGGGCCGCGTTCTCGCCGGTCAGCGGATCCAGGTGCACCGGGATCAGGTTTTCCGGCGTGTGCAGGGGCTCGGGCTCGGCATAGGCGATCTCGACCGTCATCAGCCAGCGGGTGGTGTTGCTGCGCAGGTCGCCCAGCAGCTTTTCGAACAGGCTGAAGGCTTCGGTCTTGTACTCGTTCAGCGGGTCGCGCTGGCCGTAGCCGCGCAGGCCGATGACGTTGCGCAGGTGGTCCAGGTGCATCAGGTGCTCGCGCCACTGCAGATCGATCATCTGCAGCAGGAAGCTCTTTTCCACCGAACGCATCTGCTCGGGGGTGATGATCACTTCGCGCTGGGCGGCGTACTCGTCGGCGGCCTTGCCGATGCGCTCGCGGAAGACCTCGTCGTCGACGCCTTCCTCGGCGGCCCATTCCTTCAGCGGCAGGTCGAGACCGAGAATGGCCTGGACGCGCTCGTGCAGGCCCTCGATGTCCCACTGCTCGGCGTAGGCCTTCGGCGGCACGTGACGGGCCACCAGGTCCTCGACCACGTCGGTGCGCATCTCGGCGATGACTTCCGACAGGTCGCTGCTCTCCATGAACTCCTGGCGCTGCTCGAACACGGCCTTGCGCTGGTCGTTGACGACGTCGTCGTACTTCAGGAGGTTCTTGCGGATCTCGTAGTTGCGCTGCTCGACGCGGGTCTGGGCCTTGGCGATGGCGGCGTTCAGCCACTTGTGGGTGATCGCCTCGCCGTCCTGGACGCCGAAGGTGCGCATGATCGCGTCCAGGCGCTCGCCGGCGAAGATGCGCAGCAGGTCGTCTTCGCACGACAGGAAGAACTTCGAACGGCCCGGGTCGCCCTGACGGCCGGTGCGGCCGCGCAGCTGGTTGTCGATGCGGCGGCTCTCGTGGCGCTCGGTGCCCAGAACGAACAGGCCGCCGGCGGCCAGGGCCGCCTTCTTGGCGTCGGCGATCTCGGCTTCCAGTTCGGCGCGATGGGCCAGCTCGTCCTCGTGCGAGACGGTGATGCCCAGACCCCGCTGCTCGATCTTCCACTTCGACAGGCGCAGGTCGATGCTGCCGCCCAGCTGGATGTCGGTGCCGCGGCCGGCCATGTTGGTGGCGATGGTCACCGCGCCCGGCACGCCGGCGTCGGCGACGATGCCGGCTTCCTGCTCGTGGAAGCGGGCGTTCAGCACCTGGTGGGGGATGCCCTTCTGCTTGGCGCCCTTGTTTTCCCACTCGTAGGCGTCGAGCAGCTTGGACAGCTCTTCGGACTTCTCGATCGACACGGTGCCGACCAGGATCGGCTGGCCGCGGCTGTGGCAGTCGGCGATCTGAACCAGGATGGCCCGGTTCTTCTCTTCCTCGGTGCGGTAGACCTCGTCGTCGTCGTCGATGCGCTGGATGACGCGGTTGGTCGGGATTTCGCTGACGCCCATCTTGTAGATGTCGTCGAACTCCTGCGCCTCGGTCGAGGCCGTGCCGGTCATGCCCGACAGCTTGGTGTAGAGGCGGAAGTAGTTCTGGATGGTCACCGAGGCCAGGGTCTGGTTCTCGGGCTGGATGGCGGCGCCTTCCTTGGCCTCGATGGCCTGGTGCAGGCCTTCCGACAGGCGGCGGCCGGTCATCATGCGGCCGGTGAACTCGTCGATCAGGACGATCTCGTCGGCCTTGACGATATAGTCCTTGTCGCGCGTGTAGAGCACGTTGGCCCGCAGGGCCTGGTTGACGTGGTGCACGATCGAGATGTTGGCCGCGTCGTAGAGGCCGGCGGTGTCCTCGGCCAGGTGGCCGCCCGAGATCAGGACCTCTTCGATCCGCTCCTGGCCCTCTTCGGTGAGGATGACCTGCTTCTGCTTCTCGTCGTGGTCGTAGTTGGTCTTGTCCTTGATGAGTTCCTTCACCAGGACGTCGATGGTCTTGTAGAGTTCGCTGCGGTCCTCGGTCGGGCCCGAGATGATCAGCGGGGTGCGGGCTTCGTCGATCAGGATCGAGTCGACTTCGTCGACGATCACGTAGTGGTGGCCGCGCTGGACCATCTCGCCCACGTCATAGACGAGGTTGTCGCGCAGGTAGTCGAAGCCGAATTCGTTGTTGGTGCCGTAGGTGATGTCGGACTTGTAGGCGCGCTGGCGGTCGCCCTGCGACAGGCCGTTGACGATGATGCCGTACGACAGGCCCATGAAGTTGTAGAGTTGGCCCATCCACTCGGCGTCGCGGGTGGCCAGGTAGTCGTTGACCGTGATGACGTGCACGCCCTTGCCGGCCAGCGCGTTCAGATAGGTCGGCAGGGTGGCGACCAGGGTCTTGCCTTCACCGGTGCGCATTTCCGAGATGCCGCCGAAGTGCAGCACCATGCCGCCGACCAGCTGCACGTCGAAGTGGCGCATGCCCAGCACGCGCTTGGAGGCCTCGCGCACGGCGGCGAAGGCTTCGTCGAGGATGTCGTCGAGGGTCGCGCCCTTTTCCAGGCGGTCCTTGAATTCCTGGGTCTTGGCCTTCAGGGCCTCGTCCGACAGGGCGGCCATCGCCGGCTCGAACGCGTTGATCTTGGCCACGCGGCTCTGCAGCGTCTTGACCTTGCGTTCGTTGGAGGAACCGAAGAGCTTTTTGGCGAAGCCGAGCATGCAGAAAGGATCCGGAGCGAGAACTAGTGAGGCCGGCGCTAAGGCTTGTGGGCCTTCACTACGGTAATGACGTTGCGCCGGGTTTCGGAAAACCACTGAAAACGGCGCGCGCGCGAGACTTAAGCACCGCCCCTCCCAGTGTCAACGAAGGCCCGGCCCGCCTGGACGTCGAAAAACGCCGATCAGCCAAGCTTGCCCGCGCCACACGAATTATGCCCGCAGCGCGCGCCGGCGCGACGCCGAAACCGCTGGAAGCGCCTGGAGTTCCATCCGCTTGGCCCGAACCGAGCGGCTCGGCGCGAAGTTTAGACCCCGAGGCCGCCAAAACGGCTTCCCCTTTGGCCTGACGCGCTCTAGAGCGCTTTTCTTGAGTTCAGCGGAGAACCGCGTCCGATGCACCCCGTCCGCCCCGGTAAATTTCAGGCCCGTCCCTTGATGCTCGCCGCCGCCCTCGGCCTGGCGCTGCTGGTCGCCGCCTGCGGCCGCGGCGGGGTCGACGAGCGCCCGCCCGAGCCCGGCGACACGGCCGTCGCCCGGGTCGACGGCCACGCGGTCTGGGCCTCCGACGTCAAGCGCGAGGCGGTGGCGCAGGGCCTGATCGGCGAGGGCGAGCCGCTCGACGTCTCGTCCGACCTCTTCCGCCGCGTCCTCGACGAGGTGGTGGACCAGAAGCTGCTGGCGTCCGAGGCCATGCAGCGCAAGCTCGACAAGGATCCCGTCGCCCAGCGCCGCCTGGCGGCCGCCCGCGAGCGCATCCTCGGCGACATGCTGGTCGAGGGCATGGTCGAGAAGGCCGTGACCGAAGACAACATCCGCGGCCTCTACGCCGAGCAGCAGAAGCTGGCCAAGCAGTCCGAAGAGATCCGCGCCCGCCAGATCCTGGTGCCCAGCCAGGCCGAAGCCGAAAGCGTCAAGAAGCTCTTGGCCACCGGCGCCTCGTTCGACGCCCTGGCCATGGAGCGTTCGAAAGACGAGGCCACCCGCTTCAAGGGCGGCGACCTCGGCTACTTCACCGTCGACGTCATGCCCGAGGCCTATGCCGGCGCCCTGAAGGACGCCAAGGCCGGCGACCTGATCGGTCCGTTCCATTCCGACGGCCAGTGGGTGGTGCTGCGCGTCGAGGACAAGCGCCTGGAAGCCCCGCTCAGCCTGGAAGAGACCCGCCCCCAGATCGTCCGCTTCCTGACCTACGACCAGGTCCGCGACCTGCTGGAGAAGCTGCGCTCGGGCGCCAAGGTGGAGATGCTGGTCGGCAAGGGCCAGGACGTCCCCGGCGCGCCGCAGGAGCCGGCCTCCGCTCCGGCCGGCGCCGCCGCCCCCGTTTCCGACCTCGACAGCGCGCCGCCCGCCTCGGCGCCCGCCCAGACCCCGGCCAAAAAATGACCCGCAAGCCTGCAAAGACCCCGACCAAGACCACCGCTCCGAAGGCCGCCGAAAAGACGCCCGCGACCACGACTCCGGCCGAGATCGTCGGCCAGGTCGGCGCCAGCGTCGGCCAGGCCCTGGACCGCGCCCTCGATCCGCTTGCCTCAGCCCTGAAGCGCGCCGGCCTGCGCCGCGCCCAGAAGTCGGCCGGCGAGACCCCCGCCCAGACCGCCGCTCCCGCGACGCCCGCCGCCGCGCCGGGCAAGCCGGGCCTGGCCGTCTCGCCGCTGGTCGTGCCGTTCCCGGCCATCCCGCCGATCGCCGGCGTCGAGATCGCCACCGGCCGCGCCGGCTTCTACAAGCACGAGCGCCCCGACCTCTTGCTGATGCGCTTCGCCGAGGGCACCTCGGGCGCCGGCGTCTTCACCCGCCACGGCGTCGGCTCGGCCCCGGTCGATTGGTGCAAGCGCCAGCTGGCCGCCAGCGGCGGCGCCGACGTGCGCGCCCTCGTGGTCAACGCCGGCTGCGCCAACAGCTTCACCGGCAAGCCCGGCGCCGACGCCGTGCGCCGCGTGGCCACCGCCGTGGGCAAGCGCTTCGACTGCCGCCAGCGCGACGTGATGATGGCCTCGACCGGCGTCATCGGCGTGATCCTCGACGACAGCAAGATCACCTCCAACCTGCGCGAGGTGGAAACCCGCCTGACGCCGGACGGCTGGGCCGCCGCCGCCTCGGCGATCATGACCACCGACACCTTCCCGAAAGGCGCCTACGCGACCGCCGTGATCGACGGCCACGAGGTCAAGATCGCCGGCATCGCCAAGGGCTCGGGCATGATCGCGCCGGACATGGCGACCATGCTGGCCTTCGTCGCCACCGACGCCGCCATCGCCCCGGCCGCCCTGCAGACGCTGGTGTCTCTGTACACCCGCACCACCTTCAACTGCGTGACGGTGGACGGCGACCGCTCGACCAACGACACCCTGCTGCTGTTCGCCACCGGCCAGTCCGGCGCGCCCAAGATCAGCCGCCCCGGCGACAAGCGCCTGGCCGACTTCCGCGAAAAGCTGGAAGGCGTGCTGCTGGATCTGGCCCTGCAACTGGTCCGCGACGGCGAGGGCGCCACCAAGTTCGTCAAGATCACCGTCAACGGCGCCGAGAGCCCGCTGTCGGCCCGCAAGATCGCCCGCACCATCGCCGAAAGCCCGCTGGTCAAGACCGCCTTCGCCGGCGAGGACGCCAACTGGGGCCGCATCGTCATGGCCGTCGGCCGCGCCGACGAGCCGGTCAACCGCGAGAAGATCAGCGTCAAGTTCGGCGACCTCTACGCCGCCCGCGACGGCCTGGTCTCGGCCGAATACGACGAGGCGGCCATGAGCGCCTACATGAAGCACCAGGAACTCGAGGTCACCGTCGAGGTCGGCGTCGGCAAGGGCAGCTCCACCGTCTGGACCTGCGACCTGACCAAGCAGTACGTGGCGATCAACGGGGATTATCGGTCGTAGGCTCACCCCTACCGACCTGCCCCCCACCCCTCCACCGTAAAACCCCCGCGAAAGCGGGGGCCCAGGCGTTTTCTGAAACGCGCCGCCCTCAACGATAAAAAGCCTGGGTCCCCGCTTTCGCGGGGATTTTACGGAGAGGGTAAGGCCTACCCCTCTTCACCGCGCGCCGCGATCATGGCGGCGGCCGGCGCCTGCCCACCCTATATGCGGCAAGATCGACGCCCCCGACCGATCTTCGCAGCAGAGAAGCGCGCCATGAAAATCCTGATCGTCCTCACCTCGCACGACACCCTCGGCGACACCGGCAAGAAGACCGGGTTCTGGCTGGAAGAGCTCGCCGCGCCCTATTACGTGTTCAAGGACGCCGGCGCCGAGATCGTCCTGGCCTCGCCCAAGGGCGGGCAGCCGCCGCTCGATCCCAAGAGCGACCTGCCGGACTTCCAGACCGACATGACCCGCCGCTTCCAGGCCGACGAGGCCGCGCTGGAAGCCCTCGCCAAGACCGTTCCGCTGGACGCCGTCGACGCCGCCGATTTCGACGCGGTCTTCTATCCCGGCGGCCACGGGCCGCTGTGGGACCTGGCGGAATCGCCCGCCTCGATCGCCCTGATCGAAGCCTTCGACCGCGCCGGCAAGCCCCAGGCCCTGGTCTGCCACGCACCGGGCGCCCTGCGCCACGTCAAGGCCGCCGACGGCCGCCCGCTCGTGGCCGGCCGAAAGGTCACCGGCTTCACCAACGGCGAGGAAGACGCCGTCGAGCTGACCGACATCGTGCCGTTCCTGGTCGAGGACATGCTGAAGGCGAACGGCGGCCTCTATGAGAAGGGCCCCGACTGGGCCCCCTATGTCGTCACGGACGGCGACCTGATCACCGGGCAGAACCCCGCCAGCAGCGACGCCGTCGCCCACGCCCTCGTCAAGCGTCTGGCGGCCAAGGCCTGAGCTTGTCTCCAACCGTAAAACCCCCGCGAAAGCGGGGATTTTACGGAGAAGGCTGATCAGCGGGCTGAGCGCCAAGCCGCATCAGGCCTCGGCGCCGGTCGGCTCGAACTTGGCGAACTGCTGGGTGCTGGGACAGTCGGCGCAGTCGCGCGAGGGCATGCGCCGTTGCAGGTCGCGCAGCCGCCCCGGCAACGCCTCCAGGTCCGCCGGCTCGCGAAGCTGGTCGACGGACAGCGCGAAATGCTGCGGCGTGAAGCTGCACGGCGCGATCCGGCCGGCCTCGTCGATGAACAGGAACCGCTCGGCGACCCGGCAATCGGCGATCGGCAGCGGCCTGCCCGCCACGGTGTCGGCGATCCGCGCGACATAGGACGCTCCGCCGACCAGGCCCGCGCCGAGACCCGCCAGTTCGGCGCGCAGCCCCGGCAGCAGCGCGGCCAGGAACGTCACGTCGTCCGGACGAAGGCGATGGTCGGGGAAGAACTCGGGTCGATCGCGACCGCCCAGTTGGTTGAAGCTGATCTCGTCGACGCCCCAGCCGGCCAGGGTCCGGCACAGCGCCTCGAAGTCGGCGATGTTGTCGCGCATCAGCACCACGTTGGCGCGGACCTTGAGCGCGGCTCCGGCCGCGTCGCGGTCGGCCACGAGCGCGGGCACGTAGCGCGAGAGCTTGTCGAACGCCCCCGGCCAGCCCCGCATCCGGTCATGAAAGGCGGCAGGGCCGTCGATGCTGATCGTCACCTCGCGATAGCGCCGCACCAGTTCCTCACGCACCCGGGGCGAGCCGAGCATCGTGCCGTTGGTGGTCAGGCTGAGTTCCAGCCCCTGGTCGACGGCGCGGGCGCTGAGCGCCGACAGCGGCTCCCAGAGCAAGGGCTCCCCCCCAAGCCAGCTGAGCAGGACGGAACGGCCCCGCGCCCGACGCCAGTCGCCGAGCAGGTCGATGGTCCGCTCCACCTGGGCCGGGTCGACGGCGTGCCTGGGTCCGTCCACCCGCTTGTCGTAGGCGCAGAACGGGCAGGACAGGTTGCAGGCGTCGAAGACCCGCCACAGGACGATCAGGCGGCGGTCGGTCTCGGCGGCGTACGTCACGTTGAACCTCCTGATCGAGCAGACTTGCGAGCCTCGGCCGCAGCGGCCGGAGCGCGGAGCGGCTAAGCCGCCTCGCTCCGCGCCCGCACGTCGGCCAGCGTGTGATCGACCAGCAGCGCCCCGTCCTCCCACACCGTGACCATGGCGTCGGCCCAGCCGGCTTCCACCGTCTCGTCCTCGCCCACCGCCACCGTCCGGTAATCGCCCGCCCCATTGCGCTGGAGCATCAGCCGCCCGGCCTTGGAGCGCTTGCCCGGGTCGGTGACGGGGTTCTTGCTGACGTCGATCCAGACGCCGTCGACCTTGGCGGCCGAGCACTTCAGGGCGAAGCGCTGGGTGTCGCGGTCGAGCTGTTGCAGCAGGCCGCCGCCCATGCCGAAGGCGATGTTGTCGGCGCTGAAGCCGTCGGCGATCACCCGCTCCAGGATCGCGGCGATGCTGACCGGATTGACCCCGTCGCCCTGGATCACCCGCACGTGGTTCAGCACCTTGTAGCCCTTGGCGTTGACCGTGCTGCCGAAGGCCTCGTCGAGACGCTTCAGGGTCTCGGCGACGATGCTGACGGGGTCGCCGGAGTCGGGCCGCACCACCAGGGTCGCGCCGCTGGCGATCACCTCGTCGCGCAGTTCCTGGCCCCAGATGCGGCTGACGGCGTCGAACAGGTCGTAGCTGTCGGACACCACGGAGAAGAGAGCGCCGGGCTTGCCGAAGCTCTTGAGCATGTTGCGATAGGCGTCGGCCTCGCGGTCGCGGCCCCAGCTGGTGATCGTGCTGTGCTCGGCGGCCGGGATGGAGAAGGCGGCCATCGGCTCGTTGTACCAGGCCCGCCCGGCCTGCACCGCCGCCAGGGTGTCGCTGCCCAGGAAGTTGACGAGGTGGGCCAGGCCGCCGATCGCCGCGCTCTCCCGGCTGGAGACGCCCCGCGCCCCGAAGTCGTGCAGCTTGAACGGCAGCTGGCCGGCCGGATCGTCGCTGGTCTTCTCCAGCGCCGCGCGAAGGGTCTGCTTGACGCCCCAACTGGTGGTGGCGACGGTCACCGGATACCAGACCCGCAGCAGCAGGGTCTCCAGGTACGACGGCAGCCAGAAGCACTCCGGGTCGGTGTTCTCGATGGTCATCAGCGCCTGGTGGGTGGGGACCACCGCGCCCTCCGGCACGGCGCGGATGCGCACCGGCAGGCGGCCGCCGTGCACGTCGACGATCCGCCGCCAGCCGGCCTCGTTGAACGGCTCGCCATGCGCCGCCAGCAGCTCGGCGGCCTCGTCGACCATGGCGTGGGTCACCTGCCTGGCCAGCGCCGTCTTCAGGATCGCCTGCAGGCCAAAGAAGACCGTGCGGTCGTAGCGCCCGCCCCGGCTCTCCACATAGGAGAAGGCGCCGGTCACGCCCGGCGGATATTGCAGCCAGTGGCTGGCCTTGTAGCTGTCGGTGTCGAGGATCAGGTTGTCGAACATCGCGGAAGCTCCTTCGCGCGGGGTGTGACCGTCTCGTCTCTCGGGGCGGTTTCGTGGATTTGATCTGAAAACGCCGTCAGGCGGCGCCGACGAAGTGTTCGAGGATGTGGAAGTGGTCCTCGAAGAACTGCTCCTCCATCAGCAGCGCCTCGCTGACGGGAACCCAGCGCGCCTGCTCGGCGTCGTCGGATCCCTTCACGCGCGGCAGCGGGCCGGCGGGGAAGTCGAAATGGAAGGCGTGGGTGATGGTCCGCCCGCGCAGCGAGCGGTCGGGGTGGTCGAACACCCGCGCGGCCTTGATCGAGCCGCGCAGCACGGCCGGCGGGATCTTAAGCCGCGTCTCCTCGTGCAGTTCGCGGATCGCGGCGGCCTGCACCGTCTCGCCCTGGTTCACGAAGCCGCCCGGCAGAGCCCACAGCCCCTTGCCCGGCTCGGCCCGGCGGCGCACCAGCAGCACGTGTCCGGAATGCACGACCACCGCGTCGGCGGTGACGAAGGTCGGCGGATAGGGCGCGGCGGCCCAGGCCTGGCGATAGGTCTTGATGAAGGCGTGCTCGCGGGCCAGCTGGGCATAGGCGGGCGAGCCGTCGCGAAAGGCGCCGAGCATCTCGAACACCGGCCCGGGCACATTGGCCTCGACCAGCCGCAGGCCGCCGGCCTCGCCGGCGAACAGCCAGTCGCGCAGCTCGGTGGCCGACAGTACGTCGGCGTGCTGCACGTCGACCAGCTCCCACTGCGGAAAAGCCGCCAGATAGGTCGCGGTGGCGTCGTCCTTGTTGCGGCCGATCAGGCCGACGGTTGCGCCCTCGTCCGCGCCGTCACGGGCCACGGCCTCGGCGACGATGCGCTGCACGTCGCCGACCCACAGGGTGTCGCCATAGAGGCGGTCGCGCAGCGGCGCCACGATCAGCCGGGCGGCGTCCTCGCCGGCGGCGGCGCGGATCATCACGGCCCGTTCGGCGGCGTTGAAGGGGTTACGGATGGTGCGGGGCTGGCCGGCGCTGCCGGTGAGCACGATCACCTTCTCCGCCAGCCGCAGCGCATGTTTCAGCACGCTGGCGTGGCCGTTGTGGAACGGCTGGAAGCGTCCGATCAGGACGAGATAGTCGAAGCGCATGAGACTCCCTCACGCTGATGTCCGTCGCCGGTCTATCCGGCGACATGGGTTATGCTAACTTTGAGCAAAAGCGGTTGTCAACCCCGGCGTGTGGGGCTCGCCTTCTTTAGGGAAACCCTCTCTCATGGAGAGAGGGAGGGGCCCGCGCCGCAGGCGTGGGAGGGTGAGTGGGTAGGCGAAACCCCTAGACGATCTTGGCGCTGTTGCGCGATGTGCCGGCACGCCGGCTAAAGGTGTAACCACTCACCCTCCCATCGCTCCGCGATGGGCCCCTCCCTCTCTCTAAGAGAGAGGGTTTTCGTGCCTGCCATCCGCAACGGATCCAAGCCGCCCCTATGGTGAGGCCCCCTCTGTCAGCCACAAGGGCGGGAATGACGGGACCAGGGGGAAGCGCCAACCTAGAACCCGTAGAGCGCCGCGTATTCCGCGTCCTTGGCCGCGATCTGCTTGGCGCAGTCGACCATCACCTTGGCCTGTTTCCAGGTGGCGTCATCCTGCATCTTGCCGTCGATCATCGCCACGCCCGAGCCGTCGGGCATGGCTTCCAGGATGCGCTTGGCGAAGGCCACCTCGGCCGGGTCGGGGCTGAAGACCTGCTTGGCGATGGCGATCTGGCTGGGGTGCAGGCTCCAGGCGCCGGCGCAGCCCATCAGGAAGGCGTTGCGGAACTGCTGCTCGCAGGCGACTGGATCGTCGATGGCCCCGAACGGGCCGTAGAACGGCTTGATGCCGTGGGCCGCGCAGGCGTCGACCATCTTGGCGAAGGTGTAGTGCCAGAGGTCCTGCTGCACGCTGACCCGAGGCGATCCGTCCGCATGCGGATCTTCGATGACGCGATAGCCCGGATGGCCGCCGCCGACCCGGGTGGTCTTCATCGCCCGGCTGGCCGCCAGATCCGCCGGCCCCAGCGAAATCCCCTGCATGCGCGGGCTGGCGCCGGCGATCTGCTCGACGTTCATCACCCCCTCGGCCGTCTCGAGGATGGCGTGCAGCAGGATCGGCCGGGTCACCCCGTGCTTGGCCTCCAGCGAGGCCAGCAGCTGGTCGATGTAGAAGATGTCCCACGGCCCCTCGACCTTGGGCACCATAATCACGTCGATCCGATCGCCGGCCTTCTCGACCAGGGTCGCCACCTCGTCCAGGTGCCAGGGCGAGTTGAGGCAGTTGATCCGCACCCACAGCCCCACGCCCAGGGCCTTGAAGTCGACCTCGCGCGACAGGGCGATCGTTCCGGCCAGGGCCGCGCCCTTGGCGTCGGCGGGAATGGCGTCCTCCAGATTGGCCAGGATCACGTCGACCGTGGGGGCGATCTCGCCGACCTTGGCCCGCACCTTCTCCAGATGCGGCGGCACGAAGTGGATCATCCGCTCGACGCGGGCGGGCAGCTCGCGCCACGGCGCCGGCGCGCCGATGGCCAGGGGTTTGAAGAAGCCTCGGGCGGTCTTCATGCGCGTCTTCCCTGTGTTCTTATTTCGCAGTTGCGAGAAGACTGCGGCGACGCGGCCAGGGGGTCAAGGGCGACGCGGACGAAGGCCTGCGCTCGCTACTGCGCGTCGAACTCGATCCACTCGCCATCCTCGTTGCGCACCCAGCGCTTGTTGACGCCATAGATCCTGATCTGGGCGCCGGCGCCGTGATCCACGAACTCGACCAAATGCTCAGCGAACCAAAAGCCCTCGTCCAGATCCTCAAAGAAGACGTTCAGCGCGTAATCGCGCTCCATGACGCCGACAACATCCACGCCCGAGATGCTCGGAGTCGTTTCGCCGCGAACGCTGCCGATCTTGCCGGCCAAGCCCAGGCGCTCGACCTCTGGGGAAGGACGGATGCGTACGTTGTCGCCGAATGTGATGGAGGACTCTAGCATAGCTCGACAATGCGTCGGCCGGGTCACGACGCGCAACCGCCCGGGGCTCAGCTTTGCGCCGGCCTCGGCGGCGGCGCCTCATCCGGATCCTCGCGCCCCAGCTCGTCGGCGGCGTCGTTCTGCGAGACGTGGGTCGCCGCCTTGCCCCGAGCCTTGCGCGCCGCGCGCGGCTCCAGGCGCAGGGCCGCTCGCGCGTCCTCGCCCTCTTCGCCGAACAGCCCCCGCAGTCGCACGTCGCGCTGCGGATAGGGGATCTCGATGCCGGCCCCGCGCAGGGCGTCGTCGATGGCCCAGGTATAGGCCGCGAAGATCGCCGCCGGCCGGCGCACGGCCTCCACGGTCGGCCAGACGATCAGCTCGAACTTCAGGGCGTGCTCGCCATAGCCCACCAGCCACACCTGGGTGCGGCGCACGGCGTCGTCGGCGCTGGTGAAGGGCACGCTGCGGGCGGCCTTCAGCACCGCCTCGCGCACCGTCTCCTTGTCGACCCCGAAGGCGGTGACGAAGGGCACGCGGATGCGGCGGGTGGTGTTGCGCAGGGTCCAGTTGATCACCTGGTCGTTGACCAGCACCGAGTTGGGCACGATCACGTCGGTGGCGTCGTTGGTGCGGATCCGCGTGGCGCGCGGCCCGATCTCGTGCACCACCCCGCGCGAACCGTTCGACAGCTCCACGAAGTCGCCCACCGCGATCAGGCGCTCGAACACCAGGCTGACGCCCGAGGCGAAGTCCTTGATCACCCCCTGCAGGCCAAGCCCCACGCCCACCCCGACCGCGCCGGCGAACACCGTCAGCGAGGTCAGGTCGATGCCCATGGTCGACAGGCCCGCCAGCAGGCCGACAACCACCAGGCCATAGGTCGTCAGCTTCTCGACCACATACAGCGACGAGGCGTTGTCGGCCGCCCGCGCCCGCAGGCGACGCAGCCCCGCCGCCGCCAGCCGCGCGGCCAGCAGGGCGGCGATGACGATGACGATCCCGGCCCCCAAGCCCCCCACCGTGATCGCCGACTTGCCGAGCTTGACCAGCTCCAGGGCGTCCAGGCGTTGCAGCGGGTTGTCGGTCATGGGGTGGAGTTTGAGCCGTCGTCGGCGCGGCTTTCAAGCCCCGCCGCCGCAGACCCCCTCCGGCCCTCCGGGCCACCTCCCCCAAAGGGGGAGGATCTATCGCGCCGCGCCACTAAGATGCTCCCCCTCTGGGGGAGCTGTCGCGGAGCGACTGAGGGGGCCGGCGCCAGCCGGCTACCGCCCCACCATCGCCAGCCCGGCCTCGGCATACCGCTCGCCCTCGACCGCCGTCTCCGGCACCGCAGCGGCGATCTTCGCTAGGTCGTCGGCGCTCAGCGCCACGTCCACAGCCCCGATGTTCTCCTCCAGCCGCGCGACCTTGGTCGTGCCGGGGATCGGCGCGATGTCCGGCCCCTGGGCCAGCAGCCAGGCCAGGGCCAGTTGCGCGGGCGTCACGCCCTTCTCGCCGGCCAGTTCGACCAGCGCCTCGACCAGCGACTGGTTCTTGGCGATCGCCTCGCCCTGGAAGCGCGGCAGGGTCGAGCGGAAGTCGTCCTTGCCGAAGCCGTCGCCGGCCTTGATCGCGCCGGTCAGGAAGCCCCGGCCCAGCGGGCTGTAGGGCACCAGGCCGATGCCCAGCTCGCGGATGGTCGGCAGCACCTGCGCCTCGATCCCCCGCGTCCACAGCGAATACTCGCTCTGCAGGGCCGCCACCGACTGCACCGCATGGGCCTTGCGGATCGTCGCCGCCCCGGCTTCCGACAGGCCGAAGTGCTTGACCTTGCCCTCGGCGATCAGGTCCCTGACCGTTCCGGCCACGTCCTCGATCGGCACGCCGGGATCGACGCGGTGCTGGTAGAAGAGGTCGATCGTCTCGACGCCCAGGCGCTTGAGCGAGGCCTCGGCCACGGCGCGGATGTTGTCGGGCCGCGAGTTGACGCCCTTCATGCGCACGGTCCCGGACTCGTCGGGCCCGATGTCGAAGCCGAACTTGGTGGCGATCACCACCTGGTCGCGGAACGGCTTCAGGCCTTCGCCGACCAGTTCCTCGTTGACATAGGGGCCGTAGACCTCGGCGGTGTCGAAGAAGGTGACGCCCAGGTCCACCGCCTTGGCCATCAGGTCGAACATCGCCTGCTTGTCGGGCGCGGGGCCATAGGCCCAGCTCATGCCCATGCAGCCGAGACCGAGGGCGGAGACCTCCAGGCCGTCGCCGAGTTTGCGCGTCTTCATGAGCAGCTCCTTGTGCGAAATGGGGGTCGCGGACGTCGCCGCGACGGCAGGGAGATGGGCCTTGGCGGGGCAAACGATAACCGCTTGCGGTCTCAACGCACTCCTGAGCATCTCTCAGCAATGTCGACCCGCCCCCTGCCCGACCTCGCCGTCTTCGCCCTGGTCGCCGAGCGCCGCAGCTTCCGCGCCGCCGCCCAGGCCCTTGGGGTGACGGCCTCCGCCCTCAGCCACGCGATCCGCAATCTGGAGACCCGGCTGGACGTGCGGCTGCTCAACCGCACCACCCGCAGCGTCGCCCCCACCGAGGCCGGGGAGCGGCTTCTCGCCAGGCTCGGCCCCGCCCTGGCCGACATCGACGCGGCCCTCGACGAGATCGCCCAGTTCCGCGATCGCCCTGCCGGCCGCCTGCGCATCAACATCGCCACCACGGCGGCCCGCATGCTGCTGGCCCCGCGCATCGGCGGCTTCATGAACGCCTATCCCGACGTGCGGGTCGAGATCGTCTGCGAGGACGCCCTGTCCGACATCGTCGCCGGCGGCTTCGACTGCGGCGTGCGCCTGGGCGAGCGGCTGCAGGCCGACATGATCGCCATCCCCTTGAGCGGCGAGCTCTCCCAGGCCCTGGTCGCCACGCCCGACTACATCGCCCGCCACGGCGCCCCCAAGGAACCGGAAGACCTGATGAGCGGCCACCGCTGCCTGCTGGTGCGCCGATCCTCGGGCGCGCCCTATCCGTGGGAGTTCGAGCGCAAGGGCCGCCTCGTCGTCGTCACCCCGCCCGCCTGCCTGCTCACCGACAACGGCGCGGTGCTGCTGGAGGCCTGCAAGGCCGGCGCGGGCCTGGCCTTCCCGTTCCGCGAAGCCGTCGCCGACGACATCGCCGCCGGCCGCCTGGTGTCGCTGCTGGAGGACTGGTGCGAGCCCTTCCCCGGCTTCTTCCTCTACTACCCCAGCCGCCGCCAGCTCTCCCCGGCCCTGCGCGCCTTCATCGACTGGATGCGGTTCTGATCACCATGGACTGGTTCGAACGCCTCACCGGCTTCCCCGAAGAGCCTTACGCCGCGACCAAGGCCCGCCTGCGGGTGGAGAACGGCCGCCTGGCCTCCGACGCGACCGACCGCACCTGGGGGATCGGCACGCTGGAGCTGCCCTCTCTGGCGGAATTGCGCACCCGCGCGGCGGCCGTTCCGGTTCCCGGCCGGCTCCGGGTCGAGGTCGTGCGCGGCGACGCCCGCGCCCTGCACAACCAGGCCGCCAACGCCGGCGGCCTCTTCCAGGTCGCCTCGCAGTTCAACCTGCTGGAGATGGTCGATCCGGGCGTCAGCCCCGAGGACGGCGTCGCGCGCTACGCCTGGGACCCGACCCAGGGCCCGGCCTGCGCCATCGCCGCCGGCGCGGCCACGGTCTATCGCAACTACCTCGCCCCGGTCGGCGACGGGATCGGCCAGACGGCGGCGCGGCAGTTCGACGGCCTGGCCGACCTTGGTCCGCGCCTGTCCGACCTGACCGGCCGCCCCGTCGAGGCGCTCTGGCGGATGCGCAACGGCTACGCCCTATGCACCGACGCCGGGCTGGAGGCGATCGCCGCCGTACTCGACTATCTCGACGAACCCGAACGCGACGCCCTGCGCGCGGCCTTGCGCATCGGCCTGGTCTGGGACGCCGAGATCACCGACGCGCCCGAGGCCGCGGGCATGACCGTCTCCCAGGTCTTCTGCTCGGCCCTGCCGATATCCTACGCGCCGGTGACCAAGGCCCTGGCGTCGCCCTTCGCCAGCCTGATCCTGGAAGCCGCCTACGAGGCGACCCTGCTGGCCGCCGTGCTCAACGCCGCGCGCGGCCACCGAGTGGTCTGGCTCACCCGCCTGGGCGGCGGCGCCTTCGGCAATCCCGACCGATGGATCGACGCGGCCATGACCCGCGCCCTCGACAGGGTCCGCGACCAAGCGCTCGAGGCGCGCATCGTCAGCTACGCCTCGCCCGACCAGGCCCTGCTCGACCTGGCCGACCGCTACGCCTGAGACCCGGCGCGCGGCCCAACGCGCGACAAGGTTTACGCGCTGTTCATGACTCGCCTTCATGTTGAGCTTGAAAACTCGACACGCGCAGCACGCGCACCGGTGAGGACTTCCATGGTCACGGCCGTCGCCCCCTCCCCCTACAGCTACGACCCCGTGGCGCACGCCCAGGCGAGACTGCCGGGGCTGCGGCGTCTTTACGAGTTTGCTCACGTGTCGTTCGACGAGGCCGCCTATCTGAAGCAGGCCCAGAACCGCAAGGACATGTACGCCCAGGCGGCGGGCGCGTACGAGCGGCGCGAAGCCATACTGGCGCAGGCCGAGACGTCCATCCAGGCGCTGAACCTTCCGGAATATGTCGAGCCGGCCGTGAAGGTGGACCTGTCCCCGGAGGCCAAGGCGGCCCTGGCCAAGGACGCCGCGCAGAAGCCCGCCGAAGCGTCAGACGCAACGCCCACGACCACGGCGCTCGCCGCGCCGGTCGAGACCTACCCCAAGGGCTCGCTGGCTTCCGAGAACAACCAGATGGCCACGGGCATGGCCAAGGCCGCGCGCAACAACATCGAGATGCTGGGCCTGGACATCAGCCTGATCAACGGCGGCGTCTGGATGCTGAACAACACGGCCAAGTTCGACGAAATGCGCGCCCAGGGGATGGGCGGCGAGGTCGACATGATGGTCTACATCTCCGAGAAGTGGATCAACAGGGGCCTCTCCAGCCTGAACGCCACGCTCCGCGGGATGAACAGCCGGTTCGAGGTCACGGGCGCGCCGCTCTACCGCACGACCGAGGGCAAGCTGAGGATCGGCGACTTCACCCAGTCGGCCGGCGAGGCTGGCTGGTCGGTGTCGGTGCGCTCGACAGGCGAGGCTGTCGCCATCGCTAACGGCCGCGACGTCAGCGACCAGGTCGACGACAGCTCCGCGTGGGGGTTCCGCTGGTCGGACGTCATCGCCGCCCGCAAGGCCCGGGACGCCGCCCTCGCGGCCGAAACCTCGAAGACGGCCGCGATCGGGACCACGGCGCCTGCGAGCACGACCTCGGCGACCGCCGTCACCCTGGCCGTTCCGGTCAGCGCCGCCGCCTCGACCGCGGCGGTCGCCCTGGCGACCCTGAGCAACGTCGGAAAGACGGTCGACCGCTCGATCTGACGGCGCATGCGAAAATTCGCCTCGACGATGTCGGGGCGGCGGGCGTTCCTTCGTCCTCGGGAAGACGCGGCGACCAGGCCGCCAGCCAGGAGGACGACGCCATGCCGAAGATCACCCCGTTCCTGTGGTTCGACACCCAGGCCGAGGAAGCCGCCGAGTTCTACGTCTCGATCTTCCCCAATTCGAGGATCCTGTCGGTCAACCGCTATCCCGACGACGTGCCGCCGCCGGCCGGGCCGGGCGGTTCGGTGTCGACCGTCTATTTCGAGCTCGACGGCCAGGGCTTCACCGCCCTGAACGGCGGCCCGCACTTCAAGTTCGACGAGGCGGTGTCGTTCACCGTCGACTGCGACGGCCAGGCCGAGGTCGACCGCTACTGGGACGCCCTGCTGGCCGGCGGCGGCCAGCCCTCGGCCTGCGGCTGGCTGAAGGACCGCTACGGCCTCTCCTGGCAGATCACCCCGCGCCAGTTGATCGAGCTGACCACCGGCCCCGACAAGGCCGTCGCCGGCCGCGTCTTCGCCGCCATGATGCAGATGGTGAAGATCGACGTGCCGACCCTGGAGAAAGCCGCGCGGGGCGAATAGGCCGGCGCTCAGCACGGGCCTCCGCGCGGATTACACTTTCTTCGTAAAGCCAAGCTAGCTGCAATTCCTGGTGGAGCGCTCCGGCGGAGCGCTTCACCTCACGTGAGTTGGAGCTTCCCGGCATGCCCGATGCAATCGACGTCGCGGCGAAACCCGTCGCCCATCAATCGTCCTGGCCTTCCCGCCTGTTCGGCGAGATCGCCAAGAAGCCGCTGGAGGCCGTGGCGGCCCTGATAGCCCTCGTCGCGGCCGTCGCGGCGACGCTGCTGCAGCTGATGATAAGCCGCTATCTGAGCGTCTACGGCCAGCCGGGCCTGTCGGGTTTCGGCCAGGTGGTCAGCATACTGCCCTCGCTGGTTCCGGTGCTGGCGGTGACGATCCTGGGGATCGTGGCGCTGATCGCCATGACCTTCGGCTCGCCTCTCTTCACGCGGCTTCTCTTCTCGTCGACCCAGGACACGGCCCATCCGCTCGCCAAGGGCTTCTTCTGGCCGGAGGACGAGGCCGCTCCCCGGGGGCCGCACCTGAAGGCGTACGTGGTCGCCTATGCGCCGCTGATCGTCTTCACCCTGATCCTGATCCTCACCATGATCTCGGGCGTGACGCTGACCGCCGGTTGCATGACGCTCGCCTGCGCCGCCGCCCTCGCCGCGCCCTTCGCCTGGTCGATGAACGCGGCCGCTCCGGGATGGAAGTCGAGGGCCGGCGCGGGCGTTCTGGCGCTGTTCTTCAGCCTTCTGCTCAACCTGGCCGGCGTGATCTGGCTGACCCTGGCCGTGGATTTCGTTACTCTGAACGTGCGCGGCCTCTTCGAGGCGAGCGATGAGACCCTGAGGCTGGGCGCGGTGTTTCTGCTGATCGGCTTTCACCTGTTCATGACCTCCCACGGCCGCGAACGCGTCGTGGTGATCATGATCTCGCTGCTCATCGTCGGCCTGGTCGTTTTCCGCGCGCCCGGCGACCAGTTGCTGACCTTCAATGCGCTTCGCTTCGCCGGCGTGGGCGGCGGCGGCGTGACCATCTACCGGCAGCCCGGCGAGGAGACCGTCCGCACCGCCTGCCTGATCCTGGCGACGGACACGGTGCGCATCATCCGGCGAACCGAAGACCCCGCCGACTGCTCGCTTCCGAAGATGCGCGACGAGTTCATCCTGTTGAGGGACGCTTCGCCGGCGAAGCGTGTCGCCAAGCTGAAAGACGTGCGCGTCTACAAGCGGGACGATCTGCTGGACGCCTTGCCCAAGGCCGCCGCCAAGGCGGCGCCCTGAGCCTCGCCTCAGGCCTTCTTGACGAACTCCGTCCGCAACACCAGGCCCTTCACCTTGTCGACATTGGCCTCGATCTCCTCGGGGTCGCCGGTCAGGCGGATCTTCTTGACCAGGGTCCCGCGCTTGAGGGTCACGCCGCCCGAGCCCTTGACCTTCAGGTCCTTGATCAGGGTGACGTTGTCGCCGTCGGCCAGGATCGCGCCGTTGGAATCGCGGGTTTCGTCGGACATGCAGGGGCCCCTTCAGCGGCTGGGCGGCGCGAAGGCGAAGCCCTTACAAAAGTTGCGGGCTTTCTAGGATGCGGCGGCCGAAGGCGTAAAGGCCTCCGGCCGTCTTTTCCTGCGGGGTCTTCTCCCTACTGGGTCTTGAGGAACTCGATCACCGCCGCCCGCTCCTGCGCGGTAAGGGCCGGGCCGACCACGCCCTTGGTCCCGGCCGGGGCGTCGCGGAACTCGTGGCCCTTGTTGGAGCTGCCCTTGACGCTGACGTCCAGCTTGAAGGCCCCGCGCGGGCAGGCGGCCTTGACGTCCAGGCCGACGGCCTTGGGGTCGTAGGCGCGGTTGCCCAGGCAGAAGCTCGACGGACGCTCGCCCGGCGCGCCCAGCAGGGCGGTGAGCGACGGCACCGAGCCGTTGTGCAGATAGGGCGGCGCCGCCCAGATGCCGTTCAACGGCCGGGCCTTGTAGGCCGGCGGGGCCTGGATGCAGTTGGGGCGGTTGCCCTTGTCGGCCTCGGCCTCGATGCTCTTGATCGGCGTGCCCTCGTCGACGTGGAACTTGTCGACCACGAACTGCACCGCCGAGGCCAGGGCCTGGCCGAAGGTCATGTCGGTGGTCGGCTTGGTCGGCGTCGTGAAGCAGGTGACGCCGGTGGTCGGATCGGTGACGCCGGGCTGCAGGCCCAGGGCCAGCGGCGTCTTGATCTTGCGGGCCGACAGGATCTCGGCCTGGCCGGGATCGGTGCCGACCACGCTGAGCGGGATGATGTTGACCTTCAGATAGCTCTCGCCGTGCTCGTTGGCCGTGGTCCACAGCGAGGGGGTGTAGAGCGCCTGGTTGGGGTCGTCGACCGGCGGCAGGTGGCAGCCCTGGCAGCGCAGGGCGTAGACCTTGCGGCCGGCCTCGGCCTTGGCGATGTCGATCCGGCCCAGCACGTCCTGCGGCCACTTCGGACCCGACAGGCCCTTGAAGCCCCGCACCCGGCCGTCGGGCTCGCGGTCCAACGGGTTGGGGCCTTCGATCTGCTGCTCCATCCGCGCCAGGTTGCCCACCGGCACCGACGAGTCCCACAGCTTGTGGGGCTGGTCGTAGGTGGTCATGTTCACCCGCGCCAGCACCCCGATCGCCTCGCCGACATTGCGGATGGCCGGCTGGCCGATCGAGCCGTCGTACTGCGCCCAGGTGAACCACGGCGTGGTCCACAGGTGCGGATACTTCACCGGCGCGCTCAGGGCCGCGTAGTTGACCAGCGGGTCGAAGGTCGCCGACTTCACCGGCAGCAGGTTGACGTAGAACACCTCGTTGCCGATGCGGTTGAGGGCGTCCAGGCGGTTGAAGCCCTCGGGCACGCCGTCGCGCTTGTCGATCTGCGAGGTCGCCTTGGCCGCCGCGGCCAGGGTCTTGATCGTCGCCTTCAGGTCGGCGTGCAGCTGCTTGCGCTGGGCCTTGGTGGCCTTGGGGCCGAGCACCCGGTCGGCGAACGAATTGAAGCGCCAGGGCAGCACGTCGGTCAGCAGCAGGGCCGCGCCCAGGGTGCTGGTCAGCTGGCCCAGGCTCGAGGCGGCGTTGCCGCCGTCGATGCGCAGGGAGACGCCGTTATATTCCAGGTGGCCCGTGTGGCAGGCCGCGCAGGTCAGGCCCACCTGGTCGGGCAGCATCTTGCCGGTGGTCGGGTCGGCATAGGCCTTGGTGATGGCGAAGCCCACCGGCATGCCGGCCGGATTGAGACCCTGGTTGCTCTCGACCTTGGCGTCGGCGGCCACGCCGCCGATCTTGTGCTTGTAGCCGTAGGCCTTCTCGCGCCAGCCGGCGGGGCCCGCCTGGCCGCCGCCCGACGGCGGGCTGGGGATGAAGCCCAGCTTCTGCATGTAGCCGTCGTTGATGAACAGCTTCTCCTTGCCGGGCAAGATCTTCGGCTCGGCCACGGCCACGAACCAGGCGTAGGGGATCGGCAGGGTCGAGGTGCCCTGGGTGGCGTGGTGGAACCAGTAGCGGTCGCTCTCGCTCCAGCCCTGGTCGAGCCAGCGGGCCTCGCGCACCGGCTGGGCCGGCGGCAGCGGCGGCTCGACGAAGGACAGGACCTTCTGGATCCCGATCCCCACCGCCACGAAGACGACCAGCGCCAAGATCCACAAGGCGGCTTTCTTGAATCCCGACATCGACGTTCCCCTCCGCGACGCACTCCATAAGAATGCAATTTTGAGGACTCATCAACATGGGATACAATTTCTGGAAGTGATGCGCCTGCCCCTCTCGTGGCGGGCGCGTCTCGGGGCCGCTTTTTTCAGAACAACCAAACCCGCCAAGCCGAGGTCAAAGATGGTCGATGTCGCAGCATCATCGTTCCTGGACGCCTACGACGCCGCGCAGCAGCCGCAGCAGAAACTGGGCCTCCTCTATCAGTGGATCGCCACCAAACCCTTGGCGCTGTTCAAGGAATTGCGAACCCGGCGGCCGATCCTGGTCACGCCCGGCGGGCCGACCCTCCTGGCGATGTTCGCCGACGTCGAGGAGGCCCTGACCCGGAACCTGCAGTTCACGGTCAAGCCCTACGCCCCCAAGATGGACCCGGCCGTCGGCCCGTTCATGCTGGCCCGCGACGGCACGGTCTACAACCAGCGCGACAAGAGCATCATGCGCGCCCTGATCCAGCAGGCCGACCTGCCCAGCGTGCGCCAGACCGTGGCCAAGATCGGCGCCAAGCTGATCGCCCAGGGCGCCTCGCCCGACGGCCGGCTGGAGCTGGTCTCGCAGGTCACCCGTCCCGGCCCGATCGCCCTGACCGGCCAGTACTTCGGATTTCCGGGGCCGGACCTGACGGCGATGCTGCGCTGGTCCTACGCCACCCAGAACGACATGTTCCACAACCTGACCGACGACCCCAAGGTGCATGCGGCCAACATCGCCGCCGGGGCCGAGATGCGGTCCTACCTGGAAGACTTCCTGCCCCGCCGCGCCAAGCAGGTGAAGGCCGATCCCAAGCTCGACGACGTCGTCTCCCGCATGCTGCGCCTGCAGACCCCGCCGCAGATCGGCTTCGACCAGGGCCGGATCCTGTCCAACACCATGGGCCTGCTGGTCGGCGGCATCGAGACCACCTCGGCCGCCATCGTCCAGGCGATCGACCAGCTGCTCGACCGGCCCGACCAGATGGTCGCCGCCAAGCGCGCGGCCCAGGCAAACGACGACGCCACCTTCGACGCCATCTTCTGGGAGGCCCTGCGCTTCAACCCGATGGCGCCGTTCGTGGTGCGCCTGCTGGTCGAGCCCTACACGATCGCAGCCGGCACCCCGCGCCAGACCACCCTGGCGGCCGGCACGGTGGTGTTCGCCAGCGTCGCCTCGGCGATGCACGACGGCACGGTGGTTCCCGATCCGGAAACCTTCAAGCCCGGCCGCCCGGCCTATCACTACCTGCACCTGGGCTTCGGCGAGCACCGCTGCCTCGGCGACCAGGTCAGCCTGATGCAGGCCCCCGAACTGGCCAAGCAGATCATCAAGGCCGGCTTCTGCAAACGCGCCGCCGGCGCTGCCGGCCATCTCGACTTCAAGGGCGGTCCGTTCCCGGAAAGCCTGGTGTTGACCAAGTAGGAGGATGCCGCGCCTTGCGATCCAAGGCATCGCAAGGCGCGGCCCGCCAAAGCCCCCGCCGGAGGCATCAACTTCAAGTTGCCAACCACCCTCTTAGCGGCATAGCTTCATGCTCGCGGGAACGGTCGGGGGATCAATGGACGCTTTTTGGCCAAAGGCCGAATGGGTGGCTGCGCATCGGCGCGCCGCCGTCGTCACTATCGTTCTGATCGTTCTGATGCTGGTGGCCAGTCGCCTCTATTTTACGTCTTTCACGAACGCCGCCTCGTCATGGGCCGAATTGATGAGAGACGTGCTCGACGGCTTTATATCCACCATTTGCGTCTCCGCCGTCGTCACCAGCTTTCTGTGGTGGCTTGGTCCAAGGGCCGATCGGATTCCTCCGGGCGGAGAATTGGCGCCGGCGGATATATCATCCGCACTCTCCATGGCCGCCGAAACCACTGAAACGTGGGAATACATCGGCCATACCGGGCGGTATTTCCGCTCGAGCATATTGCCCGCGCTACAGCGTAGAGGACGGACGCTGGGGGCGCCCGTAATGGCCCGCGTCGTCATTATCGATCCCACGAGCCGCACGTCGGGCGCCGCCTACTGCAGCTATAGACGCACTTCGCGTAGCGCCTCACTTACAAAAGAAGACTGGACCCCAGAAAAGCTTCAAATTGAGCTAATCGCCACAATTCTTTGCATCTTGGAAAGCAAAGATAAAAATCCACATGTAAATTTATTGCTCGGCATATCTACAGGTATATCCGTTTTCAGATACGACAAATCTGACAACGTAATTGTCGTTACTCAGGAAGATCCGCAACAGCCCGCTTTTTCGTACGCACGGGGATCCAGGTTCTACGATTACTACAAGCGAGAATGCGAACTTATATGGTCTCAGTCTCGAAAAATAGACATAGCTCAAATACCGACAGTTGATCTTGAAAAAAGTGATACGGTATATTTTGCGCTAAATCAGATTTTCGGAGATCGCTTTCATCGTATCGAGGCCTCAATCGACGGAGCGATCTCCAGCGCTCTACTGAAACAGCCCCCGTATGTCTGAAGATTTTTTTCGATCTCTAGATCATCATTTCGACGTCGATCGATCCTTGATCGCGGAAGTTTCGCAGCTAATAACCGCGGGCGCCGCTCTTACTGAACATCCGCTGGGCTTTTGGTATCACTACCTGCGAAAAGGCCAGAACGGCAGTTACGTGCGCCTTCATATATGGCCCCCACAGGGTAATGCCCCGAAGCAACCCGTGCCTCATACACATAGCAGCGATCTATGGTCCCTGGTATTAGCCGGATCACTCGCTGACCAAATTTGGCAAGTGGAAACGAGCTCGGCCAGCTCCCTTTGGCGAGTTGTCAGCGTGGAGTCAGAAGAAGACGGCCGAAGAGCCGGAAAATGGTCCGACGTTTGGGAGCTGTGGCCTATTGCAAGAAACATCCATTCCGCGCCGACGAGCTATCACGTGCCCAAGGGGCGCTTCCACAGTTCGGAAGTCGTTGGATTGGATGCTTGCGTCACTCTTGTACTGCGCGGTGAAAAGGAAAGCGCATCCAGCCTCGTGGCGGGAGGCCTGCCAATAGGGCCGCACCCCAACCGCCCAAGATCCCAACCGCCGCTGGCCAACCGCGGCGACCTAGCCAGGCAGATCTGCAACGCTTGGATAGGCCAAAGCCGCCGTATGGAAACCTTGCCCCAGCGCCCATCCTAACCCTTCCGCCCCAGCGGGTGCTTCGTCCGCACCACCTCGGCCAGGTGTTCGCCGGCGACGTGGGTGTAGATCTGGGTGGTGCCGATGTCGGCGTGGCCCAGCAGGGTCTGGATGACGCGCAGGTCGGCGCCGCCTTCCAGCAGGTGGGTGGCGAAGGCGTGGCGCAGTACGTGCGGGCTGACCTTCTCGCGGTCGATGCCGGCGGCGATGGCGGCGTCCTCCAGCAGTTGCGACACCCGCCGCGCCGTCAGCCGTCCGCCCTTGCCGCGCGAGGGAAAGAGCCAGGCGCTGGCCTTCTCACCCTTTGGCAGGAATTGCGGCCTTTCCTCCAAATAGGCCTTCACCGCCGTGCGGGCCGCGTCGTTCAGCGGGGCCAGCCGTTCCTTGCCGCCCTTGCCCTTGACCATCAGGAAGGCCGGGTCCCGCGCCAGGGCCGACAGCGGCAGGGCCAGCAGCTCCGATATCCGCAGACCCGAGGCGTAGAGCAGCTCGATGATGCAGGTCAGGCGCAGGCCCTGGGGCCCGTCCTTGGCCGAGGCGGCCGCCAGCAGGGCGTCGATCTCGGCCCGCGACAGCACCTTGGGCAGCGGCCGGCCGGCCTTGGGCGCGACCACCCGGCGGGAGGGATCATCGGCCCGCCAGCCCTCGCCCAGGGCGAAGCGATAGAACTGCCGCACGGCCGAACGCCGCCTGGCGGCGGTAGCCGGTGAAAGTCCGCGCGCGCCGAGGTCCTGGAAATAGGCCTCGATGGCCTCAGCCTCGGCGGCGTCCAGGTCGTTGTCCGTTCGCCCCAGGAAGCCCCGGGCGTCGGCCAGGTCCTTCTCGTAGGCGCGCAGGGTGTTGGCGGCGGCCGCGCGCTCGACGGCCATCATCTCCAGGAAGGCCTCGATCCAACCCTCTGCCTTGCCGCTCACTTCTTCTTCGCCGCCGGCTTGGCGGCCGGCTTGGGCGCAGCCGCCTTCGGCGGGGCCGGCGGCGCGGGCAGCAGGCCCTCGACGGCGATCGCCCGGGCGTCGGCGGCAAGGCCCGCCCGGTTCAGGGCCGAGACGATGCGGGCGCGGTCTCCCGCCGACGGTCCGGCCACGCCGGCTTCCGTCGCCACCGACAGGGCCAGCAGCGCGGCCTCGCCCTTGCGGCCGGCGGCGGCGGCGGCGTCGAGCAAAGCCAGGCGCGCGGCCGAAGCGGTGGATTTGCCGGCCTCGAAGCCGGCGAAGGTCGCGCGGTCCTCGGGGCTCAGCGCCCCGCCCAGGCCTTGCAGCACCACGGCGGCCGGCTGGGCCGGCGACTTAGGCCCGCCCGCCGCGCCCAGTTCCACCAGCCGATCCAGCGCCTGGTCGGTCGAACCGCCCGAGGCCGCGGCCAGGGCGGCGTCGAACAGGGCCAGGTCCTGCGGCCCGACGCTGGGGATGGCGTCGGCGGTCATGCCGCCGCGGATCGCCTGGGCGGTCTTGACGTCGCCGGCCGCCAGGGCCGCGCGCAGGAACAGCGCCTGGTCGATCGGTCCTCCGGCCCCAGCCGCAGCGGCGATCAGCGGCGCGGCGGCGCGGGCGGCGGCGGCGTAGTCGGCCCCCGGCCTGGCCGTGCGCAGGAACGCCCAGTCCGAGGCCTGCGCGGCAGCCACGTCGGTCGGGGCCGGCGCGATCACCGGGCGCAGGGCGGGCGAGGCCGTGGCGGCCGCCGCCGGCGTGCGGATCTCCAGCGCCAGGGTGGTCGACAGGGCGAAGTTGATCCCGCTGCTCAGGTCGCCCGCCCCCGTCGCCGGCGTCTTGGCCAGCAGGGCGGTCATCAGCCGGGCGTAGGCGGGATCCTTGCCCTGCTGCTGGGCGAGGTTGAAGGTCAGCTGGGCCTGGTCGAGCTGGCCCGCGCGCTGCTGGCAGAAGGCCCGCAGGCGCAACCAGTAGCCCGCCCCGCGATCGACGCTGAGAGCGTCGGCGATGGCGCAGGCCCGCTCGTCGTCGCCGCGGATCAGGTTGGCTTCGGCCGCGGCCATGGCCAGGGCGGCGTTCTGGTCGAGGCCCGGCGTGCGGTCCAGCACCTGCTTGGCGCCGGCCGCCTCGCCCAGGGCGACCAAAGCCAGAGCCCGCGCCCCGCCCATCGCCGGATCGTCGCCCACGCCCTTGGGCGCATGGGCCCCGGTCGCCAGCACCCGGCGGGCCAGTTCGGCGAAGGCCGGCGACAGCGGCTTGGCGGCGAGGGTCGGCAGGATCTGGCGCATCAGCTCCGGCGAGGCGTCCTTCCACAGGTCGCCCGGCAGCCCCGTCTCGGCGGCCGGCGTCGAGAACAGGTCCGGCGGCGCCAGGGTGGTCACGGCCACGGCCCCAGAAGCCGGCGGCGCCTCCTGGGCTTGGGCGGAAACTGCGGCGATCACCGACAGGGCGGCGGCGAGCAGGAGCGAGGAACGCGGGGAGAAAGCCATGCGCCCACTATGGCAAGGAAGCACGGCAGGCAGAAGACGGTCTGGCGGCTGGAAGGGGGCGCGGACGTAACCTTGGTCGTCCAGAAAGGCTTGCGAGCCGCCGAATTTGGGTCCAATTGCGGAAATGTACAGCTTACGTTGCGTGAGCTTGAGCCTTGGGGGGCTCCAACGTCCGGTCGGACGGGAGTGGTCGAGCAGCGCCGATCATCCGCAGGAGATCCCGCCGAATGCCCCTTTCTCCCCCCGATAATCGCCTCGCGCCCGTGGCCAGGCTGTGGCTGCTGCTGCTGGGCGCGGTCATCCTGGCCGCCGGACTGTTCTTCGTGGTCGGCGGCGGCAAGCTGCTGAGCCTGGGCGGCAGTCCCTACTTCCTGGTCGCGGGCCTGGCGCTGGTCGCGGCGGGCGTGCAGATCTGTCGGGCCAAGGCGAGCGGCGCCCTGCTGTTCGGCGCGGTTTTCGTTCTGACCGTGCTCTGGGCGGTCTGGGAGTCGGGCTTTGCGTTCTGGCCGCTGATCTCGCGCCTGCTGGCGCTCAGCGTCGGCGCGGCCGTGGTGGCCTTCTCCTATCCGCTGATGGCGCGGGCCAGCGGCAAGTCGCCGGCCCTGGTTCCGGCCCTGGCGCTCGGCGCGGTTCTGGCCGTGGGCTCGGCCGCCGGCTTCGCCAGCATGTTCTTCGCCCATCCCACCGTGGCCTTCGCCGGCGCGGCGGGCGGCCTCGTCCCGGTCGATCCGGCCAAGGCCCAGAAGAACTGGGAGGCCTACGGCAACACCCCCGGCGCCAGCCGCTTCGTGGCCCTGGGCGAGATCACCCGCGACAACGTCAAGGACCTGAAGGTCGCCTGGACCTACCGCACCGGCGATGTGGCGGTCAGCGACGGCAACGGCGCCGAGGACCAGGACACCCCGCTGCAGGTCGGCGACACCGTCTACATCTGCACCCCGCACAACAACGTCATCGCGCTGGACGCCGACACCGGCCGCGAGAAGTGGAAGACGATCGTCGACGCCCACGCCTCGGTGTGGATGCGCTGCCGGGGCCTGGCCTATTTCGACGCCGGCGCGCCGCTGGCCCAGCCCACCGTCTCCGGCGCCACGCCGATCCTGGCCGCGAGCGTGCCCGAAGGCGCGCCCTGCCGCCGCCGCATCCTGATGAACACCATCAACGCCGTGCTGATGGCCTTCGACGCCGACACCGGCAAGGCCTGCGAAGGCTTCGGAACCGGCGGCCGCGTCGACCTCAAGGCCGGCCTCGGCGATGCGCCCGACCCGCAATATCAGCTGACCGCCGCCCCCACCCTGGCCGGGACCACGATCGTGGTCGGCGGCCGCATCGCCGACAACGTCCAGGTCGATATGCCCGGCGGCGTGGTGCGCGGCTTCGACGTCATCACCGGCGCCCTGCGCTGGGCCTTCGATCCGGGCGATCCGTCGGTCACCAAGGACCCGCCGGCCGGCAAGACCTACGCCCGCTCGACGCCCAACGTCTGGTCGTCGATGTCGTACGACGCCGCCTCCAACACCGTGTTCATGCCGGTGGGCAGCGCCTCGGTCGACCTCTATGGCGTCACCCGCAGCGCGCTCGACCACCGCTACGGCGCCTCGATGCTGGCGCTCGACGCCACCACGGGCCGCGAGAAGTGGGTGTTCCAGACCGTCCACAACGACCTGTGGGACTTCGACGTGCCGATGCAGCCCAGCTTCATCGACTTCCCCAAGGCCGGCGGCGGCAACGTCCCCGCCCTGGTCTTCGGCACCAAGGCCGGCCAGCTCTATGTGCTCGACCGCGCCACCGGCAAGCCGCTGACCAAGGTCGAGAACGTCCCGGTCAAGGCCGCCAACATCCCCGGCGAGCCCTACGCCCTCACCCAGCCCAAGTCGGTCGGCATGCCGCAGATCGGGTCCCAGACCCTGAAGGAAGCCGACATGTGGGGCGCCACGCCCTTCGACCAGCTGCTGTGCCGCATCGCCTTCAAGGGCATGCGCTACGAGGGGCTCTACACCGCCCCCGGTACGGACAAGTCGCTGAGCTTCCCCGGCTCGCTGGGCGGCATGAACTGGGGCGGGCTGTCGACCGACCCGACCACCAACACCATCTTCGTCAACGACATGCGCCTGGGCCTCTGGGTGGAGATGACGCCGCAGGCCGCCAAGGCCACGGCCGCCGCCGGCGGCGAGGCGGTCAACACCGGCATGGGCGCCGTCCCCCTGAAGGGCACGCCCTATTCGGTGAACAAGAACCGCTTCCTGTCGGTGCTGGGCATCCCCTGCCAGGCCCCGCCCTACGGCACCATGACCGCCATCGACATGAAGACCCAGAAGATCAAGTGGCAGGTGCCGGTCGGCACGGTGCGCGACACCGGTCCGCTGGGGATCAAGATGGGCCTGCCCATGCCGATCGGCCTGCCCACCCTGGGCGGCAGCCTGGCCACCCAGGGCGGCCTCGTCTTCTTCGCCGGCACGCAGGACTACTATCTGCGGGCCTTCAGCTCGGCGACGGGCAAGGAAGTGTGGAAGGCCCGCCTGCCGGTCGGCAGCCAGGGCGGCCCGATGAGCTACCGCTCGCCCAAGACCGGCAAGCAGTACGTCGTCATCACCGCCGGCGGCGCCCGCCAGTCGCCCGACCGCGGCGACTACGTCATCGCCTACGCCCTGAAATGAGCGGGCGTCTCGAACGGCTTAGCGCCGCCGCCGGTCTGGCGGCGGCGCTCCTCGCCTCGTCGGCTCTCGTCTCGTCCGCCCTCGTCTCGTCGGCTCAGGCCGAAGAGCGCACGACCCTGACCGGCGACTGGGGCGGCGTCCGCACCGACCTCGCCGAAGACGGGATCGCCTTCCGGGGCGACTACGTCTCGGAGACCTTCAGCGCCATCGACGGCGGCCTGCGGCGCGGCGGCGGCTACACCCAGCAGATCCGCGTCGGCGCCGACTTCGACCTGGAGAAGCTGTCGGGCTGGTCGGGCGCCATCGCCCACCTGACCTTCAACGACCGGCGCGGCAAGGGCGTGTCGTCCGACGTGGTCGGCAACCGCCTGCCGATCCAGGAAGCCTATGGCGGCCAGTATTCGCGGCTGACCGAGCTTTCCATCGAACAGAAGCTGGACGGCGGGCGGCTGAACCTGCGGGCCGGCTATTTCGCCATGGGCAACGACCTGGGCGGCATGGCCATTGGCTGCAACCTGGTCAACGCCGCCTTCTGCGCCCACCCGCTGTCGATGTCGGGCGACAGCGGCTGGTACAACTACCCCAACGCCCGCTGGGGCCTGGCCGTGCGCTACGCCGTGCGACCGAACCTGCTGGTGCGCACCGGCGCCTACCAGGTGAACCCGTCGCTGAACGACAAGGCCAACGCCTACAAGCCGTTCGCCTCGGGCTCGACCGGGGTGATGCTGCCGCTGGAGGTCGAGTACGACCGCGGCGCGGGCGGGGGGAAGTCCGGCCACTACAAGCTCGGCGCCTATTACGACAGCTCGCGCGTCACGCGGCAGGGCGAGACCGGCAAGGTGAAGGGCCGCTACGGCGTCTACCTGCTGGCCGACCAGATGGTCTGGCGCCAAGGGAGCGGCGGCCGGGGCCTGTCGCTGTTCGGCCAGGTCACGCTCAATCCCAAGGCCTCGGCCCCGATCACCCGCTGGTACGAGGCGGGCTTCGTCCAGACCGGAACCTTCCCAGGCCGCGACGCCGACACCCTCGCGCTGGGCGTGGTGCACGCAGAGCTCAATCCGCGCCTGAGGCAGGCCTATGCGGACGCCTCGCCGACCCTGGTCGACTACGCCTCGCTGCCGGCCGGCGAGACCGCGATCGAGCTCAGCTACGGCTGGCAGGCGACCCGCTGGCTGATCGTGCGCCCCGACGTGCAGTACATCATCGACCCCGGCGCCTTCAGCTATCGCGACACGCCCAACGCCCTGGCGGTGGGGGCGCAGATCAAGGCGCAGTTCTGAGGGGCGGCGTCCCCAAAGGGGGGAAGCGGGTTTTGATCCCCTCTCTCATGGAGAGAGGGGTGTCGCGCCGGGCATCCGACAAGAGCGTCGGGCGGCGAAAACCACCCGCCCATCCAGCCTCCCCTGCCGCAAAACTAACGCCCGCCCCAGGAATAAGCGGAACCCGGGGCGTGGCGGCGGCGGCCCGGGTCGTGTATCGGGGGGATCGACCATGACCGCCGACCTCGCCCCGCCGCGCTATCCAGAGCTCCGTGACCAGACCATCGTGCTGGTCGGATTGATGGGCGTGGGCAAGTCCAGCGTCGGCCGCCGCCTGGCCCAGACCCTCGACCTGCCGTTCCGCGACGCCGACAACGAGGTCGAGCGCGCCGCCGGTCGCGGCATTCCCGAGATCTTCGCCGAGATGGGCGAGGCCGCCTTCCGCGACGGCGAGCGGCGGGTGATCGCCCGCCTGCTCGAGGATCCGCCCCACGTGCTGGCCACCGGCGGCGGGGCCTTCGTCAACGCCGAGACCCGCGCCCTGATCAAGGACAAGGCCATCGCCGTCTGGCTGAAGGCCGATCTCGAACTTCTGGCCCGCCGCGTCGGCCGCAAGGACGGCCGGCCGCTGCTGAAGAACCGCGACCCGATGGACGTGCTGCGCGAACAGGCGACCACCCGCTATCCCGCCTATGGCGAGGCCCACCTGACCGTCGAGACCGGCGACACGCCCCACATGGTGGCCGTCGAGGCCGTCATCGCCGCCCTGCAGGGCCGCCTCGCCGCAGCTTCCGCCAGCGATGCTCCCGCTGGCGACGCTTCTGAAAGAGTACAGCCGTGATCCGCACCGTTCCCGTGGGCCTGGGCGATCGCGCCTATGACGTCGTCATCGGCACGGGCCTGATCGACAAGGCCGGCGAGTACGTCCTGCCGTTCCTGTCCAAGCGCAAGCGCTGCGCCGTGGTCACCGACGCCAATGTCGGCGAGCACCATGTCGAGCGGCTGTCGGTGTCGCTGGAGAAGGCGGGCGCCGCGGTCGACGTCATCGTCCTGCCGCCGGGCGAGGAGACCAAGAGCTTCGAGGGCCTTGCCCACCTGTCGGACCAGCTGCTGGCCCTGGCGCTGGACCGCGGCGACATGATCGTGGCCTTCGGCGGCGGCGTGATCGGCGACCTCGCCGGCTTCGCGGCGGCGATCTACAAGCGCGGCGTCGACTTCATCCAGATCCCGACCACCCTGCTGGCCCAGGTCGACAGCTCGGTCGGCGGCAAGACCGCCATCGACACCCCGCGCGGCAAGAACCTGATCGGCGCCTTCCACCAGCCGCGCCTGGTTTTGGCCGACCTCGACGTCCTGGCCACCCTGCCCGCCCGCGAGCTGGCCTGCGGCTATGCCGAGGTGGTCAAGTACGGCCTACTGGGCGACTTCCCGTTCTTCGAGTGGCTGGAAAAGCACGTCCACGCCGTGCTCGAGCGCGACACCGAGGCCCTGGTCCGGGCCGTCGGCCGCAGCGTCGAGATGAAGGCCGAGATCGTCGCCGAGGACGAGAAGGAGGCCGGTCGCCGCGCCCTGCTGAACCTCGGCCACACCTTCGGTCACGCCATCGAGGCCGAGATGGGCTTCGGCGACGCGCTCAAGCACGGCGAGGCCGTCGGCGTCGGCATGGCCCAGGCCTTCCGCTTCTCGGCCTCGCAAGGCCTGTGCTCGACCCAGGACGCCGTTCGCGCCGAGGCCGCCATCAAGGCCGCCGGCCTGCCGACCAGGCTGTCGGACGTGCGCGCGGAACCTTTCAACGCCGACGCCCTGATCGCCCACATGGGCCAGGACAAGAAGGCCGAGGGCGGCGCCCTGACCTTCGTGCTGGTCCGCGCCATCGGTGATGCGTTCGTCGCAAAGGGCGTCGATCCGGCCCCGCTGCGCGCCTTCCTGGTGGCCGAGGGCGCGGCCGGCTGACCGACTGGTCCGGTTTCGTCCACAGTCCCCGCTTCGGCGCCCCCTTGGCGCCGCATCCGCACAATGGTCAAGCTTTCTGCCGACGGACCGGAACCGGTCCGCATCCGGTGCGTTGACGACGACGCACCGCTTTGTCGGCGTGGGGTCTAGGGGGAGCCCAGGGGTGACCGTTTTGGAGGCTGACGCACGCGCCGCGACCGAGGAGATCTTCGATCTCCGCCGGCGCTTGGCCGAGGCCCAGCAAGCTCATGCCGAGGAAGTGCGTCGCAACCAGGCCTTCAGCCGGATCGCGGCGGCCATCGGCGCGCACCAGAGCCTGGGCGAGACCGTCCAGGCGGTGATCGACGGCGGCGTCGAGCTGATCGGCGCCCAGTTCGGAGCCTTTTTCTACACCGTCGCCGATGAGACGGGCGAAAACTACATGCTCTACGCCCTGGCCGGCGCCCCGCCCCAGGCCTTCGCCCACTTTCCCATGGTGCGCAAGACGGCGGTCTTCGCCCCCACCTTCGACGGCGTCGGGGTGGTTCGCGCCGACGACATCACCGTCGATCCGCGCTACGGCCTGAACGCGCCTCTCCAGGGCATGCCCGAGGGCCACCTGCCGGTGCGCAGCTATCTGGCCGCGCCGGTCAAGACGGTCGACGGCCTGGTGCTGGGCGGGCTGCTCTTCGGCCACCGCGAGCCGGGCCGCTTCGACGCCCGGGCCGAGACGGTGATCGTGGGCCTCGCCGCCCAGGCCGCCGTCGCCATCGAATGGAACCGCGCCGGCGAGGCCGGCGACCGCGAACTCACCCAACGCCGACGCGCCGAAGAGCGTCTGAAGTTCGCCCTCGATTCGGGTCGGCTGGGCTCGTGGGAGCTCGACGTCGAGACCCGCGCCTACGACGCCTCCGACATCTGCAAGTCGAACTATGGCCGCACCTCCGAAGAGGACTTCGGCTTCGACGACCTGGTGGCGACCATCCACGCCAGCGACCGCGACCGCATGCTGGCGGCGATGGACGAGGCCATCCGCACCGGCGGCGAATACGACATCGAGTACCGCGTGGTGGTCCCCAACGGCGAGACCCGCTGGGTGCACGCCCGCGGCCGCGCCGCCGTGCGGGACGAACCCCTGATCGGCGGCGGCGTGCGGCGCATGGCCGGGGTGTCGCTGGACGTCACCGAGCGCAAGCGCGCCGAGGAGCGCCAGCGCCTGCTGCTCAACGAGCTGAACCATCGCGTCAAGAACACCCTGGTCACCGTCCAGTCGATGGCCGCCCAGACCCTGCGCGCCGCCAGCGATCTGAACGCTTTCCGCGAGGCCTTCGAGGCCCGGCTGATCGCCCTCTCCCAGACCCACAACCTGCTGACCGAGCAGAACTGGGAAAGCGCCAGCCTGCGCGAGATCGTCGACGCCGAGCTGGAAGCCTTCGGCGGCCGCGAACGGCTGGACTTCGACTATGTTCGCGACCTGCGGCTCAATCCCAAGGCCGCCGTGGCCGTCGGCATGGCCGTGCACGAGCTGGCCACCAACGCCGCCAAGTACGGGGCCCTGTCGACGCCCGGCGGCCGGGTGAGCATCGCCTGGTCGACCGAGCCGGCCTCGCCCGAGACCTCCGCCCGCCTGCGCCTGCGCTGGACCGAAAGCGGCGGCCCGCCCGTCCCGCCGCCGACCCGTCGCGGGTTCGGCGTCCGCCTTCTCGAGAAGGGCCTCGCCGGCGAGTTGTCCGGCGTGGTCCGTCTCGCCTATGATCAATCTGGCCTGGTCTGCGCGATGACGCTGCCCTTGGCCGCCCTGGAGCCGTGAAACAGATGAAGACCCTCGCCGCCCTGAAGGTTCTGGTGGTCGAAGACGAGGCCCTCGTCTCGATGCTGGTCGAGGACATGCTCGGCGATCTCGGCTGCGAGGTCGTCGGTCCCGCCGCCGAGATCGAGGAGGCCCTGCGCCTGGCCGGCTCGGCCGAGATCGACGCGGCCCTGCTCGACGTCAATCTGGGCGGCCGCCCGATCTTCCCGGTCGCCGACGCCCTGAAGGCGCGCGGCGTGCCCTTCGCCTTCGCCAGCGGCTACGGCGAGGCCGGCCTGACCGAGCCGCACAAGGGCTCGGCGGTGCTGCAGAAGCCGTTCCGTGAGGCCGACCTGCGCCGCGTGCTGGAAGGCCTGGCCGCCCAGGTGGTCTGACCCCTCCACGTTTCCAGACAAGAAAACGCCCGCGCGATGCGATCGCGCGGGCGTTCTCGTTTCCGGCTGGCGGCGGAAGGGCGAGCGGCTTGACGCCGCCCGCCCGAGCCGGCTCGCCTACAGGCCGCCGGCGCAGCCCTTGGCGAAGTAGTCGTCGATGATCCGCAGCTGGTCGGCCATGATCTTGCGGGTCCAGGCCCGGCCGTGATCGTAGTCGTCGAACACGTGGTACTCGACCACCTGGCCCGACTTCTTGGCCTTGTTGACGAACCATTCCGACTGCTCGATCGGCACCGTCCGGTCGCGCTCGCCGTGATAGACCATGATCGGGATCTTGATCTGGTCGGCGAAGTCCACCGGGCTGACGCCCTTCACGGTCGGCCCTTGGGCGTCCATGAAGTAGGGGTTGGTGTAGAAGTCCTTCCAGATGCGGCGGATGTCCGACACCCCGGCGCCGGCGATGGCGCACTTGTAGAGGCCGTTCGGGCGCACGGCGGCGTCCATCGAGGCGTAGCCGCCGTAGGAGAAGCCGAACATGGCGATGTGGCCGGGCTGGGCGATCTTCTGCTCGATCAGCCACTTGGCGCCGTCGTCCTTGTCGTCCTGCATCTTCTGACCCCACTCGGCGTCGCCGGCCTTCCACAGGCGGCGGCTCCAGCCGTCCGAGCCGCGATACTGCGGCTGCAGCACGGCCATGCAGCGCGAGGCCATCAGCGGCGTCCACATCGAGCCGTCGAAGCCCATGTGGTCGCGCGCCCACGGACCGCCGTGCGGGTGGACGACGGTGCGATACGGCGCCGGGCCGCACAGCTCGGGGTTCGGCAGGGTCAGGAAGGCCGGGATGTCGAGACCGTCGCGGGCCTTGTAGTAGACCAGCTTGCGGGTGCCCAGGGCGGCCGGGTCGATGTCCGGATAGGCCTTGGACAGAAGCTGCAGCTCACCATCCTTGAACAGGTAGTAGGACGGCGGCGTCGTCGCGCCGGCCACCGACAGGATCACCGTCTTCAGGTCGGGCGAGTAGTCGATGATGCGATAGTACTTGTCGGAGAAGTACTTGGTTTCCGCGCTCTTGCCGGTCTCCACGTCGACGAAGGTGGTCGGCGTCGGGGTGATGTTCAGCGCCTGGCGCAGGGCGGCGTCGAGGGCCTTGAGGTCCGGATCGACCCAGACCACGTCGCCGCCGACCGGGCCGTCATAGCTCAGCCCGACGATCTCGCCGAAGCGCGGCCCGGCGTAGCGGAACACCCGCGGCGCGTTGGCCTCGAAATAGGGATGCTTGAACAGCACCTCGCCCATCTGGCGCTTGGCGATGTCGTATTCATAGATCACGGCCTTGTCCTGGCCGACGTTGCTGAGCACCAGGGCGACGTTCGGATCCTTGGTGAAGCCGACGATGCTGGTGACGTCGCGGTCCTTCACATAGGTGCGGAAGTGCTCCACCCAGCCGCCGTCAGCGGTGCGCAGTTCGGTCGTCGTGTAGGCGCCCTTGCCGTCGACGTCGCCGCGGACCCGGCCGCGCAGCTTGCCGTCCAGATCGGTGAAGTAGCCCGAGACGTTGTCGGCGGTACGCTGGATGCGCTCGGAACGCCCGTTCTTCACGTTCACCTTGAACACGTCGCCGCGCTTGGTGCCCACCTGCGAGACGACCAGGACGTGGTCGGGATCGTTGGGCAGGCTGTCCAGCACCTGCGGCCCGAAGCGCTTGATCAGCACGGCCATCGCCTGGCTGCCGCCGTCGTCCTGGTACATCGGCTCGCGCCAGTTCTTGCCGTCGACATCGACGAAGAACAGCTTCTCGGCGAACGTCTTGGTCACGCCGCCGCCGAGCAGGTCGTCGTACGGGTTCCACAGGCTGACGGCCAGCAGGTCGTTCTTGATGAACTGGACCGACTGAATCTTCATCTGCTTGGACGCCAGGACCTTTGGCGCCTTCTTCAGATCGGCGGCTTCCCACACCAGTATGACGCGATCTTCGCCCTGGCCTCGCAGACCGGCGATATACTTCCCGTCGGGGGAAAGTGAGAAACTCGACACCGCCGGATATGCGGCGAGCTGCTCGACCGTGGGAGGTTTCGGCGCCGCAATCGCCGTAGTCGCTCCGAAAACGGCCATGGCCGCCAGCACCAGACTTCTAAGCATAAACTTTCAATCCCCAACCCCTGGAGGGCGCCCCATGCCCGCATAGGTGCATGACGCGCCGCGCAATCTTGGCAAGCTGCCACCGCATTCAGAGGGCGACAAGGGCGACTTCGTGCACGGAAAGGGGGAAAATTTTCGCGTTCACTGCCTCATTGTGCCATTTGAGCAACCATCGTACCGCGTCATTTTCCATTCGCGTCGAAATTGCGTCAAAAGTGTTGCGACCGAGTGTCGGCCCGCTACTGTCCGCCGGGGCTGCGCCTTATGCGTGCGGCGGTCGCGGACCCTGAGGGGCGTCAGCGACAGGTACTTTTGGGGACTCGAATGATTGATAAGACGATGAAGACCGCGCTGTGTGCGGGGTCTGCTCTCGGCGTTATGCTGAGCATGGCCGCCATGGCGGCTCCGGCCTTCGCGCAAGACAAGGCCAAGACCGACGCTAACGAAGTCGAAGAACTCGTTGTCGTTGGTTCGCGCATCCGTCGCGACACCTTCAACTCGCCCTCGCCGGTCCAAGTGATCACCCGCGAGGAATCGACCCTGGCCGGCTTCGCCTCGACGACCGAGGCCCTGCAAGGCACCGCCGTCACCGGCGGTTCGGCTCAGATCAACAACGCCTTCGGCGGCTACGTCACCAACGGCGGCCCGGGCGCCAACACCCTGTCGCTGCGCGGCCTGGGCGCCTCGCGCACCCTGATCCTGCTGAACGGCCGCCGCGTCGCTCCGGCCGGCTCGCGCGGTTCGGTCGGCTCGGCCGACCTGAACGTGCTGCCCAGCGCCATGATCGACCGCGTCGAAATCCTGAAGGACGGCGCTTCGTCGATCTACGGTTCTGACGCCGTCGCCGGCGTGGTGAACATCATCACCAAGCAGAACGCCCAGGGCATCACGGTCGAGAACCAGTACAACAAGACCGCTCACGGCGGCGGCAACACCAACCGCCTGTCGGTCGTCGCCGGCGCCACGGGCGACCGCTGGACCCTGTCGGGCTCGCTGGAATACCTCGAGCGCAGCGACCTCACCCTCGCCGACCGCGACTGGACCCGCTGCAACACCGACAGCTTCATCAACCGCGCCTCGGGCGGCTCGCTCGACTTCGTCGACCCGCTGACCAAGTCGCCGAAGTGCTACCCGATCACCACGACCGGCTCGAACGGCGTGACGATCAACACCCTCGGCACCACCTCGACCACGGGCGTCGGCGCCGCCGGCTCGGTCGGCACCACGTTCAACCGCTGGCGTCCGAACTCGGCCGTCACCACCGGCCTGGTCGGCTGGGAAGGCGTTGGCGGCGGTTCGAACAACCTGAACGTCCGCGACACCTTCGATCCGCGCACGCTGAAGCGCTCGCTGATCTCGCCGGTGAAGATCTACACCGCCTTCGGTCAAGGCGCTTACGACCTGCAGGCCCTCGGCAACGCCGAAGTCTACTTCGAAGTGCTGGCCAACCAGCGTCGTTCGCAACAGACCGGCTACCGCCAGCTGTCGCTCGACTACGCCAAGGGCAGCCCGCTCATCCCGTCGAATCTGGCCTTCAGCACGTTCCTCGCCGCTGGCGGCAGCACGATGACCAACGGCCAGGCCACGGGCGTGCGCGCCTTCATCGGCTTCGGCAACGACGTCAGCAGCCAGGTCGTGAAGTTCGAAAAGGCCACCGGCGGCATCCGCGGCGACCTGACCTTCCTGCCGAACTGGCGCTATGACTTCTCGGCCAGCTACTCGAACTCGGACTCGACCTACACCCAGCAGTCGTGGCTGACCGACCGTCTGGCCGCGTCCATGGACGTCGTGGTGGCTCCGGCCGGCACGCCCGCCCAGTTCGTCCGCAACGGCTACACCTGCCGCGTCAACACCACGAACTCGGCCGCCGGCTGCGTTCCCGGTCCGGCTCTGACCAGCGACACCGTCGGTGGCAAGCTGCCGCAGGACTGGATCGACTACACCTTCCAGAAGGTGACCGGTAAGACGAACTACAACGAAGCCGTCGCCACCGTGAACTTCGACGGCCCGGTGTTCAAGCTGCCGGCCGGTGAAGTGAAGGCCTCGGTCGGCGCCGAAATCCGCCGCAACGAGATCGACGACACTCCGGACATCAACAGCCAGACCGGCAACCTCTACAACCTGACCTCGTCGACGATCACCCGCGGCGACGACCAGGTCTGGGAAGTGTTCGGCGAAGTCGAAGTCCCGCTGCTGGCCAACCAGCCGTTCGTCAAGGACCTGACCCTGAACCTGTCGGGCCGTCACACCGACTACAAGTCGTACGGCTCGGATCAGACCTACAAGGTCGGCGGCGTCTACACGCCGGTTGGCTGGCTGTCGTTCCGCGGCACCTACGGCACCTCGTTCCGCGCTCCGGCGCTGTTCGAACAGTACCAAGGCGCCACCAGCGGCTTCCTGTCGAACACCATCGACCCCTGCGACAACTACGGCGCCCAGGACATCACCTCGCAGCGCTACAAGAACTGTAACGCCGAACTCAACAACACCGCCTACACCTCGACCCAAAGCGTCAAGGTGCTGACGGCCGGCGGCGCCGATCAGGGCCTCGAGGCTGAAACCTCGAAGAACTACACCGGCGGCATCATCCTGCAGCCCGAACTGCCCTCGGGCTGGGGCAGCCTGTCGGTGGCCATCGACTACTACAACATCAAGATCAACAACGGTGTCGCCCGCTTCGGCGCCAGCAACATCCTGCAGGCCTGCTACGACGACCCGCAGTTCCGTTCGGGCGGCGGCTTCTGCCGCTTCGTCGACACGCGCGCCGTGGGCACCAACGCCCTGACGGTGCACGACAGCTACACCAACATCGCGATCCAGGTCGTGAAGGGTTGGGACTACAACTTCCGCTACAAGCGTGACATCGGCGAGGGCCGTCTGACCCTGAACGCCCAGGTCACCCAGTACCTGTCGCAGGCCTCCAAGCTGTTCAGCGACGACGAGATGGACGAGTACAACGGCACCGTTAACTCGCCGGAATACACGGGCACCTTCGACGCCACCTACGCCTGGAAGTCCTACAAGTTCCGCTACGGTCTGGAATGGATCGCTGCTCAGGAAAGCTACGCCTACCTGGGCGTGAACAAGCAGACCACCCAGTACGACTTCGATGTGCCGGATTACTTCCTGCACAGCCTGTCGGTCCAGTACACCTCCAAGAACGAGTGGGAAGCCACCTTCGGCGTCCGCAACCTGATGGACAAGGACCCGCCGGTCATCTCGTCGGGCTACTACAACCGGGTTGGCAACTCCCCGCTGTACAGCGGCTACGACTACATCGGCCGTCAGTTCTTCCTGAACGTGTCGAAGAGCTTCTAATCCTCACGGAATAGAATGAGCTATCGGGCGGCGGATCCTCGGATCCGCCGCCTTTTTATTTGGAGCGAAGTGAAATCGATCGTCGGCGATGGGCCGGCGCGCTCAGCGCCCCTTGGGCGGGGCCACCGAGAACTCCAGGTCGAACAGGGTCGGCACGTCGTTGACGCGGGCCCGCTCGATGGTCAGCAGCCGGGCCTTGGTCTCGGCCCCGCCGTCGGCGCTGAAGCCGCCCATCCGGCCGTCGGCGCCCAGCACCCGGTGGCAGGGCACCACGATCGGCCAGGGGTTCTCGCCCAGGGCCTTGCCCACCGCCCGCATCGCCCCCGGCTCACCCATGGCCTTGGCCACCTGGCCGTAGGTCGAGGTCTCGCCGGGCCGGATGGCGCGGGCGATCTCGTAGACCCGGCGGTTGAAGGGCTGCACGACGGTGAGGTCCAGCGACACGTCGGCCAGGTCGTCGCGACCTCCGGCCAGCAGGTCGATGATGCGGTCGGCGACGAGGTCGATCTCGGGCGGCGGCGCGGTTTCGGCGGCGTCGGGATAGCGCTTGCGCAGCCGCGCCCAGGTCGCGCCGGGGCCGGCCTCGGGCAGTTGCACGCCGATCAGCCCGCCCGCCGCCCACGCCAGGCCGCAACGGCCAATCGCCGTCTCGAAAAGCATGAAGCCCTGTCCCATGGCGACAGATTAACACCGCTGTTGCAGGTTGCGAGCCGGGCCTTCTACCTTTCCACGCTCACGCTCTTCTCCCCGCCCCGGTTCCGGAGATCGCCCTTGCGCCTCGCCCCGCTCGCCGCCGCCCTGCTCCTCGCCGCCGGTCCCGCCTTCGCCCAGGCAGCCTTCGCCGGCGACATCCTGGTGCACGGCGGACCGATCCACACCGGGGTCGCCGCCGCGCCCACCGCCGAGGCGGTGCTCATCCGCGACCGGACCATCGCCTTCGTCGGCCCGCTGGCCGCCGCCCGCGCCAAGGCCGCCCCCGGCGCCCGCGATATCGACCTCAAGGGCGCCGCCGCCTATCCCGGCTTCGTCGACGCCCACGCCCACCTCACCGGCATCGGCCTGCGCGAGCTGACCCTCAACCTCGACCAGACCGACTCCGTCGAGGCCCTGGTCGCCGCCGTCCGCGCCTACGCCCAGGCCCATCCGGGCGATGCGCCCATCTACGGCCGCGGCTGGATCGAAACCCACTGGCCGGAAAAGCGCTTCCCCGCCCGCGCCGACCTCGATCGCGCCGCCCCCGGCCGCATCGTCGTGCTGGGCCGGGCCGACGGCCACGCCGTGGTCGCCTCCAGCGCCGCCCTGGCCAAGGCCGGCGTCACCCGCGACACCGCCGCCCCGGCCGGCGGCCAGATCCTCAAGGACGAGACTGGCGAGCCCACCGGCATGCTGGTCGACCACGCCCAGGCCCTGGTCGAAGGCGTCATCCCGCCGCCCTCCCCGGCCCTCAAGCGCCAGGCGCTGGAGACCGCCGGCAGGCTCTACGCCAGCCGCGGCTGGACCGGCCTGGGCAATATGAGCGTCGACGCCGAGGACCTGGACATCCTGCGCCAGCTGGCCGCCGAGGGCCGCTTTTCCCTGCGCGTCGACAACTACATGGACCCGTCCGGCGCCGCCGAGGTGCTGAAGACCGGTCCCAGCGCCGACCCCACCGGCCTGATCCGCCTGCGCGGGATCAAGCTCTACATGGACGGCGCCCTGGGTTCGCGCGGCGCGGCCCTGCTGGCGCCCTACAGCGACGCCGAGGGCCAGGGGCTTATCCTCACCGAGCACGACCAGGGCCTGGCCCTGATGCGACGAGCCAAGGCCGTGAACGCCCAGGTCGCCATGCACGCCATCGGCGATCGCGGCAACCGCATGGTGCTGGACTGGTTCGGCGAGGTGCTGGGGTCGGACGCCGACCGCCGCTGGCGCATCGAGCACGCCCAGGTGGTCGACGCCGCCGACCTGCCGCGCTTTTCCAGGCTGGGGATCATCGCCTCGATGCAGCCCAGCCACGCCATCGGCGACCTCTATTTCGCCCCCGCCCGCCTGGGCAAGGACCGGCTGAAGGGCGCCTATGCCTGGGCCGACATGCTCAAGAGCGGCGCGGTCGTCGCCGCAGGATCCGACGCGCCCGTCGAGGTCGGCGACCCGCGCATCGAGTTCTACGCCGCCGTCTATCGCCACAGCCTCTCGGGCTTCGCGGGCGCCGACTGGCACCTGGAAGAAGCCGTCAGCCGCGACCAGGCCCTGCGCATGCTGACCTGGGCGCCCGCCTACGCCGCCTTCGCCGAGCAGCAGCGCGGCGTGCTGGAGGCCGGCAAGGCCGCCGACCTCACCGTCTTCGACCGCGACCTGATGGCCATCGCCCCGGCCGACATCCTCAAGGCGCAGGCCCTGCTGACCATCGTCGACGGCAAGGTGGCGTTCGAGAAATAGGCCGCCCCGCCGGAGCGGAGCGGCCTTGGCCCAACCCTAGTACTTGTAGGTGAAGCCCATGAAGAAGCGGCGGCCGAAATAGCCCTGCTCGATCAAGCGGATGTCGCCGGCCGTCGAGACCTCTTCTTCCTTGGTCAGGTTCTTGCCTTCGACGAACAGCTGCAGGCCCTGCGGACCCGGCTTCCAGGTGATCTTGCCGTCCAGGTAACCGGTCGGCTCCTTGAACACCGGCTGGCCCGAGGTGTCGGCGGCCGAAGACAGGTACTTGGAGCGGTAGTTGTAGGCCAGGCGAGCGTTCACCGGGCCCTTGTCGTACCAGACCGTCAGGTTGGCGCTGCTCTTCGACAGCCCCGGGAACGGCAGCGGCGAGCCGTCGAGGGTCGAATAGAGCTCGACGTCCTTGGCTTCCTGATAGGTGTAGTTGGCGTCGACGCCGAAGCCGGAGAACACCCCCGGCAGCCAGGTCAGGGCCGTCTTGCCGGTCAGCTCGACGCCCGAGATCTTGGCGCCGTTGCCGTTGATGTAGGTGTTGTAGTTGTAGAGCACTCCGTCGCCATAGACGTCGACCTTGCCGATCAGGGTCCGCGACGACAGGTAGAACGACTTGATGTCCTTGTAGAACAAGCCCAGCGACAGCTGGGTGTCGTTGTTCGGATACCACTCGAACGACAGGTCGTACTGGTTGGCGCGGTAGGGCTTCAGGTTCGGGTTGCCGGCCGTGCAGCTCGGCTCGTCATACTCGCCGTTGGCGTCCGGCGAATTGTCGGTCGTGCAGCTGACCGTCGGCATCAGGTAGTCCATGCGCGGACGGGCCATCAGCTGGGCGAAGCCAGCGCGGGCCGACAGCTTGTTGGGCTGCAGCCACAGGCCGATGTTGAAGCTCGGAAGCCAGACCGTGTAGTCCTTCTCCATGCTGGCCTGGGTGTTGCTCAGCACGTAGGTGGTCGAGGTGCCGCCGTTGGTCGAGGCATAGGTCTCGCTGCGCGTCTGGGCGCCCGAAGCCACGGTCTTGGTGTGCACCCGGCGCCAGCCGAAGTTGCCGTTCACGTCGTAGTCGAACAGCGGGAAGGCGTAGTTGAACTTCAGGTACAGCGCGTCGGTCTGCTCGGCGATCCGATAGGGGATCTGCTCGTAGGTGTTGCCGTCGCTGCCGGTGGTGCTCACCAGGTTGTTCAGGTTGAAGTGCGAGGTGTCGAGGTACTGCGCCACCTTGGCGAAGTTCGGATAGAGCCAGGTCGAGGGCAGCGAGCCGCCGCCGTAGTAGAAGGCGCTGGGCAGGGCCGTCATGGCGTTGGCGAACACGGCGTTGGAGAACGCCCGCGACCAGGTCTCGGTCGTCGACCAGTAGCCGGTGGTGTAGGCCGCCGAGGCGGCGGCCGCCGCCGTCTGATCGGCCGTGGCCGAGTTGCTGACCGTCGCCGTCGAGTTCACCGCGTTGCTGTAGATCACGACGTCGTCGGTGGTCGAATAGAGGTTGTCGCCGCCGTCGATGATGTAGCCGCCATAGCCGTAGCCCGAGGTCGAGAAGTCCGTGGCGCGGCCGCCGAACTCGATCTTCTTGAGGAACGGCAGGTCGGTCTCGTAGTCGAAGTCCAGCTTGTACTGCTTTTCTTCCGACTGCGAGTTCGACGGGCGGTACTGGATCTGCCACTGGCGGATCGCCGAGGCGTCCGAGGGGCTGTAGCCCGTCGCGAAAGTGAACGACGGCGCGCCCGTGGTCGGGTTCAGCGTCACCGTCATGCCGGGGGTGTCGAAGCTGACGCTGACATTGTTGGTCTGCGACACCGTCGAGGTCTCGGCGTTCGAGCCCTGGAAGTCGATCTGCAGGCGCTCGCCGCGATAGGTCCCGCCGAAATTGTAGTAGTCGCTCGACGAGTCGTAGGCGAAGTCGCGCGAGCTGATGCTGAAGCCGTTGTAGCCGCCGCTGCCCGACGTGGTGAGGCAGTTGCCCAGGGTGTACTGGATGACGTTGTGGTTCTTGTCGACCACGACCGAGCTGGCCGTGGTGTCGGTCGACGAGCACGAGGTGCCGCTGGCGGCGGTGTTGCGCAGACGGGTCGCCGAGGTGAAGTCGGTGCCGTAGTTGATGTCGTTCAGGCGCTGGCTGCGCTCATTGCGGTTGTAGCTGGCCCAGATGTCGATCCGGTCGCTGACCTTGTACTGCACCGTGAACTCGGCCGACAGGCGCTCGTCCTCGCGGGTCCAGACGCCGTAGCGGGCCACGCGCGGGGCGTAGTCGTACCACTGGCTCTGGCAGGCGGTGCGCAGGTTGCTGGTCGAGATCTGGCTGGTGTCGGGCGAGGTCAGGCTGGAGCAGCCGGCATAGGTGCTGACGCCGCTGGCCAGGTCGTTGATCTCCTGGCTGTAGGCGGTCGAATAGTAGTCGACCGTCTTGTCGGTCGAACCGTCGAAGTCGGCGAACCGCCCCCACGACGAGTTGCGGACATAGTCGCCCCGGGTGTTGACCTTGTCGTAGGTGACGTTGGCCATCAGGCCCAGGCGCCCGTCGAACAGCTGGGTGGCGGCGAACAGGTTGCCGCGCGGCTTCCAGCCCTTGGCCGTGTCGAGGTTCTGCATCGAACCGGTCAGCGACAGGGTCGGCTTCTTGAAGTCCAGCGGCTTGCGGGTGGTCACCGAGACCGTGCCGCCGACGCCGCCCTCGGTCATGTCGGCCGTGAAGCCCTTGAAGACGTCGATCGACTTGACCAGCTCGGAGGCCAGCTCGCGGAAGTCGTTGGCGCGGCCGCCGCCGCCATAGACGTTGATGTTGCCGGCCGTCGACAGCGTGCTCATGCCGTTGATCTCGACCCGGTTGAGGTCGGGCTCGACGCCGCGGATCGACACCGCGTTGCCTTCGCCGAAGTCACGGGCCAGCTGCACGCCGGTCACCCGGCCCAGGGCCTCGCCGACGTTCTTGTCTGGGAACTGGCTGATGTCCTCGGCGACGATCGAGTCCGAGATGGTGCCCGCCCGCTTCTTGCGGCCCATGGCGCTCTGCAGGCTGGCGCGGGTGCCGACGACCACGATCTCCTCGACCTTGTTCTCGACCGTGCTCTCGGGCGTGGCCTTGGCCGTTTCGGTCGTCTGGGCTGCCTGCGCCAGGGCGATCGACGAGCTCGAGCCCAGGATGGCGGCGGCCAGGCCCGTGGTGATCAGCAGCCGGTTGTCCCGGCGCGCTTTATGGTTGGTCGACATGGTTTCCCTCCGAGAGACAGGCGGTGACCGCCCTTGTCGTCGCGGCGCATGGGCCGCGGTTTGTTGACTGAAGATGCGGACAAGCCCGTCGCGGCGGCGGTCACGGCCAGCGACCTGGCGTGGCGAGACGATCTGGGCGGGCTTGCAGGGGACGCCGAAGAAACCCGGGCCGAAGACCCCGCGCGAAAGCGCGGCGGGCCTCAGGCCAGGCGACGGTCGCCATGGATCGGCGCCGGCGTTTCGGTGTCGTCGCCCAAGGCGCGGGGGTTGCGCGCCACGGCGAATGTTCGAGCGATCTTCAATAGCGCCGCGGATCTTTGATCTCTGCGACCCTGAAAAACTTCATCGAGACGACGGTTTTGTCAACATGAGTCGAGGCAATGAAGGCAAAATAACGTCACATTCCAAAGATGTTACATCGATCTCGGATTTGTATTTGAACATACGGCCGAGCTTGTCGGCGATCACAACAATAACGATGTTCAAGATTTCGATATTTGTCTTCTAACGGCGATATCTTTCACGATCGCCATCGTGCACCACCCAGACGCGCCGCACCAAGACCGCTCGCCTATTCAGGCGAGCGCGCGCCACAGCACATAGCCGGCTGTCGCCACCACCATGACGGCGAACAGCCGGCGCGCCAGCAGGACCCGCGAGGCCAGGCGCGGCGCCAGGCGCGTCCCCGCCAGCACCCCGACGGCGCCGCCCGCGACCAGGGCCAGCAACAGCCTCCCGTCCACGAGGCCCGAGGCGGCGTAGCTGACGCTGGTCGCCGCGCCGAACAACGCCACCGACACCAGGGACGAGGCCGCGGCGTTGGCCAGGGTCATGCCGGCCGCCGCCATCAGGCCCGGCGCGATCAGGAAGCCGCCGCCGATGCCGAAGAACCCCGCCGCCAGGCCGGTCGCCGCCCCGGCCGGAACCAGCCGCGCGGCCTTGCCTGGGTCGATGCGGACGTCCGGATCGCCCGGCGAGCGCGGGGCGCGGAACATCGAAAGCCCGACGGCCGCCATGGCCAGGGCGAACCAGGCCAGCAGGTGGCCGCCCGGCAAGGCCTTGGCCACATGGGCCCCGACCAGCGAGCCGACGAGGCCGGGCGCGCCGAAGGTCAGGGCGCAGGGCCATTTCACCCGGCCGGCCCGCGCCTGGGCGGCCAGGCCGACGGCGGCGTTGACCGCCACGGCCGCCGCCGAGGTGCCGATCGCCACATGGGCGTCGCTCACCCCGACGACATAGAGCAGCAACGGCGTGGCCAGCACCGAACCGCCGCCACCGAACAGTGTCAGCAGCAGCGCGACCACCGCCCCGCTGAGGGCGGCGGCGACAAGGCTCGCGTCCATGACTTCACGCCGACGCCGGACGGTTCCAGGGCGCCAGGGCCAGGAGTCTCGCCATGCCGCAGAAGCCGGTGACCCCGGCGAAGGTCAGCCCCGCCCCGACGAAGCCCGCCACGCCCAGGAGCCAGGGCGAGACGGTCAGGCCCAGGACCACGCCCGACAGCACCAGCAGCCCGGCGACGATCTGCACCTGGCGCATCATCTCCAGCGGCGCCTTGCGGTCGGTCTCGACGGGCAGGCCGGCCCGGTCCCAGGCGTCGAGGCCGCCCTCCAGCACGTGCGCCGCCCCCGCGCAGGCCGCCGCCAGGCGCTGGCCGTTGGCGGCCGTGCGCAGGCCCGAGCGGCAGGTGAAGATCACCTCGCGCCCGTCGGCCGGGTCGAGACCCGCCGCGTCCAGCGTCGACAGCGGGCGCGACAGCGCGCCCCTGGCCCGCCGCCGGGCGAATTCGTCGGGTTCGCGGATGTCGATCAGCACGGCGCGGCCCTGCGCCAGGCGCCGGGCCGCCTCGTCAGGCGTCAGGGGATCGAGGATCGTGGTCATGGGCGGCGGTCTCCGCTGGAGGGCAGAAGATCTCCGCGAGCGTGCCGACCACCTTGAGGGCGGCCGGATCGGCGATCCGGTACCAGAGGCTCGTGGCTTCGCGGCGCGCGGCCACGATCCCCTCCTCGCGCAACACCGCCAGGTGCTGCGAGAGGGCCGACTGCGACAGGCCGACCAGGGGCTGGATCTGCCCCACCGACCGTTCGCCGTCCGCGAGCTGGCACAGGATCATCAGCCGCCGCTCGTTGGCCAGGGCGCGCAGGAGCTTGGCGGCCTGCGCGGCGCTGGCCTCGAACTGGCTGACGTCGAAACGCGAGAGATCGAACATGACCGCCATATATTAGCTTGATCTAATTTAGCAAGCACTAATATAAAACGCCTGCCACCGGAGGCTCCAGCCATGCGACCCGACGTTCAAGCGTTTTTCGATCCCGCCACCTTCACCGTCAGCTACGTCGTCGCCGATCCGGCGACGCGCACGGCCGCGATCATCGATCCGGTGCTGGATTTCGAACCCAAGGCCGGCAAGCTCTCGACCCGCTCGGCCGACACCCTGCTGGCCGCCGTCGAGACCCGGGGCCTGACCCTGGCCTATGTGCTGGAGACCCACGCCCACGCCGACCACCTGTCGGCCGCCGACTACATCCGCGGCCGCAGCGACGCCAAGATCGTCATCGGCGCGCGGATCGTCGAGGTGCAGAAGACCTTCATCCCCGTGTTCGAGGCCGAACTCGCCGCCGACGGGGCGGTCTTCGACGTGCTGATGAACGAGGGCGACGTCCTGCCCCTGGGCGACCTGTCGATCGGCGCGCTGCACACGCCGGGCCACACCCCGGCCTGCCTGACCTATCTGATCGGCGACGCCGCCTTCGTCGGCGACACGATCTTCATGCCCGACTACGGCACCGCCCGCGCCGACTTTCCCGGCGGCGACGCGCGGACCCTGTACCGCTCGATCCGCAAGGTCCTGGCCCTGCCGCCGGAAACCCGCGTCTTCGTCGGCCACGACTACCTGCCGCAAGGCCGGTCGGACTATCGCTGGGAAACCACCGTCGCCGAGGAGCGGGCCCGCAACATCCATGTCCGGGACGGCAAGGCCGAGGACGACTTCGTCGCCCTGCGCGCGGCGCGGGACGCGACCCTGCCGGCCCCGACCCTGATCCTGCCGTCCCTGCAGGTGAACATCCGCGCCGGCGCCCTGCCCGCGCCGACCGCGGCCGGGAACCTGTTCCTGAGGATCCCGGTCACCCCTTGACCGTCAGGACCCGCGACGAACGAGTTCCGGCAGCGACAGGCCGCTGACCCGGTGGTCGCCGGGCAGGCGGCAGGCGTGGTCGGCGATGGCGATCGCCGCCGCGTCGGCCCGGCGCAGCTTGCCGTCGGCCGTGCCCAGGTGGGTGAAGTCCTTGTCGAAGTCGCGCGCCTGGACGACCAGTTCGCCGGTCTTCGAGCAGTCGATCCGCGAGGTCACCTCGGTGAGGCCCGAGTCCCTGTCCGACCACACGAAGTAGCGGACCTGCAGCGCCTTGCCGACGCGGTCGATCGAGTTGATGTCCACGGCGACCTTGGAGCGCCCGGCGCGCCCGATGCCGGAATAGTGCTGCGTCGGCCCCGACAGCAGGGGATTGGGCGGCGCCCAGCCGGTGGCGTGGGCGTCCAGCACCCGCAGCTGCTCGGTCGAATAGGGCACGTCGAACACGTACCAGTCCTGCTTGCCCCACGGCTCGGCGAGGGCGGGTCCAGCGGCCGCCAGGGCGGCCAGGGCCAGAAGGGTCGCGCGCATCCATTCCTCCACTTTTGGTTCTTTGCCACCTAAAAGCGTATGGGACGATCAGAGCGCGATCAATACGTATTCACGAGTCCAGATTGAGAAATCGCCTCGGCTTTTTATCGAACAAGGCTGGAAATATTTGGAAATAATCCAGATTATGGGACGACAGCGCTGACAGTTTGCTTTGATGGCGAACCTCTAGACTTGAGCCACCAACCATCTAAGCCAGCCGCCCGTACAGCCGATAGCGCTCGTCGCCGATGGCCATGAACGGCTTGAACACCACCTCGCCGCTCGCCGAAGCCGCCGTCCAGTCGTCTCCCCGCCGGCGCGCCGCCAGCCACTGGGCCTTCGTCAGCTTCACCTCGCCAGGACCGATCGGCAGCAGCACCAGCGGCCCGGTCAGCAGCGCCACCACCTCGGGATGGGCGGCGTTCAGCGGCTCCAGGCGCGGGGTCATGTCGAAGGCGATCTCGACCTTGTCGCCCGGCCGCCACAGGCGCTCCAGCGCCACGAACGTCCCCGGCCGCGCCGCCACCTCCGCCGGACGGCCGTTGACCAGGATGCGGGCTCCCGCCCCCACCCACTCCGGAACCCGCAGCATCAGCGAAAGCCGCGTCGGGGCGGCCGGATCGACGGCGATCGCGATCGTCGGCTCCAGCGGATAGCGGGTCTCCTGGCGCAGCGACACCGCCGCCCCGTCCACGCTCGCCGACAGGGTCGAGGGGACGTAGAGGTTCACATAGAGCTTCGCCCCGTCCTGCAGATAGGCGCTGATCCCGTAGTCGGCCGCCAGCTGGATGAAGGTCCCCGAACAGCAGGGCCACAGCTCGTCGCGATAGAACTTCGAGGCCGCGTCGCTGTAGTCGGAATAGTAGAAGGTCTCGCCCTTCGGCGTCGTATCGCGCGCGCCGAGGATGGTGTTGTAGAGCACCCGCTCCATGCTGTCGCCGTAGCGGCTGTCCTTGGTGATCTGCAGCAGCGAGCGGGCGATCTTGAAGTGGCCGTAGGCCCCGCACGGCGTCTCGAAGCTGCGATGGGTTTGCGTCAGCGACTTCAGCAGGGTCTCGCTGTCGCCCGCGCCCAACAGCTCCTCGTTGGGACCCCAGCCGCCGGTGGCGAACGACTGGGCGAGCACGAAGTCGAAGCCGTTGCGGGCGGCCTTCAGGTACTTGTCCTGCCCTGTCGCGTACCAGGCCTGGATCGCCGAGTTCAGGGCGTTGACGTGGCTGTAGGCGTGCTTGCCGGCCAGCGGGCTCTGCCCCCGCGCCAGCGGATCGAACAGCGCCTCGTCCTGCATGTAACGCAGGGCCAGCGTGCGGTAGCGCTCGCCCAGGCCCAGCCGCCAGGCCAGGAACAGGTTCTCTGGCAGGGTGTAGGGCTCGTCCCAGATCTCGGCCTCGCTGGAATAGGGCCGCTGGCGGCGCTCTTCCCGCGTCAGGGCCTTTTCCGGCAGCACCGGCAGGACGGCGTCGGTGACCTTGTCCAGCGCCGGCCCCGCCTCGGCCACGCCGGCGTAGCGATAGGCGTCGATCAGGCCGATCACCACCTTGTCGTAGGTGTAGGCCGGCAGGGTGTAGCCGGCGAAGAAGCGCGGCGAGATCGTCTGGGCGTACTTCACGACCAGCCCCCGCACCTTTTCCCGCGTGGCCGCATCGTCGGTGATGGCGACATAGCGCGACAGGCCCGAGACGTACTGCCCGAAGCTGTGGCCGGGGATGTAGCCGTGCCAGTCAGCCGTGCTCCAGTCGTTGACGTCGATGTGGAAGTCGGCGCTGTCGTCGTACCAGCCGCCCATGTCCGCCCCCGGCGCGGGCAGGCCGGCCCGCTGGCGGAACGGCTTCAGCAGCCGGTCGTCGTCGAGCCCCATGAACAGCCGGTGCTGCCAGTCCAGCTGGTCGCGCATCTTCCCCGGCCCCAGCCGCACGCGGTCGTAAGGGAAGGTTTCCAGCGCCGGGCCTCTGGCCGGAGCGACGCCCTTGCCCACCCCTTCGGCCCAGGCCGTCGGCGCGCAGGCCGCGCAGCAGCCGGCCATGAACATGCGGCGAGACACCATGGTCACGTCACCTCCCCCGAGAAACGCCTCTTTCATCCTACAATTCGTCGCCCCCGGGTAGGGCGCATAGCCGCGCCCACAATTCCAAGCCCACGCTTGCCTCGCCCCGAATCCCGTCCCACTTTCGGGGGGTCATGAGCGACCGTTCCACCGGCCTCGCCCCGTCGCGGCTCACCGCGGTCCTGGGGCCCACCAACACCGGCAAGACCCACCTGGCGGTCGAGCGCATGCTCGGTCACGCCTCGGGGATGATCGGCCTGCCGCTGCGCCTGCTGGCGCGCGAGATCTACGACCGCATCGTCAAGCTGCGCGGCAAGGCCAGCGTCGCCCTGATCACCGGCGAGGAAAAGATCGTCCCGCCGCGCGCGGCCTATTTCGTCTGCACGGTCGAGGCCATGCCGCTGGGCCGCGAGGTCGACTTCGTGGCCATCGACGAGATCCAGCTGTGCGCCGATCCCGAGCGCGGCCACATCTTCACCCACCGTCTGCTGCACGCCCGGGGCCGGTTCGAGACCATGCTGCTGGGCGCCTCGACCATGGCCCCGCTGGTCCGCCGCCTGCTGCCCGACGCCGAGATCGTCGGCCGCGAGCGGTTCTCCAACCTGTCCTACGCCGGCTCCAAGAAGCTGACCCGCCTGCCCCGACGCACCGCCGTCGTGGCCTTCTCCACCGACGCCGTCTACGCCATCGCCGAGCTGATCCGCCGCCAGCGGGGCGGGGCGGCCGTGGTCATGGGGTCTTTGAGCCCCCGCACCCGCAACGCCCAGGTCGCCCTCTACCAGAGCGGCGAGGTCGACTTCCTGGTCGCCACCGACGCCATCGGCATGGGCCTGAACATGGACGTCGACCACGTGGCCTTCGCCGGCCTGCGCAAGTTCGACGGCCGCCGCACCCGCTGGCTGCACCCGCAGGAGGTGGGCCAGATCGCCGGTCGCGCCGGCCGCTACACCCGCGACGGCACCTTCGGGGTGACGGGCGACTGCGAGGAGATGGACGAGGATCTGGTCCAGGCCGTCGAGGAGCACGCCTTCCAGCCGGTGATGGCCGCCGAGTGGCGCAGCGCAAAGCTCGACTTCGGCAACCTGCCCGGCCTGCTGCGCTCGCTGTCCGAACCGCCGAACCGCAACGGCCTGACCCTTTCCCAGGAAGCGCTGGACGAGCGCACCCTGCGCAAGCTGGCCACCCATGAAGACGTCGTCGCCCGCTGCAAGTCCGACCGCTCGGCCCTGCTGAAGCTGTGGGACGTCTGCCAGACCCCCGACTTCCGCAAGACCACCGACGACGACCACCAGCGGATGGTCAAGACGCTGTTCGACGACCTGACCACCGGTCGCAAGCGCCTGCCGGAAGACTGGATCAACGGCCAGTTCAAGGCGCTGGACCGCACCGACGGCGAGATCGACAGCCTGGCCGCGCGCCTGTCGGGCGTGCGCACCCTGTCCTACATCGCCAACCGTCCCGACTGGCTGGCCAATCCCGTCCACTGGCAGGGCCGCACCCGCGAGCTGGAAGACAAGATCAGCGACACCCTGCACGAAAAGCTGATGGCGCGGTTCATCGACCGCCGCACCAGCGTGCTGATGAAGCAGCTGGGCGAGCGCGAGACGATCCTGGCCGGCGTCGCCGCCGACGGCGAGATCAGCGTCGAGGGCCATGTGGTCGGCCGGCTGACCGGCGTCACCTTCATCGCCGAGAAGGGCTCCAGTCCGCTGGAGGAGAAGGCCCTGCGCAACGCCGCCCAGCGCGCGGTGGGGCCGGAGATCGCCCGCCGCCTGGGTCTCTTGGCCGCCGAGCCGGACGAGGCCTTCGCCCTGACGCCCGACGGCATGATCCTGTGGCGCGGCGAGGCGGCCGGGGCCGTGCGCGCCGGCGGCGACCTGCTGTCGCCCCGCGCCCGCCTGCTGGGCGAGCTTGGTCCTCTTCCGGCGCGCGAGCGGGCCGAACGGCGGCTCGACGCCTTCCTGGCCTCCGAGGTCGACCGGCATCTGGCGCCTCTGCGCAAGCTGCAGCAGGCTCTGGCCGGCGGCGAGCTGCGCGGCCTGCCGCGCGGCGTCGCCCACCGCCTGCTGGAGGCCGGCGGCGTGCTCGACAAGCGTCCGCTCGATCCGGAACTGAAGGCGCTCAGCCAGGCCGAGCGCCGCACGCTCAAGAGCCTGGGCGTCCGCATCGGCGCCTTCTCGCTCTATTCGCCGGGCGTGCTGCGCTCGGAAGCCATCGCCTGCGCTCGCGCCCTGGACCCCGGCGGCTGGCGCGGCCCGCTCGTCGGCCTGAGCGCCCTGCCCTCGCCCCTGCCGCCGCCGCGCACCCTGGCGGCCAGCGGCCTGCGCGTCGCCGGCAAGCACCTGGTCCCGGTCGAGACCCTGGAAAAGCTCGACGCCCTGCTGCGCGCCGAACAGCGCCCAGGCGGCGTGGTGCTGACCCCGGCCGCGCTCGAAACCCTGGGCTGGAGCGCGGCCGAGGCCTCGTCGGTGCTGCGCTCGCTCGACTACACCCCGGCCGTGCGCGCCAAGCCCGACGCCCCGATCGTCTGGAAGCGCCGCGGCGCCCAGCGGCTGGAGCCCAAGCCGGTCCAGGCCCGCCCGGACTCGCCGTTCGCCGCCCTGGCCAAGCTGACCGAGCCGCCGCCTCCGGCTCCGTCGGCGCGCCGTAAGAAGCCCCGCCGCCGCAAGCCGGCGATCGCCGCCCCGCGCGACCAGGTCGCTTCATGAACGACGCGCACCACGACGCCCATCACGGGGAGCACCATGCGGAGCATTGCCGCGCCGACGTCTGGCTGTGGCGCGCCCGCTTCTTCAAGACCCGCTCGATGGCCGCCCGCTTCGTCGACGAAGGCCGCATCCGCCTGACCCGCGCCGGCTCGCCCGAAACCCGCGTCGACAAGCCCTCCCGAACGCTGAAGGCCGGCGACGTCCTGGTCTTCGCCATCGGCGGCCGGCTGGTGAACGTCCGCGTCCTCGACTGCGGCGAACGCCGCGGCCCCGCGACCGAGGCCCGGGGGCTGTACGAGGCGGTGGAGGGGTAGCTCAACGTCCCCTCTCTCATAGAGAGAGGGAGGGGCCCGCCGCGAAGCGGTGGGAGGGTGAGAGGTTTCACCGCCAGCAGGAAGATCCAGGGCACGCTCGCCCGCGCTTTCTGGCCGAGCCCCGAATACACACCGCCCACCGCCGGGCGACCGCGTTCCATTCGGTGAGTTTGTTACCTCTCACCCTCCCACGCCTAAGGCGTGGGCCCCTCCCTCTCTCAAAGAGAGAGGGATCAAACCAACGCCCCCAACCTTCGCCATAGACGCCGGCCACGCATCCGCTACCTTCGGTGGAGTTTCATCCGGGGGAGTAATTCGCGTGGCGTCGTTCCGTTCGGCCGTGGCCGTCAGCCTGGCCCTGTTGCTCACCGGCGTCGCCCACGCCCAGCCCGCCGCCCCGCCCTCCGGCAAGCCCGCCAAGCCCCCGACGCCGATCCGCGCCTTCGACCTGCCGCAGATCGAGGCCTTCGGCCGCGCCATCTATCGCCAGGACATCGCCGCCTGGCTGGCCAGCGACGCCCTGGGCGACAAAGTGCCCGACCTGCAGGGCGCGGGCCTCAAGGGCTGGCTGGTCGAGGACGACGGCAAGACGGCCACGGTCCGCTTCCTGCGCGACAAGGGCGCCGGCCTGGAGATCGGCTACGACGTGGTGGTCGACGGCAAGGGCGCCGGCCCCGTCACCGAACCGGCCGACCGCAAGCTGACCGACGAAGAGCGCCTGAGCTTCTCGGCTCGCGCGGCCGCCATCGCCGCCCAGCCCGCCGCTTGCCGCCCCGGCTACAACACCGCCATCGTCCGCGATCCGCAGGGCGACGGCTTCATCGTCTGGCTGCTGGCGCCGTCTCCGGCCGCGGGCGCGATCCCGGTCGGCGGCCACTACCGCGTCAGCGTCGCCGCCGACGGCAAGACCGTCACCCGGGTCGACGCCCTGTCGATGTCGTGCCTGCTGATGGAACGGCCCAAGGCCAAGGCCGGCCAGCAGCCGGTCATGGTCTTCGCCACCCATCTGGTCTCCCCGACGCCCGTCGAGACCCACGCCTTCCTCAGCCTGCTCTACAAGCTGCCCATCGCCGTGGGCACCGGGCCGAACGAGGTCTGGGCCGTCGACCAGGGCCGGATCAGCAAGATGGACCTGGGCAAGAAATGAGGATTGGAAACCCTCTCCCAGAAGGGAGAGGTGTCGGCGAAGCGGACGGAGAGGGAAGCGGCGCGAAGCCGGCTAGCGTTGCGGAAGCTGAAAACGGCCCCCCTCCGGCCCTTCGGGCCACCTCCCCCAGAGGGGGAGGATCTCATAGCCGTCCGCGCGCGCCGCCTTTCAGCGCATCGATCTTGCGCTCGGGCCTCGGCGGGACGGCCTCGGGCTCCATGACGAGCGGCCAGCCGCCCGTCGGCCGCGCCGCGCGCTCTGGCGGCAGGGCCACGACGATCTTGCGCACCGTCGCGGCCATCTGGCCCAGCAGCCGCACCTTTTCCGACGCCTTGCGGAAGGCCTCGCGATCGAGGCCGTCCTCCATCGCCGCCCACAGGTCATCCATCGCCGCCATCAGCCGCTGCTGGATCTTCGCGCACCAGGCGCGGGAGGTCTGTTCGCTCATGACCAACAGCATGAGGCCGGTCCGAAGGCCGGGGACAGGAAACGTGCGTTTTCTTGTAAGCGATTGAATTTATTGAGACCGAAGCGGTCAACCACGGGGATAACCTCTCCCATAGGGAGAGGGAGGGGCCCGCCGCGAAGCGGTGGGAGGGTGAGGGGTTACACCCTCAACCGCTGAAACCCCTCATCCTCCCACGCCTGCGGCGTGGGCCCCTCCTTCTCCCTATGGGAGAAGGGAAAACCGCATCCCTGTGGATAACTTCAGATCGAAAACCCGTCCACGAAGCCCGGCACCTTCTCGGGCGGCATCGGGCGGCTGAAGTGGTAGCCCTGCACCTGGTCGCAGCCATAGGTGGCCAGGGCTTCCAGCTGGGCCAGGTCCTCGACGCCCTCGGCCACCACCTTCATGCCCATCGACGAACCCAGGGTGATCACCGCCTTCACGATCGCCGCGTCCTCGGCGTTCTGGACGAAGCCCTTGTCGATCTTCAGCCGGTCGATCGGGAACTGCCGCAGGTTGGCCAGGCTGGCGTAGCCGGTGCCGAAATCGTCGAGCGCGATCATCACCCCGGCCGCGTGCAGCTTGCGCACCGTGTCGCTGACCACGTCCGAGGCCCAGCCCATATAGACGTGCTCGGTGACCTCGATGGTCAGGCGGTCGCACGGCACGCCCCAGCGGGCCAGGCGCTCCTGCACCTCCTCGGCCAGACGGCCGGAGCGGAACTGGGCCGCCGAGATGTTGACCGCCACCCGGCCGAACTCGATCCCGGCGTCCAGCCAGGCCCGCATCTGCTTCAGCGCCGTCTCGAAGGCCACGTCACCCAGTTTCAGCGACAGATCCTGGTCCTCGAAGGCCGGCATGAAGCGGTCGGGCGTGAGGATTCCCTGCTCGGGGTGAGCCCAGCGCATCAGCGCCTCGAAGCCGGCCACGCTGCCGCTCTCCAGGTCGATCACCGGCTGGTAGTAGAGGATGAACTCGTCGGCCTCGATCGCCGCGCGCACGTCGCGCAGCAGCTCCAGCCGCTGCTCCAGGGCCGAGCGCATCGACGGGTCGAACAGGATCGAACGGTTGCGGCCCTCGTCCTTGGCCCGATAGAGGGCGATGTCGGCGTTCTTGAAGATGTGGCTGGGGTCGGCGTCCGGGTCGCCGTGCAGCGCCGCCCCGATGCTTGCGCTGACCGAGAAGCTGCGGCCGGCGTGCTGGATCGGCTGGCGCAGCAGCTCCTGCAGGGCCTTGATCGGCCGCAGCATGTCGCCCTCGCCGTGCAGGCCGCGCAGGATCACCGCGAACTCGTCGCCGCCCAGGCGGGCCACCGTGTCGCCGGCCCGGAACGCGTGGCGCAGCACGTCGGCCAACCGCCGCAGCAGGGCGTCGCCCGCGTCGTGGCCCAGGGTGTCGTTGATGTCCTTGAAGTGATCGACGTCGATCATGATCAGGCCGAAGATTTCGCCGGCCATCTCCGAGGCGTCGACCGCCTCCTGGAACTTGCGCTGGAAATAGGCGCGGTTGGGCAGGCTGGTCAGCGGGTCGCGGAAGGCCAGGTTCTCGACGGCCTCGGTCTGCCGGCGACGGTCGGTGATGTCCTTGAACAGGTTGACCAGCCGCTCGGGCTTGCCGTCGCCGCCGACGAAGCGCTTGCCGACCGAGCGCACCCAGGTCTCGATGCCGTCGTCGCGATTGAGCCGGAACTCGAACACCGCCGCCTCGCCGTCGCGGCGGGCGCGCATGATCTGGGCCATGCGCTCGCGGTCCTCCTCGTGCACGATCTCCAGCGGATCGGCGTCGAACAGGCACCACTTCTCAAGCTCGGGGCAAGTGCCCGAGACGTAGACCTCGCCGGTCTTCAGATCGACCTCGCGCACCATCAGGTCGTCGAGCTCGAGCGCCAGCTTCAGCCGCTGCTCGTTGCGCTCGGCCCGCAGCGCGGTCTGGGCGTAGCCGGTGACGTCGCGGGCGGTGACGATGACGGCGAAGATGATGCCCTCGTCGCTGCGGCAGGCGGCGAACTCGCTGCGCCAGATCCGCTGGGCGCCCTCCACCACCTGGGCCCTGTAGCGCGAGAACGGCTCACCGGACGCCAGGCAGCGCTCCAGGCTCTCGACGTCCTCAAGGTTCATCAGGCAGCGGGCGAAGGGCTCGCCCGGCGCCAGGTCGGGGGTCAGGTCCTCGTCGCGCCACTCGGCGCTGACGGCGGCCAGCCGGCCCGAACGATCGATCAGCGCGGCCGCGAACGGCGCATGCGCGACGAAGGCCTCGAACGAGGCCATTCGAAGCCGCAGCTGCGCATTGATGTCCTCCGCGCTCGCCGGCGGAGCGGTCTTCAGGGCCATGCTGGTCATTCAGGTGTCGGCTTCCCGACGTTGTTGTGCGGCGTATCCTCAACTACACAGTGAAACGCCTTCCATAAGAATTGGTATCTTTCGACGAACCCCGTTCTTCATTGTCGGAAGCCCGACAAAGCGTGCTCAAAGCGCCGCTCGCGGGCGCCCGTCTGTCGGCGTCGTCAGAAATCCTGGCCCCGCCGCGCACCGCGCCGCATTGACATTCACGCCCGTCGCTCCGAAAACGCGGCCGCGTTACGTCCGTCCGTCCCAGAAAGCCGCCAAGTTCCGATGACCTACATCGTCACCGACGCCTGCATCCGCTGCAAGTTCATGGACTGCGTCGAGGTGTGCCCGGTGGATTGCTTCTACGAGGGCGAAAACACCCTCGTGATCAATCCGGACGAATGCATCGACTGCGGCGTCTGCGAGCCGGAATGCCCGGTCGACGCCATCAAGCCGGACACCGAGGACGAGGCCGACGGCAAGTGGCTGCGGATCAACTCCGACTACGCCAAGGTCTGGCCGAACATCACCGTCAAGGGCGAGCCGCCGGCCGACCGCGCCGACTTCGAGCGCGAGACCGGCAAGTTCGAGAAGTACTTCAGCGAAAAGCCCGGCAAGGGCTCCTGATCCGGGCCTGAATCCCCGTTTCAGAGCGCGCCAGGGTTAGGTGTGCGCGGCTAACCCGCCCGGGCGCGCTCCACATGTTTGAATCTAGAGCCTGCTGATCAGATTTGGATGGTTTCCATCCAAATCTGGCAGGCTCTAGAGGCCGGTTTACAGCCGTCGCGACCCCATGCCGGGTCGCAAGCCTTTCATGAGGCTGAATTTTATGCTATTGTCGCTTCCGACGTGACGGATGCGCCCTCGCACCCGCATGTCTGGTGGAAGACGACAGCCGTTCAACGGCTCGCCCGATCGAAGGCGAAGGGTGACTTAAGAGACACTCCAAATCCTGATCCGACTTGGCCCCGCCTCTCCGACGGACGGGTTGCTATCGCTTTTTGGGATGCTTGGAAACGGCGTTTTGGGCGCGAGCCCAATTTTATGAGGACGAACGAATGAGCAAGAGCGGTCTGGAATTCTCGGTCGGCGATCACGTCGTCTACCCCGCCCACGGCGTGGGGACGATCCAGGGCATCGAGACCCAGGAAGTGGCCGGGATGTCGCTCGAAGTCTACGTCATCACCTTCGACCACGAAAAGATGACCCTGCGCGTCCCGACCAAGAAGGCCAAGGCCGCCGGCCTGCGCCCGCTGGCCGAAGGCGACGTCGTCAATCAGGCCCTGACCACCCTGAAGGGCCGCGCCCGCGTGAAGCGCACCATGTGGTCGCGTCGCGCCCAGGAATACGAAGCCAAGATCAACTCGGGCGACCTGGTGTCGATCGCCGAGGTGGTCCGCGACCTGCACCGCGCCGAAAACCAGCCGGAACAGTCCTATTCGGAGCGTCAGCTCTATGAATCGGCCCTGGACCGCATGGCCCGCGAAGTCGCCGCCATCGAGCGCATCGACCGCGAAGCCGCCATCGGCATCCTGACCAAGTCGCTGATCAAGACCGCCGCCTGAGGCTTCCGCCTCAACGACGACGTCTTCGAAGACGCCCCCGGTTCACCGGGGGCGTTTTTCGTTGGGGGCCGGACCAGGGCGCTTGGGCACGCAGATATTGGCGACGATGGTAGCGCCGCCGTCGTCCGCGAACGTCTCGTAGCCGACGATGCGGCTCGCCTTGCGCTGTCCGGGCGGACAGCCGTCGGAGGCGCACGCCGAAAGCACCAGGCCGGCCAGCGCCACAGTCGCCAATCGCATCAGCATGAAGCTCCCCCTGCCGCTCCGCCTAATGGCCAGCTTGGCAGCAGATCCGATCGCGCTCAATCTCGATCGGCCGCACCGGAGTCTTCGCCATGGCCGAACCCAAGACCCGCCCGACGGACGCCAGCGTCGACGACTTCCTGGCCGCTTCGCCGCCTGCACGCCGGGCCGACGCGCAGGCCATCCGCGCCCTGCTGGCCGAGGTCGCCGGCGCGCCGGCGGTGATGTGGGGGCCTTCGATCGTCGGCTTCGGGTCCTATTCGACCGGCGGCGCCAAGCCGATGGACTGGCCTCTGCTCGGCTTCTCGCCGCGCAAGACCGAGCTGGTGCTCTATTTCGCCTCGGACTTCCCCGAACGCGAGGCCCTGCTGGCGAAGCTGGGCAAGCACCGCTCCGCCGTCTCCTGCATCTACGTCAAGCGCCTGGCCGACGTGGACCTGGAGGTCGTCCGCGCCCTGGCCGAAGCCTCGGCCGCCTGGACGCGGAGCGGCCACACGGCCTGCTGAACCCTTACGCCGGCTTCCTGCGCAGCACCCGCGCCCGGCGCTTCTTCAGCCAGATGACCACGCCGGTGACGCTGAGCGCGGCCACGACCAGGCCGGTCAGCGAGATCAGGATGCGGCCCGGCAGGCCGAGGATCCGGCCCGAGTGCAGCGGGAACTGGGCCTGGACGAAGATGTCCGCGGCCGTGCCCTTCCAAGGCAGGCGCTCGCCCAGATAGCGGCCGTCGGCGCCGTCGTAATAGAGGTAGGGCGGGCCCACGCCGCCGGCCCCGTGGTCGTCGCCCACCTTGTGGAAGGCCACGCCGTAGACGCCGTAGTGCGGCGAGTAGAACGCCCCGCCCACCGGGGCGGTGAAACCGCGCGCGGCCGCGTCCGTCCTGGCCTTGGCGATGATCGCCTCATAGGTCTGCTTGGGCAGGATCGGGTTGTCGTGGCTGGTCGGCACGCGGGTGTCGAACGGGGTCGGAGAGACCTTCGAGATCTTCGACATCACCGGATAGAACACCTCGCTGTAGAGATTCAGCGAGAAGGCCGTGAAGGCCACCACGAACAGCACGCCCCACAGCCACAGGCCGAAGGCCCGGTGGATGTCGAAATTGATCCGGTAGGCGCTGGCCTTGGTCTTGATCTGCCAGGCCGGCTTCCAGCGGCTCCAGAAGCTCTTGGCGGGCTTGCGGCCATTGGTCGGGCTGGCCGGCAGGGTCAGGTAGAAGCCGACGAAGCAGTCCAGCGTCCACAGCACCGCGACCCCGCCCAGCAGCCAGACGCCCCAGCGGTCGATCCCCCAGAACTCGGGAATGTGCAGGGTGTAGTGCAGGATGTAGAGGAACGAGACGAAGGTCTCGGTGGTGATCGGCCACACCGCGCCCCACTCGCGCCGGCCCTGCTCGACGCCGGTCGCCGGGTCGATGAACACCTGGTTGTAGCCCAGCTCGTAGTGCTTGCCGGTCTTGGGGTCCTGGCGGGCGTCGACGCCGATGGCCAGGGTCTCGCCCGGCTCGGCGGTCAGCGGGAAGTAGGAGACGATCACCCGGGGATCGCGCGCCTCGACCTGCTTGACGATGTCGAGGGTCGGCAGGGCCGGACCATCGGTCCGGGCGTGCATCAGGTGCGGATTGAGGACGTCGTCCAGCTCGTGGTCCCACGAGATCACCGCGCCGGTGACGCCCGAGATGAACAGGAAGCCGGCGATGAACAGGCCCACCCAGCGGTGGACGAAGGTCAGGGTCGGCCGCACGGCCGCGCGCACGGCCTTGGCCACCGAGGCCGCGGGCGGCTGCGGGACCGGCGTGACGTCCGGCGCGTAAGGTGTTTCCAGATTGCGCGCGTCCATCCGGCCTCCCGGAGCCCTTCGGTTCCGCGCCATGCGAGGCGGCTGAAAGGCTCGAAAACAAACATCAAGGGCGAGGCGGCCATCGACCGGCCGCCTCGCCTCTCTTAATAACGATTATTAGAAGCGATAGTCCAGGCGAACCGACACGCTGCGCGGGGCGGCGTAGTAGGCCTGCCCCCACATCAGGCTGTTGAGGTACTTCTCGTCGCCGACGTTCTTGAGGTTCAGCGTGCCGCGGATGCGGTCGGTGACGTCGACGCCCGCCATCAGGTCGACCACCGCATAGGCGTCCTGGGTGACGTCGGCGGCGTCGGTGGTGATCTCGTCCTGCCAGCGCACGGCGGCGCCGAGCTTGAGGTTGCGCAGCGACCGCACGCTGTAGGTGGTCGAGGCCTTCAGCGTCTTGCGCGGCAGGAAGATGCGGGCGTCGGCGCCGGTCGCCGTGTCCTCGATCTCCAGCGACGTCCAGCCGGCGCCGACGCGCCAGTTGTCGGTGATGCGGCCGCTGGCCTCGATCTCGTAGCCCTTGGATTCGGTGTCCTGAGCCGAATAGTAGCTCTTGCCGTCGGTGAAATAGCCGGCCCAGGCGGCCAGGCCGTTCTGCACGGCCTTGAACACCGAGCCGGTCACGTACAGGCGACCGTCGAACCACTCGCTCTTGACCCCGGCCTCGTAGCTCTTGCCGTGCACGGCGGCGAGCTTGGCGCGGGTGGAGTCGACCTCCGACTGCGGATTGAAAATGTCGGTGTAGCTGGCGTAGAGCGAGACATTCTTGTTCAGGTCGTAGACCGCGCCGAGGTACGGGCTGACCTTGCTTTCGTCGCGGGCCATGTCGGCCCCGTACGAGAAGCCGTAGGCCTTCAGCTTCAGGGCGTTGAAGCCGGTCACCAGCTTCAGCTTGTCGGTTACGCTCAGATGGGCGCCGGCGTAGAAGCGGGCCAGCTTGGTGGTCTCGTTGGCCGACAGATAGGCGCCGGGGAAGCTCGGCTCGGCCGGCTGGGTCGAGCCCCAGCTCGAGACCGACGAATAGACGATCGAGTCGCTCGAGAAGTCTTCGTACTCGTGCCCTTCCGAACGCGAGACCTGGCCGCCGACCACCAGCTGGTGCTCGCGGCCGAAGGCCTGGAACGGACCCGAGGCGTAGGCGTCCAGGGTGTAGCTCTCATAGATCGACGGATAGACGCCCGCCATGCCGTAGACGCCCAGGCCCGTCGTCGGGTCGATGCCGTCCGCGCCGGTGTAGGCGTAGAGCAGCTTGGCGTGCTCCTCGAAGCGCTTGGCCGTGGCGATGGCCTTCAGGCGCCAGCCGTTGTCGAGGCGATGCTCGACCTCGGCGAAGGCGGTCTGGTCGCGCACGTCCCAATAGGTCCAGTCGGCCGAGGTCGAGGACGAGACGTCGTAATTGATCAGGCTGCCGTCGCTGTAGGTCAGCGGCAGGGCGCCCCACAGGACGCCGGACGCCCGGTTGTCCTGCATCGACCAGCCGAAGGTGGCCGTGGTGTTGTCGGTCACGTCCCAGGCCAGCAGGGCGGCGTAGACGTTCCGGTTGACCTTGTAGTGGTCGAGATAGGAGTCGCGGTCCTCGTTGGCGTAGATCAGCCGGCCGCGCAGCGTGCCGCTCTCGTTCAGCGGACCCGAGACGTCGGCCTCGAGGCGCTTGGAGTCCCACGAGCCGTACTGCAGGGCGGCGTTGGCCTGGAACTCGGCGGTCGGGCGCTTGCGCACGTAGTTGACGGTGGCCGACGGGTTGCCGGTGCCGGTCATCATGCTGTTGGCGCCGCGCACCACTTCGACGCGGTCGAACAGCACGGTGTCGAGCTCGCCGAACTGGATGCCCCAGATCAGCGGCAGCCCCACGCCGTCGACCTGGAAGTTGGTGATGTCGAAGCCGCGCGAGTTGTAATAGGTGCGGTCGGTCTCGACCTTCTCGACGTTGACGCCGGTGGTCAGGGCCAGCACGTCGTTGATGTTGGTCAGGGCGAAGTCGTGGATCGTCGCGCCGTCGATGATGGTCACCGACTGCGGCGTCTCACGCAGGCTCATGTCCAGGCCCGTCACCGCCGAGGTGCGGGTCTTGGCGCCGGTCACCACCACGCCGTCCAGGTTGTCGGCCGCGCCGTCGGCGGCCGGGGCCTCGGCCGCGTGGGCGGCGGCCAGCAGGGCCGGGCTCATGGCCGCGGCGAGGAGGAAGGCGCGAAGGGATCGGGACATCTGGGGCGCTCGTGCAATCAAGAATAAGTCGCAAGAGCGCATAGGCGCCGGGTCCGGGGCTGTCAAACCTCAGGATGCAATGGATTCGCATTTGCATTCAGGCTGCGTCCTTTCGGCCACGGCGCGCGTCGGTAGAGCTTGGTTAGCGCTAACAATTGTGGCTGGCGAAACGGTCTCGGCTCATGCGAGATCACGGGAAAACTACGCTTCGCATTAGGGTCGCCATGTCGTTCACTTCAGCCCCGAGCCGCCGCGAAACCCTCCAGGGCCTGCTTCTCGGCACGGCGATGACAGCGCTGCCTTTTGGAGCCGCCGCCCACGCGGCGACGCGCGCCCTGCCCTATCGCTGGCGCAACGTGCGGGTCGGCGGCGGCGGCTTCGTGCCCGGCGTCGTATTCAGTCCGGTCGAAAAGGGCCTGGCCTATCTGCGCTCCGACATGGGCGGGGCCTATCGCTGGCAGGCCTCGGAAAGCCGCTGGATCCCGCTGCTCGACGATCAGGCCCAGGGCAGCTGGCAGGGCGTCGAGAGCGTCGCGACCGATCCGCTCGACGCCAACATCGTCTACCTGGCCTGCGGCATGGGCCGGCCCGATCCGGCCGCCATCCTGCGCTCGGAGAACCGCGGGACCGACTGGACCGTGATCCCCGTCCCCTTCCGCATGGGCGGCAACGAGGACGGCCGCGGCCTGGGCGAGCGCCTGGCCATTGATCCCAACGACACCCGCACCCTGTACTTCGCCTCGCGCCACGACGGCCTGCAGGTCAGCCGCGACCGGGGCGCGACCTGGGGCAAGTCCGCCAGCTTCCCGCTGCCGGGCCTGGGCCTCAACGCCCGCCCCGCCCCCACGCACGGCGGCCTGTCGTTCGTGATCTTCGATCCCCGCAGCGGCCAGCCGGGCCAGGGGTCGAAAACGCTCTTCGTCGGCGTCGCCGATCCCTCCGAGCATCACCTGTGGCGCAGCGACGACGGTGGGGCCAGCTGGAAGCCGATCCCCGCCCCGCACGCCTATCTGGCCTGCAAGGCGGCGCTGGATCGCGAGGGCCGGCTCTACGTCACCTATTCCAGCGGTATCGGCCCGTCGAACGTGGCCGACGGCGCGGTCTGGCGGCTCGACACGGCGAACAACGCCTGGACCGAGGTCACGCCCGCCAAGCCGCAGGCCCAGCGCGGCGGCGGCTTCATGGGCGTGGCGGTGGACGGAGGCGGCGCGGTGGCGGTGACCAGCCTCAACCGCTGGAACCCGCACGACACCCTGTGGCGCTCCACCGACCACGGCGCGACCTGGACCGACCTCTATCCCGACGCCCGCCGCGACGTGACGACCACGCCCTTCCTGCACTGGGGCGAGCCGGAGGCCGACTTCGGCTGGTGGATGGCGGGTCTGGCCATCGATCCGTTCGACCCCGACTTCGCCTGCTACACCACCGGCGCGACCATCTACGCCACCCGCGAGTTCACCAAGGCCGCCGCCGGCCGCCCGACCACCTGGTTCCCATGGGTCGAGGGCATCGAGCAGACGGCGATCATCACCCTGGCCAGCCTGCCCGAAGGTCCGCAACTGCTCAGCGGTTTCGGCGACATCTCCGGCTTCGTGCACGACGACCTGTCCGTCTCGCCGACCGACCAGTTCACCACCCCGGTGTTCGGCAACACCAACTTCATCGACTACGCGGGCCGCAAACCCGCCATCGTCGTCCGTAGCGGCACGCCGCACCAGCGCCACGGCGGCCCGACCCTGGCCTGGTCCGGCGACCACGGGCGCAGCTGGGCGCCGATGACCGCGCCGCGCATCGGCAGCGCTCCGCCGCCGCCCGGCCAGGGCCGGCGCGGTCCCGACCCGCACGACGACGCCGCCATCGTCGTCAACGCCGACGGGAGCGTGTTCATGGTCATGACCGCCCAGGCCCAGATCACCCGCGACCAAGGCGCGACCTGGCAAGCCAGCAAGGGCCTGCCGGCCTGGGTGCGCCCCGTGCCCGACCGCGTCGATCCCAGGCGCTTCACCGCCATCGACCTTCAGACCGGCAAGCGCTTCCTCAGCACCGACGCCGGCGCCAGCTTCGTCGAAGCCCCGGTGCGCGGCCTGCCCGCCGACCTGTCGGCCGACCAGGTGACCTGGCGCGAGATCCCCTGGCCGCTGAAGGCCGCGCCCGGCCAGGCCGGCCATCTGTGGTTCGTCTCCACCCAGGGCCTCTTCCGCTCCACCGACGGCGGCGCGCGCTTCACGCGGATCGACGGCGGCGTGCAGGTCGACCAGCTCGACCTCGGCGCCTCGCCGCCCGGCAAGCCCTGGCCTGCTCTCTTCGCCATCGGCCGCAAGGACGGGGTGAAGGCCATCTGGCGCTCGGACGACGAAGGCAGGAGCTGGGTCCGCGTCAACGACCCCCGCCACGAATACGGCCGCCGCTTCCGCTGCCTGGCCGCCGACATGCGCGTCTACGGCCGGGTCTATGTCGGCACGGACGGACGCGGGATCGTCTACGGGGAGCCGGGCTAGAGAAACCTCTCCCATAGGGAGAGGGAGGGGCCCGCCGCGAAGCGGTGGGAGGGTGAGGGGTTACACCCTCATCGCATGGCCCGCGATCGAACCGGCACGCCGGCCGGCCTCGTAACCCCTCATCCTCCCACGCCTGCGGCGCGGGCCCCTCCTTCTCCCTCTGGGAGAAGGTGAACCATCAGCGCCCCGCCCGCTGCTTGATCCAAGCCTCCACCGCCTGCGTATAAGCCCCCGGCAGGCCCAGTGTCCGGTTGACGTCGGCGTGGCTGAGGTCCTGCGGCAACACCGGCATCGCCTGACCGGCCTTCTCCACCTGCGCCTGGAACGCCCTGGCGTCGTCGCAGGGCTTGTCGGGACGCTTCGTCGAGCAGACCACCAGCATCGGCACGGCCGCCGGCGTCCACTGGTCCATCGGCGAGACCTTGGCCCAGCCGGCCGGATCGCTGCCGAACGCCTCGTCGTAGAAACCCGGGTGGCGACCGTCCATCACCGACGCGACCTTCATCGCCGCCGAGTCCAGCACCACCGTGCCGGCCCAGGGCTTGCCGACCATCTCGGGCTTCGACGACAGCAGGGCCACGATGTGCGCCCCGGCCGAGTGGCCCATCAGCACGATCCGCCGGTCGCTGGCGCCCCACTCGACGGCATGGTCCTGCACCCGCCGCAGGGCCAGCGCCACGTCCTGCGCCTGCTCGTAGGCCATGGCCTCGGGCAACAGGCGGTAGTTGACGCTGACGAACACGTAGCCCTTGGGCAGCCAGTATTTCAGCTTGTTCTCGATCGAGCCGACATTGGCCTTGTCGCCGATCTTCCACGCCCCGCCGTGGACCATGACGATCACCGGCGCGTCCTGCGCGCCCGGCGGAATATAGACGTCGATCGCCTGGCCCTTGGCCGTCCCATAGGCCTCGGTGAGCTTGCGGGCGCCCGGCGCGATGGCCTGCAGGTCGACCGGCCGCTCCTCTTCCGCGCGCTTTTCCTGCAGGCGCTGGGCGATACGCTCGCGCATGTGGTTGCGCAGCGGCTGGGCCTCAGCGGCGAGCACGCCCATGCTCAGGGCGCCGATCACGGCGGCGGTAAGGATCTTGCGGGTCATGGCGAGCGATATCGGCTCGCCCAAGCGCGGCTTTTTCGGGGCGGCGTCAGGCCGCGTGGCCGAACCCGTGCACGGCGTCGCGCAGGTGACCGAAATTGATCGGCTTGGCCAGCACGGTGACGTCTTCGAAGCCTTTGCGCGGCAGGGCGCCGTAGCCGGTGGCGAAGACGAAGGGCACGCCCTTGGCCCGCAGCGCCTCGGCCACGGGAAACACCATCTCGCCGCCGATGTTGATGTCGAGCACCGCGCCGTCGAGGCTGGGCTTGTCGTCGTCGAGATAGGCCAGGGCCTCGCCCACGGCCCCGAACGAGCCGGAAACCTCGCAGCCGAGATCCGTCAGCAGGTCCTCGACCATCATGGCCACCAGGGCCTCGTCCTCGACGATCATGATCCGCCGCCCGTTCATGCCGCCGCCAGCCTTTGCGACAACGGAGCGCGGAAGGTGAAGACCAGGCCTTCGGGGGCGAAGTCCAGCAGCGCCGAACCGCCCAGATCGCGCGACAGGCCGCGCCGGATCAGCCGCGAGCCGAAGCCCTCGCCGCCGGGCGCCGGGGCCACGACGGTCGGGCCGCCGCGCTCGCGCCATTCCAGGGCGAAGGTCGGGTGCAGTCCGCCCGCGTCCTCGACGCGCCAGGAGACGAACACCTTTCCTTCCGGAGCCGACAGCGCCCCGTACTTGGCCGCGTTGACGATCAGTTCGTGCAGGGTCATGTGCACGGCCACGGCCGCCTCGGGCGTGATCTCGATCGGCGGCCCCTCGACCACGAAACGGCCGTCCTCCAGCCCGCCGAACGGGCGCATGGCGGCGGCCAGGATCTCGCGCAGGTGGGCCTTGCCCCAGGCCTGCTTGGTCAGCAGCTCGTGGGCCTGCGACAGGGCCAGCAGGCGCGACTCGAACGACTCGTTGAACGCCGCCGGCGAGGTCGCCGTGCGCAGGGTCTGGCTGGCGATCGACTGCACCGAGGCCAGGGTGTTCTTCACCCGGTGATCCAGCTCGCGCATCAGGAAGGTGCGCCGCTCCAGCTCCTTGTTGAGCGAGGCGTGCAGCCGGCCGCTCTCCAGAGCCGCGGCCGTGGCGCGGGCCATGACCTGCAGCTTGGCGACGATCTCCGGCGGCGGCGTATGTTCCTTGGCCCAGTAAGCGCCCAGGGCCGCGATCGGATCGCGGGTGCGCACCGGCGTCATCACCAGGCTTTTGACGAAGGTCGGCCGGTAGGCGTCGTGCGGGATCCGGTCGTCCTGGTAGATGTCGGGGATCACCACCGTCTGGCGGTTCAGCATCGCCCAGCCCGAGATGCAAGCGGTCAGCGGGAAGCGCTTGCCCTTCCACAGCGGGCCGATGGCGTCTTCGTCCAGGTACCAGCAGCAGTCGTTGTCGCGCAGCACGAAGGCCACGCCGTCCGCGCCGGAGATCCGGCGCGCGGACGAGCGGACCACGGCGGCCACCTCGTCGATCGTGCGCGTCGCCGACAGCTCCTCGATCGTCTCGACCAGAGTCAGCAGCGCAGAATCGTCTTCACCGCCCGACAAGTCGTGTTCGGCCATGTCCAGCATAAGGATTTGACGCTCGCGGGGCTACTTGCGCCCAAACCTAGCACGCGTCGGGGGGACAACAACAAGAGGCGTGGCGCCGCACAGGATTACTCCCGGTTGCCGGGAAGGTTAACAGAGTCCTTGCGCCGACCGACAGCCGAGGGAGATCAAGGCTTTGTAGCGCTACCGTTTGCCAAGGCCAGGCGCCCGCACACGCTCTACTTGCGACAATCAGCCGCGCCGTCGCCTCGCCCGGGCTTCGCACCCGCCGCAACATGCGCTATGCACCCGGTCCGCGCCATGCCGCACGGTCCAGTAGCTCAGCAGGATAGAGCAGCGCTTTCCTAAAGCGAAGGTCGGGGGTTCGAGTCCCTCCTGGACCGCCACCTCCCCTTTGTCGCTCCGCTCTAAGATTTCAGCGGCGCAGGTGGTCAGGCCGCGAGTCGTGCCGCGCGGCGCGAATACGTGGCGTTCATGAAACATGCGGCGACAATGCGGCGGATTTCGCGTCCGCCTTGGCGTAGCGCAACGCGCCGGGCGGCGGCTCCGCACAAGCGCTCAAGTCCCTAATTTTCAACGGAAAAGCTCTCAACGCCCTGTGGCGACGGCGCTCCAAAATGCGCCCTTTCGGCCACAGTTCTCGTCACATTGATAATATCAATTCTTGCCAAAATATCTCCGGTATGTAATGAAGTGGTCATGCCACATAGTGGAACTGGCCCGAACATATTGGGACTGGCCAAGTTCACCCACTAGGGCTGGGGAGAGGGAACAATGGCTTTCAGACCAAGGGCGGGACCGCCCTAGGCCGGCCCGGTCGCGTGCAGGCGTGACCACGGGGGGCATGAACGGACTTGCAAAGTCCGGCGAGGGCTGAGGGGCCCTCGACCAAATAAAATACATCGGGAGGAAATCTAATGGAGCGCCTAAGCGCGCGCGGCCAGATGGCCGCTGCTGTGTCCGTCATTGCCTTGAGCGCGGCTATCGCGCCGCAGATCGCCGGGGCGCAGGAAGTCATCAAGACCGCGTCGTCGGCCGGAGCCCCGACCGCCGCGCAGCGGGAAGAGCCCACGCAGGTCGAGACCATCGTCGTCGGCGCCCGCGCCTCGCAGCAGTCGTCGATCTCGCGCAAGAAGCGCAGCGTCACCGCCCAGGACTCCATCGTCGCCGACGACGTCGGCTCCTTCCCCGACGGCAACGTCAACGAAGCCATGTCGCGCATCGCCGGCGTCGCCATCGAGCGTAACGGCTGGGGCGAAGGCGACGGCGTGGTCGTCCGCGGCAACGGCGCCGACCTGACCCGCGTGGAACTGGACGGCATGGGCGTGGCCGCCTCGGGCGCCAACCTGGCCGTGGGCGGCGGCGACGGCCGCAGCGCCGACCTGCGCGAATTCCCCGCCGAAATGATCAAGAGCCTGGACGTCATCAAGGGCCAGACGGCCGACATGACCCCGGGCGGCCTGGGCGCCACGATCCAGATCCAGACCCGCACCGGCCTCGATTTCAAGAAGCCCTACATCTCGGTGCGTGGCGCGGCCGCGGGCAACACCCTGTCGCAGAAGGCCTCGCCGGAAATCGGCGTCGTCGCCTCGCGCAAGTTCCTCGACGACCGCCTCGGCGTCATCGCCAACATCAGCTACAGCAAGCGCCTGAACGACAGCCACTCGCTGAACAACGGCGGCTCGAACAACGCCCAGGGCTACACGCGCTTCGCCGACTTCGACAACTCGCCGGACAAGACCTTCACCTACAACCCGGCCACCGCCAACGGCACCGGCGCCACCGATCCGATCGGTTCGTGGGCCCTGACCGGCGGCGGCTTCTGGAACGCCCCGACCCCGGTCGACGTGCTGACCAAGTCGGCCGCGGCCAAGACCAAGGCCGAGTGTCTCGCCGCCTTCCCGCTGCTGAACGACGCCCAGCTCGGCACGATCGTCGCCGGCTCCAACGGCGCCAACCGCCTGGCGGCCCAGCAGGCCCAGATCAACTCGCAGATCAGCTGCCTCAACCAGTGGAACGACTACACGCCCAACCTGGTGCGCGATCAGAACTGGTCGCAGTACGAAGAGCGCCTGTCGTGGGACATCCGCCTGGACTATCGCGTCAACGACGACCTGACGATCTTCGCCAAGTACCAGGTCTCCAACCGTGACCAGCTGGAAGAGAACCGTCAGCGCACCCGCGGCGGCATCGCCACCCTGTACGGGGCCTCGACCGGCCAGACGACCACCTCGCTGACCACCAACACCTTCTATCCGGCCGGCACGCCCAACGTGCTGAGCGCCGTCAACGGCGGCGGCTACTACATCTACATGCCGGGCCTGCCGACCAGCGCCTTCACGATCGACACCACGCCGGGCACGGCGGTCACCAACAACGCCTTCCCGCTGTACGGCGTGGCGGCCAACATCGTGCCGGGCTCGATCCAGGTCGACGGCAACCACCACCTGACCCAGTTCGACATCACCAACGCCGGGGTCAATATCGACCACATCAACAACCAGCAGGACTGGCACACCAAGTACTGGTCGGGCGGCGCCAAGTACGAGCACGGCCCGATCACGGCCGACCTGACCTATGGCCACAACGAGAGCAAGTACAGCCGCCAGGACATCCGCCTGTCGCGCTCCTACAACTACGGCAACGCGACGATGCGCGTGCTGGAGAACGGCATCTGGACGATCGACACGCCGGCCTCGTACGACGAGACCAACATGTCGAACTTCGTGCAGATGCTGAACCCCACGGCGGTCGGCATGCCGTCGTACAGCAACGCCTATCGCCTGTCGTTCACGCCGCGCCTCGTTGAAAGCGCCGAAGACCAGGTCAAGTTCGACCTGACCTACCTGCCGGACATGCCGCTGTTCACCCGCTTCAAGGTGGGCGCCCTGTACCGCAACGCCACGGCTGAATCCTGGGGCAACGGCGGCTACTCGCCCACCACCGGCGTCTTCGTGCCAACCCTGACCCTGCGCAGCGACGTGCGGGCCTGTCAGAACGTGGCGACCACCACCGCGGCCAACGCCTGCGTCTACGGCTACGCCCCGAACCCGACCACGGGCCTGAACTTCCTGTACGGCATCGAGACCCTGACCCAGGCGCAGCTGATCTCGATCTACCAGAACTCGCTGGAAGAGAACTCGGGCCCGTTCATGAAGGGCTACGAGGGCACTTCGGGCCTGGAGCTGTGGGACAGCATCGACGTGCCGAAGGCCTATTCGCAGCTGGCCAGCGCGGCCAACTACAACCTGGGCTGCATCAAGTCGTGCACGGCCAGCGACGGCAAGGTCTACGACCAGCCCTTCAACGCCACCGAAGAGACCATGAGCTCGTGGTACTGGATGGCCGACCTGGCGTACGACCTGCCGTTCGGCATGGAGCTCAAGGGCAACCTGGGCAGCCGGATGTTCAAGACCGAGGTGGCCGGTTCGGGCTACGTCACGCTGAACTACACGCTGAAGAACAGCAACTTCAACCCGGCCGATCCGAACAACGCCCTGGGCGTCAGCACCGGCGCGATCACCAAGCAGGTGACCCTCAACAAGTCCTACACGGGCTGGCTGCCGTCGTACAACGCCGTCCTCTGGACCATCCCGGACAAGGTCGCGCTGCGCTACAGCTGGGCCAAGACCGTCGCCCCGCCGGCCATGAAGTACCTGTGGCCGGGCGGCTCGTGCACCTATGACGAACGCCGCCTCGACGTCATCGAGACCGACGGCTCGTCACAGGACATGAGCTGCGGCACCTTCGGCAACGCGGACCTGAAGCCCTACCAGGCGACCAAGAACAACACCTCGCTCGAGTGGTATCCCAACAAGGACACCTCGTTCAGCGTCGCCTACTACCGCCAGAAGGTCCGGGTCGGCGGCGCCATCGCCGTGCCGCTGAAGAACAACCGCACGATCTTCGACGGCAGCGACACGGTGGTGCCCGGCACCGACCGCCAGCTGTCCGACGTCGACTTCGCCATGACCACCTACCAGAACGGTCCGGGCTACGTGCAGTCGGGCTGGGAGTTCGTCGCCAAGACCGCCTTCACCTTCCTGCCCTGGAAGTTCAGCAAGACCGGGATGGACTTCAACGTCTCGACCACCAAGTCGAACAACTCGGTCACCTACATGGACCCGCTGACCGGCGAGGCGCTCGATCCGATCGGCCAGTCCAAGTACTTCGCCAACCTGGTGTTCTGGTACGACGACGGCGTCACCAAGGCCCGCATCGCCTATCAGACCCGCGACCGGGTGCTGTCGTGCATCTCGCCGTGCGGCAACACCAGCGCCTCGCCGGTGCGTAACGCGCCGAACACCAACATCGGCAACTTCGTCGGCTTCCCGTACAACCCGAGCGAGCCCTTCTACTCGGAGAAGTACGAGTACCTCGACGCCAAGATCTCGCGTCGCCTGAACCGCAACTTCGAGATCTACGCCGAAGCCCGCAACATGCTGAACGCCGCCCGCCTGTCGGTCGGTTCGGACAGCCGCGGCTTCGACGGCAAGCCCAACCCGTGGTCGGTGTCCTACGGCGGTGCCCGCGTTGCGGTGGGCTTCACCTACCGCAACTAAGCCTGCCTTCCGCCCCGGCGTCCGCGCCGGGGCGGAGCCCTCCGGGCCCCCTTTGCTTGTACCTGCGACCGGCCCCCGCCGGTCCGCGACCGACAGGGCTCACCGATGGCGATCTGGAAGTCTCGCGGGCCCCGCCCGCCGTCCGGCCGACCGGACCTCTCGCGCCGCCTGCACCTGCTGGGCGCGACCTCGATCCTCTGCCACGCCTTCGCCGGCCGCGCCCTCGCCGCGCCAGCCGCTCACACCATCACGCTCCATGGCGACGCCGGCGGCCCGCGCTTCGACGGGATCGGCGTGGTCAATGGCGGCGGCGCCACCTCGGTGCTGCTGAAGGACTATCCCGAGCCCCAGCGCGGCCAGATCCTCGACCTGCTCTACAAGCCGAAATTCGGCGCCTCGGTCAGCGCCCTGCTGGTCGAGATCCCCGGCGACGGCAACTCCACCCAAGGCTCGATGCCCAGCCACATGCATGCCCGCGGCGACCTCAGCTACGAGCGCGGCTACACGTGGTGGATCCTGCGTGAAGCCAGGAAGCGCAACCCCGCCCTGAGCCTCGACGGCGCGGCCTGGAGCGCGCCCGGCTGGCTGGGCGGCGGCCAGTTCTGGTCGGCCGACACCATCGACTACTACATCACGTGGCTGGAGGGGCTGCGCTCGGTCCACGGCCTGGAGATGGACGCCGTCGGCTGCCGCAACGAGAAGGGCGCCGACTATCCGTTCGTGAAGGCCTTCCGCCAGGCGCTGAACCAGCGCGGCTTCGCCAAGGTCAAGCTGCACGCCTTCGACAACTGGCCCAAGGACAAGCTCGACTTCGTCGCCGACATGGCCGCCGACCCGCAGCTGCGCGACGCCATCGACGTCATCGGCGCCCACGTCTTCTACGCCAACGGCCACGCCTCGGCCGAGGTGCAGGCCATGGCGAAAGCGATGGGCAAGCCGATCTGGAACACCGAGGACCACGTCTATCTGAAGGGCTTCGACTGCACGATCGGCATCGTCCGCGCCTTCAACCACAACTTCGTCCTCAGCGGCGCGACCAAGGTGGTCAACTGGTACGACATCGCCGGCGTCTATCCGATCGAGCCCTATCCGGAAGACCCCGCCGCCGTCCTCGCCCACCAGCCGTGGAGCGGCCACTACAAGGTGCGCGAGGCGCTGTGGGGCTACGCCCACTACGGCCAGTTCAGCCAGGTCGGCTGGACCTATCTCGCCGGTGGCTGCGGCATGCTGCCTCGGGACGGCTCCTACGTGACGCTGAAGTCGCCGGGCGAGGACTGGAGCCTGATCGTCGAGACCAAGGACGCGCAGGGTCCGCAGACGCTGCGCATCGCCGTCGGCGGCGGGCTTTCCGACCAGCCCCTGTGCGTCTGGCGCAGCGACGCGGCCGAGCAATTCATCCGCCAGGACGACCTCGCCGTCGAGAACGGCGCCGTCACGATCACCCTGACCCCGAACGCCATCTATTCGCTGTCGACCACGCGCGGCCAGCGCAAGGGATCGTTCGAGGCCGCGCCGCCGCCCGCCCGCTTCCCGTTCCCCTATCGCGAGACCTTCGCCGGCTACGCCCGTCCCGCCGCCCACGGCTGGCTGCCGCGCTACACCGCCGACATCGCCGGCGCCTTCGAACTGGCCGACCGGCCGGACGGCAAGGCCGGCCGCTGCCTGCGCCAGGTGGTTCCGATCCCGACCATCTCCTGGGCCCCGGACTGGCGGCCCTACACCATCCTCGGCGACGCCGACTGGACCGACTACGAGGTCTCGGCCGCCGTCTGGCTGAACCCCGGCGACACCGCCGCCGTGATGGGCAGGATCAACCATGTCGGCACGGGCTACGGCTTCACGCCCAAGGGCTATTTCCTGGAGCTGGCCCACGACGGCCGCTGCCGGCTCGTCGCCATCCGGGGCAAGAAGGATCCGAAGAAGGCCGTGGGCGACGCCGAGCAGCAGGCCCTGATCAAGGCCGGCAGGTTCGAGGGCGAGGGCGGCGAGCTGGTGCTGGGCGACACCGTCCTGGCCGGCGCCGGACCGGGCCGCTGGCTGCGGCTGGCCTTGCGCTTCCAGGGGCCGCGCATCACGGGCCTGGTCAACGACGCCCCGGTGCTGACCGCCGAGAACACGCTCTACCCCGCCGGCATGGCGGGCCTGCTGGCCGGCGCCGACAAGACCCGCCTGTCCACGCCGTGGTTCGACGACCTGACCGTCAAGGCGGTGGGCGCGCCGACGCCGCGCCCCTCCCTGCCCTCGCCCCGCCAATCGCCCATCTACGGAGCCCGCTCGTGACGCGTTCGCTGACCACGGCGGGAACCCTCAGCCAGACCCTGGCCAACGACCTGGGCCAGCTGATCGTCACCGGCGCCTTCGCCGTGCGGGCCTTCCCGACCGAGACCGAGATCTGCGATCGCTACCAGACCTCCCGCACCGTCGTGCGCGAGGCGGTGAAGATGCTGATCGCCAAGGGCCTGGTGGCCAGCCGCGCGCGGCGCGGCACCACGGTCAACGCCGAGGACGACTGGAACCTGCTGGACCCCGACATCCTGTCGTGGATCCGTACACGGAAGTTCTCGCTGGACCTGCTGATCGAGTTCACCCAGTTGCGGCTCAGCGTCGAGCCGACGGCCGCCGCTCTGGCCGCGCGCGAGGCCGACGCCCCCCGCCGGGCCGGGATCGAGCAGGCCCTGGCCCGCATGGCCGCCGCCGAGCAGGGCGACGAGGATCCGCTGACGGCCGACATCGCCTTCCACGTGGCCGTGCTGGAGGCCAGCGGCAACCGCTTCCACCGCCACATGCGCGACGTCATCGAGGCGGCCCTGCGCTTCGGCGCCCAGCGGCCGGGGATCGAGCAGCAGGCCGACCAGCACCTGCCCGCCCACGCCCGCATCGCCGACGCCATCCTGGCCCGCCGCCCCGCCGACGCCGAAGCCGCCATGCGCGACCTGCTGCTGCGGATCCTGGAGCCGCTGGACCTGACGCGGATGCAGCGGCGACGGCCCACGGCCTGACCCCTCTCTCTGAGAGAGAGGGCGGGGCCCGCCGCGAAGCGGTGGGAGGGTGAGAGGTTTCACCGCTTCCGGTAATCGCAAAAAGGGCCGCCCCTTTCGGGACGGCCCCTTATTCCCAGGCTTAAGATCAGGGGAGGCGGATCTGCTCAGGTCCGCGCCTCATTCGGAGAGAGTGTAACCTCTCACCCTCCCACGCCTGCGGCGTGGGTCCCTCCCTCTCTCAAAGAGAGAGGGGTCTAGGGATCACCAGTTCCACATCGTCCCGTCTTCCAGGCGCGCCACCGGCAGCTGGCGCGGCTCGTAAGGGTACTTGGCCGCCAGGGCCTCGTCGATGTCGACGCCGTGGCCGGGGGTGTCGCCGACGTAGAGCAAGCCCTTGTCGAAGCGGTAGTCGTGCGGGAACACCGCGTCGGTCTCGGGCGAGTGGCGCATGTATTCCTGGATGCCGAAGTTCGGAACCCAGGTATCGAAGTGCAGCGCGGTTCCCATGGTCACCGGCGACAGGTCGGTGGCCCCGTGGCAGCCGGTGCGCACCTGCCACAGCGAGGCGAAGTCGGCGATGCGGCGCAGGTGGGTCAGGCCGCCGGCCCCGACGATGGTCGTGCGGATGTAGTCGATCAGCTGTTCCTGGATCAGGTCCTTGGCGTCCCAGATCGTGTTGAACACCTCGCCCACGGCCAGCGGCGTGGTGGTGTGCTGGCGGATCAGGCGGAAGGCCTCCTGGTTCTCGGCCGGGGTGGAGTCCTCCAGCCAGAAGAGGTCGTAGGGCTCCAGGCTCTTGCCCAACTGGGCCGCCTCGCGCGGGGTCATCCGGTGGTGGCCGTCGTGCAGCAAAGCGACGTCGAAGCCGTGCTCCTTGCGCAGCGCCTCGAACAGGGTCGGCAGGTAGCGCAGGTACTTGCGGGTGTCCCAGGTGGTCTCGGTCGGCAGGGTGGCGTCGGCCGGCTCGTAGTACATGTCGCCGCGGCCCACGCCGTAGGCGAGATCCAGGCCCGGCACGCCCGACTGGGCGCGCACGGCCTTGTAGCCGGCGTCGATATAGCGGCCGACGGCCTCGACGGTGTCTTCCAGGTCGCTGCCGTTGGCGTGGCCGTAGACCAGCACGCCGTCGCGCGAACGCCCGCCCAGCAGGTCGTACAGCGGCGCGCCCAGCGCTTTCGCCTTGATGTCCCACAGGGCCACGTCGACGGCGGCGATGGCCCGCATGGTCACCGGACCGCGACGCCAGTAGGCCCCGCGATAGAGATACTGCCAGATGTCCTCGATGCGGCGCGCGTCGCGGCCGATCAGCACCGGGATCACGTGGTCTTCCAGATAGGAAACCACCGCCTTCTCGCGCCCGTTCAGGGTGGCGTCGCCGATGCCGTAGACGCCCTGGTCGGTCTCGATCTTCAGGGTGACGAAGTTGCGGCCGGGCGAGGTGACGATCACCCGCGCCGCCGTAATTCGCAGCGGCGGCAGACCGGCTGCCTTGAACGGCTGGGTTTGACTAGTATGCACGTCGAGATTCCCGTGGTCTTCCATGGGAGTTCAATAGTCCCAGCGGTTCGGCCTGTCCATATTGGCCTGACCAATTTATAAGGTCGCTTATGTCCACCAAGGTCGAAGGCCGTCTTTACGAACGCGTCGCCCGCGATCTGGCCGGCCAGATCGCCGAGGGCCGCTACGCCGTCGGTCAGCGCCTGCCGTCCGAGCGCGACCTGGCCCAGACCTATTCGGTGTCCCGCCCGACCATCCGCGAAGCCATCATCGCGCTGGAGCTGGACGGGCTGGTCGAGGTGCGGCTGGGCTCGGGCGTCTACGTCAAGGCCCAGCTTCCCGCCCAGGGTCAGGCCGGCGACACTGACATCGGCCCGTTCGAGCTGCTGGAGGCCCGCCGCGCCATCGAGGCCGAGGCCTGCGCCATGGCCGCCAAGCGCATCGACGACGAGGCCCTCGACGAACTCGACCGCCTCGTGATCGAGATGCAGGCCGAGAACGCCCGCGACGTCGACCGCGCCGAAGACGCCGACCGCCGCTTCCACATGCTGATCGCCTCCTCGACCCAGAACAGCGCCATGATCGCCGCCGTCGAGATGCTGTGGGAAGCCCGCGCCCGCTCGCCCCAGACCAAGCTGATGGGCCAGAAGGCCCACGCCGCCGGGGTGATCCCGCGCATCGACGAGCACATGGCCATCGTCACCGCCCTGCGCGCCGGCTCTTCGGAAGACGCCCGCGACGCCATGCGCCGCCACCTCACCCGCGTGCTCAACTCGCTGCTGGCGGCGACCGAGGTGCAGGAGCTGGAAGAGGCCAAGGCCCGCATCGCCGCCACCCGCGACCGCTACACCTGAGGCCAGCCCCGCGCGGCGGGGCCGGAACGATTGGCCGACCGGGGCCGTTCAGCGAGCAACAGGCGCCGCCTCGAAAGGGGCCTCGCCCTCACCTCGCGCAGGGATGACCCGGCCATGCGATCGATCCTTCTGATGCTGCTCGGCGTGCCCCTGCCGATCATCCTGTTGCTCGCCTTCTGCACGCATCACTTCTGAGCCGGCGGGAGCAGATCGGATGTCGGACCTCGTCCCCGAAGAGCACCAATCCGCCGTCAGCTGGGACGCCGTCCTGGCCGGCGCCGCGGCGAGCGTGGCCCTGCTGTTCGTGCTGGTGTCGCTGGCCGCCGGCCTTGGCCTGAAGATGGCCCCGCGCTGGCCGACCGGGCTGACCGCGGCCGACTTCACCCCGCTGGTCGGCGCGGTCTTCGTCGCCTGCCAGGTGGTGGCCAGCATGCTCGGCGGTTACCTGGCCGGCCGGCTGCGGACCAAGTGGCTGCACGTCCATGACCACGAGGTGCATTTCCGCGACACCGCCCACGGCCTGCTGGCCTGGGCGACCAGCGTCGTGGCCCTGCTGCTGCTCGGCGCCCTGACCGCCTCGCCGCCGGTGAGCCCGCCCGACACCCTGGCCCCGGCCGAGGTGATGCGCGCTGGCCAGATCGCCGCGCAGATCTCGCTGTTTTTGGGCATAGGCGCCTTGACCAGCGCCTTCGCCGCCAGCGTCGCCGCCGCGATCGGCGGGCTGCGGCGCGACGACATGCACCGGCTTCACCGCGCCTGACGGAGCGATGCAACCTGCGGACAATTGGCCATACCAATTGAACGCATCGCGCCCCATCGCCCTGGCCAAGGCCGCTGGCGACCTGATAGGGACGGAGCCCAGGACAGTCCGGGGGAAGCTTCATGACGCCCAGCCGCCGCCAGATCGTGCGCGAGATCGCGACCGCCTTGCCGTTGCTGCTGGCCCTGGTCGCCGCCCCCGCCCTCGCCGCTCCGCCTGAACGCTTCGACGTCGCCGTCACGGTCGACGACCTGCCCGACCACGGCGCCCTGCCACCCGGCATGACGCGGCTGTCGATCACCCGGGACCACATGGCCCTCTTCAAGGCCCACGGCGTGGTCGAGGCCTTCGGCTTCGTCAACGGCGCCAACGCCGACGATCCCGACAGCCTCGCCGCGTTCGACGCCTGGCGCGCCGCCGGCCATCCGCTGGGCAACCACACCGCCACCCACCTCAACATCGACAAGGCCGCCAGCCTCGACGCCTGGATCGCCGACCTGCAAGCCGGCGAGCCGGCCGTGGCCTCGCGGATGCCGGGCCAGGATTGGCGGTATCTGAGGTTTCCCAACCTTTCGACCGGCGCGACGCGCGAGCGCCACGACGGCGCGGCGGCCTGGTTGAAGGCCCACGGCTACAAGGTCGCTCACGTCAGCGTCTCGTTCGACGACTGGGCCTATACCGACGCCTACGCCCGCTGCGCCGCCAAGGGCGACACCGCCGCGATCAAGCTGATGGAAGACCAGTACCTCAAGGGCGTCGACGACGCCCTGGTGCGGATGCGGGCCGTCTCGCTGAAGGTCTACGGCCGGGTGATCCCGCAGGTGCTGCTGACCCACGTCGGCGGCTGGTCGGCGCGGATGCTGCCGCAGGTGCTCGACCGCCTTGATGCGGCCGGCGCCCACTACGTGACTTTGGAACAGGCTCAGAAGGATCCGGCCTATGCCCAGGCCGAGCAGTGGCTCGGCGGCGACGGCATCATGGAGCGCACGGCCCGCAACACCGGCGTCGACCTGTCGGCCCTACCGCCGCCGCTGAGCAAGCCGGTGGATCCGAAGGGGCTGTGTCGATAGCTGGGCCCCTCTCCCCTTGCGGGAGGGGGCGGCCTCCGAAGGAGGTCGGGTGAGGGGTCTCTCAGAAAGATCCGCCGCGCCAGTCCGGCCCGACCGGACGCAACCGTTCAGATTTGAGAGACCCCTCATCCGTCGCCTTTCGGCGACACCTTCTCCCGCAAGGGGAGAAGGATAACGTCAGGCGATCAGCTCGTACGCCGGCAGGGTCAGGAACTCCTCCATCCCCTCCTCCAGCACCATGCGGGTGAAGAGGTGCGCGGCTTCCTCCAGCTTCGGCGAGCCGTGCTCGCGGCGCAGGTCGCCCATCTCCTGGGTGAACAGGCCGATGAACAGCTCCGAGGTCAGCACGCGGCCGTCGTCGAGTTCGGCGGCCAGGCGCACCCACTGCCACAGCTGGGTGCGGCAGATCTCGGCGGTCGCCGCGTCCTCCATCAGGTTGTAGAGCGGCACCGCGCCCCGGCCTTCCAGCCAGGCCTGGGTGTAGCGGACGCCGACGCGAATGGCCTCGCGCACGCCGGTCTCGGTGCGGGCGCCGTCATGCAGCTCCAGCATCTGGCTCTGCGTGATCTCCAGACCCTCCAGCGTCTTGCCGAGCTGGTTGGGGGCCGGCATCAGGCGGTCGAAGACCTCCATGGCCACCGGCACCAGGTCGGGGTGAGCGACCCAGGTGCCGTCGTGGCCGGCCCCGGCCTCGCGCTCCTTGTCGGCGCGGACCTTGGCGAAGGCGGCCTGGTTGGCGGCCTCGTCGCCCTTGACCGGAATCTGGGCGGCCATGCCGCCCATGGCGAACGCGCCGCGACGGTGGCAGGTCTGGATCAGCTTCAGCGAATAGGCGCCCAGGAACGCCTTGCCCATCACCATGGCCGAGCGGTCCGGCGTCAGGAACTCAGACCGGCGGCCCAGGCGCTTGATGAACGAGAAGATGTAGTCCCAGCGGCCGCAGTTGAGGCCGACGATGTGGTCCTTCAGCTCGAACAGGATCTCGTCCATCTCGAAGGCGGCCGGGATCGTCTCGATCAGCACCGTGGCCTTGAAGGTCCCGACGGGCAGGCCGAGCGCCTCCTGGGCGCGGACGAACACCTCGTTCCACAGCCGGGCCTCGAGATGGCTCTCCAGCTTGGGCAGGTAGAAGTACGGGCCCGAGCCCTTGGCGATCGCGGCGTGGGCGTTGTGGAAGACATAGAGGCCGAAGTCGAACAGCGCGCCGGCGACAGGCGCGCCGTCGACTTCGAGGTGGCGTTCGGGAAGGTGCCAGCCGCGCGGCCGGACCTTCAGGACGGCCGGGTTGGCTCCCAGCGCGTAAGCCTTTCCGGACTTCGGATCGACGTGGTCCAAGACGCCGTTCCAGCGGTCCTTCAGGTTGACCTGACCCTCGACGACATTGGCCCAGGTGGGGGCCGTGGCGTCTTCGAAGTCGGCCATGAACACCTTGGCCCCGCAGTTGAGGGCGTTGATGATCATCTTGCGGTCGACCGGACCGGTGATCTCGACGCGGCGGTCCTGGAGGTCGGCCGGGATCGGCGCGACGGTCCAGTCGGCGGCGCGGACATGCGAGGTCTCGGCCAGGAAATCGGGCAGTTCGCCGGCGTCGAACCGGACCTGCCGGGCCTCGCGGGCCGCCAGCAGGGCGCGGCGGCGGGCGTCGAAGCGGCGGTGCAGGTCAGCCACGAAGGCCACGGCCTCGGGGGTGAGGATCTCTACCGCGCGACCCTCGATCGGACCGAGGATCTGGACGTTGGCGGCGATGTCGAGGGGCATGGCGTGTTCCGTGGTGTGGTGACGCGGACTTTGGAAGGTTTATCGGATGCGCAGGGCGCACCCAATGCTCGTCATCCCGGTCGTACGCCCGCGGAGGCGGGCGGAAGAGCCGGATACCCAGGGGCCACCGCGCTGCGCCGGCCACCGCGAAGAAGCCTCGACGACAATGCGGCGGCCCCTGGGTCCCGGATGGGCGCTGCGCGCTTCCGGGATGACGTCTGGAGAGTGGCGGGTGAGAGGAGGAAGCAGGCGCCTCCCCTCACCCCCTAGCGCCCCGGGGAAGCGCCCCAGGGAGCATCGAGCGTCTTACGCGCTCTTTTCAGTGGCCCGGATGGTCGGGACGATCTGGTCGCCCCAGTTGCCCGAACCGTCGTGGTGGCGCGAGGTGCGCACCAGTTCGACCGAGTAGCCGGCCTCGATGGCGCGGCGGACGGCTTCGTTGAGGCGGTGAGAGGCCTCGGCGAGACGGTCCACGGCGCGGTCCTGGGCCGACGAATCCGGCATGGCGGCGGGAGCGAATTGCGTGACGTTGGTCATGACGTTTCTCCTCAGTTCGGGCTTTTGGGGGACGGGAGGGGTTTGAAGCTCGCCGCTATTCGGCGGCGAACTGGTTCATGGTGTTGGCGCCGCCGCCGGCCTTCAGGGCGCGCTCGCCGGCGACCATTTCCTTGAAGCTGTCGCCGAGGTCGGAGCCGACCTCGTGCTGGTGCTTCACGGCCGACACGCCGCGGCGGATTTCCTCGCGCTGCACCGTGTTGACGTAGGCCCGCATGCGGCCCTCGCCGAAGTAGCCGCGCGACAGCTCGTCCATGCTCTTGGCGGTCAGGTGGAAGGTCGGCAGGGTGATCAGGTTGTGGAACACCCCGGCCCGGGCGGCGATGTCGACCTGGAAGCGCGCCAGGCGCTCGTCGGTCTCACGACCCAGGTCGCTGTCGTCCAGGTCGGCCGACATCAGGGCCGCGCCTTCCGGATAGCTGTCCGCGTGGATCTTGCCCTCGGCGATCCACTGGTCGCGCACCTGCTTGCGCAGATTGAGCGTCCAGTTGAACGACGGCGAGTTGTTGTAGGTCAGCTTGGCGTTCGGCACGGCCTTGCGGACCTCGGCCACCATCGAGGCGATCTCGTCGACATTGGGGGTGTCGGTCTCGATCCACAGCAGGTCGGCGCCGCCCTGGGTGAGCGAGGCGATGCAGTCCTCGATGACGCGGGCCCGGCCGGTGCCGTCCTGGAAGGCGAACAGGCCGTTGGGCATGCGCACCGGCTTCTGGAACTCGCCGTCGCGATACAGGGCCAGCTCGCCCGGCTGGATCGGGTTTTCCGGCGTGATCGCCTCGGTCTTCAGCCACTTGATGTAGTCCGAAGCCAGGTCGCCCGGCTCCTGGCTGACCGGGATCTTCTGGGTCAGGCCCGCGCCCAGGCTGTCGGTGCGGGCGACGATGACGCCCTCGTCGACGCCCAGTTCCTCGAAGGCCAGGCGGCAGGCGCGCAGCTTCTCGATGAAGTCCTCGCGCGGCACGGTGACCTTGCCGTCCTGGTGGCCGCACTGCTTGGCGTCGGAAACCTGGTTCTCGATCTGCAGGCAGCAGGCGCCGGCCTTGATCATCTCCTTGGCCAGCAGGTAGGTGGCGTTCTCGTTGCCGAAGCCGGCGTCGATGTCGGCGATGATCGGAACGACGTGGGTCTCGAAGCCGTCGATGGCCTTGATCGCGGCCTGTTCGGCGACCTGGTCGCCGGCCTTGCGGGCGGCGGTCAGGGCCTTGAAGAGGTCGTTGATCGCCACTTCGTCGGCCTGGCGCAGCGAGACGTAGATCTCTTCGATCAGATCGACGACCGAGGTCTTCTCGTGCATCGACTGATCCGGCAGGTGGCCGAAGCGGTTGCGCAGGCCGGCGACCATCCAGCCCGACAGATAGACATAGGCGCCCTTGGTGGTGCCGCGCAGGCGCTTGACCGACTTGATCATCTGCTGGGCGTGGAAGCCCGACCAGCAGCCCAGCGACTGGGTGAACTGGCTGCTGTCCTTGTCATAGGCGGCCATGTCGGCGCGCATGACGGTCGCCATGTCGCGGGCGATGTCGAGGTGGGTCGAATAGGTGTTCTGCAGCTTCAGCTGGATGATGTCGTCGATGGCGACGCCGCCCGGCGTCAGGCCCTGCGGGTAGCGGGCGAGGAGGTCCTGGCGGTGCTCGGCGTAGGTCTTGCGCATGGTCGTCGTACTTCCCCGTTCGGGGCCCGCTGATTGGGAGGCGGGCGTGATTTCGTCTTGGGGAGCTAACGCGGCGGGGCCGATACGGTCGAACCTATTGAAGACGATTTGTCACGAATTGACTTTGTGTAATTTGTAAATCCATGACAACGTGACATCCATGGTCACGACGACGGACAAGAAGCTTTTCCTGGGCGGCCGGCTCAAGCGGCTGCGGCGCGACATCGGCGTCACCCAGGCCCGCATGGCCGAGGAGCTGGGCGTCTCGCCCAGCTACCTGAACCTGCTGGAACGCAACCAGCGGCCGGTCACCGCCCAGATGCTGCTGCGGCTGGCGGAAGCCTACGATCTGGACCTGCGCACCCTGTCGGCCGACGATCCCGGCGGCGGGGCGGGCCTGGAAGAGGTGCTGGCCGACAAGATGTTCGCCGACCTCGGCATCGGCCGCCACGAGGCCGCCGAGGTGGCCGAGCTGTCGCCGGGTCTGGCCGAGGCCGTGGCCCGCCTCTACCGCGCCTATCTCGACCGCGGCCGGATGATCGACCTGGGCGCCTTCGAGCGGCCGGACGGAACGCCGGCGGTGTCGTCCTCGCCCACCGACTGGGTGCGCGACCTCGTGGGTTCGCAGCGCAACCACTTCGCCGAGCTGGAGACGGCGGCCGAGGCCATCGTCACGGCGCTCGGCGCCGACCCGCAGGACCTCGGCCCCGCCGTGCGCGAACGCCTGCTGGAACGGTTCGGGATCCAGGTGCGGGTCATGCCGGTCGAGGTGATGTCCGGCTCGCTGCGCCGCTACGACCACCACCGCAAGCGGCTGATGGTGTCGGAGACCCTGGCCCCGGCCAGCCGCATCTTCGCCATGTGCTACCAGCTAGGCCTGATGGAGGCGCCGGACGCCCTGACCCGCCTGGCCGACCGCTTCGCCGCCCCCGATCGGGCCACGCGCCAGCTGCTGAAGGTGTTCCTCGACAACTACCTCGCCGCCGCGATCATGATGCCCTACGAGCCGTTCCACGCGGCCATGGAAGCCACCGGCTACGACATCGAGCGGGCCCGCTCGCGGTTCGGCGTCAGCTATGAGCAGGCCGCCCAGCGGCTGACCACGCTCAGCCGGCCCGGCGCGCGGGGCGTGCCGTTCTTCATGATGCGGCTGGACGCGGCGGGGAACATCTCCAAGCGCTTCGCCGCCGGCCCCTTCCCGTTCTCGCGCTTCGGCGGCGCCTGTCCGCGCTGGAACGTGCACGACAGCTTCAAGACCCCCGGCCGCATCGTCACCCAGGTGATCGAGACCCCGGACGGCGCCCGCTACTTCACCCTGTCGCGCACCGTGCGGCGGGTGTCGGGCCTGCAGGCGGGGCTGGAGGACGAACTGGTCATCGGCCTGGGCTGCGAGCTGAAATACGCGGCCAAGCTGGTCTATGCCCGGGGCCTCGACATCGCCTCGCCGGTGACCGTCGAGATCGGCCCCTCCTGCCGCATCTGCGAACGCCCCGCCTGCCCCCAGCGCGCGGCCGCACCGATCAACCGGACGCTGCTGGTGGAGGAGGCGTCCAAGTCGGTGACGCCGTTCCCGTTCGCGCGGTGAATTGATCTGAACTCCTCCCCCTCGATGGGGGAGGGGCAGGGGTGGGGGTGACTACGGCGGTTGAGGCCGCGCACGGCCGCCAGCTCAGCAGGTCACCCCCATCCCCGACCCTTCCCCCATCAAGGGGGAAGGGAGAAGAACTACCGCGGCATCGTCGTCGCCTGCCGGCGCACCACATGGCACCGCGTCGCCCCGAACTTCGTGGCGCAGAAGCCCGTCTCGTCCGAGCCCTGACGGATCACCGCCCAGCGGTCGCGATCGCACTGATGCCACTGCTCGCGGAACGCCCCGCGGTCGTCATAGGCGAACACCGGCGTATCGCCGTCGGTGTAGAACCGGGTCATGCCGGTGAAGCCGCCGAAGCTGGTCTTGCCGTTGACCACGCCGCAGACCCGGCCGCCGCGCATCATCCACACCCCGCCGAACTCCAGGTCCCGAGACTGCTTCAGCCGCGCCACCAGGGCCGGATGCACCACCGACCAGCGCCGCATGGCCTGCGCCCGCGCCGGTTCCAGCGCCTCGCCCTTGGCCGGCGGCAGCGCGCCCATGGCCCGCTCGAAGCGGATGAAGTCGAAGACGGCGTAGGCCAGGGCGGCCAGCAGGCTCACGGCCAGCGCCGCGCCGAGAATGCGCCAGGCCAGGACGGCGCGCTTGCGGCCCGCATTGGCGTCGGGGACGGGCAGGACGAACGACACGGGCGAGCTCTCCTTGGGGACAAGGAAAGATTACACATGTAGTTTTATTCTATGCAACCCCGCATCGTCGTGACGCCCTACTGCGCCAACGCCTCGACATGACGGCTCAGCGGCGGCGGGGTGACGCCGTCGACGAACACGCGGGCTTCGCCGCCGGGCACGCGGAAGGGCGGCACGTCCAGGCCGCGCGGCGTCAGGGTCCAGACCGCCAGGATGGTCACCGCCGTCAGCGCGGCGATGGTGACCGTCAGTCCCTCGGCGGCGACCGGACCGGGCCCGGCCAGCACCCGCACGCGGGCGACCAGCGGGTGGCGGCCGAAGGCGCAGGCCAGGGGCGAGGCGGCCGTGCAGGCGTGGGCCTTCATCAGGGTCTCGGCGTAGCGCTTGCGGGCCTTGGGCGTCAGGGCCACGACGTCGGCGTCGCAGGCGATCTCCTGGTCCAGGCGGGCGATGGCCGCGCCCAGATGGACGAAGGGGTTCAGCCAGCCCAGCACCTGGCAGGCGGTGATGATCAGGTTGCCGCGCGGGTCGCCGCGCCGCATGTGGGCGCGCTCGTGGGCCAGAACCAGCTCGCGCTCGGCCGCGTCGAACCGCTTGGCGAAGTCGTGGGGAATGACCAGGCGCGGGCAGAAGACGCCCATCACCGCCGGCCCCTCCAGCCCGGCGCGGGCGCGGGCGCGGAAGGCGCGCTCGGCCAGGGCGATCAGGCCGGCCAGGCCGACGACCCCGACGACCCACACCGTCAGCATGGCCACGGCCAGCAGGCGCTCGGGCGGCTGGGCCGCCGCGCCCGCCTTCAGCGCTTCCGACAGGCTAGGGAAGATGCTGACCAGGGCCGCGATCGGCGCCAGGCGCCACAGCTTGTAGACCGCCTCAGGGCCGACCAGGCGGCGCACCGGAACCCGCAGCGCCAGGACCAGCAGCACCCCGGCGGCGGCGGCGAACTGAACGCGCAGCAGGGTCAGGGCCAGCAGATCAACCAGCATCGTCCAGCTCCGCGATCAGCTGTTTCAGCTGCTTGACCTCGTCGGGCGACAGCGAGCGGTGCTTGGCGAAATGCGCCACCAGCGGGGTGAGCCGGCCGTCGAACAACCGGTCCAGCAGGCCCTGGCTCTCGCTCTGCAGATATTCGGCCCGGCTGACGATCGGCACATAGCGCACGCGGCCGTCGATGCGACGCGACTCGATGGCCTTGCGCTTGAGCAGGCGGTTGATCAGCGTCTTGACCGTGGCCTCGCCCCAGCTCTGCGGGGCGGCGACGGCCTCGAGGATCTCCTCGACGGTCAGAGGGCTCTGGGTCCAGAGCGCCTCCATGACGTGGCTTTCGGCTTGGGTGATGCTCATGACGGCCCGCTACTCTGTTGCGGGAATGATTACGCCCGTAAATGACATCGTCAAGCGATGCTTGGCGGACGTGGACGACCGGGTAAGAGTGCGGCCATGACTCGCCCCCTCGCTCCCCTACTCGACCGCCTCGCCCCCTGCGGCCCGATCGTCGATCCCAAGGCCGCCGAGCGGGCCCACGAGGGCATCGCCCGCCGCGCCGGCGAGAAGCTGGCCACGGTCGACGCCGCCTGGCCGGCCCTGGCCCCGGTGTTCGCCGCCTCGCCCTATCTGGCGGGCTTGGCCCGTCGCGACGGCGCGCGCCTGCCGCTGATCCTGGAGAGCGATCCTCAGGCCCGCCTGTCGGACATCCTGGCCGCCACAGAGGCCGTCGCCGCCGAGCCCGATTTCGAGACCGCCCGAAAAACCCTCCGTGAGCTGAAGGCCGACCTGCACCTGCTGACCGCCCTCGCCGACCTCGGCGGCGTCTGGGACCTGGACGCGGTGACCGGCGCCCTCACCCGCTTCGCCGACGCCAGCCTGCACGCCGCCCTGGCCCAGGCCGCCCGGGTCGAGGTGGCGCGCGGTGCGCTCACCCATGTGGGAGACGGCGAAGACGGCCCGATCCCGGGCCTCTTCTGCATCGCCATGGGCAAGCACGGCGCCCATGAGCTGAACTATTCCAGCGACATCGATTTTTCGATCTTCTACGCGCCCGAGGCCCTGCCGGTCAGCGAGGGGACCGAGCCGCAGAGCGTGGCCGTGCGCCTGACCCAGCACCTGGGCCGGATGCTGGCCGAGCGCACCGCCGACGGCTACGTCTTCCGCATCGACCTGCGCCTGCGCCCCGACCCGTCCTCGACCCCGCCGGCCATGCCGATCGACGCGGCCCTCGATTATTACGAGAGCGTCGGCCAGAACTGGGAGCGGGCGGCCCACATCAAGGCCCGCATCGCGGCCGGCGACCTCGCCCGCGGCGAGGCCTTCCTGGCCGAGCTGCAGCCCTTCATCTGGCGGCGCAACCTCGACTTCGCCGCCATCGCCGACATCCATTCGATCAAGCGCCAGATCCACGCCTACAAGGTGGACGAGCGGCTGGAGGCCAAGGGCGCGGACCTGAAGCTCGGCCGGGGCGGCATCCGCGAGATCGAGTTCTTCGTGCAAACCCAGCAGCTGATCCTGGGCGGTCGCCACCCGGACCTGCGCAGCCCGCGCACCCTGGACGCCCTGGCCGCCCTGCGCGACGCCGGCCACGTGACGCCGGAGGACTGCGCCTACCTGACCGCCGCCTATCACGACCTGCGCGCCCTGGAGCATCGGGCCCAGATGATCGCCGACGACCAGACCCACAAGCTGCCGGAGTCCGACGCCGACCGGAAAAAGGTCGCCGCCCTGTGGGACCACGGCAACCTGCGCAGCTTCGACGCCGCGGTCGGCAAGATGCTGAAGGGCGTCAACCAGCGCTACGGCGCCCTGTTCAAGGGCGAGGAGGAGCTGTCGTCGCGGTTCGGCAGTCTGGTCTTCACCGGCGTCGAGGACGATCCGGAGACCCTGGCCACCCTCAAGCGCATGGGTTTCTCGGCGCCCGATCGCGTCGCCGCCACCATCCGGGGCTGGCACCACGGCCATATCGCGGCCACCCGCACCGAGCGCAGCCGCGAGCTGTTCACGCGCCTGGCCCCCCGCCTGCTGGACGCGGCCAACGCCACGGGCGCGCCGGACGCGGCCTTCAACCGCTTCGGCGATTTCTTCTCGTCGCTGAGTTCGGGCGTGCAGATCCAGTCGCTGTTCCTGGCCCAGCCGCGGCTGTTCGAACTGGTGGTGCAGGTCATGGCCTTCGCCCCGCGCCTGGCGACCACCCTGGCCCGCCGGCCGACGGCGCTGGACGCCCTGCTCGACCCGGCCTTCTTCGGCCCGATGGAGGTTCCCGCCGACATCCCGTGGGATCCGGCCGAGTTCGAGCCGTCGATGGACGCGGCCCGGCGCCTCTTCCGCGACCAGTCGTTCCGGATCGGGGTGCGGGTGATGAGCGGCACGGCCGACGCCCGCGACGTGGGCCGCGCCTTCGCCGACCTGGGCGACCTGATCGTCGGCGGCCTGGCGCCGGCCGCCCTGGCCGAGGTCGAGCGGCTGGGCGGCGCCTTCCCCGGACAGGTGGCCGTCGTCGCCCTGGGCAAGGCCGGCTCGCGCGAGATGACCGCCAAGTCCGATCTCGACCTGATGACGCTCTACGCGGCCGACGATCCGGCCGGCGCCTCCGAGATCAAAGGCTGGAGCGCCGATGTCTTCTACGCCCGCTTCACCCAGCGCCTGACCTCGGCCCTGTCGGCCCCGACCGCCGAGGGCACGCTCTACGAGGTCGATTTGAAGCTGCGCCCCTCGGGCAGCAAGGGGCCGGTGGCCGTCAGCTTCACCGCCTTCGAGGACTATTACGAGCGAGAGTCCGAGACCTGGGAGCTCTTGGCCCTGACCCGCGCCCGGGTGATCTGGGCCAGTTCGCCCGAGTTCAAGGCGCGGGCCGAAGGCGCGATCGAGGCGGCCCTGCGCCGGCCGCGCGACGTGGCCAAGACCGCCGCCGACGTGCTCGACATGCGCGACCTGATGGAGCGCGAGCGGCCGGGCAAGGGGCCGTGGGATCTCAAGCTGGAGCCCGGCGGCCTGGTCGACATCGAGTTCATCGCCCAGTTCCTGCAACTGGCCCACGGACCAGACGGCGGCCCCCTGGCGCAGAACACCGGCGAGGCGCTGTCGGCCCTGATCGCGGCGGGCCTCGCCGACAAGACCTCGCTCAACGCGGCCCTGTCGGCCTGGCGGCTGGAGCAGGACCTGTCGCAACTGATCAAGGTGGCGCTGGAGGACGGCGGCGATCCGGAAAGCGAGCCCAAGGCCTTCCGGGCGCTTCTGGCCCGGGCGGGCCACGTGACCCAGTTCCGCTCGCTGAAGGCCAAGCTGCTGAAGGCCAAGGCCGAGGCGCGGGCGGCGTTCGAGGCGGTCGTGAAGTGATCGACAAGCTCCTCCCTCGCGAAGCGGGGGAGGTGGCGCGGCGCTATCAGCGCCGTGACGGAGGGGGCGAGTTCAAGCGCGGTGCGCGCCGCCGCCCCCTCCACCGCTTCGCGGTCCCCCTCCCCCGTTTCACGGGGGAGGAGCAGGGAGGATCAGTACGCCGGCTCGGGTTGTTTCGCGTCGCCCTTCACGAGGGCCAGATAGGCCTCGTCGGTGGTGAAGGGGATCTCCTTCACGTCGATCAGCACGCTCTTGTTGGAGCCGACGATCAGGATCTTGGGCAGGTAGAAGCCCTTGAACGTGTTCTGCACGGCGTAGGGCGTCGCGCCCGGGGCCAGGGGGCCGGTCCAGCCCATGACCTCGATGGCCAGGCCGCCGACGAACTCGTTGTCGCGGACCAGCTGGATGCCGCTGGTGTAGTTCGGCGCCGCGCCCTGGACCTTGACGCTGAAGAAGCCCGGCGTGCGCAGGCCGGTCCAGACGTAGGTCGCCTCGGCGGTGTCGAAAGGTTCGGGACCATAGAAACCCATCACGTGTCTCCTCTGGTTGTTGATCGCCTCGCTGGGCGACGGCGGCATCGATACGCGCCAAGGGAAACACAATCTGTGCGCGCATTCACAAGATAACCATTTGAAGCTGCACCGTAACGACCTTCGCGCGAAACGGTCGTGAAAAAGGCGCGCGGCCTCGTAAACCTTGGCCTCGTCCCATACGTATCTTCCAGGCCAAGCCCGGAGACCCCGCGATGCTGATCCGCCACCGCCCCGACCTGACCGAGAACGACGTCACCGACCGGGGCCTCTATCTGCGACGGCGGGAATTCATCGCCGGCGCGGCGGGGCTTGGGCTGGCAGGGCTGGGCGGAGCGGCGGCCGCCGCGCCCCTGGCCTTCACCAAGGGCTTCTCCACCCAGGAAAAGCCGACGCCGAAGGACGACGTCACCAGCTACAACAACTTCTACGAATTCGGCGTCGACAAGTCCGACCCGGCCGAAAACGCCGGCAAGCTGAAGACCCGCCCCTGGACCGTCCGCGTCGACGGCGCCTGCGAGGCCCCCCGCACCTTCGACATCGACGAGCTGATCAAGGGCCAGAAGCTGGAGGAGCGCATCTATCGCCTGCGCTGCGTCGAGGGCTGGTCGATGGTCATCCCCTGGGTCGGCTTTCCGCTGAAGGACCTGATCGCGGCGGTCAAGCCGACCTCCAAAGCCAAGTTCGTCGCCTTCGAGACCCTGATGCGGCCCTCGGAAATGACCGGCCAGCGCTGGGACGTGCTGCAATGGCCCTATCGCGAGGGCCTGCGCATCGACGAGGCGACCCATCCCCTGGCCCTGATCGCCGTCGGCCTCTACGGCGAGACCCTGCCCAACCAGAACGGCGCGCCGCTGCGGCTGGTCGTGCCGTGGAAGTACGGCTTCAAGAGCATCAAGTCGATCACCCGCATCAGCCTGGTCGAGCGCCAGCCGCCGACCGCCTGGAACCTGTCGGCGCCGCGCGAATACGGCTTCTATTCCAACGTCAATCCGGCCGTGGACCACCCCCGCTGGTCGCAGGCCTCCGAACGCAGGATCGGCGAGTTCCGGCGCCGGGAGACCCTGGCCTTCAACGGCTATGGCGAGTGGGTGGCGGACCTGTACCGCGGCATGGATTTGAAGCGGAACTTCTGATGATGGACGGCGAAAAAGCCACCCGCTCCTCCCCCGTGAAACGGGGGAGGTGGCGCGCTGCGGATACGCAGCGTGACGGAGGGGGCGAGGGACAGAGCGCCGCGCCCGGTCACGCCCCCTCCACCCCTTCGGGGTCCCCCTCCCCCGCGCGCGGGGGAGGAGCAAGGAAGAAACGCCCCTCCCGCACCCGCGACAACCTCGTCTACGCCGCCGTCTGGCTGGCCTGCGCCGCGCCGCTGGCCTGGCTGGCCTTCCGTGCCTTCACCGGCGACCTGGGGGTCAATCCGATCGAGACCCTGGTGCGGCAGCTGGGCGTCTGGGGCCTGCGGCTGCTGCTGGTCGGCCTGGCGATCACGCCGGCGGCGGTGATCCTGAGGAAGCCGCGCCTGGTCCGCTTTCGCCGCACCATCGGCCTGTTCGCCTTCGCCTATGTCACGCTGCACCTCTCCAGCTACATCGGCGTCGATCTGTTCTTCGACTTCGGCCAGCTGGTGAAGGACATCCTCAAGCGGCCGTTCATCACCCTGGGGATGGCGGCGTTCGCCCTGCTGATCCCGCTGGCGGTGACCTCGACCAACGGCTGGGTGGTGCGGATGGGCCGCGCGGCGTGGAGCCGGCTGCACTGGCTGATCTATGTGATCGTGCCCCTGGGCGTGGCCCACTACTACCTGCTGGTGAAGGCGGACCATCGGCCGCCGCTGGTCTATGCGGGCATCCTGGCGGTGCTGCTGGGGTGGCGGGTTTGGCGGAAGGCGACCGCCAAATAGGAACCTCCCCCTATGGGGGAGGCGATCGCGCAGCGATCGGTGGGGGGCGTAGCTTCAACCTCCTCGGAAGCTGAAAACGTCCCCCCTCCGGCCCTCCGGGCCACCTCCCCCAGAGGGGGAGGATCCTGAAAGGCGGGAGCGGCTACTTCGCCGCCGTCTTCGCATAGGCCTGCGCCTGCCCGAGCAGCCGCAGCACGTTCCCGCTCCAGATCGCCTCGACGTCGGCGTCCGAATAGCCGGCCGCCTTCAGGCGCGCGGTGATCTTGGGCAGATCGGCCACGTCCTCGAAGCCTTCCACCCCGCCGCCGCCATCCCAGTCGGCGCCGACGCAGACGGCCTTGGCGCCGCCGATCTTCAGGACGTGGGTCATGCTGTCCATGAAGATGTCGAAGTTGGCGCGGATCGGCGGGTACTGTTTGTCGAGTTCACCGCGCTTCTTGGCGTAGGCCACGACCTCGGCCTGGGTCGCCTCGTCGCGCGGCGGCTTGCCCAGGGCTTCCAGGGCGGCCTTGCGCTCGGCGCTGGGCGGCGCGGCCTTCAGATAGACCGAGTTGATGCAGATCGCCCCGCCGCTCTCGGCGATACGCTTGATGTGGGCGTCGTCGAGATTGCGCGGGTGGTCGAAGACGGCCTTGGCGCCCGAGTGCGAGGCGATGATCGGAACCTTCGACAGGGCCACGGCCTGGTCGACCACGTCGTCGGAGGCGTGGCTGACGTCGATCAGTATGCCCAGGCGGTTGGCCTCGGCGATCCAGCGCAGGCCCAGCGGCGAGAAGCCGTTCCAGATCTTGCCCTTGGGATCGGTCGAGCTGTCGGCGAACTGGTTGTTGCGGAAGTGCACCGGCCCGGCCATGCGCACGCCGGTCCTGTAGAAGGTCTGCAGCAGGGTCAGGTCTTCGCCGATCGGCCAGCTGTTCTCGATGCTCTGGAAGACGAACTTCTTGCCGGCCTTGTTGATGCGGACGGCGTCTTCCGGCGTGTAGGCCAGCTCGAACTTGTCGCTGTGGGCCGCCACCATCTCGCGGATCTCGGTGGCCCGGGTCAGGGCGAAGTCGCGGGCGTAGCGATAGCCCTCGGCCGTCAGGTCGCCCTGGCCGGTGTAGATGACGAAGAACCCGCCATCCAGGCCCCCGTCGTTCATCCGCGGCAGGTCCACCTGGGTGAAGTCCTGCCCCACCGTGTGGCGGTCGGTCATGCTCCAGCCGGGACGCGAGAAGTGCTCGGGCGTGTCGAGGTGGGTGTCCAGCGTCAGGATGCGCTCGTGCAGGGCCCGATCGGCCTTGGAGACCTCGCTCTTGCCCCCCTCATTCTTGGGCGCGTCGGCGGCGTTGGCGGAAGCGCCCAGCAGGGCGGTCGAGGCGAGCAGGACTGACAGCAGACGACGCATGGGACACTCCGGAACAGCTGATCCGGTCAAGCTCGGGGGCGCCGCGCCCGGCGTCAAGGATATTAGATTTTCTTCGCGCCCACTTTTCGCGAGTGAGCGTCAGATCAGCCCCAGCGCCTTGAAGCTGGCCACCCCGTCGCGGCCGACCACCAGGTGGTCGTGCACGACGATGCTGAGCGCCTTGCCGGCGGTGATGATCTGCTTGGTCATCTCGATGTCGGGCCGCGAGGGCGTGGGGTCGCCGCTGGGGTGGTTGTGCAGCAGGATGATGTTGGAGCTGGCCAGCTCCAGCGCCCGGCGCATCACCTCGCGCGGATAGACCGGCGCATGGTCGACCGTGCCGTGGTTCATCACCTCGTCGGCGATCAGCTGGTTTTTCTTGTCGAGGAACAGCACCCGGAACTGCTCGCGGGACTCGTTGGCCAGAGCGACGCGCACATAGCCCAGCAGCGCCGTCCACGACGAGATCACCGGCCGCTTGGCGATGGTCTCGCGGCCGGCGCGCAAGGTCGCCTCGTGCAGGATCTTCAGCTCGACGGCGGCGGTCTCGCCCACGCCGGAGACGGTCTTCAGCTCCTCGACGCTCGCCCCCAGCACCCCGGCGAACGAGCCGAACCGGGCCAGCAGGGCCTTGGCCAACGGTTTGACGTCGCCGCGCGGCAGGCTGCGGAAGAGGTAGAGCTCGAGGAGTTCGTAGTCGGGCAGCGCGGCCAGGCCCGCGGCCCTGGCCCGCTCCCGCAGGCGCTCGCGATGGCCGGTCTGGTGGACAGGCGCCGTTTTGGCCGGAGCCTTGGGCGCACGCGGCGCGGCCTCCGACACCTTCAAGGACTTGCCGCTGACCATCGCACCCCCTTGCGAGGGAAGGATTAGAGCTTAGCAATCTGGAGTTGTCGAGAGGGCGTCATTCGCCCCGCATCAACAGCCGTCATCCCGGCCGAACGCCCGCGAAAGCGGGCGGCAGAGCCGGGACCCAGGGGCCGTCGCACAGCGCCGGCGACCGCCTGGGTGGACGACCTCGACGCCGAGCCCAGTCCCCTGGGTCCCGGATAAGCCCTGCGGGCTTTCCGGGATGGCGACCTCTGAGGGCCTAGAGAAGCGAAATCAGAACGCCGGAACCACCGCGCCCTTGTACTTCTCGGCCAGGAACGCCTTCACCTCGGGCGAGGTCAGGGCCTTGGCCAGCTTCTGCACGCGCGGGTCGCTGGCGTTGTCCGGGCGGGCGACCAGGAAGTTCACATAGGGGCTGGTCTTGTCCTCGATCAGCAGGGCGTCCTTGGACGGGTCGAGCTTGGCGTCCAGCGCGTAGTTGGTGTTGATCACCGCCAGATCCACCTGGTTCAGCACGCGCGGCAGGGTCGCCGATTCCAGCTCCTTGAACTTCAGGTTCTTGGGGTTGGCGGTGATGTCCTTCAGGGTCGAGACGGGGTTCTTGAGATCCTTCAGGGTGATCAGGCCGTTGCGGGCCAGCAGCAGCAGGGCGCGGCCGCCGTTGCTGGGCTCGTTGGGGATGGCCACGGTCGCGCCGGCCGGCAGGTCGGCGATGGCCTTGATCTTCGAGGAATAGGCGCCCAGCGGCTCGATGTGCACGCCGGCGACCTTCACCAGACCCCAGCCGTGGTCGGCGTTGACGGTGTCGAGATAGGGACCGGTCTGGAAGTAGTTCACGTCCAGATGCTTCTCGGCCAGCTGGGTGTTGGGCTGGACGTAGTCGTTGAACACCTTGACGTCGATCTTCAGGCCTTCGGCCGCCAGCTTCGGCTTGATGAACTCCAGCACCTCGGCGTGCGGCACGGCGGTGGCGCCGACCACCAGGGTGTCGGCGGCCGACGGCGCGGGCTGGCGGCTGCAGGCGGCCAGCAGGGCGAGAGCGGCGAGGCTGAGGAGGGCGGCGCGGCGGGCGACCATGAACGGCTCCGGTAAGTCGATAATTCCGGATGGGTATTGCGCGAAAACGCCGCCGGGGCGGAATCAGTTTTCCTGAGGCGGGGAAGAGGGTGACGTGGCTGGCGCGGCGGCAGCTTGACCATGGGTTGCGAACCGGCTCCTTGCAGTCATAAGTACGGCCGATGAAGACGCCCCGCCTTTACGCCATCGCCATTATCGCCACGATGGCGACGGCCAGCGCCGCCCTAGCCGTGGACGGCCCCGTGCGCATCGCGCGGGACATGCAGACGGTGCGCATTGGCGAGGACAACTACCCCATCGACTGGGCCGAAGGTCCGGCTCTGGATGAGGTGACCCGAGCGCTGCAGGGCGGCATGACCTTCAATAAGCTGACGACCACGGTCACCGACTGCGACGCCGGCTTTTCCATGCCGACCAGCACCACCAGCCAACACGCCGGCAAGATCTATGGCGGGGTCTGCACGCTGTCGACGGAGGGCGTCACCCAGCGCGCGCTGGTCTGCCACGACGACATGGTGGGCGACGTCGCTGTCGAAGGCGCTCGGGACGCCGTCGGCACGATGCTCGAGCGACGCCGCCTGATCGAACTGACCGTGCGGCGCTGCTTCGGAACCTGACCGGCCTCAGGCCTCGTTGGCCGGATCCTCGGGTCCCTGGATCGTCCAGTTCGACACGAAGTCGGGGTTCTCCAGCACCTCGCCATTGGCCAGGGTGTAGGTGCCCGGCTGGGCGACCTGGATGTTCGAGGTCTGGGGCGGCAGCAGATAGGTGTCGCCGTCGTCCTCCTCGCCCAGCAGGTCGACCAATATGCCCTCGTCGGCCTCGGCCGACAGGATGACGCCGTGGAACTGCTCGACCGCTTCGATCTCGCCGTCGGCGTCGAGGAAGGTCAGGCCCACCAGGATGGTCTTGCCCGGCATGGTTTGCGCCATGGCCTCGTCCCAGTGCTCGGGCGGCGGGGCGGGAAGGATGATGTCGTCGCTCATATTGGGGGTTTTAGGCGCCCGGAACGGCCGCCGCAATCACCCCAGCCGCTTGGCGCGCGTGATGTTCAGCGGCCCGTAGCCGGCGGCGGCGAAGAAGGCCTGGGCGTCCGCGTTGTCGGCCCAGGCGTCGAGGACCACGCTGGCCAGCCCCGCCGCGCGGGCCTCTTCCTCGATAGACGCCAGCAGGGCCGAGGCGACGCCCTGGCGGCGAACCGCCGGATCCACCGACAGGTGATGCAGGTAGAGCCGCCGGCGGGCCAGGGCGAACGGCGTCTCGGGCCGGTCCTGGACCTCGGCCCAGGCATAGCCGACCGTCGCGCCGTCCAAGGCCGCCACCCGCAGGCGATGGCTCGGCTGGTCGAGAAGCCCGCGCAGGAAGGCGGCCAGCTCGACCGGGTCGACCTTCGGCTTGAAGATCTCGGGCGACAGCGCCGCGTGCAGGGCCTGGACCACGGCGTTCAGCGCGACCAGGACCGGGATGTCGTCTTCGACGGCGGGCCTGATCACGAGCGTGCTCACCGGTGCGAGACCCGCCGCACCACCGCGTCGCCGACCATCTGCAGCACCTGCACCAGGATCAGCAGCACCACCACGGTCACCACCATCACGTCGGTCTGGAAGCGCTGGTAGCCGAAGCGGATGGCCAGATCGCCGAGGCCGCCGGCCCCGACCACCCCGGCCATGGCGGTGTAGGAAACCAGCGCGATGGCCGTCACCGTCGCCCCGGCGATGATCCCGGGCATGGCTTCCGGAAGCAGCGCGCCCAGCACCACCTGCCGGCGCGAACCGCCAAGCGCGAAGCTGGCCTCGACCACGCCCTTGTCGACCTCGCGCAGGGCGGTCTCGACCAGGCGGGCGTAGAACGGCGCGGCGCCCACCACCAGCGGCGGGATGGCCCCGGCCACGCCCAGCGAGGTGCCGACCAGCAGCACGGTCAGCGGGATCATCACGATCAGCAGAATCACGAACGGCACCGAGCGCAGGATGTTGACCAGCAGGCCCAGCACCGTGTGCGCGGCCTTGTTTTCCAGCATCTGGCCCTTGCCGGTCAGGAACAGGATCACGCCCAGCGGCAGGCCCAGGATCACGGTCAGGGCCATCGAGCCGCCGAGCATGTTCAGGGTGTCGAGCGTGGCGAAGCCGATGTCGCTCCAGTCGATGTTGGCGAACAGGTTCATCGGGCGTCCTCCAGGCGATCCACGCGCACGTCGGCGGCCTCGAAGCGGGCGATGGCGGCCTCGATGTCGCCGCCGGTCAAAGCCAGGGTCAGCTGGCCGTAGGGGGCGTCGCGCAGCTTGTGGATGCGGCCGCCGAGGATCGAGTAGTCGACGCCGGTCTCGCGGGCCACCGCCCCCAGCACCGGCTTGTAGGTGGCCTCGCCCTTGAAGGTCAGTCGCACCAGCACCCCGGCCGGCAGGGCGACCTCGGAGGCCTCCTCCGCCTCGCCGACGAAGCGGCGGGCCGTGCCGCTGGCCGGATGCAGGAACACCTCCTCCACCGGCCCTTCCTCGACCACGCGGCCGGCCTCCAGCACCGCCACCCGGTCGCAGACGCGGCGCACCACGTCCATCTCGTGGGTGATCAGCACGATGGTCAGGCCCAGTTCGCGATTGAGGTCGGAGATCAGGGCCAGGATCTGCTCGGTGGTCTCCGGGTCCAGCGCGCTGGTGGCCTCGTCGCAGAGCAGGATCTTCGGCCCCGTCGCCAGGGCGCGGGCGATGCCGACCCGCTGCTTCTGGCCGCCCGACAGCTGGGCCGGATATTTCGTGGCGTGGTCCGACAGCCCCACCCGCGCCAGCAGCTCGGCCGTGCGGGCCTTGATCTCGGCGGGCGCGCGACCGGCCAGCTTCAGCGGGAAGGCGACGTTCTGCTCGACGGTCTTGGACGACAGCAGGTTGAAGTGCTGGAAGATCATCCCCACCCGCCGGCGCAGCGCCCGCAGGCCGGCGACGTCCAGCGCGGCCACGTCGTCGCCGTCGACCACGACCTTGCCGCCGGTGGGCAGCTCCAGGCCGTTGATCAGGCGGATCAGGGTCGACTTGCCGGCCCCCGAGGCGCCGATGACCCCGAACACCTCGCCCTGGGCGACCTCCAGCGAGGCCTCGCGCAGGGCCGCATGACCGGAAGCGCCGCGCGAGGCGGCGTAGGTCTTGGAGACGGAGTCGAAACGGATCACCGGCGGTTGGTCCTTACTGGGCGGCGGCGGGCGCCGCGGCGCGCGGCGGGGCGTTCTTGACGTAGCGGTCCATCCAGTCGGTCATCTCCCACAGGGTATGCATCACCGACTCCCGGGCGCGATAGCCGTGGGCCTCGTAGGGCAGCACGGTGTAGCGCACGGTGGCCCCAGCCCCCTTCAGGGCGGCGTAGAAGCGCTCGCTCTGGATCGGGAAGGTGCCGGAATTGTCGTCCGCCTGGCCGTGGATCAGCAGGATCGGCTCGTTGATCTGCTTCACGTAGGTGAACGGGCTCATCTTCGTATAGGTGTCGGTCGCCTGCCAGTAGGTGCGCTGCTCCGACTGGAAGCCGAACGGCGTCAGGGTGCGGTTGTAGGCGCCCGAGCGGGCGATGCCGGCCCGGAAGAGGTCGGTGTGAGCCAGCAGGTTGGCGGTCATGAACGCGCCGTAGCTGTGGCCGCCCACGGCGATGCGGTCGCGGTCGGCGACGCCCAGGGCCACCACCGCGTCCACCGCCGCCTTGGCGTCGGCTACAAGCTGTTCCACATAGCTGTCGTTGGGTTCGGCCCCGTCCTTGCCGATGATCGGCATGCCCGGACCGTCGAGCACCGCATAGCCCTGGGTCAGCAGGAACAGCGGGCTGGCGCCGCCCGGACGGGTGAAGCGGTTGCCCGCGTCCACCGTCTGGCCGGCCACCGAGGCGTCGGTGAACTCTTCGGGATAGGCCCACATCAGCATCGGCAGCGGGCCGTCCTTGGCCTTGTCATAGCCGGCCGGCAGATAGAGGTCGCCCGACAGCTTCACCCCGTCGGGGCGGCTGTAGGTGATGGTCTGCTTGGTGACGCCGGCGAACTGCGGGGCGCGGTCGGCGAACTGGGTGAGGGCCTTGCCGTTTCCACCCTTCAGGGGTTTGACGAAGTAGTTGGGAACCTCGTCCTTGCTCTCGCGGCGGGTGATCAGGGTCTTGCCGGCCTCGTCGGCCAGGGCGACCGGCGCCTCGTAGTACGGGGCCTTGGCCTGCCACAGGCGCGCGGTCTTGCCGTCGGCAAGGTTCATCACGCCGACGAACGGATATTCGCCCTTGGCCGTCGCCCCGGCGCCGGTGACGAGCACGCCCTTGCCGTCAGGGGTGAAGTGCAGCACCGCCTCGCCCTGGGCGTTGCGGCGGCTGACCGCGTCGCCCGGATCGCCGTAGCGGTCCTGGTAGTTGCGCTCCAGCAGCAGGCGGCCGGCGCCGGGCTTGGACGGATCGACCGCCAGGCGCTTTTCCTTGCGGTTGTCGAACCAGCGGCTGGTGACCAGGGCGAAGTCGCCGCGACCCCAGTCGATGCCGGCGTAGCGCAGATCAAGGTCGATCAGGGTGGCCGGGGCGGCGTCGAACGGCGCGGCCTGCATCAGCACCCGGTCGTGGATCTCGACCTTCTTCTTCGGATCGCCGCCGTCCTGGGCCTCGGCCCAGACCAGGGTGGCCGGCGCGTCGGCGCGCCACTCGGCGCTGCGCGGACCGGCGACCACCGCGTCGAAGGCCGACGACAGGTTATCGGCCAGCGGACGGTCGGCCAGGGTCTTGACCAGCTTGCCGTCGGTCGCGTCCAGCACCTGGATCTGCGTGGGGAAGCGGCTGGCCGGCACCAGGTAGCTGTAGGGACGCTTCAAGCGGGTGACCAAGAGATAGCGGCCGTCGGGCGAGGTGGAGAAGCCGTTGATCACGCCGGGCGCGCCCACCGGGGTCGCCGCGCCGTCGGCCAGGGCCACGCGGGTCAGCTGACTGGTGAAGTAGTGGTCGAACAGCGCCTCGTCATGGGCGTCGGCCAGCAGGTCCTGATAGGTGCGGATGGCGGCGGTGCGGCCGGCGGCCTGCTGCACGATCGGGCCTTCCGGCGCGGCCGGCTCGGCGGGGGCCGCGCCACGGCCGGCCGGGATCTGGCGGACCAGGAAGCCGCTGTCGTCGGGCAGCCAGTCGTAGCCGGCCCCGAAGGCGGCGTTCAGCACCGGCCCGGTCAGCTTGCGCGCCGTGGCCGTCTTCAGGTCGGCGACCCACAGCTCCAGGCCCGTGGGGGCCTCCATCACGAAGGCCAGGTTCTGGCCATTGGTCGACCAGCGGGTCTCGATGAAGCGCGCGCCTTCGGGCAGGGCGACCTTGCGCACCGCGCCGGTCTTCACGTCCTCGAACGACAGGCTGTTCATCCAGGTGGTGCGCGCCTCGATCGGGCCGTTGGTGCGCGGGTTCAGGCGATAGCCGCCCAGGCGCAGGATCGGATCGGCCACGGCCCGGATCGGCGGCAGGTTCTCGCGGCCCAGTATGGCCAGGGTCTTGCGCTCGGGGCTCAGGGTCACGCCGGGGGTCGGGGCGGCGTCGAGGATCTGGGCGATCGGCGCCGGCGGCGTGCGATAGGCCTCGCCGGCCAGGGCGGACCCGCCACAGATCAGGGCCGCAAGGACGGCGGTCGAAGCCAGGGCCGCGGCGCGGCGACGGAAACGCGTATCGAACATGAAGCCCCCGGAACTCTCAGGAAGGGGCAGCAATAGGCGTACGAACGGCTCAGGTGAACGAAAAATCGAGCCTGACTGGGATATCGGCGATCGTTCCTGCCCGTCAGTTCCGTCCCGAGGCGCCCGCCGGCAGGGTCAGGCGATAGACCAGGATGACGCTGTCGTTGTCGCCCGCGCCGGCGCCCTTGTCGTTGGTCAGGCCGGCGTCGAAGGCCTGGCCGTTGACGTGGCCGTCGGCGGTGGCGAAGTCATTGTCGTTGCCGACCAGCAGGAAGACGTCGTTCGGCGCGGCCGGATCGAGCGCCGGGGCCAGCGCCATGGCCTCCCACTTCTCCGACAGGCTGAAGCGGTCGGACGGCGCGGTCGACAGGTTCATGCCGAACTTCGCCAGCTGGACGGGATTGAGCAGATTGACCAGCTCGGCCTGCCGGACAGGCGTCAGGCCGGCGACCAGCGCCCCGTCCTTGGCCAGCGACGTCGCGGCCTGTTCGTAGGGCGTTCCGGCGAGATTGGTCGCGCCGTCGGTGTCGACCAGCAGCACGCTCTTGAACACCGGCGCCTTGGTCGAGCCCTTGCCCCGGCCGTTGGCGTCGCGCGACAGCACCAGGAACTGGTGGTCGTTCAGGGCCACCATCTCCGACTGGGCGGCGGTGACGTTGGCCGGCTGACCATCGCCGGCCTCGCGCACGGTCGGCAGCTGCAGCACGTAGTGGCCGATCGGCGCCGTGGGCGTGCGGGTCTTGCTGATGTCGTAGACCAGAACGCGGGTGTTGTTGCGGGCGGCGGCGCTGGCCCCGGCGCTGTCCTGCATCGTGGCGCTCTGCAGGATGGCGATCAGGCGCTTGCCGTCGGGGCTGACCGCCAGGGCCTCCAGGCCCTGGTTGTTGCGCCGACCCGTGGCGGGCGCGCTCTCGGCGGTGAAGTCCGCCTGGCCGTCGCGCGTCGGCAGCAGGGCCGGCGGAGCCTGGATCGCGCCGATCTGGCGGCCCGAGGCGTCGAACAGATAGATCCCCGCCGCGTACTCGTCTGAGACGTAGAACGACCCGTCCGGCAGATAGGCCACGGCCTCGGAATCCAGGCTGATCTTACCCGCGCCCTCCCCCGCCTCGGGCGAGGGATAGCGGATGTCCTTGCGGGTCAGCACGTTGGACCCCGGGTCCTTGCCGGTGAACGGCTGGCCGGTCTGGTCCTTCAGCAGGAAGCCGCCCGTGGGCGTGATCGTCAGCTTGCCGTCGGCCAGGGTCAGGCGATGGGCGTGCAGGCGGTTGGCGTAGTCGAGCGTGCCGGCCACCGAGCCGACGCTGTTGGGGCCGCGGTCCGGCAGGGTCAGCAGCTCGCCCTCGTAGGTCCCGTCCGGCAGGCGCCGCCACGACCGCAGGGCCATGCCGGAGAACGAGCCCAGGGTGTCGCCCTTGAAGTCTCGCGTCGCCGCGTCCAGCCGCCCGACGGCGACCAGGCCGTGATTGACGAAGGTCCGCCCCTCGAAGACGACGGTCTCGTCGCCGGCCGCCTCGCTCCAGTGCTTGACCACATGGGTCTGGGACTGGGCGTGAGCGGCGCCGGCGAGGGTCCCAGCGGCCAGGGTCTGGGCGGCGAGGGCCAGCAGGATCGAACGGCGCATCGTGATGTTCCCGGGGTCGATCGGCGGACGGCCCCGGGCCGCCCGCCGTTGAGAGGTCTGCGTCAGGCGACTGGGCTTAGAAGTCGAAGCCGATCGTCGCGAAGATCTGGCGCGGCGCCGACGAGTGGAACACCACGATGCTGCCCGTCGCGTCGTCCGGCGCGAACACGCTGCTGTCGAAGTTCGAGGCGTAGCGCTTGTTGGTCAGGTTGGTGACGTTCAGCGCCACCTTCGCGCCCTTCACGAAGCCTTCCTCGCTGAAGCGATAGCCCAGGCCCAGGTCGAAGGTGGTGTAGGCGCCGAAGCTCTGGTCGTTGGTGTAGGTGTAGTAGCGGCGGCCGGTGTACTTGCCCTGCAGCGAGGCCGAGAAGCCGCCGCGCTTGAAGCTGACCACGCTGGAGAACATCTCCTTGGGCGTATCGACCTGCTGCTTGCCGGCCGTCTTCTTGACCACGCAGGTGGTCGTGCACCAGTTCAGGTCCTCGTCGTAGGTGGACTCGTTGTACGAGGCCGAGTTGTACCAGTTCAGCCACGACAGCGGCTTCCACAGCACCCCGATCTCGGCGCCCTTGCTGGTGACGCTGCCGGCGTTGTGGAAGGAGTTGCCGCAGCCCGGGTTCTGCTGCTGGTTGGTCGGGCAGGGATTGTACTGCAGCAGGCGGTTGTCGAAATCGACCTCATAGGCCGACACCGAGACCTGCAGGGCCTCGCCCACATAGCGATAGCCGACGTCCACGCTCTTGGAGGTCTCGGGCTTCAGGTACTTGCCCTGGGCGTCCCAGACGGTCTGCGACACCGATTGCGGACCCAGTTTGAAGCCGCCCTGGAACATCGCCATGTTCTCGGCGTAGCTGGCGAACACCTCGTGCCCGGGGGCGATCCGCCAGCGGGCGCCGGCTTCCGGCAGGAAGCTGTCCGAAGCCTTCAGCGAGCCGGTCGCGAACTGGGTCGAGGCCGCCGCGGCGGTCTTGGCGATGCCCGGCAGGGCCGTGGCGTTCGACTTGGCGTTGGTGCTCTTGAAGCCGAAGTCGATGCTCAGCGCGTCGTCCAGCAGGGTGATGGTGTCCTGCACGTAGAACTGCTGGGTGTTCCAGTCGGTCTTCTGCACCCACTGGGCGGTGTCCGGGCGGCCCTTCAGGTACTGGGCCAGGTCGATGGGGCCGGTGACGGTGGTCCAGATATAGCGGGCGGCGCTGCTGGTGTTCTGCTCCAGCCAGAGGCCGGCCTGCAGGTGGTTGAAGCCGTAGGTCCAGGCCAGGTTCGCCACCACGCCGTCGCGGTCGATGGTGTAGCGGGTGTCGCGGATCTGCACCGGCAGGTCGTCGGCCGTCGAGGTCGTGCCCTGGTTCGACAGGCCGGTGATGAAGTTGTTCCCGGCGCCCTTGTTCTCGTGCTTGTAGACCTGCGCGTGGGCCTTGAGGCTCGAGGTGATGTCGAAGTCGCCGGCGATGTAGAACAGGTTGTCGTCGCGCAGGATCTGGCCGTTGGTGAAGGTCACGTCCGACAGCTTCTCGGGCGCGGTCGAGGTCACGCACTTGGAGGCCAGCGAGGCCACCGAGCAGGCCGCGCGGGAGACATAGGCGTCCCAGTTGGGCGCGTAGCCGGCCCAGTCCCAGCCCAGGCGGCTCTGCATGTCCTTCGACAGATAGGCGTCGTCGGCCTGGTTGGTGCGCGAGATGTCGGCGAAGGCCGTCAGCTGGCCGCGCTCGCCCGTATAGGTCAGCTTGCCGTTGAACTGCTTGCCGGTGGAGGTGTTGTAGGCGGCCTGGTTCACGAACAGGTTCTGCTCGCTGTACTGGCCCGAGACATAGGCCGACCAGCCGTTGTGCTCGCCGGTGTCGAAGCGGATGAAGGTGCGGGCGGTGTCCTCGCTGCCGAAGCTCTGGCTGACCGACAGGCCCATCTGCTTCTTCGGGTCGCTGGAGACGTAGATCAGCGCGCCGCCGAGATTGCTGGTCGAGGGGATCGAGAGGCCGGCGATGCCGGTCGCCAGGTCGGCGCGGCCCAGGTTTTCCGAGATCAGCGCCCGGCTGATCGTCAGGCCGTTATAGTTGTTGTAGGCGCCGTCGCCGAGCGGCATGCCGTCCAGGGTGTAGCCCAGGTGGGTGGTGTTGAAGCCGCGCACCTGCAGGGTCAGCGACTGCTCGTTGACGCCCAGGGCGTCGATCGACTGGGCGCTGACGCCGGGCAGGAAGTTCAGGGCCTTCTGCACGCTGGTGCCGGGCGGCAGGACTTCCAGGCTGGCCGGCGTCAGGGTGGTGACCGAGCGGGTCTGGCCGGCGCCGACGACGATGACGCCGTCCAGTTCGCTGCTGTCGGCGGCCGCCGGAGCGGCGTCGGCTGCGGGGACGTCGGCCGCGTGCGCCTGAGCGGCGAGCATGAGACAGGCGGCGATCGCGATCGCGCTAGCGGACCGTTGCAGCATCTAGGCATCCCCCGTGACGGCGCCGCCACGAGACTCGTGCCCCCAGCGCCGTTTGTTTTCAGCGCCGCGTCTATTTCACAGGTTGATGACACTTTTTCCGCAACAGCCCCTGCTGCGGGAAAAGTGGGCCGGGCCCGGCGTCTACTTCCGCACCACCTGGCCGCCCTTCATCACGAACACCGGATGCTCCAGCACGGTGACGTCGGCCAGCGGGTCGCCCGAGACGGCGATCAGGTCGGCGTAGTGGCCGGGGGTCGCCTGGCCGACGTCCTTCTCGCGACCCAGGGCCTGGGCGGCGTTGACCGTGGCGGCCTGGATCGCCTGCAAGGGCGTCGCGCCATAGCGGACCATGACGGCGAACTGCCGGGCGTTGTCGCCGTGCGGATAGACCCCGGCGTCGGTGCCGTAGATCATCTTCACCCCGGCCTTCAGGGCCTTGCGGAAGTTCTCGCGCTGGACCTCGGCGATGTCGCGGTCCTTGCGCAGATTGTCCTCCAGCACGCCGTTCTTGGCGCCCTCGGCCTGGGTGTAGTCGGTGTTGTAGATGTCCATCGAGAACCAGGCGCCCTTCTGGACGGCCAGCTTGATGCCCTCGTCGTCGACGAGGCTGGCGTGCTCGATGGTGTCGATGCCGGCGCGGATGGCGTCCTTGATGCCGGCCGCGCCGTGGGCGTGGGCGGCGACCTTGAGGCCGGCCATGTGGGCCTCGTCGGCCACGGCGGTCATCTCGGCCAGGGTCAGCTGCTGCTGGCCCGGCTCGTCGCCGTGCGAGAACACCCCGCCCGTGGCGCAGATCTTGATCACCTGGGCGCCGTACTTCTTCAGGGTCCGCACCGCCTTGCGGGCCTGGTCGGGGCTGTCGATGTTGTAGGGGGCCTTCTGGTCCATCGAGGGCGGGAAGAAGGTGCTGTCGCAGTGCCCGCCGGTGGCCCCGATGGCGTAGGTGGCCGTCACCACGCGCGGCCCGGGCACGATGCCCTCGTCGATCGCCTCGCGCAGGCCCACGTCGTTGAAGCGATCGGCGCCGACGTTGCGCACGGTGGTGAAGCCAGCGTTCAGCGTGGCCTTGGCGTTGGCGGTCTGGGTCACGCTCCAGAAGGCGTCGCTGAACTGCAGGCTGTTGTAGCCGCCGTAGACGGGCGAGGCGTCCAGGTGCACGTGCATGTCGATCAGGCCCGGCAGCAGGGTCGCGCCCGGCAGGTCGACGGTCTCGGCGCCCTGCGGGATCGCCACTTCGCCCGCCTTGCCGACGGCGGTGATCCGGCCGCCGACCACCAGCACCACCGGGTTCTCGACATAGCGCCCGCTGGCGACGTCGAGCAGCCGCGCGGCGGTGACGACCTTGGTCTCGGCCGCCTGCGCGAGGCTCGCGCTCAGCGCCAGGGCGACCGCCAGGGTCGAAATCGTCAGTCCACGCATCCGGTCGCCTCGCTGATTTGCGAAACCGACGCTAGAGCGTGGCCTTGACCGTGGAAAGGGCGACCGCGCGTTGCGGCCGCCCCTTTTTCGTCACGCCTTGAAGAAGGCCAGCAGGTCGGGGTTCACGATCTCCGGGTGGGTCGTGCACATGCCGTGCGGCAGGCCCTTGTAGGTCTTCAGCTCGCCCTTCTTGAGCAGCTTGGCCGAAAGCGGAGCGCTGTCGGCGTAGGGCACGATCTGGTCGTCGTCGCCGTGCATCACCAGCACCGGCACGTCGACCTTCTTGAGGTCTTCCGTGAAGTCGGTCTCGGAGAAGGCTTTGATGCAGTCGTAGTGGGCCTTGATGCCGCCCGCCATGCCCTGGCGCCACCAGTTCCAGATCACGCCCTGGTCGACCTTCGCGCCCGGACGGTTGTAGCCGTAGAACGGGCCGGCCGGCACGTCGAAGAAGAACTGGGCGCGGTTGGCGGCGGTGGCGGCGCGGAAGCCGTCGAACACCTCCAGCGGCAGGCCGCCCGGGTTCTTGTCGCTCTTGACCATGATCGGCGGCACCGCGCCGATCAGCACGGCCTTGGCCACGCGGCCCGGCTTGGCGCGGGCGACGTAGTGGATCACCTCGCCGCCGCCGGTCGAGTGGCCGACGTGGATGGCGTTCTTCAGGTCGAGGTGGTCGGTCAGGGCCGCGACGTCGGCGGCGTAGGTGTCCATCTCGTTGCCGTCGTCGGTCTGGGTCGAGCGGCCATGGCCCCGGCGATCATGGGCGATCACCCGGTAGCCCTTGGCGTAGAAGAACATCATCTGGTTGTCCCAGTCGTCGGCGCTCAGCGGCCAGCCGTGGTGGAACACGATCGGCTGGGCGGTCTTGGGACCCCAGTCCTTGTAGTAGATCTGCACGCCGTCCTTGGTCGTGACGTAACCGCTGCTCATGGTCATGGCTCCATGGGAGGAAAGAGGCGCGGCCGTGGCCGCGGCGAAGGGCGGCGCGAGCGCGAAGGCCGCCAGGCCAAGGCCCGCGGTCAGCACGTCGCGGCGGGAGGCGCCGTCGTCGGTGGAAGGATTGGTCATCGGTCGCCCCTCTGGATCGAATAGTCGGGACGGCGCGTCGTCGCCTCCCCGAACGAGGCGCACAGTGGCCCACGGCCCGGGAGCGGGCTTGAACATATCGGGCGACGCCTGGGACGAACGCGCTTCGACGTCGGCTTGCCTAGCGGGCGCTGCTCGGCCACGATCGGCCCATGCGTGAAGCCTGCGAACCCGCGTCCGATTTCCTGAAGGCGGTCATCGCCGAGACCGCCCCGCTCCTGGGCGATGCGACGGCGGAGGAAAACCTGCGCCGGGTCGTCGATCTGACGGGCGACGCCGACGCGTCGAACCGCGACTGGGCGGTCTTCCTGCTGGCCCAGGCGGAGATCGACACCCCCGCCGTGCGCGAGGCGCTGTTGCAGGCTGCGCGGCATGACGACGACGGGGTCGTCCGGGCCGAGGCGATGCTGGGTCTGGCGCAACGCGATACGGGTCTCGCCCTGCCCTTGGTGCGGGAAGCGCTGGCCGGCGAGGCCGCGGCCCTGCCGCTGTTCGAGGCGGCCGCGCTCTGCGCCCATCCCTCGCTGATCGCGGATCTGAAGGTCTGGGCCGAGCCGTCCGACGAGCCCTATATCGACCAGCTCGCCGCCGAAGCGCTGGCGGCCTGCGAGGCGGCCGCCTAGGCGCCCCCTACTCCACCCGGGGCAGCACCAGGGCCACCCGCAGGCCGGGGCCCATGCCGTTGTATTCGCCCGGCCCCTCGGCCAGTTCCAGGCGGCCGCCGTGCGAGGCGGCCACCGCCTGCACCAGCGACAGGCCAAGGCCCGCCCCCGGCTCGCTGCGGCTGTTCTCCAGGCGCACGAAGCGCTGGACGACGCGGGCGCGGTCGGCCTCGGGCACGCCGGGGCCGGTGTCGGTGACCGAGAACTCCAGTTCGCCCGACGAGCGCCGGCGCAGGCGCATCATGATCGCCCCGCCCTCGGGCGTGTACTTGATGGCGTTGTCGAGCAGGTTGGCCAGGGCCTGGGCGATGAACTCGCGATTGCCCCGCAAGCTGAGGGCCGGCGTCACCTCGGACTTGAAGTCCAGGCCCTTGTCCTCGCACGACAGCTCGTAGAGCTCGGACATGTCGGTCGCCAGTTCGCTGGCGTCGAAGGGCTTCTGGTCGGGGGCCTGGCCGGCGGCCTGCAGGCGGGCGATGGCCAGCACGGCGTTGAAGGTCTTGAGCACGCCGTCGGCGTCCATCAGCGCCGTCTCCAGCGCCGCCACCGGATCGCCCTTGCCGTTCTCGGCGTCGATCAGGGCCACCTCCATGCGGGCGCGCAGGCGGGTCAGGGGCGAACGCAGGTCGTGGGCGATGGCGTCGCCGGCGTGGCGCAGGCCGCCCATCAGCCGCTCGATGCGGTCGAGCATGTCGTTCAGGCCCTCGGCCAACTCGTCATACTCGTCGCGCGTGCCGCGCAGCTTGGCGCGGGCGTGCAGGTCGCCCGAGCGCACGGCGTTCACGACGTCCACCAGGCCCTGCATGCTGCGGCTGACATTGCGGCTGATCAGCACCCCGCCGGCCAAGCCAAGGATGATGACCAGCGCGCCGGCGCCCCACAGGGCCCGGACGATCTTCATCACATAGCCCTGGGACTCGGCGACATCGGCCCCGACGAACAGGATCTCGCCGCCGCTCAATCGCTCCTGCACCCCGCGCGCCGAGCGCCGCACGGTGGCGCCGTCGAGGTCGGTCTCGGTCAGGGTGAAGGTGCGCCAGGTCGGCCCCGTGCCGGTGAAGTCGTCGATCGGCGACTCCTCGATCGAGCCGGTGATCCGCTTGCCGTCCTTACCGGCCAGGTAATAGAGGAACGGCCGCTCGCCGATGGCCCGCTCGACCAGGGTCTGGTTCAGGGCGTTGACCCCGCCCTGGCGATAGGCCGCCTCCAGGCTCTCCATCTCGCGGGTGATCTCGGCGTCGGCGCGGCGGTCCACCTCGCCGGCGGTGGCGATGTAGATATAGCCGAGGAAGGCCGTCGCCGCGGCCGCGAACAGGGCCAGGAACAGCAGGGTCAGCCTGAACGGCGTGGATCGGACGAGGCGCGGCAGGCGCATGGCTTCAGGTCTTCTTGCCGATCAGAACGTCGAGGTCGCGCCGGCCATCCAGGACCCGCAGCACCTCGACGCCGCCCGATATCGGACGATAAACGATGATCCACGGCTTGACGCTGTGAACGCGCGCGCCGCGGCGTGTGGCCCGGCCAAGGTGCGGAAAAGCCGCCAGGTTTGGCAAGGCCGCCTCCAGTCTCCTCAGCACCGACGATGCGGCCGAAAGCCCGTTGTCGGCGACGACCTGACGAAAGATGTCGCGCAGGTCCGCCTCAGCCTTGGCCGTGGTGACGAAACGCGGCGGCACGGTGGACGGGTCAGGCCTTGCGCTGGACTTGAAGAAACCGCGAGGTTTCCTCTGCGATCAGCTTTTCCACGTCGAGCACCGAGCGCTCACCGTCCTGGGCGTCCGCCTCCGCGACGAGCACTTCCAGCGCATCGCCATTGCGCGACAGCCAGGCGTCCAGATCCGCTCCGGAAAGCTCCGGATCAACGGGAGCGCCTTTCGCAACGGGCTTGGACGGCTTGTTCATGGCGCTCAGCCTAACACGGGTCCGGCAGGCCGCCTACGGATCGAGCCGGTAGCCCGCCCCGCGCACGGTCTGCAGCATGGCCCGGTCGAACCCCTTGTCGATCTTCGAACGCAGGCGGGAGATGTGCACGTCGATGACGTTGGTCTGCGGGTCGAAGTGGTATTCCCACACCTTCTCCAGCAGCATGGTGCGGGTCACCGACTGGCCGGCGTGGCGCATCATGAATTCCAGAAGCTGGAACTCCCGGGGCTGGAGGTCGATCTCCTTGCCCTGGCGATGGACCGTGCGGTTGATGAGGTTCATCTCGAGCTCGCCCACCTTCAGGGTGGTGGCCACCGCGCCCGTCTCGCGGCGACGCGACAGGGCCTCGACGCGGGCGATCAACTCGGGGAAGGCATAGGGCTTGACCAGATAGTCGTCGGCGCCGGCCTTCAGGCCGTCGACCCGGTCGCCCACCTCGCCCAGGGCCGACAGGAACAGCACCGGCGTCTGGTCGCCCTCGCGGCGCAGGGTCGAGACCACCTCGACGCCGTTCTTCTTGGGCATCATCCGGTCGACGATCAGCACGTCGAAGCCGCCCTTGCCGGCCTCGGTCAGGCCCGCCTCGCCATCCGGCGCGTGGACGCATTGATAGCCGGCCTCGGTCAGGCCGTGGGACATGGCGGCGGCGGCCTCCAGATCGTCCTCGATGATCAGAATACGCATCAGCCAACCCCTCGTGCGCCGTCCGGATGGAGAAACAACCCACGTTCTCCCGATTCTGTCGACCGGAGCGATAGCGAGCGGTCTGATACCGGCTTTACGCGCGAGCGTACCTTAAACCTTGGTCACATACGAAAAATCCCGCCCCGGAGGTTTCCGGGGCGGGATCGATCGGTTGACGCTGGGAGAACGCTTACGGCGCGATCTTCAGCGGCACGATGGTCGGGCGGCCGGCGCGGACGATGCGCAGGTTGACGCTCGGACGCTGCAGCTTCTTGGCCGCCTCGACCGCGGCGTTGACCTCGGCGACGGTCGCGACCGGCTCGCCGTTGACGCTGGTCACCACGTCGCCCTTGCGCAGGCCCTTCTCGCCGGCGTCGGACGAAGCCTTGACGCTGTCGATCAGCAGACCCTTCACGGCGGTGTCGATGCCGTTGGCCTTGCGGGCCGCGTCATCGAGAGGCGACAGGCTCATGCCCAGGGCCTCGACCTTGGGAGCCGCCGGCTTGGCCGGAGCGGCCTGATCGCCGCCGTCCTCGTTGTCGTTGTCGGCCAGTTCCTTCTCGGTCGGGCGCACGCCCGAACGGATCTCGACCGTGCGGGGCTTGCCGCCACGCAGGACGGCCAGCTTGATCACCTCGCCCGGACGGGCCTTGGCGACTTCGCGGGTCAGTTCCGAACCGCTCTTGATGGCCACGCCGTTGACCGAGGTGACCACGTCTTCCGGCATCAGGCCGCCGCGCTGGGCGGGGCCGCCCGGCACCAGGTCGGCGACGATGGCGCCCTTGACGTCGGCCAGGCCCTGGGCTTCGGCCATCTCGCTGGTGAAGGGCTGGATCTGGGCGCCGATATAGCCGCGCACCACCTTGCCGCCGTTGATCAGCTGCTTGGCGGTGGCCTCGGCCACGTCGGCCGGGATCGCGAAGCCGATACCCACCGAGCCGCCGGTCGGCGAGAAGATCGCCGTGTTCACGCCGATCACCCGGCCGTAGATGTCGAACGACGGACCGCCCGAGTTGCCGCGGTTGATGGGGGCGTCGATCTGGATGTAGTCGACGAACTGCGAGGAGTTGTCGCCCAGGTCGCGGCCATAGGCCGAGATGATGCCGGCCGTGGCGGTGCCGCCCAGGCCGAACGGGTTGCCGATGGTGATCACCCAGTCGCCGACCCGCGGGCGGGCCTGGTTCTCGAAGTTCACGAACGGGAACGCCGCGCCCTTGGCCTTGGGATCGATGACCTTGATCACCGCCAGGTCGGTGCTTTCGTCGCGGCCGACGATGGTGGCCTTCAGTTCGCGACCGTCCTTCATGACGACGTTGATGCCGTCGGTGTCGGCGTCGGCGACCACGTGGTTATTGGTGACGATGTAGCCGTCGGCCGAGATGAAGAAGCCCGAGCCCGAGGACTGCTGCTTGGGCGCCTGGGCGGCGTCGTCGCCGTCCTCGCCCGGCTTCTGGCCCTTGGGCACGATGTCGAACGGCAGGCCTTCCAGGCCCGGAATGCGCAGGCGGGCCTTGGGATCGGCCTTGGACGTCACGTCGATCTGCACGACGGCCGGCGAAACCTTCTCGAAGATGTCGGCGAAGGACAGCGGCGCGCCGGGCGGCGGGGCGAACATCGGGGCGGCGGTGGCCGAGGCGCGCACCAGCTGCGGCTCCTGCTCCGCGGCGCCGGCCGGTCCCATCCGCATGCCCACGCCCGCCAGGGCGGCGCACGCGACGCCCGCCCCCGCGACGGCGCCAACAATGAATCCTGACTTCCGAGCAGCCATCTTTCGTCTTTCCTCAACCCACGGCGCTTTGCGCCGGGTTCTGTCGAACAGAACCTAGTCGCACCAGCAATTCGTGCAACGGTTCCAGGATTATCTTTCCTTCACCCACGCGGCGCTTCTTGCGGCGTCATCGCGGCGCAATCGTGTCATTCTTTCCCGAGCAGACCGCGCAGCCGCGCTTCCTCCTCGGCCGACAGCGCCTCGGGCGGCGCCTCCGTCTCCCGCCGGCGCCGCAGCAGCGCGACCATCAGCCCGCCGCCGGCCAGCAGAACCGCCAGCGGCGTCAGCCACAGCACGGCGTTGCCGGGCGAGAACGGCGGCTTCAGCAGCACGAACTCGCCGTAGCGCTCCGTCAGGAACGCACGGATCTCGCCGTCGCTCCGGCCCTGCTTCACTTGGTCGCGCACCAACACCCGCAGGTCGCGGGCCAGATCGGCCTCGGAATCGTCGATCGACTCGTTCTGGCAGACCAGGCACCGCACCTGCTTGAAGATTTCTCGCGCCCTGGCCTCCTGCCCCGGATCGGCCAGCCGCTCGGACGGGTCGGAGGCCGCGGCCATGCAGGCGACGGCGGCCAGGGTGATCATCAACACGCGCCCCTTCTCCCCTTGCGGGAGAAGGTGTCGGCGAAGCCGACGGATGAGGGGTCGCACGGAGGGTTCTGAGAGACCCCTCATCCGACCCGCTGCGCGGGCCACCTTCTCCCGCAAGGGGAGAAGGATCGCTTGGAGCACACTCACACCTGCGCTCCCTTGGCCTTCCGTCCGACACCCAGCCGCAGCCGGCGATCCGACAGCGACACCGCCCCGCCCAGGGCCATGATCAGCGGTCCCAGGAAGATCAGCCGCACCCACGGATTGACATAGGCCCGCACCAGCCAGGCCGGCTCGCCCGCCGGACCCGCCCGGCGCTCGCCGATGACCACGTAGAGGTCGTCCAGGCCGCGCGGGCACAGCGCCACCTCCGAGGTCGTCTGGCCGCCGACCGGGAAGAACCGCCGCTCGGGCTCGGCCGTGCAGACGAAACCACCGGCCTTCTTCTCGATCCGCACCACGCCGCGCTCGGCCAGGTAGTTGGGACCGTCCAGCGTGCCGACGTCGGTCAGGGTCAGCACATAGGCGCCCAGCTCGATCTTGCCGCCGACGCCCAGGGCCTGGGCGCTCTCGACCCGCCAGGCGGTCTCGAAGCTGGCGCCCAGCGCGAAGAGGCCAAGGCCGGCATGGGCGATGGTCATGCCCCAGGCCCCGCGCGGCAGGCCCGAGAGGCGCCGGCGCACCTCGGCCCAGGGGGCGCGGAAGGCCTTAACCCGCTCGGCCAGTTCGGCCAGCGCGCCGCCGATCAGCCAGAAGCCCAGCACCAGGCCCAGGCTCGCCAGCGCCTTGCGCGGGGTGACCAGGGCGTAGGCGGCAAGACCCAGCACCGCGGCGATCACCAGCGCCAGCCACAGCCGCCGCACCACCAGCCGCGCGTCGCCGCGCTTCCAGGCCAGCAACGGTCCGGCCGGCAGGATGGCCAGGGCCAGCACCAGCAGCGGCGTGAAGGTCAGGTTGAAGAACGGCGGCCCGACCGAAACGGCCTCGCCGTCCAGGGCCTCGCGGATCAGCGGATAGAGCGTGCCCAGCAGCACCGTCGCCGTCGCCGCCGACAGGATGATGTTGTTGAGCACGATGGCGCTCTCGCGGCTGACCGGCGCGAACAGGCCGCCGGCGTTCAGGCTCGGCGCGCGGATGGCGAACAGCACGAAGCCGAAGCCGGCCGCGATCCCCATGATCGACAGCAGCAGCACGCCCCGCGTCGGATCGACGGCGAAGGCGTGGACGCTGGTCAGCACGCCCGAGCGCACCAGGAACGCCCCCAGCATCGAAAAGCCGAAGGCCGCCAGGGCCAGGAACACCGTCCAGCCCGGCAGGGCGCCGCGCTTCTCCAGCACGATGGCCGAGTGCAGGAGGGCCGCCCCGATCAGCCAGGGCATGAAGCTGGCGTTCTCGACCGGGTCCCAGAACCACCAGCCGCCCCAGCCCAGCTCGTAATAGGCCCAGAAGGCGCCGAGCGTGATGCCGACGGTCAGCAGGCTCCAGGCCGCCAGGGTCCAGGGCCGCACCCAGCGGGCGAAGGCCGCATCGACCCGGCCCTCGATCAGGGCGGCGATCGCCAGCGAGAACACCACCGAAAAGCCGACATAGCCCGAATAGAGGAACGGCGGATGCACGGCCAGGGCCCAGTCCTGCAGCAGCGGATTGAGCGAGCGGCCCTCCACCGGCGGGTCCGGCAGGCGGGTCATCGGGTTCGAGGCGAAGACGGTGTAGGCCAGGAACAGCACGCCCAGCGCGCCCTGCACCGCGATGGCCCAGGCCCGCAGGCGCGGCGGCAGGCGCTCGCCGAACACCGCCATGGCCGCGCCGTAGCCGGTCAGGACGAGGCACCACAGCAGCATCGAGCCCTCGTGGCTGCCCCAGGCGCCGGCCACCTTGTAGAGCAGCGGCTTGGCGGTGTGGGAATTGGCCGCGACGTTGGCCACCGAGAAGTCGGAGGTCACGAAGGCGTAGATCAGGGCGGCGAAGGCGCAGGCCAGGGCCGCGAAGGTCGCCACGGCCGCGCCGCGTCCCGCCCCCGCCAGCGCGCCCGACCGCCGCATCGCCCCGACGGCGGAAAGGCCGCTCTGGGCGACCGACAGCACCAGGGCCAGGACCAGGGCGAACGCGCCGAACTCGACGATCATCGGGCGGTCTTTCCCTCACCGTAGGACGGCGGAGCCGCGCCCTCGCCGCGCCACTCGCCCTGCTCCTTGATGGCCTTGGCCACCTCGCGCGGCATGTAGCGCTCGTCGTGCTTGGCCAGCACCTGCTTGGCGACGAAGACGCCGCCTTCGTCGAACGATCCGGAGGCGACGATCCCCTGCCCTTCGCGGAACAGGTCGGGCAGGTCGCCCTGGTAGCGCACCTTGCTGGTCGCCTTCTGGTCGGCGACGACGAACTCCACCAGGCCGTTCGGGTGCTTGACCACGCTGCCGGCCTGGACCAGCCCGCCCAACTGCACCTTGCGGCCGGCCGGCACGTGGGCCTCCTGGGCCTGGGCCGGGGTGTAGAACAGCGAGATCGAGTCCCGCATGCCGTACAGGGCTAGGCCCGCCGCCAGGGCGGCGACCGGCGCGATCGCCAGCAGGATGGTCAGACGCCGGCGCGCCTTGCGGGACTTGGGCAGGAAGCTCATCGGGGAACCGAAGTGGCGGCGGGCGCATCGGCGGCCTGGCGCAGGGCGGCCAGCACGCGCGGCTGATCCTTGAAGCGCTCGGTCGCGGTCTTCAGGGCGGCGTCGCGGCGGGCGACGTCGCCCAGCACGCCATAGGCGCGCACCAGCCGCACCCAGCCGTCGGCGTTGTCGGGATCGGCGGCCAGCTTGGCGGCCAGGCTGTCGACCATGCCCTGGATCATCTCGGGGGTGACGCCGCCGTCAGCGGCGGCCTGGGCGGCCTGCGAATTCGGCTCGACCAGCCGGCCGGCCTTGGCCGTGCGATCGATCTCGCCGGCCAGGATCGCGCGGCGCTCGTCGGCCGGCGGCAGCGAGGCCAGCAGCGCCCGCCAGCCGGCCAGGCCCTCGTCCAGCTTGCCGTCGGCGATCAGGGCCTTGGACAGGTGATAGCGGGCGGAAAGGTCGCTCGGGTCGCGCTTCAGCGCCTCGGCGAAGGCCATGCGGGCGTCGGGACCGACCTGGCCGTTGTCGCCGGCCACGAAGGTCTCGCCCAGGGCGGTCCACAGGTCGGCGCGCTGCGGGGCCAGCCGCACGGCGCGGCGCAGGGCCTCGCCGGCCCCGACGGCGTCGCCGCCGGCGATGCGCACCAGGGCGAGGTTGCGATAGAGCTCGGGATCGTTGGGTCGGGTCTTGGCCGCCTGCTCCAGCACAGCGGCGATGCGCGGCGGGTCCAGCATCGACGGGTCGGTAGACTTCCACTCGGCCACCCGGCGGGCGAACGGCTGGTCGGCCGCGCCGGGCGCGCCCACCAGCACATAGACCACCACGGCCAGCAGGGCGGCGATCGCGGCGACGGCCACCACCGCGCGGCGCGGGCCTTTACCGTCCTGGGGCCAGTCGGCCGCGCCCTGGTCGGCGGCGGCCAGCAGGCGGCGGCCGGCCTCGGCGCGGGCGGCCTTCAGCTCGCTGTCGGCCAGCAGGCCGCGCTCGGCCAGGTCGTCGATCTCGGAAAGCTGCCGGCGGTGGACGGCCAGGGCCGGGTCGTCGCCAGCGGGCGCGAGCCCGTGCGCGGCGCCCCGCAGCACCAGGGCGGCGGCGGCGGCGGACAGACCCGCGGCGGCGATCCAGAAACCGATCATGGTTCGCTGTTAGCCGCAGATCGACCTGCGCGTCAGTGAAAAAAGCACGTAAGGCGCAGATTGCGCGGAAGCGCTAAGCCGCCATCGCCGCGACGGCCCGTCGGCGGACGATCTCGGCGGTCTTCTCGTCGCGGGTGTGGGCGATGTAGGCGGCGGCGATCTCGAGATAGGCGCGGGCCACCTGCGGGTCGCCGCCCTCGCCGGTGCGGGCCACGTGCAGGCTGTCTTCGATGTACTGGTCCAGCCGCTGGTTCAGCTTCTCCAGCACCTTGGCGCGGGTCGAGCCATAGCCGGCCTGGGCCGCGCAGGGCCGCAGGTCCTCGATGAAGGCCAGGGCCGAGGCGGCGCGGCGCACCAGGGCCGCGTCCGGCGCCTCTTCCAGCTTCGGCACGCCCTTGCCGCCGCCCATCTTGCCCATCATCGAGATCGGCCGCAGCGGCAAGGCCAGGCCCAGCTCCTTGTCGGCAGCGTTCATCCGCGTCTCGGCCGCCTGGGCCGCGGCCTGCTTGAACTTGGCCAGGCGCTTGCCCCACGGGCCGTCCTTGGCCACGTCCACGGCCTGCTCGAACTCGGTCAACTGGTGGGCGATGCGCTGGGCCGAGGCCGCCGCCGAACGGCCCGAGGCCTCGCCGCCCTCCAGGTCGAAGCCGCGCACGTGCTCGATGCTGGCCTCGATGTCGGCCAGCATCCGCTCGCCGAATTCCTTGACCTCCGACGAGGCCAGGTAGCGGTCGTTGGGACGGTCCATCACCGCCGAGATCACCCGCAGGATCCGCCAGGGCTCGGGAAGGTGCGCCGCCAGCATCTCGAACATCCGCGGACCGGCGTCGTCGCTGATCGCGCAGGCGTCGCGATAGGCCAGGCGCGCGGCCGCCGCGCGCTCGCCGCTCATCCGGCTGACCCATTCCGACAGTCGCGGCAGGGCGTTGCGGACGATCACCGACAGGTCGAGATAGTCGGCCAGCTCGTCGGCGTCGCAGATCTGGGCGATCGCTTCGTACTCGGGCCGCTCGGCCGCGCGCAGGCCTCGGGCGGCGATCTTGCACAGCTCGTTGAAGACGTCGGGCGCGCCGTTGTCGAGATCCCAGGGATTGCAGCGCGCCGCGCCCTCGGCGACCTGGCGCGGCGCCTCGACCTTCAGCGCCTTCCACAGCAGGGCCAGCGCCCGGCGCGGAAACTGCGGCAGGTCCTCGGCGCGCGGCTGGCACAGCGGCGCGATGGGGGAAAGAATGGTGTTGCGGACGTAGCGATCGGCGGTCTCGTCCTCGACCATGGCCCGCACGGTCGCCAGCGCCCCCTGCCCGCCGGCGTTGGCCAGGGCGAGCTCGAGACTGCGCAGGGCCGCATCGGGCGCGGTCTCGACCAGCGTCCTGAGGATCTGCAGTTTGTGCGCGGCGATTGCGGGCATCGATCTCCGCCGGGGACGGGACATGTCCAGGCAGCGTCAACCATGTTGCCAACGAGGTTAAGACTTTCCGAAACCGCTGCTTTTTCAACACCGCAAGGCAAGGCGAAGTGTCGCGGCGCCGAAAGCTCCACCTTGACGACAGCGCGCTATCGCCAGAGTGGCGCGCGGTAGCGTTAACCCTCCGCGCGCGGCAGCGACAGCACCACCCGCAGGCCGCCCAGCGGCGAATCGTCCAGGGTCACCGAGCCGCCATAGGCCCGCGCCAGTTCGTCGACGATCGACAGGCCAAGCCCGGTGCCCGGCGTGTGCTCGTCCATCCGCTGACCGCGCTTCAGCGCCTGGGCCCGCTGCTCGGCCGGAATGCCCGGGCCGTCGTCGTCGACGGTCAGCAGCATGCGGCCCTCGCCGTCCGCCTTGGCCTCGGCGCGGATGCGGGCCTTCGACCACTTGCCGGCGTTCTCCATGACGTTGCCGGCCAGCTCCATGAAGTCCTGCCGCTCGCCCTGGAAGCACAGGTCTTCCGGACAGCGCCAGTCGATCTCCACGCCCCGCCCGTCGTTCTTGTCCTGGAAGATCCGCTCCAGGGTCACGGCCAGTTCGTCGAGGATCGGCTCCACCGGCGTGCGCTCGCCGCTGGTCTGCGAACGCGCCGCCGCCCGCGCCCGGCGCAGATGGTGGTCGACCTGCTCGCGCATGGTCTGGGCCTGGCGCTCGACGACTTCCGCCAGCGCCCCGCCCTGCTGGCTGGCCTCGGTCAGCATCACCGACAGCGGCGTCTTCAGGGCGTGGGCCAGGTTGCCGACGTGGGTGCGCTGGCGCTCGACGACTTCCTGGTTGTGGGCCAGCAGGCCGTTCAGCTCGCCGGCCAGCGGCTCCAGCTCCTCCGGATAGGGCCCGACCAGCCTTTCGGCCTTGCCGCTGCGCACCCCGGCGATCTCGCGACGCAGGCGGAAGATCGGCTGCAGGCCAAAGCGCACCTGGACGACGATGGCCACGATCAGGCCCACGCCCAGCAGCAGCAGGGCGAAAGCCGTGATCCGGCCAAAGCGGTCGGCGTCGTCGTCGATCGGGGATCGGTCCTCGGCGGCGATGAACACCACCGGCGCCGGATGCCCCGGCAGCCGCGTCAGGATCGCCGCCGCCCGCAGCGGCTTGTCCTGCGGCCCGCGCATGTCGAAATAGAGGGTCTTGCCCGGGTCGGCCGTCAGCCGGTCGATCTGGGCGGTCGAGAGCATGAGATCGCTGTCGAACAGCGAGCGCGAGCGCTCGATCGCCGAGAGCCCGCCGCCGCTCTTCTGGGCGAAGATCGCCCAGTAGCGGCCGGAATAGGCCCGCGTGGCGCGGATGTCGGTCAGGAACGGCGCCTTGACCACCCCGTCCTCCACCGTCGAGCCGGCATAGAGGTCGTCGGTCAGCACCGCCAGCGACTGGTCGAAGCGGCGGATGGCCGCGTCGCGGAACTGGGCGGTCAGGAAGGCCCCGGCCGCCAGCAGCACGAACAGCGTCCAGATCGCCGCCAGCAGCACCAGCCGCCGGACGAGCGAGCGCTTGCGGAAGTCGAGCATCAAGCCTCGCCCCCGCGCGCGATCACCCCGCGGTCTCGCCTTCCAGCGGGATCAGGCGGTAGCCGAGGCCCCGCACCGTCTCGATGCGGTCGGCGCCCAGCTTCTTGCGCAGCCGGCCGATGAACACCTCGATGGTGTTGCTGTCGCGGTCGAAGTCCTGGTCGTACAGGTGCTCGACCAGCTCGGTGCGGCCGATCACCCGGCCCTGGTGCATCATCATGTAGTGCAGCAGGCGGTATTCCAGCGAGGTCAGGCGCAGCGGCTCGCCGTTGACGCTGGCCCGCGCCGCGCGCGGATCCAGGCGCAGGCCGCCGCAGGTCAGGCTCGGGGCGGCGTGGCCGGCCGAGCGCCGCAGCAGCGCCCGCAGGCGCGCCAGCAGTTCCTCGGTGTGGAAGGGCTTGGTCAGGTAGTCGTCGGCCCCGGCGTCGAAGCCGGCGACCTTCTCGCTCCAGGCGCCGCGGGCGGTCAGGATCAGCACCGGCGTGGCGACATTGCCGCGCCGCCAGCGCTCCAGCACCGACACCCCGTCCACCTTGGGCAGGCCAAGATCCAGGATCACCGCGTCATAGGGCTCGGTCTCGCCCAGGAACTGGGCCTCCTCGCCGTCGGCGGCGTGGTCGACGGCGTAGCCCGCGTCGGAGAGGGCCAGCTTCAGCTGGCGCGACAGGTCGGGATCGTCTTCGACGAGCAGGATGCGCATGTCTCGGGGAACTCCCTAGAGCCTGTCCGGTTCGGACGGTCCCGTCCGAACCGGATAAACAGGCTCGCAATCAAAAGGTGGAGCGTGACGAACGCCGAAATCGCTCATGGTCTCAGCCGTCACGCCCTACCCGCCGCTGAGGATCCGGCCGCTCTCGGCGTCGACGATGAAGTCGATGCGGCGGCCGTCCGTGGTCGCCCAGCGGATGCGGTAGTTGCGACCTTCCAGCCCTGCGTCGAGCAGGCGGCCGGGGGTGCGGCGGGCGATGCTGTCGATGACCGCGCTCAGCGGCACCAGGCGGCCCGACTGCACGCCGCCACGCGCCTGGTCCTGCCGGGCGCGCCAGTCGGCGCCCAGCGAGTCCGGGCCGCGCTGGGCCAGAGCCGCGCCCGGGAGGGCGGCGACGATGGCGGCTGCGGCGAGTATGGCGCGGATCGGCTTCATGTCGTCCGGTTTAGAGGAGCACGGCTGAATGGAGACTGAACGCGGGGTTTATGAACGGTGTGCGACGTCCTGTCACGGGCCAAGCCCCGCTCGACCACAATCTGAAATCACATAAAGATATCTTTATGTCCTTGTTGACAACGCAGACCGGCCCAGGCTTGATAAGCGGGTCGTGGTCTGCGGACGTTTTGCGTCCAAAGCTAAGAGGGAAGCCGGTGTGAAACCGGCGCTGCCCCCGCAACTGTAAGCGGCGAGCGGCCGTCCGATACGTGTCACTGATGCGCCGAACTCGACTCGGTGGCGCATCGGGAAGGCCAGGACGGCGGCGTCGACCCGCGAGCCAGGAGACCTGCCTCGACAGATAACGTCCTCCGGCGGGGTGCCCGGTCTGGTCGCTAGCTCCAGGCGCGGGTCGGCCAGCCCGTTCGCGCGCCTATGCCTGCGCCCCGTCCAGCCTCCGTCACCATCGAGACAGAGGCTAAGAAATGACCGTCACCGTCGCCGCCCTCGGCTTTCCCCGCATCGGCCCCCAGCGCCGCCTGAAGACCGCCCTCGAAGCCCACTGGGCCGGCCGCCTCGACGCCGAGGGGCTGGAAACCGAAGCCGCCGCCCTGCGTGCTCTCGCCTGGCGCCGCCAGGCCGACCTCGGCGTCGACCACGTCCCCAGCGGCGACTTCTCGCTCTACGACCACGTGCTCGACACGGCCGTCATGGTCGGCGCGATCCCGGCCGCCTACGGCTGGACCAGCGGCCCGGTCGACCTGCCGCTCTACTTCGCCATGGCGCGCGGGACGCAAGGTGGCGGGACGCAAGGCGCGCCCGAGACCTGCAACCACGGCTGCTCGCATCAGACCGGAACCGGCCTGCCGGCGCTCGAGATGACCAAGTGGTTCGACACCAACTACCACTACCTCGCGCCTGAGCTGGTCCCCGGCCAGGCCTTCACCCTGGCCTCGACCAAGATCATCGACGCCTTCCTCGAGGCCAAGGCGCAAGGGATCCACACCCGCCCGGTCATCCTCGGCCCCGTCACCTTCCTCAAGCTGGCCAAGTCGAAGGATCGCCACTTCCAGCCGCTATCGCTGCTCAGCACCCTGCTGCCGGTCTATGCCGACCTCCTCCAGCGCCTGGCCGCCGCCGGCGCCGACTGGGTGCAGATCGACGAGCCCTGCCTGGCGCTCGACCTCACCGACTTCGAACGCGCCGAGATCCGCCGCGCCTACGGCGCCCTGACCCATGCCGCCCCGCGCATCAGCATCCTGCTGGCCAGCTATTTCGGGACCTATGGCGACAACCTCGCCACCGCCGCCAACCTGCCGGTCGAGGGCCTGCACCTGGATCTCGTCCGCGCCCCGGGCGACCTCGACGCCGTCCTCGCCCTGGCCCGCGACAGCCTCGTCCTGTCGCTGGGCGTCGTCGACGGCCGCAACGTCTGGCGCGCCGACCTCGAGGCCATCCTCGACCGCGTCGAGCCCGTCGTCTCCGCCCGTGGCCCCGACCGCGTGATCCTGGCCCCGTCCTGCTCGCTGCTGCACACCCCGCTCGATCTCGCCATCGAGACCAGCCTCGACCCGCAAGTCAGCCAGTGGCTGGCCTTCGCCGTCCAGAAGCTGGAGGAGCTGGCCGTCCTGGCCAAGGCCCTCAACCAGGGTCGCGCCGCCGTCCGCGACCAGCTCGCCGCCTCCAGCGCCGCCGTCGCCTCGCGCCGCACCTCGCCGCTGATCCACGACGCCGCCGTCCAGGCCCGCGCCGCCGCGCTGACCCCGGCCGACGCGACCCGCGCCACGCCCTTCGCCGAGCGCATCGCCCTGCAGCAGGCCAGGCTCGCCCTGCCGCCCCTGCCGACCACCACCATCGGCTCGTTCCCGCAAACCGCCGCCGTCCGCCAGGCCCGCGCCGCCCACGCCAAGGGCCAGCTGCCCGACGCCGACTACCAGGCCTTCCTGCGCGCCGAGACCGCCCGCGCGGTGGCCTGGCAGCAGGAGATCGGCCTCGACGTGCTGGTCCACGGCGAGTTCGAACGCAACGACATGGTGCAGTATTTCGGCGAGCGCCTGACCGGCTTCACCTTCACCAAGCACGCCTGGGTCCAGTCCTACGGCTCGCGCTGCGTGCGCCCGCCGATCCTCTACGGCGACGTCTCGCGCCCCGCGCCCATGACGGTCGAGTGGTGGGCCTACGCCCAATCCCTCACCCCCCGCCCGATGAAGGGCATGCTGACCGGCCCGGTCACCATCCTCCAGTGGTCGTTCGTCCGCGACGACATCCCCCGCTCTGAGACCTGCCGCCAGATCGCTCTGGCCGTCCGCGACGAGGTCGTCGACCTCGAAGCCGCCGGCGCCAAGATCATCCAGATCGACGAAGCCGCCCTGCGCGAGGGCCTGCCCCTGCGCCGCGGCGACTGGGACGCCTATCTCGCCTGGGCCGTCGAGGCCTTCCGCATCGCCGCCTCGGGCGTGGAGCCCCAGACCCAGGTCCACACCCACATGTGCTATTCGGAGTTCAACGACATCATCGCCGCCATCGGCGCCATGGACGCCGACGTCATCTCCATCGAGACCGCCCGCTCGAAGATGGAGCTCCTCGACGCCTTCGAGGCCTACGCCTACCCGGCCCAGATCGGCCCCGGCGTCTACGACATCCACGCCCCCCGCAGCCCCGCGGCCGCCGAGATGCTCGACCTCCTGGAAAAAGCCGGCCAGCGCCTGTCGTCGTCGCAGCTCTGGGTCAACCCCGACTGCGGCCTGAAGACCCGTCGCTGGGAAGAGGTGGAGCCGGCCCTGGCCAACATGGTCGCGGCGGCCAAGGCGGCGCGGGCGCAACTCTGATCCCTCTCCCCTTGCGGGAGAGGGAGGGGCCCATGCGCAGCATGGGAGGGTGAGGGGTCTCTCAAACGCAAAACGCCGCGACAGCCGATCAGCTGTCGCGGCGTCCAAAATCTGAGAAACCCCTCATCCGTCGGCTTCGCCGCCACCTTCTCCCGCAAGGGGAGAAGGACCTCCCAGCGCCGCCTCCCACTCGGTCAGCCCCGGCGCGTGCAGCCACGAGTGCAGCCGCCCGCCGTGCGCATCCGCCAGCACCAGCGCCTCGCGGAACATCAGCCGCAGGGCGCGGTTGGTCAGGGGTTGCTCGCGCCGCAGGAACAGCATCTCGCGCTCGATGTCGGCGCGGGCGATCCGCCAGCCTTTGGGCTGCGTCAGCGCAGCGATCGTCTCGGCGGGCAGGTCGAGGCGCACCTCAACCGTGTGCGGCCGCCGCCGGTCCAGGCCGTGCGACGCGCGGAAGCACCAGAACAGCGACCGGGCGCGCCAGACGTTCAGGATCCTGGCGCGCAGTTCCGGAGGATAGAGGGAGGGGTCCAGGCCCTACCGCCGCTTCGGCGTGTAAGGCTTCTGATCCCGCCAGGCCTGGGCGAACTTTTCCAGGTCCTCGTCGATGGTCTCGGGCAGGGTGACGATGAGCCGGGCGTAGAGGTCGCCGCGGTGGCCCTTGGCGTCCGACAGGCCCCGCCCCTTCAGCCGCAGCTTCGAACCGCTGTTGGCGCCCTTGGGCACGGTGACGTTCACCGGGCCGTCGGGCGTCGGGGCCTCGACCTTGCCGCCCAGCACCGCGTCGGGGATCGACACGGGCAGGTCCATGACCAGGTGCTCGCCTTCCTTGCGGTAGATCGGGTGGGCCTTGACCGCCAGTTCGATCAGGGCGTCGCCCGGACCGCCGCGTCCCGGGCTGCCTTGCCCCTTCAGGCGAAGCGTCTGGCCTTCCTGGGCGCCGGTCGGGATGGTCACGTCGATGGTGCGGCCGTCGGAGAAGGCCACGCGCTTCTTGCCGCCCTTGATCGCCTCTTCCAGGTCGATCTCCAGCTTGGCGCGCACGTCCGCGCCCTTGGCCGAGAAGCCGCCGCCAAAACCACCGCCGCCGCCGCGATTGCGGCCCAGGATGTCGCCGAACAGGTCGTTGAGGTCGACTTCGGGCCCCTCGCCGCCGCGACCGAAACCGCCGCCCCGGTTGAAGCCGCCGCCGCCGAACGGATTGCCGCCCGCCCCGCCGAAGCCGCGCATGGTCTCGCGCCCGTCGGCGTCGATCTCGCCGGCGTCGAACTTCTTCTTCTTCTCGGCGTCGCCGAGGATGTCGAAGGCCGCGCTGACCAGCTTGAACTTGTCCTCGGCCTTCTTGTCCCCCGGGTTGGTGTCGGGGTGATACTGCTTGGCCAGCTTGCGGAACGCCTTGCGGATCTCATCGGCGCTCGCGCCGCGGGAAACACCAAGCTCCAGGTAGGGGTCGCGCGCCAAGGAAGGCCCTCGAAGGACTAGGGATAAAAGCCGAAGCCCCTCACTTAGGCCGTTCCGCGCCGGGCGCAAGCCAAATGTTGCATTAATATCACAGACCCGTTGCCGCAGGCGCGCCCCAGCCCCAGCTCGCCGAGCCCTGCCTCACCCGCGCCGACAGGGCGCCGGACGGTCCTGACGGCAGGTCCTGCGCCCGCATCGCCGCCGTCCAGACGAAGCCCCCCGCCTCGACATCGGCCGCCCGCACCACGGTCTCGCCGGCCAGGATCTCGACCCGCCACAGCGCCTCGCCGGCCGGAACCTCGGCCTCCCAGCTGTCGCCGCCGATCCGCGCGCGGGCGATCCACGACAGCCGCACATCGCCGTCCACCGTCCTGGCCCGCAGATGCGCCGGCGACCACGGCCGCAGGGCCAGCCCCCGCCACGTCGCCGCCGCCTGCGCCATCGCCGTCCCCGCCGCCGGACCGCCGGCCGGCGCCGCCCGCCAGACCAGCGGCAGCCCCCGCTCGGCCGACCCCAGGTCAGCGCGGACCAGCGCCTCATCGACCAGCACCACCTCGGCGCCCGCCGGAACGAGGTCCGCCACGTCCGAGCCGCCCTGCCCGCGCAGCAGGCCGCCCAGGGCGAAGACCTCGCTCCCCACCGCCTCGGTGGTCAGGAACTGCAAGAGCTCCCAGCCCTCCCCGTTCCGAACCGCCAGCAGGTTCTCGCCGGCCAGCACCGCCGCCCGGCTACGGCTCTGTGGAACGCCGCCCTCCAGCCGCACGACCAGCCGCGTTCCCCGATCGAAGCGATGGCGCGGTCCGGCCGGCAGGTCGCTCAAGGTCACGCCCACCACCGCCGGCGCGCTCGCATTGGCCCGCACGCGCAGCGCGTCCACCGCCACGCCGGCATGCACGTCGAAAGCCCGCCAGGGCTGGGCCGACACCGCCACCAGCGGCCGCGCATCGTCCTCCGCCTCCGGCAGCGGCGGCAGGTCCAGCACCACCAGGGCCGGCGGCCCGGTCACCGACGCGGCCGGCGCCGGCGTCCAGTCGATCGCCCCTGCCGCGCCCGCCTCGGGCAGGACCGGCAGCAGGCGCGCCCGCGGCCGCTCGTCCATATCGACCCGCGCTGCGCGCCAGGCCTCGCCGTCCAGCGCCAGCCGATCCCCGGCCCGCCAGCGCAGCGCCGCCAGCGGCGACAGGTGCACGATCCGCTCGCGCCGCACGGCCGCCTCCGCGTCCAGCCGCCGCCCGGCGACCACCGCCGCCTCGGCCGCCGTCAGCACCAGCGGCGCATCGACGTCCAGGGTCTCGCCGTCACCATTCCGGCGCACGATCAGCGCCCCGGCCTGATAGTCGCGCGCCAGGTCGACGAACCGCAGCCGCACCGCGCCGGCCGCCGGCTCCAGGATCCGCGCCGCGCTCTGCGCCGCCTCGCGATCCTCCGGCCAGGCCAGGTCGTCACCCGCCAGCGCGCCCAAGGCCGGCCCCGAGCGCGATACCAGCCGCACGCCCCCGCCGCGCTCCACCACGTCCAGCCCGAAGGCCTCGGTCAGCGGCGCCAGCGCATCCCGCAGGCGCATCGGCCGGTCGATCACATAGCCGGCGACCAGGCCCGAGGCCTCGCCCGGATCGATCTCGACCCCGCCCCGCGCCGCCACCGCCAGAGCCAGTTCACCCACGCCCATCGATCCCGCCCGGCCGTTCAGCCAGTGGCCCAGGCTCCAGTTGCCCGCATCCGCCCACACGCCCGACCGCGCCGGAAAGTCCGGAAACGGCCGCGCGTCCCAGCACCACGCGCAGGCCTGCTCGATCATCGGCCCGCCATAGACCGGCGACACCGGATTGGCCGCCGGCTCGGCGATCCAGCCCAGCACCGCCTCCAGCGCCCGCCTCTGCCCCAACTCGTCGCGCGTTCCGTCCGAGAACGGCGGCAGGGCGCTCTCGGCGCTTTTCGCATCGATGAACAGGTTCGGGGCGTTGCCCCCCTTGTCCACCGCCCCGCAGCCGAACTCGATCAACCGGATCGGCTTGGACATCGGAACCCAGGCCGTCGGGCTAACCGAGCGCACGCCCAGCGGCCGGTCGTGATGCGAATGGCTCCACCAGGCCAGCAGGTCCTTGGGCCGGAACACCCAGGCCTCGCCATGCGCCCCGTCGGTGATCGGCGTGCGCGCCTGCGCGGCCCGCGCCGCGTCGGAGGCGTAGAACCAGTCGAAGCCCTCGCCGCCCGTCAGCCCGTGACGCAGATAGGCCCAGTCATGCGGCCCGCCCCAGCCGGCGACGGCGTCCAGATGATCCATCCCGTCCCGCCAGTCGGTGATCGGCGGATAGTAGTCGATCCCCACGAAATCGATGTTCGCATCGGCCCACAACGGGTCGAGATGGAAGTGCACGTCGCCCGAGCCGTCGGCCGGCTGGCTGCCGAAATACTCGCTCCAGTCGGCCGCGTAGCCGACCTTGGTCGCCGGTCCGACCAGCGCCCGCACCTGCCCGGCCAGCGTCTTCAGCGCGCTGACCGCCGGAAAGCCCGCCGCGTCCCGCAGCCGCGTCAGCCCGACCAGCTCCGAGCCGATCAGGAAGCCGTCCACCCCGCCGGCCTGCGCCGCCAGGGCCGCATAGTGCCGCACGAACCGCCCATAGCCCCACGGCCCGTCGAAGAAGGCGCTCACCTGGGTCGTCGCCGCCGCCGTCTTGTGCGCCGTCCCCCGCCGCCCCGGCCCCGGATGGCAGGTGATCCGCCCCCGCCACGGATAGGCCGCCTGCTCGGCGCCGCCGTACGGATCCGGCAGCCCGTTGCCGGCCGGCACGTCCATCAGCACGAACGGATAGAGCGTCACCGCCAGACCCCGCCGCTTCAGCTCGACGATCGCCTGCACCACCGCCGCGTCGGCCGGCGTGCCGCCATAGGCCACCCCGCCGTCGCTCGACGAGATCAGGCGCGCCGCGCCCCGCTCGACGCCCGCCACGCTCCAGGCCATCGGCTCGGTCGGCTTGTCGGCCAGCTCCACGCCCGGCCGGATCTCGCACGACCCGCAGCGCAGGTCGGTCCCGAACCAGGCCACCACCAGGTTCACGCGCCTCACCTTCGGCAGCTGCGCCTGCAGCTGGTCCAGCGACACCAGCAGATCGGCCCGCCCCTCGGCGTTGTTGAGGTTCTCCGCGCTGGTCCGCGTCAGGCCCGAGCGCCGCAGCACCACGTCGGTCGCCAGCACGAACTCGCCCGCCCCCGGGATCAGGCAGACGCTTTCCAGCCGGTCCTCCAGCGCGCTCCCGTCGCCCGCCGGCCGACGGAACACCTCGAACGACAGCTGCGGCGGCCGCCCGCCGAAGTCGTCCAGCATCAGGTCCTCGAACACCACATAGGCGACGCCCCGGAAGGCCGGCGCGGCGTCCTCGCCCTCCACCGCCACGATCAGCGGATCGGCAAGCTGGTCCTCGGTTCCGCGATGCACCCGCATCGTCACCCCGTCCATGTCCAGCGCCTTGCCGTCGGCCCACACCCGCCCGATCCCGTCGATCGGCCCCTCGCCCACGGCCAGGGCGAACGACAGGCTGTAGCCGTACGACCGCGTCCGCCCGGCCTTGCTGCCGCTGGTCGTGCGATGCTCGCGAAACCGCGCCGCCCAGATCACCTGCCCCGCCACGCGCGCGCGGCCGAACACGCACGGCATGGCCGCGCCCTCGGCCGCCGCCGTCAGCTTCAGCTCCGAGATCCGCGGCCCGACCTGCCGGGCCGGGCTCAGCGAGGCGATCAGGCTCTGGTCGATCGCCGCCCCGATCGTCGCGCCGATGGCGCTCCCGGCCGGGCCGAACTGCGAGCCGACCGACTGCAGGATCATCTGGGCCATCAGACATGCTCCGGAAAGGAAAAGGCGGCCGCCAGCCGGGGCCGCCACCAGGCGCCCAGCCAGGTCTCGACGCAGGCCCGGCCCCAATAGGCGTGGATCATCCGCGTCCCTTCACCTGAAAGGATCGCGCAGTGCTTGGCCGAAACGCCCCGCGCCATGCGGAACACCAGCACGTCGCCGGGCCGCGCCGCCGTCGGCTCGAGCGGGATCAGCACGCTCGCCAGCCCCGCCAGCAGCGGCTCGCCCTCGCCCAGTTCGGCCCAGTCCGGGCGATAGGGCGGCGGCGTGATCTCGGCCCCGCCCAGCCCCCGCCACACCCCGCGCACCAGCCCCAGGCAGTCGCAGCCGACGCCCTTGAGACTGGCCTGATGCTGATAGGGCGTGCCGATCCAGCCCCGCGCCTCGGCGAGTACGAGGTCGCCCATGGAGCCGCGCGCGCTCATCGCCGCCCCCCGTCGTTCTGGTCGCCCTCGACTGGATACAGCGTCAGGAAGTCCTCGCCCGGCAGGCTCGGAAAGCCCCGGAAGTTGACGCCGTTGGAAAACACCTCGCGGCAGGTCGCCCACCGCCGGTCGCAGGTCGCGCCCGGCAAGGCCGCCAGATCCATGCCGCAGCGCGCATCGCCCAGGCTGGCGTCGCAGCTGCGGGCGTAGGTCCGCCCGACCACCCGCTCCAGCGCCGCCGCCGGCCCCTCCAGTTCGGCGGTGAAGGCCCCGCCCGTCCACGACACCCGCGCCACCCTGGCCCGCCACAGCTCGACGAAAAGCGCCGGCGCGCTCCAGTCCACCCGCAGGCAGGCCACGATCGCCCCGTCATAGAGCCCGGCCTCGACATCCGCCGCCGTGATCGCCGCGTCGTCGAACGCCCCCAGCGCCGCCGCCAGGCCCGGCGCGAAACCCGCCTCGTCCTCGACCGCCCCGGCGCTCCAGCCGCTTGCGGCCCGGCAGGCCGCGCCTTCCGCCACCAGGTCCCGGTCATGGTCGGTGAAGCCCAGCACCACGCCGTCCGCCCGGGTCAGCACCCAGGCGTGGCACAGGCTCGCCGCCCCGCTCTCGATGCGCTGGGCCAGCGCCTCCGGCACGGCGCGCATCAGACCCGCACCTCGACCAGCGACACCGCCCCGACCCTGGCCGCGCCGAACCCCTCCAGGGTCACGTCCAGCCGGTCGAGGTCGAAGCGCACCGGGGTGTCGAACAGGAAGCCGGCGCTCACTGTCGCCCCCGCCGCCGGCGCGGCCGCCAGGGTCACGACGCCGCTCGCCGCATCCACCGCGAAGGCCCCGGCCGCCTGCTCGACGCCCGCCACCGCCACCCGCACGGTTCCGGCCTGCGGCTTGGCGATCGTGCGGACCACCGCCGTCTCACCGCTTCCATAGGCCTTGACCAGCTGGAACGCCGTCCGCGTCCCGTCGCCGGTTCCCAGCATCTGATCGGTCGGCGCCGGCGCCAGCGACGGCGCGCACGACTTGAAGTCGGCCGGATCCCGGAACCGGAACCCATGCAGCCGCCCCCGCCGCGCCTCGAAGAACGCCACCAGCTCGGCCGCCTCGTCCAGGCTGCGGCTGGCCGTGCCGATCAGGTAGCGCCGCCGCCCCTGCGCCCAGGGGCTCGACCGCCGCTCGAAGCCGGACGCCAGGCCGACCACCTCGGTCCGCCGCTCGATCCCGCTGGTCCCGCCGAAGGCCAGGCGCAGCGGCAGGCGCGTCTCGTGAAAGGCGCTCATCCGAGCCCTCCTTGACAAGGATATGGAATGTGAGTGATCACTTACTTACATTTGATCGGAGACCGCCCGTGCCCCTTCTCGCCCTGCTCCTGTCGCCGCGCGGCGCCGTCGGCCGCCGCGACTTCTGGCTGGGGCTGTTCCTGCTGGCGGCGATCGACGCGGCCATGGGCCTGGCCGCCATGCCCTACGGCGCGCGGGCCTTCTTCGCCGCCCCGGTGCTCGGCCCCTGGTTCGGCGACATGGACGCCGACGCCGCCCTGCCCGGCCTCGTCGAGGTCTGGGGGACGGGCGCGGTGATGATGCTGTTCCAGGCCTGGATCAGCGGCGTGCTCTGCCTCAAGCGGCTGCGCGACATGGGCCGCGGCCCCTGGGTGCTGATCGCCGTCTGGCTGGCCAACCTCGCCCTGCAGGGCGGCGGCCGCGCCTGGATGGCCGGGCTCGACGGCATGGCCGTCATCACGCCCTTCCTGATCGCCCTGCCGACCATGGCCCTGATCTGGCTGGGCTTCCTGGCCTGGCTGGGTTTCACACCGAGCCGGGTTAAACCCTTGTCATGACGCCCATTTCACTTAAAGCGCGAGCCCGCCGGGCCTAGTCTCCTCCTCAAGGTTGGGAGACTGAAAAGACATGGACTGGAAAACCCTGATGTTCACCGCCGACGGCCGCATCGGTCGTCAGGCGTTCTGGATCGCCTGGCTGATGCTGCTGGGCGTCAACGTGGTCGCCGGCTGGATCCCCTTCATCGGATGGGCCGCCTCGCTGGTCACGCTGTTCTGTTTCGTCTGCATCTACGCCAAGCGCCTGCACGACATGGGCAAGAGCGCCTGGTGGCAGCTGCTGCCGATCCTGCTCGGCCCCGTGCTGCTGATGGGCTCGGTGATGTGGCTGGTGTTCGGCTCGGCCGCCATCGCCCTGGGCGGCGGCGACCCGGAGATCTTCGCCCTGGCCAGCGTCGGCGGCATGGTCGTCGCGGCCGTCCTCGGCTTCCTGGTCACGGTCGGCTTCACCCTCTGGGTCGGCTGCGCCGAAGGCCAGACCCGCGACAACCGCTGGGGCGACCCGCCCCTGCATGCTTTGGCCGTCTAAGGATCCCGAGGCCCGCCGAGCAATCGGCGGGCCTTTCGCGTGACCCCTCTCTCATAGAGAGAGGGAGGGGCCCGCGCCGAAGGCGTGGGAGGGTGAGAGGTTTCACCCTCACCGGAAAACCCCCATTCCTTCCTTTGCGTATTTCCACGGGCCATGTCCGGCTTCCGCCATGGACCCGACCACCAACGCCCGCCGCCTTCGCCGTAACCAGACGCTGGCCGAGAAGGCGCTCTGGGCGCTGGTCCGCAATCGCCGCCTCGGCGGCTTCCGGTTCCTGCGCCAGGTTTCGATCGATCGCTACTTCGCCGACTTCGTCTGCGAGACCGGCAAGCTGATCGTCGAACTGGACGGCGCCATGCATGAGGACCACGAGGACTACGACGAACGCCGCACCCAGGTGCTGGAGTTGTTCGGATACACCGTCCTGAGGTTCTCCAACGCGCGAGTTCTGGCAGACCCCGGCGGGACAACCGACGACATCCTGACCGCTCTGCGAACCGGCCGGCGGTGAAACCTCTCACCCTCCCACCGCTTCGCGGCGGGCCCCTCCCTCTCTCTATGAGAGAGGGATTTTAAAGCCGCCGCGCCCCCAAACTCACCGCCCGCGCCAGGGCCTGCGCCAGCTGTGCGTCCGACCGCGCCAGGCCGCCGACGTCGCCGCCGCTGACCTGCACCGTCACGCTCATGCCGCCGCCGCCCAGCGGCTCCACCGTCCCCGCGCCCGCCGGACGGAACACCTCCGGCCCGCGCTCGCCGACCAGATAGGCGCCGCCGCCGGTCACCGCGCCGCCGTCGGCCCGCGCGCCCGAGAAGGCCGAGGTCAGCGCCGTCCCCAGCGCCTCGCCCAGGCCGCCCCCGCCGCTGCTTCCGCCGGCCGCCGCCTGCACGGCCGCCAGCACCGCCCGCGCCAGTTCGGCCAGCGACACCTCGCCGTCGGCCGCGGCCCTCGCCAGCGAGCGGGCCAGACTCGTCCCCGCCGCCGAAAAGGCGTCCTCGATCGAGCGCGCCGCCGCCCGCGCCGGGGCCTCCAGCGCCGCCAGGGCCTGCCCCGCCTCGCCCGCCTGGATCGTCATGTCGTCGAAGCCGCTCACGCCGCGTCCTCCTCATCGGGAAACCGCGCCATCAGCGCCTCCAGCGCCGGACGCGGCAGGGCGGGCGAGGCCGGCGGACCGGCCAGCGCCCGCCACTCCGGCAGCGACAGCCGCCAGAACGCCGCCGGCGGCACGCAGAACTCCCGCGCCGCCCGGGCCAGCATCTCGCTCCAGCCGGTCACGCCGCGGCCGCCAGCGCCTTGGCCACCGCGGCGGCGGCCTCGCGCACGTCCAGGCGCGCCACGTCCAGCGGCGGGCCGTCCTCGTCCAGCAGCGCCTGCAGCACCGCCAGCAGGTCGCGGGCCGACATCCTGGCGATGCGCCCCGGCAGCTGGCTCCAGTCCTCCAGTCCCAGCGCCTCCTCGATCCGCGCCAGGGCGCCCAGGGTCAGGCACAGCGTCCGCGTCGTCCCGGCCAGCACGGCGGTGACTTCGCCGCGCCCCGGATTGTGCATGGTCATCTTCAGTTCCCTCCCTAGATCGCCGTGAAGCTCACCTGCCCGGCCGAGGCCAGGGTCAGGGCGAAGGCCGCCTCACCGTCGTGCTGGCCGGCGTATTCCAGCGCCGAGACCAGGAACGGCCCCTCCAGCTGGGCGAAGTCGGGGATCACCAGCCGCCAGGTCCTGGCGGTCTGGGAAAAGAAGCTGTCGCGCACCGCCGCGTCCGAGGCCGCGTCGCGGAACACGCCCGAGCCCGACACTGAAGCCGAGCGCACGCCCGCCCCGGCCAGCAGCTCGCGCCAGCGGCCGGCGCTGTCCCCGTCGGTGGCGTCGACCGTGCGGGCGTTCAGGCTGATGGTCCGGGCCCGCAGCCCCGCCACCGTCACGAAGGTCTGGGGCGATCCGCCGTCGCCGATCTTCAGCAGCATGTCCTTGCCGGCTTGCGCGGCCATGGACGCCTCCATCGTTTGAGAAAAGGAAAGGGTCAGGCCGGCTCGCTGACGGCCCGCACGCGCAGGATCCCCAGCGTCAGCTCCTCGTCCGAGGCGGCGAACACGTCGGCGTAGCGCACCCGGCAAGAGGCCAGCCGGCGCCCCGGCGCGCTCAGCGCGGCGTCGTGCAGCGCCAGCCGCGCCGCCGCCGTCATCGCCCGCGCCTCCTCCGGCCCGCCGAACCGCGAGGCGCAGGTGATGGTGACCACGTGCTCCAGCAGGTCCTCGCCCACCGGCCGGCTCTCGATCCGGCCCACGCTGATGCAGGGATAGGTCAGCATGCGCGGCGGATCGGCGTGGATGCGCCCGCCGACGATGGCGCTCACCGCCGGCGCGGCCGCCAGCGCCCCGGCCAGGGCGGCGGCCAGATCGCTCTCGAGGCCGCTCACAGCCGAGCTCCCCGATAGGGCGCGAGCCAGGGCTCGACCAGCGACAGCGGCGGCGGCTTTTCACCGTCGCGATGCTCATAGGCGTGGCAGGCCAGGACCAGCACGGCCAGGCGCAGCGGCGCGGGCGAGGCGGAGGTCAACGCCACGCCGGCCGCCTGCCCGACCCGCGCCTCGGCGGCGTCGATCAGCAGGGAAACCAGCGCGTCCTCGCCGCTCCCGCCCACGCGCAGAAACCCCTTGGCCTCGGCCAGGGTCACGGAATTGGGCATGGGTTTTCTCGATGAAATGCGAGGGGAAGACCCCCTCAGTCGCTCCGCGACAGCTCCCCCAGAGGGGGAGCATCAGCTCGGCTAAATCCTCCCCCTCTGGGGGAGGTGGCCCGGAGGGCCGGAGGGGGCCGCCCCGCGAGGGGCGGCCCGGCGGTCAGCTCGCCGCGAACTTCAGCAGCTTCACCGCGTCGAAGTTCTGCACCCCGCCGCCGACGCGCTTGGTGGTGTAGAACAGCACGTGCGGCTTGGCCGAATAGGGGTCGCGCAGCACCCGCACCCCGGCCCGGTCGACGATCAGGTAGCCCTTCTCGAAGTCGCCGAACGCCACCGCCAGGCTATTGGCGGCCACATCCGGCATGGCCTCGATCTCGGTCACCGGGAAGCCCAGCAGGCTGGCCGACTGCCCCGGCTGCAGGGCCGCGTTCCAGATGTAGTTGCCCTGCGCGTCCTTGAACTTGCGCACGGCGCTGACCGTGCGGCGGTTCATCACGAAGCGGCCGTTCTGGCGGTACTGGGTCTTGGCCGCGTAGATCAGGTCGATCAGCTTGTCGGTCGGGTTGCTGGCCGGCCAGGCGCCGGCCACGCCGGTGGCGAGGTACCCCAGCTGACCCCAGGTGTACGAAGCGTCCGCCGCGGCCGTGTAGGACAGCAGGCCCTTGGGCTTGTTGACCCCGTCGCCCGAGACGAAGGCGCTGGTCTCCTGGGCGGCGAAGGCGTCCTGCACCTCCTCGGCCAGCCATTCGTCGATGCTGACATAGGCGTCGTCGAGCAGGGCCTGGGTCGCGGCCGGGCTGGCGTAGAGCTCGCCGGCCGGGAAGTCGATGACGTCCAGCGTCGGGGCCGTGGTCTCCGGACGGGCGGCCGTCTCGGCCACCCAGGCGGCCGCCAGGCCGGCGGGGCTCACCGGCTTGCGGAACGTCCCGCCGCCGATCGTGCGCACCTGGCAGATCTCGCGCATCGGGCTGGTGGCCGCCAGGCGTCGCAGGATCTGCCGCTCCAGCTCCGGCGGGGCCACATAGCCGCCGGCCGTGGCCGTCCCCTCCGACAGCCCTTTGGCCTCGAGCAGACCCGCCGTCTCGCCGGTCTTCACATAGCGGTCGAAGGCGGCCTTGCGCTCGTCCACCCGCGCGGCCGGGGCCTCGCCGGCCAGGGCCGGACGCCGGCTCTCGGCCAGGATGCGGTCCAGCCGGTCCTGGGCGCTGGTCAGGGCCGCGTCGATGCGCGCGGCCTTCTCCTCCAGCAGCACGTCGGCGCTCTTGGCCTCGATCGCGGCCAGCCGCTGGTCGTTGGCCGCCTTGAAGCCCTCGAACGCCGCCAGCACCTCGGCAAACGCCGCCCTGGCCTCCGGCGGGGCCGGAACCTGTTTGGTTTCCTTCATGGAGTTCTCCGTGAGAAGCCCTTCCCCCTTGATGGGGGAAGGGTTTGGGATGGGGGTGACGCGGCGCGTCCGCCCCCGAAGCCGTCGGCCGTCAGGGGCGCGGAAAGGCCGCTCCACCCCCAACCCCGGCCCTTCCCCCATCAAGGGGGAAGGGAGATCTCAAACCACCTTCAGCCGCGCCCCCGGCAGCATCGGGAAGGTGACGATCGACACCTCCCAGAGGTCCACCCGGCTGAGCACCCGCAGGGGCCCGTCCGTCCGCGCCTTGACCTGCCGGAAGCCGATCGACAGCCCGTCCAGAGCGCCCGCCGAGACCAGCGCCGCCACCAGCCGCCCGCGCGGCGTCGCGGTAATGATCCGGCCGCGGACGAAGAGACCGCGCGTGTCCTCAGAAGCCTCGTCCCACACGCCCACCGGCTCGGCCTCGTCGTGCTGGTGCAGCATGCGGATCGCGCCCGCTCCGCCTTCCAGGCTCGCCCTGAAGGCCCCGGCGGCGGTGACGTCGTCATTGAGGTCGCGGGTCCAGAAGAGGGACGCATAGCCCTCGATGCGGAGATCCGTCATCGCTCGCCTCCATCCAGCTTGGCCTCGATGCGCACCAGGGCCGCGCGCGTGGCGTCGGCCTGGGCTTCCAGCCGCGCCAGCCGCTCGGCCACCGGCGCCTGGGCCTCCAGCCGCCGCGTCAGATCGTCGATCCGCGCGCTGGCCCGCCCGGCCCACATCAGGGCGGCCGCCGCCTGCAGCACCACCGCCACCAGCACGGCGGCCGAGATCTGGCGGTCCAGCCGCCAGCGGTTTGTCGTGGTCATGAAGTCTCCAGTTTTCAGAAACCTCCCCCTGTGGGGGAGGCGGCCGAAGGCCGGTGGGGGGCCGTTTTCAGCTTTCGAGGCAGCGGCCGGCTTCGTCCCACGCCCCCCTCCGATCGCTGCGCGATCGCCTCCCCCACAGGGGGAGGTTCTCTAGATCCCGACCCCCGCCAGCCTTCTCCGCTCCGCGTCGGTGAGAAAACTCGCCGCCTCCAGCCGCGCCCACAGGGCGTCCCGCTCGGCCGACAGCGCCGGCACGGCGTCCAGGTCGCAGGCCACCCGCGCGCCGGGGAACTTCACCCCCAGCCACGCCGTCAGCGCCCGCGCCGCCCGCTCGGCCAGGGGCGCGACCGTGTGCCGCCAGAACGCGCCGTTGGCCTCGCGATAGTTGGCGTAGGTGTTGTCGCCAGGAATGCCCAGGAGCTGCGGCGGAACCCCGAACGCCAGGGCGATCTCCCGCGCCGCGGCGTGCTTGCCCTCGACGAAGTCCAGGTCCGCCGGCGTCAGCGACATCGGCTTCCACTCCAGCCCGCCCTCCAGCAGCAGCGGCCGCCCGGCGTTGTCGGCGCCGGCGTGGGCGCCCGCCAGCTCGGCCTTCAGCCGCTCGAACTGCTCCTCGGAGAGCCGATCCCCGTCGCGCCCGCCATAAACGAGCGCCCCCGAAGGCCGCGCGGCGTTATCCAGCAGCGCCTTGTTCCACGCCCCCGAGGCGTTGTGCACGTCGATGGCGAAGGCCGCGGCTTCCAGCGGCGAGGCCCCGTAGTGGTCGCTGGTCGGGTTGAACAGCTTCAGATGCAGCACCGGCAGCCAGCCGTCGGCGTCGCGCGCGATCCGCGCCGTCCGCCCGCCGGCCTGATAGTCATAGGCCGCCGGCCAGCCGCGCGGCCCCGGAACCACCGCCATCCGGTCGGGCCTGAGCGCATAGAGTTCCTCCGGCTGATCCCCAGCCGCCTCCAGATAGCCGTTCCCCGCCACCTGCAGATGCCCGAAGAACTGCTCCATCAGATCCGGCCCGCCCTGCTCGGGATTGGGCCGGGCCAAGAGCCTCGCCAGCGGATGATCGTCGCTGCGCCGCCCGTCATGGAACACCACCAGCGGCACGGCGGCGGCCGCCTCGGCGATCATCCGCACGCAGCGATAGGCCACGGGGTTCTTCCCGAACCCCTCCGCCGCCAACGCCCCATAGTCCCGAGGCGTCCACTGCGCCCGCCCGCCGCTGGTCAGGGCGACCAGCCTGGCGGCGCGGGAGTCCTTGATTTCCGGCGCGCGCCGGGATGCGAAGAGGGGCATGGCCGCTCCCGTGAGGGTTGAGAACAAATAGAGAACATTGTAGAGTGAAGGCGAAGCCGAAATCAGGAAACCTCCCCCTGTGGGGGAGGCGATCGCGAAGCGATCGGTGGGGGGAGCGACAACCGATGCCCGACGAAAACCCGCTCGTCAGACGCGCCCGCGCTCTGCGCAAGGACATGTCCCTGCCGGAAATGATGCTCTGGAAAGCCCTGCGCGGCAGCCAGCTGGATGGGCTGCGCTTCCGCCGCCAGCACCCGTTCGGCCGTTACGTGCTCGACTTCTACTGCCCGGCCTTCAAGCTCGCCGTCGAAGTCGACAGCTACGCCCACGAAACCGGAGACCGTCCACGCCGTGACGCGATCCGCGACGACTACATGGCCGGGTACGGCATACGAACGCTGCGGATACCCGCCGCCGAGGTGCTCAAGTCGGTGGACGACGTGGTCGCGACGATCCGCGCGAACCTCCCCCCCACCGACCGCTGCGCGGTCGCCTCCCCCACAGGGGGAGGTTTCCTGGAATCGAACCTCCCCCTGTGGGGGAGGCGGCCCGAAGGGCCGGTGGGGGGAGTGACTAAAACACCTAAACCACCCTGAGCCTCGGCTCCTTCCCCCCGCCCAGCATCAGTTCACTGAGCGCCCAGACCAACGCATCCGCCCGGTCCGGACTGTGCCCGAGATCCCCGTCGCCCAGCCCCATCAGCTCCTCCTCCAGCGCCGGAAACGCCCCGCAGTGCACCACCCGGCCCTGCTCGTAGAGAGCCGCCACCGGTTCGGCCCGCGCCCGTTTGCCCACCGAGGCCCGCACCAGCTTGATCGGACACGGCGGCGCGGCCTGGGCCAACACCGAGCGGACCATCTCGCCGCCCTGGTTGGCCTCGGCCACCAGGGCGTCGGCGTCGAAATCCACCGCCGCCGCGACCGCCAGGCTGGCCCAGCCGTTGGGCGACAGGCCGCGCGCCGTGCGGTCGGCCAGCACATAGGCGCGGCCGTCGCGGCGACCCGCGACCACCACCCCGCAGGCGTCGCCGCGCGCCGTGGCCGGCGGATCGACCGCCACCACCACCCGGTCGAACCGCGCCGGCGGCGCCCCGCGACACCGCGCCAGGTCCTCGGCCCGGAAGAGGCCGCCGTCGGTCTCGACGACGATCCCCTCCAGTTCCTGGGCCGCCAGCCGCGTGCCGCCGTACAGCGCCTCCAGGCTGGCCAGGAACCGGGGCGCGAGATTGCCGGCGTTGGCCGCCGTCCCCGCCCGCGTGGTCGAAACCCCCGCCTGCGCCATCAGCACCTTCAACGCCCGGGTCGGACGCGGCGTGGTGGTCACCACCAGCCGCGGATCCTCGCCCAGCCGCAGCCCGAACCGCAGCATGGCCAGGGTCTCGCTGGCCTTGGGCCAGGCGCAGAACTCGTCGGCCCAGGCCGCGTGAAACTGCGGCCCACGCAGGCTGTCGGGATCCTCGGCGGAGAAGGCGTAGGCCGCCGCGCCGTTCGGCCAGACCAGCCGGCGGCGCGAACTTTCCCAGCGCGGCCTGAAGGCCGGCCCGCTCGCGGCCCGCAGGCCCGACGCCCCCTCGACCATCACCTCGCGCACGTCGTGCAGGGTCGGACCGACCAGGGCCATGCGCGGCACGGAAAGCGCCATCTGCGCCATCCATCGCGCCCCGGCGAAGGTCTTGCCCGACCCACGCCCGCCCAGCAGCAGGAAGGTCGACCAGCCTTCGACCAGTTCGAGTTCCTGGTGCGGCAGGGCCTCAACCAGATCGACGCTGAGAAACCTCCGCTTCTGATCGAAGTCCATCGCCGCGATCGCCACCGCCCTGTCCCTCGCTGCGCTTGCGCTCCAGCAGTTCAGCAAGCTTGGCGACCTTGGACTCAACTGCGGCTCGAAGCTCTTCGGGATCGTCGGGGATCTCGCCATGCATGTCGGCCTCGTCCTCTTCGCCGCCGGTCGCGGCGGCCTGCTTGGGTTCGGAAATCATGGCGACCAGCGCCTTGGCCGACCGCGCGAAGGTCCCCATCATTCGGGCGCGCTTGTCGGCCAGGGCCAGGACGGCGACCTCGTCGCTGTCCTTCGCCCGGTTCCATTCGGCGTCCATCGACGCCATGAGGTCGCTCTGGAGCCTCTCGCCCCAGCGCCGCGCCTCGTCGCTTTTCTCGGCCATGACAGAAGTGTACGGCGCCAGCGAACGCGTCTGATCCACGACGCTGATAAAGTTGCAAGTCACCGGGATCGCAGAACTTTCTCCGCCACGAACCGGGGATCCACGGCGCTCTATCCCCGTCGGCGGCGCGACCTGCTAGACCTTGGCCATGACCGCCGTCGCCTATCTGCACCTGCCGCCCGGCGCCGACCCGCCGCCCGAGCCGCCGCGGGCCCCCTTCAAGGCCGTGCTGGTGCTGGAAGCCGCCGCCGACCCGGCCTGGCGCGCCCGGATCACCGCCTGGCTGGTCCGGGCCGGCTGCCGCTACGCCCTGGCCTGGGGGATCGACTGCGAGGCCTGGCACGACGCCGTCGATGACGATGCGGCCCTGGTCTCGATCCAGGCTGATCCGTCCGGCGAAAACCTGTCCGACGACGACGACGTCATGACCACCTGGCATGCCGACGAGCCGCTCGAAGAGGTTGCCTGGTTCGCCGCCCACGCGGCCCTGCACCCGTCCCTCGACCTGCCCGCCACCCTGATCGTCCACATCGCCACCGCGCCGGACGAGGCGCGGCTGCGGGCGACTTTCCAGGCGTAAAAGCGTCCTTCTCCCCTTGCGGGAGAAGGTGGCAGCCGAAGGCCGACGGATGAGGGGTCGCACCCACGCAAAACGCCGCGACAGCTGATCGGCTATCGCGGCGTTCGACTTCTGAGAGACCCCTCACCCGACCTCCCTCCGGGAGGCCACCCTCTCCCGCAAGGGGAGAGGGATCTAGTAAGGCAGCTCCGGCGGCGTCCGCGGTTGCGGCCCCTGCCCGGCGGCGGATCGTCCGGCGCGGCGTCGGCTTCCAGTTCCGAAGCCGTCCGCGCGAACTCCGACGTCAGGCCCCCTCAGCGCCCTTGGTTGAAGCTCCGGCTGACGAAAAAGCCCACGCCGGCCGCCACGAGGATCGCCGGGATGCCGACAACGATGCTCAGAACCGCGACCTTCTCGCTCCACCACGAAAGAGGTCCGCCGAAAAGATTGTCGAACGCCGCATCCACATAGCTTTCGCCATAGGCGAAGAGGCCGGTGGACGTTCCCGCGCAGAGCGCCGCGATGAGACCCCGCCGGGGAAGGGCCTGCGCGAAGATCAGGCCAAAAGCGATCGCGGCGGTCGCCATCAGCGGCGTCATCAGCACGCCCCCCTCGTGCGGGTAGCGCATGTAGGACAAGGGCTGGAGCGCGAACAGCAAGAGGCTGAGCATGCCCGCCGCGAGCGCCAGCCACCGACTACGGAAGATCATCTGCCCGTCCGTTCAGGTTGAGACGAACTCGACCATGCACGATTTCGATCACTGACGCCTCAGCCAAGCCCCAAGAACCGCCCGCCTTCGGCTCGCTCCCTCAGTAAGGCAGCTCCGGCGGCGTCTGCGGCTGCGGCCCCGCCCCCGGCGCCGGATCGTCCGGCGCGGCGTCGGCCTCGAGTTCCGAGGCCGTCCGCGCGAACTCCGACGACAGGGTCTCGTAAAAGCCGTTCCTCGGATCCGGCGAGGTCCTCGGCTCCGGGTCGGGCAGCAGCCACGGGAAATCCCGGATCGCCAGGTTCTGGTGCGCGGCCAGCATGAACCGCCGCCAGATGCTGGCCGGGATGTCGCCGCCGACCACCTTGTTCATCGGCTTGTCGTCGTCGTTGCCCACCCAGACGCCGGTCACGAAGTCGGGGGTGAAGCCCACGAACCAGGCGTCGCGCCAGTTCTGGCTGGTGCCGGTCTTGCCCGCCGCCGGCCAGCCGAACGCCGCCCGCTTGGCGGTGCCCTGGTCGACCACCTTCTTCATCATCTTGACCATCATGCTGGCCTTGGCGACGTCATAGACCTGGGTCGGGGCCAGCGGCCCGCGGCTGTAGATCGGCCGGCCGTCCTGGGCGGCGATGCTCTCGATGACGTAGGGCGCCACGCGCTGGCCGCCCAATTGGAACACCTGGAAGCCCGAGGTCATCTGCAGCAGATTGACCTCATAGGCCCCCAAGGCCACCGACAGGTCCGGCCGCTCGGGCAGGCTGGTCACGCCGAACCGGCGGGCCAGGTCCGCCACCCGCGCGCCGCCGGCCTCCTGGGCCAGCTTGACGGCGATGGTGTTGGTCGAGGTCACCAGGGCCTGCTCCACCGTCATCGGGCCGCGATAGTCGCCGCCATAGTTCTCCGGCTTCCAGTCGCCGAACTGCACCGGCGCGTCGACGCGGATGTCGGTCGGCAGCACGCCCTTCTCCAGGGCCGCGGCATAGACGAACGGCTTGAAGGTCGAGCCCGGCTGGCGACGCGCCTGCACCGCGCGGTTGAAGGGGCTGGCGATATAGTCCGTGCCGCCCACCATCGCCCGGATCGCCCCGTCGGCCGAGATCGACAGCAGCGCCGCCTGGCTGGCTCCGGCATGCTCGCCGCCGAGCGCGATGGCCTGGCGCACGATGTCGGCGCCCGCCTTCTGCAGGCGGCTGTCGATGGTCAGGCGCACCACCAGATCCGGCGCGTTCTGGCCGGCGATGCGGATCGCCTCGGTGGTGGCGTAGTCCAGCACCCAGCCATAGTCGCCCTCGTCGCTGACGGCGTCGGGCGACAGGCGCGGGGTGTCGTCCAGCGCCTTGGCCTCCTCCTCGGCGGTGATCCAGCCCTCTTTTTTCATGTTGGCCAGGACCAGCCGCGAGCGGGCCAGCGCCCCCTCCATGTCCCGCGTCAGGGCCAGGCGCGACGGTGCCTTGGGCAGCGAGGCCAGCAGGGCGGCTTCCGACAGGGTCAGCTGGCTGGCCGGCTTGCCGAAATAGGTCCTTGCCGCGCCATCGACGCCATAGGTGTTGGCCCCGAAGAACACGCGGTTGAGATAGAGCTCCAGCACCTCGTCCTTGCTCAGCACCTGCTCGAGCCGCCAGGCCATCAGCATTTCTTGCAGCTTGCGCTCGACCGTGCGGTCGGGCGTCAGGAACAGGCCCTTGGCCAGTTGCTGCGACAAGGTCGAGGCGCCCTGCACCGTGCGCCCCGCGCGCCAGTTGACCCAGGCCGCGCGGGTGATGCCGTAGAGGTCGATCGGCCCGTGCTTGTAGAAGCGCTTGTCCTCGGCCGCCAGGAAGGCCAGCGGCACGTAGCCCGGCACCGTATTGACCGTCACCCGCTGGCCGTAGCGCGGGCCGCGCGTGGCGATCACCTGGCCGCTGCGGTCCTCGAACCGCACGCCCGGCGCGCGGTTGATGGCGAACAGGGCCTCCCGGCTGGGCAGCTCCGGCGTGTCCTTCAGATATTTGAACCACACATAGGCCGCGCCGCCGCCCACGGCGATGAAGCCGATCAGGGCGCTGACCAGCAGGGTGATCCACACCCAGCCCCAGCCGCCCTTCTTGCGCGGCGGCTTCAGGTCGGCGCGGAACGGCTCCTCCGGCGGGCGCTGCGGCGGCTGCTGGGGAGGCTCCGGCGGAGACGGCGGAACAGGCGCGAATCCGCCCTGCGCCGGCGGCGTCGGGCGCGCGGGCGTGTCCTCGAACTTGTAGGGCGGCAGCGTCCAGTCGTTCACGTGCGGTGTTGCGTCCAGTTGGTCTTCTTGGCGTTTGGGTTTAGGACGCCCCGATGATGGCGCGCAAACCTTTCTGGGAGACGAAATCCCTTCACCAGATGACCGTCCCCGAGTGGGAGAGTCTATGCGACGGCTGCGGCCTTTGCTGCCTGGTTCGCTTCGAAGACGAAGATACGGGCGAAGTGATCCCCACACGGGTGCACTGCCAGCTGCTCGACGCCCATCTTTGCCGCTGCAGCGACTACCCCAATCGCCGCAAGACCGTGCCCGACTGCATCAAGCTGACGCCGCACAACATCGAGGACCTGGAGTGGATGCCCCCCTCCTGCGCCTATCGCCGCCTGCACGAGGGCAAGACCCTGCCCCAGTGGCACCCGCTGATCACCGGCGACCCCGACAGCCCCCACAAGGCCGGGATCTCGATCCGCGACCAGACCATCAGCGAAACCAGCCTCGACGACCCCGAAGACGCCATGGACTTCGTCGCCACCGACCTGATGGTCGACAAGGGCGACTGGCCGTATGAGCCGGACGAGGACTGAACCCTTCTCCCCTTGCGGGAGAAGGTGGCGGCCGAAGGCCGACGGATGAGGGGTCTCTCAAAAGGAAATCGCCTCACCCAGCCTGACCGCCGCCGCGGCGGTACGGCCTGAGAGACCCCTCACCCGACCTCCTTCGGAGGCCACCCTCTCCCGCAGGGGGAGAGGGGCTTCGCGAGCGTCTCCGGCCCTGCTACCCCTGCCCCCATGCTCACCCGCCGCGCCCTCGCCCTTTCCGCCCTCGCCCTGCCGCTGGCCACGACCGCCCGCGCGCAAACCCCAGAGCCCTGGCGCAAGGCAAACCGTCTCTATACGGACGATTTCACCCAAGACCTCGCCAACTGGACGATCGAGGCCGAGAAGCCCGCCGCCGCAAAAGCCGAAAACGGCGTCCTCGAGCTCGACGCCCCGGCCGGCCTGACCGCCTGGTTCAAGCCGCGCCTGCAAGGCCCGCTGCTGATCGAATACCAGGCCCTGGCGGTCTATGAAGGCGGCCGCAACGACCGGATCAGCGACCTCAACGCCTTCTGGATGGCCACCGACGTCCGCTCCCCGGACGACCTCTTCGCCAGCCCCCGCAGCGGCGCCTTCGCCGACTACGACCTGCTCAAGACCTACTATGTCGGCCAGGGCGGCAACTACAATTCCAGCACCCGCTTGCGCCGCTATGTCGGCCGGGCCGGCGACCGCCCCATGCTGCCCCAGCACGACCTCAAGGACGCCCGGACCCTGCTTCAGCCCAACCGCTGGGTCGCCGTCCAGCTGGTGGCCTATGACGGCCTGATCCAGTACTGGGCCGACGGCCGCAAGCTGTTCGAGCTGGCCGACAGCGACCCCTATCGCTCGGGATGGTTCGGGCTGCGCACGACCTGGAGCCGGCTGCGGTTCAAGGATTTCGCCGTGTGGCGGCTGACGGGGGCGTAGACCCCCTCCGGCCCTCCGGGCCACCTCCCCCAGAGGGGGAGGATTTAGCTCAGCAGATGCTCCCCCTCTGGGGGAGCTGTCGCGGAGCGACTGAGGGGGCCGGCGCGGCGTCTCAAGTCTGAGAGACCCCTCATCCGTCGGCTATCGCCGACACCTTCTCCCGCAAGGGGAGAAGGACGATCGAAATCTTCCGAAACCTCGCCTCTCCCCCGTGACGACTCAAGGTTGATCGCGCACCATCCTCCCCGGCCGCCGCCCTTGCCTCCCGGCGGCCTTTCGGGATCATCATGAACGCCGTCTCCAGGGCCCTCGTCGCCCTCTTCGCCCCATCGCGCGACCAGCATGGGCGCGACCAGCATCGCCGCGCCTACGGACCCGACCTGCTGCGCGCCGCCGCCATCCTGCTGGTCATGACCTGGCACATGCCCAAGCCCGCCCGGCCCGAGCCGCTGCTCACCGTCCAGCCCTTCGGCTGGCTGGGGGTCGACGTGTTCTTCGTGCTCAGCGGCTACCTGATCGGCGCCCAGCTGCTGAAGGGGATCGCGGCGGGGAACGGCGTCGACTTCAAGCGCTTCTGGACCAGCCGCGCCTTCCGCATCCTGCCGGCCTTCCTGGTGGTGCTGGCGCTCTATTTCCTGCTGCCCGGCTTCTCGGACGGCAAGGCGATCCAGCCGCTGTGGCGGTTCCTGACCTTCACCATGAACGTCGGCCTCGACTACCGCGTCACCGGCGCCTTCACCTCGGCCTGGTCGCTGTGCGTCGAGGAGCACTTCTACTGGATCCTGCCGCCGCTGGTCCTCCTGTTGGCCCGCTTCAGGGGATGGGGGCCCAGCGTCGCCGTCGGCGCGGCCCTGATCCTCGGCGGCATGGCCCTGCGCTGGGGGATCTGGCACGGCCCGGCCGCCGATCCGTCCACCCGGCCCGCCGACTTCCTGCGGCTGATCTACTATCCGACCTGGACCCGGCTGGACGGCCTGGCCCTGGGCGTGCTGCTGGCCGCCGCCCGCATCTTCCGCCCCGCCCAGGTCGCCCGCTGGCTGCCGCCGACCGTGACCGGACCGCTGGGCCTGGCCGCCGCCGTCGCCACCGTGATCCTGTGCCTGCGCACCGCCGACGGCGTGGCGCTGGACCTGACCGGCGCGGTCTTCCTCTATCCGCTGGCCTGCCTGGCCACGGCCCTGCTGCTCTGCGCCCTGCTCGACCTGGAGCCGGCCCTGCAACGGCTGCCCCTCCAGCCCGTCACCGCCGTGGCGACCCTGGCCTACAGCCTCTACCTCGTCCACAAGCCGGTGCAGCATATGCTGCGCGAGGCCCTGGGCGACACCGTGCTGCGCGGCTGGACCGGCGTTGGCGCCTATCTCGCCGCCGACTTCGCGGCCGCCATCCTGCTGTGGCTGCTGATCGAACGCCCCTTCCTGCGCCTGCGCGAGCGGGTGCTGCGCAAGCCGATCCCGGCGCAGGCGGAGGAGATGAAGCGGGCGGCTTAGACCTGCCCCTGGGGCTTGGGGCGGAAGAAGGCCGCCAGCACGACCATCAGCAGGCAACCGCAGGCGAACAGGGCCAGCAGCACCGGCCCGCCCTCGCGCCAGCCGCCTTCAAGGAAGCGGATCAGCAAGGGCGCGCCGGCGACGCCCGAAAGCAGCACCCAGAGCAGGAACCCCGCGATCTTTTCGAGGAGCGATTCCGGCGCCGTCCCGCGTCCAAGGCTGTGCGCCTTGAACGCCAGCCCGGCCCAACCGGCGACGATCGGCGCCAGGCCGAGGGCCGTCGCGGTCAGGCGCTCGGTCGGGGGAATGATCGGCGCCGCCCAGGCGCAGAAGCCTAGCCAGATCGCCGTGCCTAGCACCGCCCAGACCAGGGCCTGGCGGGGACCCCCCCGTGGCCTGTCGAGCAGATGAAGGGCCACGAAGAAGATCAGGAAGGCGGCCAGCAGGCCTGCCAGCCAGACGGTGTCGATCACGCCGTCCCGCCCGCCGCTGAAGAAGAATCGCAGGACGCTTTCGCCCACCCCGATCCACAGGAGGAACAGCGTCATCAACCACTCGCCGAGGCGGCGAAGGTGTTTGCTAAAAGACGACAGGGCCGGCGCGTTCATGCCCGCCAAGGTAGCGCTTCACCCAAACACCCGCAATCGGCTCGCCCGCCCGTCAAACTTTCCGCCTTCCCCCTCCCCGCGCCCTGCTATAGGCCCCATCTCCTTCGCCTCCCCCGCCTCGCCGCCCTCCCAGACGTAAAGACCGCTCCATGGCCGCCCCCGCCCGCGCCCCCGTGCTCGCCCTCAAGGACGTTCGTCTCGCCGACGGCGCCAAGCCGCTGTTCGACGGCGTGGACCTGGCTCTGGAGCCGCGCGTGCGCGCCTGCCTGGTCGGCCGCAACGGCGCCGGCAAGTCGACCCTGCTGAAGGTTCTGGCCGCCCAGGGCGCCGAGGCCGACAGCGGCGAGCGCGCCGTGCAGCCGGGCGCCAAGGTGGTGTTCGTCAGCCAGGAGCCGGACATCACCGGCGAGACCCTGCTCGACTACTGCACGGCCGGCGGCGCCCAGGACTACGAGGCCCACGCGACCCTGGCCGACTTCGGCCTGGACTTCCAGAAGAGCACCCAGGGCCTCTCCGGCGGCGAGCGCCGCCGCGCCGCTCTTGCACGGGCGTTCGCCGAACAGCCCGACGTGCTGCTGCTCGACGAGCCGACCAACCACCTGGACATCTTCGCCATCCAGACGCTGGAAGAAGAGCTGGCCAACTCCAAGTGCGCGGCCCTGATCGTCAGCCACGACCGCGCCTTCCTCAACCGCGTCACCCAGCGCACCTTCTGGCTGGAGCACCGCAAGGTGCGCCGCCTCGACAAGGGTTTCGCCGAGTTCGAGACCTGGAGCGAGCAGGTGCTGGCCGCCGAGGCCGACGAGGAGCGCCGGCTGAACAAGCAGCTGGAAAAGGAAAACGCCTGGCTGGCCCGCGGCGTCCAGGGCCGCCGGGCCCGCAACGAAGGCCGCCGCCGCGCCCTGATGGACCTGCGCGCCCAGAAGCGCGACATCGTCGCCGACAAGCGCGGCTCGATGACCATGGCGGTCGAGAGCTCGGGCACCTCGGGCAAGCGCGTGGTCGAGGCCAAGGGCCTGACCAAGACGTTCGGCGAGCGCACCATCGTCGAGAACTTCTCGACCCGCATCCTGCGCGGCGACCGCGTCGCCCTGGTCGGCCCCAACGGCGCGGGCAAGACCACCCTGGTGCGCCTGCTGCTGGGCGAGCTGGAGGCCGACGCCGGCACCGTTCAGCTGGGCACCAATCTGGAGGTCGCCTATGTCGACCAGAACCGCATGGCCCTGTCGGAGAAGATCACCGTCTGGGATTTCCTGACCCCGTCGGGCGGCGACTCCATCCTGGTGCGCGGCCAGCCCAAGCACGTGGCCGGCTACGCCAAGGAATTCCTGTTCACCGAGGCCCAGCTGCGCCAGCCGGTCACCAGCCTGTCGGGCGGCGAGCGCAACCGCCTGCTGCTGGCCCGCGCCCTGGCCACGCCGATGAACCTGATGGTGCTCGACGAGCCGACCAACGACCTCGACATGGACACGCTCGACCTGCTGGAAGAGCTTCTGGCCGATTTCGAGGGAACCCTCATTCTCGTCAGCCACGATCGCGACTTCATCGACCGCCTGGCCAGCTCGACCATCGCCATGAACGGCCACGGCCAGGTGCTGGAGACCCCCGGCGGCTGGAGCGACCTGATCGACCAGGCCCCGGACTTCTTCAAGGGCGCCCGCGGCGCGGCCGGCGACTTCGCCACCGGAACCGGCTCGCACAAGGCCATCGTCACCCCCGCCGCCCCGGCCGCGCCCAAGAAGGCCGTCAAGCTGTCCTACAAGGACCAGCGCCGCCTGGAGGAATGCGAGGCCCTGATCGCCAATTCCCCCAAGATCCTGGCCGACCTCGAGAAGAAGCTCGACGACCCCAACCTCTACGCCCGCGACCCGGCCGGCTTCGACAAGATCATGAAGTCGCTCGACAAGGCCCGGGCGGATCTGGCCCAGGCCGAGGAAGACTGGCTGGCGCTGGAAGAGAAGCGCGAAGCGCTGGCGGGCTAACGGCCCTCCTCGCCACCCCCTGAGCTCGTCATCCCGGAAGCCGCGCAGCGGCTATCCAGGACCCAGGGGCCGCCGCACCGCGTCGGTCGCCGCCTGGGCGCGCGATCGCCTTTCCGAGCCCAGTCCCCTGGGTCCCGGGTCTGCGGCGCTGCGCGCCTGCGCCCGGGATGACGGCGGAGGGGGAGCCGGGGCGCGCGCTTCACCCCCATCGACCCGCTCAATCGAGCCGATGAAAACTATCTATTCGCCTTATCGGCCGGCGCGGTGAAGTCTGGGAGCCGAGGAGCTCCCGCATGACACCCCGCCCGCTCGACGGCCCGCCCGTCGTCCTTTCCCGCGCGCCCGAAACGGCGATGGCGGGCGCTCGCCGATGATCCTGCCCACCTTGCGGCAGCTGCAATATCTGGTCAGCCTGCACGAGCACATGCACTTCAGCCGGGCGGCCGACGCCTGCAACGTCACCCAGTCCACGCTTTCGGCCGGCCTGAAGGAGCTGGAGACCATCCTCGGCGCGCGGCTGGTCGAGCGCACCCGGCGGGTGACGATCTTCACGCCGCTGGGCGTGCGGGCGGCGATGCGGGCGCAGGACATGCTGGCCCAGGCCCGCGACCTGGCCGCCCTGGCCGGGGCCCCGGCCACGCCGCTGAGCGGCGCGCTGCGGCTGTCGGTGATCCCGACCATCGCCCCCTTCCTGCTGCCGCGCCTGCTGCCGGCGCTGGAGAAGAGCTGCCCCGAACTGCAGGTCGTGCTGCACGAGGAGATGAGCCACTGGGCCTGCGAGTCCCTCAGCCGGGGCGCGCGCGACTGCCTGGTGCTGGCCCTGCCCTATCCTTGCGACGGCCTCGACCACGTCACCCTGTTCGAGGACGAGATCCTGGTCGCCCTGCACGTCGATGACCCGCTGGCCCGGCGCCCGTCGATCGCCCCCCGCGACCTGCCGGCCGAGCGCCTGCTGCTGCTCGACGACGGCCACTGCCTGCGCGACCACGCCCTGGACGCCTGCGAACGCCGCGATCTCGACCGCGCCCCCGGGCGCGGGGCCGGCGTGCACACCCTGGTCCAGTTGGTCGAGGCGCGGATGGGCGTCAGCCTGATCCCCGCCATCGCCGTCGAGGCCGGAGTCATCGACGGCGCGCCGATCGTCACCCGTCCGCTCGACGCGCCCCGGGCGCACCGCACCATCGCCCTGGCCTGGCGGCGCAACACCCCGCGCGCCGAGGAGTTCGCCCTGCTGGCCCAGCATATCCGCCAGAGCTTGGCGGGGGCTCCGCCCCCTGGGCGCCAGAGCCTGGCGAACGCCGCGCGCCCTGTCCGCCCGGGGCGACAGAGCCTGGCCGGCTGATCGGCCCAGTCGATCAGGGCCCGAGATTCTATTCGTTTCCGTCGGTCAGGCCCCGTCCCTATTCGAAAGGACGCATCGCCAAAGACATCGCCACGATTGGCCGACAGGAGACCCGATGACGTCCCGCCCCTCCACCGCCATCCTCGCCGCCCTCGCCCTGACGGCCAGCGGCGCCGCCTCCGCCCAGGCCGCCGACACGCCCCGCCAGACCCCCAGCCAGACTCAGGACAGCGGCGCCCCGGTGGGCGACAACCAGAACTCCAAGACCGCCGGCGAATGGGGCGGGGTGATGCTGGAGGACTTCCACCTCATCGAGAAGCTGGCCCGTTTCGACCGCGAGCGCATCCCCGAGCGCGTCGTCCACGCCCGCGGCACGGGCGCGGAGGGCCAGTTCGTCTCCAACGGCGAGCTCGACAGATACACCAAGGCGGCCCTGTTCAAGGCCGGCGTCACCACCCCGGTGTTCGTGCGCTTCTCGACCGTGATCCACCCGCAGGGCTCGCCCGAATATCTGCGCGACCCGCACGGCTTCGCCACCAAGTTCTATTCGAGCGAAGGCAACTGGGACCTGGTGGGCAACAACCTGCCGGTGTTCTTCATCCGCGACGCCATGAAGTTCCCCGACATGGTGCACTCGCTGAAGCCCTCGCCGGTGACCAACAAGCAGGACCCGACCCGACTGTTCGACTTCTTCAGTCACCAGCCGGAAAGCACCCACATGATCACCCAGCTCTATACGGACCTCGGCACGCCGCAGAGCTACCGGACCATGGACGGCAATGGCGTCCATGCCCTGAAGCTGGTGGATGAAGACGGCAAGGTGGTGTTCGCCAAGTTCCACTGGAAGAGCCAGCAGGGGATCAGGAACTACACCCCCGACGAGGCCCAGAAGGCCGGCTTCAACTACCTGACCGACGACCTCTACGCCACGATCGGCAAGGGCCAACCCGCCAAGTGGGATCTCTACGTCAAGATCCTCAAGCCCGAGGACATCGCCAAGCTGGGCTACAACCCCTTCGACGCGACGAAGGACTGGTACGACATGCCCGAGATCAAGGTCGGGACCATGACCTTGAACCGCATGCCGGAGAACTTCTTCCAGTCGACCGAGATGAGCGCCTTCTCGCCGGGCGTCCTGGTTCCGGGCATCGAGCCCTCGCCCGACCGCCTGCTGCAGGGTCGCCTGTTCAGCTACGCCGACACCCAACGCCACCGCCTGGGCCCGAACTACCAGCAGCTGGCCGTCAACGCCCCCAAGGTCGCCGTCAGGAACGGCGCCCAGGACGGGGCGATGAACACCGTGCCGCGCGTCGGCGACGTCAATTACCAGCCCTCGCGCCGCACCGATGCGGGCGTCTATGCCGACACGGCCGCCTACAAGCTCAGCCCCTATGAGGTGACGACCACGATCCAGCAGAAGGCGATCGGCAAGCAGGAGCCGTTCGTCCAGGCGGGCCTCTTCTGGAAGCGCCTGCCGGAGGACCAGAAGGCCGCCCTGATCCGCAACCTGTCGGGCGACCTCAACGGCGTCACGGTTCCGGAGATCAAGGAGATCATGGTCAGCCACTTCTACGCGGCCGATCCCGACTACGGGACGCGCCTAGCGGCGGCGACCAAGGTCGACCTGACGGCCGTCAAGGCCCGGGCCGCCAAGGCGCTGGAAGCCGCCAAGCTGGCCAGCAACTAAGCCCCTTCAGGACCCGGTCGGAAACGGCCGGGTCCGCTCTCCTTTCGGATCCCCCAAGGCTTCACATGTTCACCGCCATCCTCCTGGCCGCCGCCCTGCAAGGCGCGCCCGCCGCACCTACGCCCGATCCCAAGGCCGCCTTCTTCGCCGCCGCCCGCGAGGGTCGGGCGGACATCGTGCTCGCCCTGCTCGACGCCGGCGCCCCGCTGAACGCCCGCGACGCGCGCGGCTACACCGCCCTGACGCTCGCCGCCTACAACGGTAAGGTCGACCTCGTCCGCACCCTGATCAAGCGCGGCGCCGACGCCTGCGCCGGCGACACCAGGGGCAACACCGCCCTGATGGGCGCGGCCTTCAAGGGCGACGACGCGGTCGCCCGCCTGCTGCTCGACGAGACCGCCTGCCCGGTCGACCAGGCCAACGCCCAGGGCCAGACCGCCCTGATGCTGGCCAGCCTGTTCGGCCGCGAAACCCAGGTCCGCCTCCTCCTCGCCAAAGGCGCCTCCCCCACCCGCCCCGACGCCACGGGCCAGACCGCCCGCACCCTGGCCGCCGCCCAGGGCGCGAGCGTGATCCAGGGGCTGTTGGGAGGAACGGACTGAGGGGCTATTCCACCTCCGTCGCCCGCGCCGGCTTCGCCTTGCCAACCTCCGTCCCCTCGCCCGTGAACGGCTCCAGGCGGAAGCTCACGCGGGTCGGGGCCAGGGTCGTGCGGTACTTCACGTGCGGCTGGCCGACGAAGTTCCAGGTGGTGTCGCCGCCGACGCCCCATTGGGCGGCGTCGATCAGCAGGGTTCCGGCGTCGTGGGGGACGATGTCGGTGGATTTCCAGGTTCCGGCCGGACGGCGGTAGAGGTCGGTGTAGGGGAAGGCCAGGGCGTTCATCATCAGGGGGGCGCCGGCGGCCTCGACCCGCAGGCCCGCCGCCCCCTGGCCGCCCCCCTTGTCGCCGCCCGACAGTTCCAGCCAGCGCACGCCCGTCTTGTTGCCGGTGTCCTGGGGCCGCATGTAGTCGTGGTTCTGGTCGGCCAGGGCGCCGCGCCACAGGCCGACCGGGGCCGAGGTGAAGCGGTCGACGTAAGACTCGTGCGGGCCGCGACCCAGCCATTCGACGGTCTTGGGCTGGCCCGGCAGGGTGAACCACAGGCCCACGCGCACCGGCGGCGGCAGATCATCCTTCAGCGGGGTGAGGTCGCCGGTCACGGCCACCGAGCCGTCGCCGGCCATGACGTAGGTGGTGACGAACCTGGCCGCGCCGGCGCCCAGGGCGTGCTCGACCGTGACCTGGGCCTCTCCTCCGGCCAGCTTGCGGGCGGTGATCGCGCGCACCTGGCGCACGTCGGTCATCAGGCGCCAGGGCTTCTGCTGGGCGACCGTGCCGGTGGCCGTGTCGTTGTCGGTCTCGGCCCGGAAGAAGTTGGGCGCTCCGCCCTGGGCCAGCACCGCGCCGCCCTTGGCGTAGGCCGTGACCAGGCCCGTGGCCCGGTCGATGGTCAGGCTGGCGCCGGCCGCCTCCAGCACGACGGCGTCCTTGCCGTCGGTCAGGGCCACGGCGCCCGGGCGAGCGACGGCGGGCTTGGGCGTGGCCGAGACGGCGAACTGCTCCCAGCCGACCACGAAGCCGGCCGGGGTCATCGGCACGGCCCCGGCTTTCGCCTTGGCCCGCACGGTGACGAAGTATTCGACGCCCGGCCTGGTCGCGATCGCCGGCAGCGGCAGGGTGATCGTCTCCACGCCCCGGGCCTTGGTCGACAGGGCCGGCAGGGCGCCCGAGGCGACCTCGATCCCGTCGCCTTCCAGCACCCACTCGAAGTCGAAGCCCGACAGGTCGCGGAAGTCGTGGCGGTTGGTCACCGTCAGCTTGCCCGTGGCCGGATCGAAACCACCGAACTGGATCGGCGAGAGCACCTTCCTGACTTCGTAATAGTGCGGGTTGGGCGTGCGGTCCGGCTGGATCATGCCGTCGCCGAACTCGATGTCGCCGCCCGGATTGGGACCGTACTCGCCGCCGTCGCCCCAATAGCGGCGGCCGTCCTTGGCGTAGCGGTACATCGACTGGTCCACCCAGTCCCAGACGAAGCCGCCCTGCAGCTTGTCGTAGGCGTAGATGGTGTCCCAGTAGTCCTTGAAGTTCCCGCCGCCGTTGCCCTGCATGTGGGCGTATTCGCACTGGATCATCGGCTGGGTGCGCGACGGATCGGTGGCCCAGTCGACCATCTTCTCGATGTCGTCGTACATGGGCGCATAGATGTCGACGTAAGCGTTCGGCTGATGCTCCCAGTCCAGCGTGCCCCAGCCCAGGTACGAGATCAGGCGGCTGGGATCGCGCTTGCGGGCGGCGGCGGCCGCCTTGGCGAAGTTGGGACCGATGCCGGCCTCGTTGCCCAGCGACCAGAAGATCACCGACGGGTGGTTCTTGTCGCGCTCGACCATGTTCAGCACCCGGTCGCGATGGGCGGCTTCCCAGGCCGGGTCGAAGCCCAGCTGCAGGCTCTCGCGCAGCTCGGGATGCTTGTTGCCGTAGTCCATATAGGCGTGGCTCTCGATATTGGCCTCGTCCATGACGTAGAGGCCGTACTCGTCGGCCAAGGCGTACCAGAGCTCGGTATTGGGGTAGTGCGAGGTGCGCACCGCGTTGATGTTGGCCTTCTTCATCAGCTCGATATCGCGACGCATCGAGGCTTCGGAGATGACGTGGAAGGTCTCCGGATCGTGCTCGTGGCGATTGACGCCGCGGATGACGATGGGCCGGCCGTTGACCGCCACCCGGCCGTCCTTGATCTCGACGGTGCGGAAACCGATCCGCTGGGGCGTGGCCTGGACGACCTCGCCCTTGGCGTCGAGCAGTTCGACCAGCAGGGTGTAGAGGTTCGGCGTTTCGGCGGTCCATTGGCGCACGCCTGGGACCGTGGCGTTCAGCGAGACGGTGCGCGCGGCGCCGGCGGCGACCTTGGTCTCGGTCTTCAGCACTTCCTTGTCGCCGTCGAGCAGGGTCATCCGCGCGGTGAGCGGCGCCTTGCGGGCGGTCAGGGAGAGCTCGGTGCTCAGCACCCCGTCGCGATAGGCCTTGTCGAGGCCGGCATGGACGAAGACGTCGCTGGTGCGGGCCTGCGGGACGGCCTTCAGATAGACCGAGCGCTCGATGCCGGAGACGCGCCAGAAGTCCTGGTCCTCAAGGTAGGACCCGTCGGCCCAGCGGTGCACCTGGATGGCGACGAGGTTGGTCCCCGGCTTCACGAGCTTGGTGACGTCGAACTCGGCCGGCAGCTTGGAGTCTTCGTAGTAGCCGACCTCCTGGCCGTTGACCCAGACGCGGTAGGCCGCGCCGGCAGCCCCGATGTGCAGGATGACGTCCTGGCCGCTCCAGCCGGCCGGAACCTCGAAGGTGCGGCGGTAGGAGCCCACGGGGTTGGTCGCGTGCGGGATCAGCGGGCGGTTGGCGGGGAACGGGTAGGTGATGTTGTTGTAGCGGGCCTGGTCGTAGCCCTGCGCCTGCCACATGGCCGGCACCTTGATGCTCTTCCAGGTCGAGGCGTCGTAGTCCGACTTTTCGAAGCCGTTGGGCGTGTCGTCCGACGACGGCGAGAATTGGAAGGCCCACTGGCCGTCGAGGCTGAGATAGCGGGCCGACCTGGTCATGTCGCCGGCCAGGGCGGCGGCTCTGCTTTCGAACGGGAAGTGGCTGGCGCTGGCCGGCATCTTGCCGCGAGCGTTGACGGCCGGGTTCTCCCAGTCGGGGCGGGTGGAATCGATCTGCACCGGATCGACCTTGGGCTGGGCGAGGCCCGCACCCGCCGCCGCCAGAACCGTCATCGCCGCGCCGGCCGCCAGGATCTTCCGCATGCACGCCTCCCTATACCCGCGTCCCGTTGGTCGGACGCTGTCGCCCTAGCATGGTGGATTCATTTGTCAGACAAAAGAGGACCAATGCGATTTGATGGGCGAATTCCGTGCCGGCCGCTCTTCAGCCCGCCTTCCCCGCTCCGCGCACAGCGGCGATAGGGGGTGGCGAGGGGGACGAATCCCAGCACACACTCGGGCACCATCGCCCGCGCCCGCGAGACCCCCATGCCCGGACCGCGCATCCTGTTCGTCGTCGATGCGGGCCCCAGGGTCGGCGGCGGCCACTTCATGCGCAGCCTGAACCTGGCCCGGGCCCTGGAGGCGGAGGGCGCCCAAATGGGGGTCGAGTGGGACTTCGCCGGGCCACCCGCGCTCGCCGGGCTGATGGCCGCCTTCGCGCCCGGGGCCGAACCGGCCGGGATCTTCGAGACCAAGGACGCCCTGGTCGCCGGCGGCGCGGCCCTGGCGGCCGGCTTCGACGCCGTGATCTTCGACCACTACGGCCTTTCCGCCCCCGACCACCGCGCGATCGCCGGCGAGCGCCCGGCCCTGGCGGTGGACGACCTGGCCGACCGGCCGCTGGCCGCCGGCCTGGTGGTCGACGCCGGGATTTCGCGGCGGGCGCAGGACTATCGGGGACTGACCCCGAATGACGCTGAACTGCTGTTGGGCCCGTCGCACGCCGCCCTGTCGCCCGCCTTCGCCGCCCTGCGCGAGACGGCCCTGGCCCACCGCGCGACCGTCTCCGAGGTCCGGCGGGTGCTGGTTTCGCTGGGCCTGACCGACGTGGGCGGGATCACCGCCCGCGTGGTCGCCGCCCTGCTGCCGGTGCTGGGCGAGCGGACGCTCGACGTGGTGGTCGGCGGCCAGGCGCCCAGCCTGCCGGCCCTGCGCGCGCTGGCGGCCGCCGACCCGCGCCTGACCCTCCACATCGACAGCCGCGACATGGCCGCCCTGACGGCCGCCGCCGACCTCGCCGTCGGCGCGGCGGGGTCGAGCAGCTGGGAGCGCTGCGTGCTGGGCCTGCCGACCCTGTCGCTGGTGCTGGCCGACAACCAGCGGGAAGCCGCCGCGGCGCTGTCGGCCTTGGGCGCGCACCTGGCCCTCGACGCCGCCACGCCGGACGAGGCCCTGGCGAGCGCCTTCGCCGCCCTGGCCGTCGACGGCCCCGCCTCGAGCGGCGCCCGCGCGGCGATGTCGACGGCCGCCGCGGCGGTGTGCGACGGACGCGGCGCGGCGCGGGTGGCCGAGCGGTTCCTGGCGCGCCTGAAGCCTTGAGCTCGCCTCCGGGCGGCGCTAGCCAGAGGGGGTGAGATCATCCGGGGAGGCTCGAACATGCCCGACGTCAGGCTTCGCCCCGTGGCGGCGCAGGATCACGACCGGCTGCTGGCCTGGCGCAACTCGCCCGCCGTCGCCCCCTACATGTACAGCGACCACGCCATCACCCCGGCCGAGCACGCCGCCTGGTTCGCCCGCATCGGCGAGGATCCCTCGCGCCGCTACTGGATCATCGAGCTGGACGGCCTGCCCGTGGGCCTGGCCAACGTCGTCGACATCGACCAGAGCAACCGCCGCTGCACCTGGGCCTACTACCTCGCCGACCCCGCCGTGCGGGGCCTGGGCGTAGGCAGCTTCGTCGAATACTGGGTCATCGAGCACGTCTTCAACGAGCTAGGCCTCGACAAGCTCTGGTGCGAAGTCCTCGAAGACAACGCAGCCGTCTGGCGCCTCCACATGACCTTCGGCTTCCAGCGCGAGGCCCTCTACCGCGCCCACGTGGTCAAGGGCGGCAAGGCCCTGAACGTGGTGGGGCTGGGGTTGCTGCGAGCCGACTGGGAAGCCGGGGAACGGGAGACGGCGCGCGGGAAGTTGGCGGCGAAGGGGTTCGGGGTGGGGTGAAAGGTCGCTTCGCGGGCGCTCAACCGAGCGCTAGAGCACTCTCCAGAGACTGAACGTGAGAGTTCACGAAAAAGACGCGCGCGAGCATTAACTCTACTTGACGTTTAGCCAGACGTGCCTTGCTATGGTCGATGTCAGAGGACGTCGGGGGGCGTTGGCATGTGGCATTCCCTATTCAAGGGTCCAGGAATTCGTGCATCCGCACGAAGACTGCGCCGCAACGCCGCCGGGGCGGCCGTCATGGTGTTGGGCGCGGCGCACCTTTCGGCCTGCGTTGGACATGGCTCCATAGACTACGACCCGACCGTCCGAGACACGCCGGGCACGATCACGCTGGGCGACGCCAAGGTCTATTCGCGCGAGGCCCTGATCAACGAACGCGCGGCCGACATCGCCTGGATCGACAAGCTGATCGCCAACAGCGAGGACCCGGCCAAGGTCAGCTTCAAACCCGCCCTGATCCGCGAGATGGAGGAGATTTCCGCGTTCTCGGCGGCGCTGGGGCTGCGCTACGATCCCGCGGCGGCGATCAGCTTCAAGCGGCAGAACGAGACGGGCGAAATCCAGCAGCAGATCGACGTGCTGAAGGCGCAGATCCAGCTCGAGCAGCTGCGTCGCGACATCGAGCTCATCCGCGCCAAGCTGCCGGATCAGACCGCGCCGGTGAACGCCGACCTCAACAAGCTGGGCGCGGCGACGACGGCGACCACGTCCACGGCGGTGACGCCGCCGGATCCGTCGCAGGTGATAACGACGCTCAACACATTGATCGCGAGCGCGGCCGGCAGGCTCACGACCGAGGTGAAGCCGATCGGCAAGACCGAAGCGACGAGCAGCCCGCAGGACGATTTCCGCGACAGGCTGGCCTATCGCGACATGCTCAAGGCGGCCAGGAACGCGGCCGCCCTGGATGAGCTGCACGACGCCGGCCACAACCGGCTGGTCCGGCTGAACCTCCAGGCGATGGTCACGCCGGATCCGGCCAACCTGCGGGCCCTGGGCGCGATCCAGGTCAGGATCCGTGACGATGGCGCGGACGGCCCCGCCGACGTTCTCGCCAACTGGCTGCAGAAGACCAATAGTCAAAGCCCCTGGCGGGTCGATGCGGCGACTTTCAAATCCCACCCGGAGCTCGACACGCTCGAGAACAGCGGCGACTTCGCCCAGGCGCAGATCGGCGGGTTCCGGATGCTGGCGCCGGTGCTGCAGACCGAGAATGTCGTGCTCTATCCGCAGCCTCTTCTCACCCGGGCGGAGTGGGACGAGGACGATCTGAAGGACATCCGGTATTTCGGCGAACATACGGCGTCGCTGTCGGTGGACGGGCCGGCGCTGGAGACGGCGCTCATCGGGCTTTGCCGCCCCGGGTCGCCGCCCGCCCTGGCGCTTGACCGCGCCGACGCGCGAACCAAATCCTATGCGCTGGTCCGTTCGGCCAACCTGGCGGCGACCAATCTGGGCGTTCCCGCGCCGAGCCCGAACGCCCTCGCGAAATACGCGCGGGCCAAGAAATACCAGGACCAGGTGATCGACCTGATCCGCCACCGTGCGGACTGCACGTCCCTGGTCGCCGACTATTCGCCGGCGGCGCCGACCTGGCGGGTGCTGCGCAGGCCCGAACTGGGCAGCGCACAGCAAGTGCGCATCTACGAAGTGGGTCCGCGCGAACAGGCCCAGCAGATCTCCACGATGGCCCGCTCGGCCAACAGCCTGGCCCTGGCGGCGTCGATCGCCGCCGCCGACCCGGCTTCAGGCGTAGCCGGCAATCTCGGCGCCGGATTTCAGCGCGACGTGATGAACCGCGCTTCGGCGCTCGATCGGGCGCCCGAGGTGGTGGGCTATTCGGTCGGCGGCAAACGCACTTTCGGCTGGGTGATCGGACCGCACGCGACCACCGACGCCCGCGGGCGCGCCGAAGTCCGTCAGGTCGCCAAGTCCTACGATCTCTCGGTGGACCTGTCGGTGCCCTCATGGTGGAGCGTGCTCGATCTCGAGGTCACGACCGTATGGGCGCCGTCTCCCCAGAAGCTCGCCCGCGGCGCGCTGGTCGCGATGGACGGCGAGCCCAAGTCCGAGGCGAAGCCTGAAATCCTGCCCGTTCCGCTCGTGGCGAACCTTTCCGACGACCAGGCCTTCACCCAGCTCCTGTTGCAGGACTCCAGGCGGACGCCAAAGCTGGACGAGGTCGTCGGCGGCCCCGTCAATGGCTGCACGGCGACGACGCTTCTCCTCAACGGTCGTAACCTGTGGCGCGCCGAAAAGGTGCTTCTGCTTGGCCTGTCGCTCGGACGCGAAGCCATCACCATCGCGCCGGACATGGAGGGGATCATCGTCACCGTGCCGCCGGTGGCGGCCATCGCGGGCGAACGCGCCTTCCGCCTGAACGACAACATCCGGGTGCTGACCCCGCTCGGTCAGGTCGCCAAGCCCATCGCCTACGACGCAACCCTGTCGGGCGACGCGTGCAAACCCGCCCCCGCCGCGGCCGCCGCGGATCCCGCCGCCGTGGCGATCGGCAAGGCGGCTCCAACCAGCTTCTCCGTGCCCAGCCTGATCAGGATCGATGTCACAGGGAAAAACCTGAAGAAGGTCGAAAAGGTCACCCTGGACGGGCGGGAAATGACGATCGCCGCGGCGGCGGACGGAACGTCGCTCAGGGTCGAGCTCGCCCGCGATCAGGCCGAGGGCATCGAACCCGGAACGGTTCAACTCGAATTCTTCGCCGACAAGAAGAGCGTCGGCACGCCCCAGTCGATCAGGATCACCCGCAACTAGGAGATAGGGCATGCCCGTGGGGACGGCCGAGAACCTCGGCACGCAGTGGTGGGCGATCAACGCCGATGGGGGCGGACTACTGGCCAGGTTCGATCACCGCCAGTTTCCATTGGTGCGGGACGGCGCCCGGGTGACGTTCACCGACGTCGACGGAGACGGCATCGCCGACAACGTCCAGCCCGTGCACGCCATCACACGCTACCTGTCGCGCGTAGCGGCGGCTGATACGCTGGATGAACCGACCCGCACCCAGCTGTCCGACACCATCATGGACGCGCTTCTGGCCGCCGCGACCGAGACCGGCAAGGATCGCCGGATCCGGCTCCGGCGCCTGCGCACGAACCTGGATCGTTTCCGACCGCCAGGACTGGCCTGAGCGGCCGCCGAGGTCACCCCCTCGGCGGGGCCTCGACCTCGGAATAGGCCAGCACGGCCGGCGGCAGCCGCAGGCCCTGGACCTCGATCGCGGCGACGGCGGCGTTCAGCTCGGCCAGTTCGGCCGGGGTGAAGCGGACCAAGGCGGCGCCGACGTTCTCGAGCATGTGCGCCATCTGGGTGGTTCCCGGGATCGGCACGATCCACGGCCTTTGCGCCAGCAGCCAGGCCAGGGCGATCTGCCCGGGGGCGGCGCCTTTGCGCTCGGCCCAGGTCTTCACCAGGGCGACCAGCGCCAGGTTGTGCGGCAGGCTTTCGGCCGAGAACCGGCCTTCAAGCTTGCGGATGTCGCCGTCGGCGTAGCGGGTGGCCGCATCGATCGCGCCGTTCAGGAAGCCCACGCCCAGCGGGCTCCAGCAGACCAGGCCGATCCCCAGTTCCTCGCAGGTCGGCAGCACCCAGGCCTGCGGCCCGCGCCACAACATCGAATACTCGTTCTGGACGGCCGTGACCGGCAGCTCGGCATGGGCGCGGCGCAGGGTCTGCTGGCCCATTTCGCACAGGCCCCAGTGCAGCACCTTGCCCTGCGCCATCAGGTCCTTGATCGCGCCGGCGACGTCCTCGATGGGCACGGCCGGATCGACGCGGTGCTGGTAGAGCAGATCGATCCGGTCGGTCCGCAGGCGTTTCAGCATGCCCTCGACCGCCAGCTTGATGTGCTCGGGCCGGCTGTTGAGGCCGGGGCGGCGCTGGCCGGTCTCCAGGTCGACGTTCCAGCCGAACTTGCTGGCGATCACCACCTGGTCGCGGATCGGGGCGACCCCCTCGCCGAGGATCCGCTCGACCTCGTGCGGGCCGTAGGCCTCGGCGGCGTCGAAGAAGGTGACGCCGCGATCGTGGGCCGTCCGGATGATGTTGATCATCTCCGGCCGGTACGGGACCGTGGTCTGGTAGGTGCGGCTCATGTTCTGGACGCCCAGGCCGACGCCGGAGACCTCCAGCGTTCCGAGCCTGCGGCGCTCGAGGCCGGCGGGCCTGGCCGTCCGCGCCTGGGCGGGGGCGGCCATGGCGGCGGGCGCGGCGAGGCCCAGGGCCAGGAGATCGCGGCGACCGACGCCGCGCGGGGTGCGCTGGTTCATGGTCATCGTCTCCGGCGGCTAGCGGTTGGTCTGGGCGAGGACGGCTTCGGGCAGCCGCGCCCCGACGACGGCGATCTTCGCGGCCGCTCCGGCGATCCGGGTCAGGTCGGACGCCGTCAGCTCCACCTCCGCCGCGCCCAGGTTTTCCGTCAGGCGGTGGCGCTTGGTGGTGCCGGGAATGGGGACGATCCAGGGCTTCTGGGCCAGCAGCCAGGCCAGGGCGACCTGGGCCGGGGTCGCCTGCCTGGGCTCGGCGATGGCTTTGAGCAGGTCGACCAGCGCCATGTTGGCGGCGCGGGCGTCGGCGGCGAAGCGGGGCGAGATCGAGCGGAAGTCGGTGGGATCAAGCTGCGTCTGCGCGTCGATCTTGCCGGTCAGGAACCCGGCGCCGAGCGGGCTGAACGGCACGAAGCCGATCCCCAGTTCCTCGCAGGCGGCCAGCACGCCGTTCTCCTCCACGTCGCGCGTCCACAGGGAGTATTCGTTCTGCAGCGCGGTGACGGGCTGGACGGCGTGGGCGCGCCGCAGGGAGTCGAGGCTGGGCTCCGACAGGCCGAAATGCCCGACCTTGCCGGCCGCGATCAGGTCCTTCACCGCGCCGGCGACGTCCTCCATCGGCACGGCCGGGTCGACGCGGTGCTGGTAGAGCAGGTCGATGCGGTCGGTCCGCAGGCGCTGCAGCTGGGCCTCGACCACCGCCTTGATGTGCTCGGGCCGGCTGTTGAGGCCGCCCGTCCGCGCGCCCGTGGTCATGTCGATGTCGAAGCCGAACTTGGTGGCGATCACCACCTGGTCGCGGAACGGAGCCACGGCCACGCCCAGCAGGGCCTCGTTGGCGAACGGCCCGTAGGCCTCGGCGGTGTCGAACAGGGTCACGCCGCCGTCGAAGGCGGCCTGGATGACGGCGACGGCCTCGGCGCGCGGCGTCGCCGGGCCATAGGCGGCGCTGAGGCCCATGCAGCCGTAGCCGAGGGCGGAGACCTCCAGGCCCTGGCCGAGTTTGCGCGTCTGCATGGGGTGTCCTCCTGAACGGGCTTGCGAGCCAGGAAGATAGCGCTGGCCCATTCCGGCGATTAGACGCGATAATCGGCATGTCGTTTTTAGCAGGACTAACAAATGGCCCAGGGCTTCGACGAACTGGCCGCCTTCGCCGCCGTGGCCCGGGAGCGCAGCTTCACGCGAGCGGGGGCCAAGCTGGGCGTCTCGGCCTCGGCGCTGAGCCAGACGATCAAAGGTCTGGAGGCGCGGCTGGGCCTGCGGCTCCTGGCCCGCACCACCCGCAGCGTCGCCCCCACCGAGGCCGGCGAGCGCCTGCTCTCGACCATCGCCCCGCGCCTGGAGGAGATCGAGCAGGCGCTCGCCGCCTTAAGCGAACTACGCGAGCGGCCAGCCGGCACGATCCGCATCACCGCCGGCGAGCACGCCGCGCGCTCGGTCCTCCAGCCCGGTATCGCCAGGCTGCTGCCGCACTATCCGGACATCCGGGTCGAGATCGTGGTCGACTACGGCCTGGTCGACATCGTCGCCGAGGGCTTCGACGCCGGGGTGCGCCTGGGCGAGCAGGTGGCCAAGGACATGATCGCCCTGCGCATCGGCCCGGAGATGCGCATGGCCGTGGTCGGCTCACCGGCCTATTTCGCCACCCGCCCGAAGCCGCTGACGCCCCAGGACCTGACCGACCACAACTGCATCAACGTGCGCCTGCCCACCTATGGCGGCCTTTTCCCGTGGGAGTTCGAGAAGGACGGCCGCGAGCTGAAGGTGCGGGTCGACGGCCAGCTGGTCTGCAACACCCTCGACCAGCGGCTGGACTCGGCGCTGATGGGCCTGGGCCTGGCCTATGTTCCGCAGGACGTCGTCGCGTCCCGGATCGCCGCCGGCGACCTGATCAGCGTGCTGGAGGACTGGTCGCCGCCGTTTCCGGGCTACCACCTCTACTACCCGAGCCGCCGCCACGCCTCGCCGGCGTTTTCCCTGCTGATCGAAGCGTTGCGGTATCGGGAGGGGTGATGACGGAGGGGCGGCCCCTACCCTCGCGGGAAATCCCCGAGCCTCTGCAAATCTTCCCGCCCCGCCACCAGCGCCCGCACGTCGTCCGACGTGAACGCCGGGTTGCCCGCATAGAGCGCCCCGTAGACCTCGCGCACGAAGGCCAGGTCGGAGGGCAGGTCGACCGTCCAGCGCACCGCGCTTTCGTCGACGGCCTGCATCACCCCGTCGAGCACGAACCGCTGCGGATTGCGGTAGAAGAACGGGGTGACGTGTTCGCGTTCGTAGGGGTCGGCGGCCTCGGAGGCGGCGAGGCGAAGATGGCCGGCGCTGGTCAGTTCGGCGTCGAGGCCGATGGGATAGGTGCGCGCCGGGTGGGTGGTGGCCGAATAGTCGGCGCCGACGGCCTGGTGGTGCACCAGCAGGCGCTCGATCAGCGCGGGGTCGGCCAGGGGGCAGTCGGCGGTCAGGCGCAGGACGAGGTCGTCGTCGGCCAAGCCCGCCACGGCGCCGGCGAAGCGGGCCAGGACGTCGTCGAGCGGGCCGCGGAAGGCTTCGACCCCGGCGGCCTCCAGCGTATCGGCCAGGACGTCGTCGCTGGCGTCGTCGGAGGTGGCGACGATCAGGCGGTCGAGCGAGGGGATGCGGCGCAGGCGCTCGATCTGGCGCAGGATCATCGGCGCGCCGACCACGTCGGCCAGCACCTTGCCCGGCAGGCGGGTGGAGCTCATCCGGGCCTGGAGGACGGCCGCGATCATCGGGCCGCCTTTTCGGCGAGGGCCTGCGCCACCTCGTCCATGACGCTGGCCCAGGTCTGGAGGTTCTCGGTCACGAAGGCGCGGGCCTGCGGGTACCAGGGGTAGCGGTCGGTGCCCAGGCGGGTCCAGGCCGCGGCGGCGGTGACGATCCAGATCGGCGCGCCGCAGGCCCCGGCCAGGTTGATGGTGGCGTTGGAGAAGCCGACCGTCAGGTCCAGCGCGCTGGTCAGGGCGGCGATGTCGTCGAGATCTTCCTTCAGGTCGATGCCCGGCGGGGTCCAGAGATCGACGCCGAATTCCTCGCGGGCGATGCGGATCTCCTCGTCGCAATCGCCGTACTGGATGTTGACGAAGCTGACGCCGGGGGTGCGCAGCACCGGCTCCCACAGGCGGAAGGGCGAGAACAGGCGGGCGCGCTCGCCGTCGAGCTTGAGGCTCTTCCACAGCACCCCGACCTTCAGGCCCGGCCGGTCGGCCAGCACGCCCCGCCAGTGGGCGACGCGGTCGGGGTCGGGGGTCAGGAAGCGCTCGCGGTCGGGGAAGCTCTCGGCGCTCGGGCGCAGGGTCTGGAGCAGCGAGGCGATCGGAGTCCAGGCGTCGAAATCGTCCCAGCGCTCGATCTCGGGGGCGGTGCGGTAGACGCGGCCTTCGAGGGCGACGGTGCGGTGGCGGGTGACGTCGGCGTCCGGAAAGCTGCGGGCGAAGAGGGGCACGAGGCGCCGTTCGACCACCAGGGAGAGCTTGCCGTCGGGACCCAGGGCCTCGCGCACGTCGGGCAGCAGGCCGGCGAACATCACCTCGTCGCCCAGGCCCTGCTCGGCCATGACCAGCAGGCGCTTGCCGGCCAGGGGCTCGCCGGCGGCCAGCTGGCGGCCTTCCAGTACGAAGCGCGGGGCGTCGGGCAGGTCGGGCGAGGTGCGCGCCTCGTAGGCCGCCCAGCCCTCGGCGACGCGGCCAAGCGCCAGCAGGATGGTCGAGCGGGCGAACTGGATGGTGGCGACGTCCTCGCGGGCGACGCTGTGGCGGATGGCCTGGTCGCAGTCGGCCAGCGCGCCCTCGGCGTCGCCCAGGTCGAGCCGGGCGTAGGCGCGGTTGTGATAGGCCTTGGCGAAGGCCGGATCGAGACGAATGGCCTCGTCGAAGAAGGTGAGCGCGGTGGCGCCGTCGCCCAGGCTGCACATCACCGTGCCCAGGGTGTTCCACAGGATCGGCTGCTCGGGATGGGCGCCGATGGCGGGTTTGAGCACCTCGATCGCCTCGGACTCGGCGTTGAGGTCGCGCAGGGCGCTGGCCAGGTTGTTGAGGCCGGCCACGTCGCCCGGCTGGTGGGCCAGGTGCAGGCGGAAGAGCTTGGCGGCGATGTCGGGCATGCCCATGCGATAGGCCAGGCGGCCGACGTCGGCGGCCACCGCGTCCTGGTTGGGCAGCAGCTTCAGGGCGGCCTCGTAGCCGTGCATCGAGGCGGCGAAGTCGCCCAGCTTCTCGCGGGCCACGGCCAGCACATGCCAGGCCACGCCCAGCCCCTGGTCTTGCGCCAGGGCCTTCTGGGCCAGCTGCTCGGCCTTGGCGTAGTCGTGGCGGCGCACGGCCAGGATCGCCTGGTCGAGCAGGCGGCTCTGGGCGTGGTCGCGCAGCCCTTGGGTGGCCTGCTTCAGCCGGGCCAGGGCCTCCTTGGAGGCGGAGTCGCCGACGGGCGCGGCCTTGAAGCCGACATAGGCGGCGGCGGGCGCGGCCTCCTGGCCCAGGGCCAGGGCGCTGGCCGAGACGGGCTTGGGCACGGCCTTGGTTGGAGCCGACCGGGCGGGAGCGGGGCGGTTGTGTCGCGAAGCCATGGCTCTCCTGCCGGTTGGTCGGTTGCGCGCACCATCTTGCCAGAGGATTAACGCGGGCTTTAGCGCGTTGTGGGGAGGGGGGTGTTGGAGGCCACGCCAACGCCGGAACGGGGACCGCCCTCGGGCGTCCTTTTTCACCGAGCATCCCCGCGAAGGCGGGGATCCAAGCGGGGTCGGCGGATGATCCACGGCCGCGCCCCATCCTGGAAGTCAGCTTGGGTCCCCGCCTTCGCGGGGATACTCGGTTTAGGGGGCAGGCGGCGCGAGTTCGCCCCTACGCCGTAGCCGCCGCCCCCGCCGCCAGCACCCTCGCCTCGTAGACCGTCACCGGCTTGTCCCCGGCCTCGATCCGTACCCTCGCCGTCCCCTCGCCCGCCGGCAGCGGGACGTCGGCGGTGAAGAAGCCGTCGCGGCGGTCGGTGGGGGTCGCGAAGCGGCCGGTCTCGGCGCCGTCGGCCAGCACCTTGGCCGACTGGCCGGTGTCCTGGCCCCAGTAGACGAGCTGCAGGGTCAGCGGACCGGCGCGGCGCTTCAGCGTCATCTCCAGCCAGCCGCCGGGGGCGATGCGGCGACCGCTGCGGCCGTTGAGCTGGATGATCTCGCCGGCGCCCGCCTTCACCGCGTGGTCGACCTCGGGCTGCTGCTCGCCCAGATAGACCGCGTCGACGGTGCGGGCGACGGTGTCGATGCGCTGCTTCTCGGCGGCCAGATAGGCCGGTCCCTCGGCCGCCCAGCGGGCCGGGGTGAACACCGGCAGGTAGATCGCCTCGCGTCGGCTGTAGCCGGTGAAGAACGGCGTCAGTTCCACCCGTCCGCCCTGGGCCAGGGGGGCGTCGAAATTGTGCGGGTGGGCCCCGGTGACGCGCAGCAGGGCGGCCGGATCGCCCTGCCCCAGCAGGGCCGGGGCCGGACGGTCGAACGGCCGGTCGGCGGGGCCAAGGTCGGCCGACAGCACCAGCGGCCCCGACAGCAGGGCCACGAGGTTGGGATCGTCCGGCGTCGGCTCGGCCCGCACGGTCATCGGCACGGTCAGCCGCAGGCGATCGCCCGCCTTCCAGCGGCGCGAGACCCGGGCGTAGCCGTCGCCCCGGGTCTGGATGGCGACCGGCTGGCCGTTGAGCTCCAGGGTCGGCTTGATGCTCCAGGCCGGCAGGCGCAGGGCCAGCTCGCGCTCGCCCTTCGGGGCGCGCTCGATGGTCAGGGCGACGTGGCCGAAGCTGGGATACTGGGTGTCCAGGTCGATGGCGAAGTCGCCTTCGCCCAGGTCGAGCCTCGAGGCGATGAAGAGGTTCAGCCACAGCGTCTCTCCGCTGCGCCACCAGATGCTGTCGGCGTGCTTGGCGTGGCTTTCCATGCCCGAGCCGACGCAGCACCAGAAGCTGTCCTCGTAGGTGGAATAGCTGCGGCGGCCGCCGGCGGCCATCGGCATGAAATAGACGAAGCGGCCGTCGGCCGGGTTCTGGTGGGCCAGGATGTGGTTGAGCTGGGTGCGTTCGTAATAGTCGAACAGGGCGCCGTCGGGCTTCCAGCTCCACAGGTGGCGGGTCAGCTTCAGCATGTTGTAGCTGTTGCAGGCCTCGCAGGTGGTCTCGGCCATGTGGCGGGCGATCTGGCGCGGCTTGCCGAAGTGCTCGCGGTCGGAATTGCCGCCGATGACGTAGCTGTGGTCGCGGGTGACGGCCGTGTGGAAGAACCGCGCCGCCGTCGCCTCGGCCGGATCGCCGCCGACCTCGTAGAGACGCGCCAGGCCGATGACCTTGGGGATCTGGGTGTTGGCGTGCAGGCCGGCCAGCTCGTCGCGCTCGGCGGCGATGGGATCGAGCACGGCCTTGTGGCGCAGGCGGCGGGCGATCTTCAGCCAGCGTTCGTCGCCGGTCAGGGCGTAGGTCTCGGCATAGGCCTCGTTGAGGCCGCCGTGCTCGGTGACCAGGATCTTCTGCACCTGCTCGTCGCTCAGGCCCTCGATGATCGTGGCGAAATAGCCGGCCAGGCCCGTGGCGACGTCGAGGGCGCCCGGCGTGGCGGCCAGGCGATGGGCGTCGAGCAGGCCGGCGTGCACCTTGTGCCAGGTGTAGACCGGCACCCAGCCGTCGTTGAGGCTGAAGCGCGAGGACCGGATGTCGCCCCGGCGCAGCTCCTCGAACACCTGCTTGCCGGCCGCCGCGTCGGACTGGCCCCAGCGGGTGGTGCCACCCACATAGCCGTCGCCGTGGGCGGCCTGGACGCGGGCCAGTTCGGCGACGGTGTAGGCCAGGCGCTCGCGCAGCTGCGGATCGCCGGTGTGGGCCACCTGCAGCGAGCACGCGGTCAGCCAGTGGCCCAGGGTGTGGCCGGCGATGCTCTGGGCCTCCCAGCCGCCATAGACCGGGGCCTTCACGGGCAGGCCCGCGCCCTGGTGGAAGTTGTGCAGCAGCCGGTCGGGCGACAGCGACAGGAGATAGGCGCGGTTCGCGTCGGCGGCGCGCTGGTGATGCGAGGCCTTCAGGACGATGTGGCGGGCCGGGACGGGGGTGGCGACGATCCGGGGGCTTTGCTCGACCGGCTTGGCGGCGGCGGCGGTCGCGGCGAACGCCAGGGCGCTGGTGGCCAGCAGGAAGGCGCGGCGGCTCGGCTTGTGCGGATCCATGGCGTTCTTCCCCGGGGCATTTGTCTGACTATTGTGGGCAAGAGAGCATGATGGGTGGCGGGGCTCAAGTCGGCGGCCCTCCCTCCTCCCGTAAAATCCCCGCGAAAGCGGGGACCCAGGTGTTTTATCGTCGAGCGCCACGCGTTTCAGAAAAAGCCTGGGTCCCCGCTTTCGCGGGGATTTTACGGAGGGAGGAATGGATCCCGCTCCACCCGCTTGCCAGACCCGCCATATTGTCTGACAAGAGCAAAAACACGGGAGGATGCGAGTGACCCTGGACATGCACCGGCGCGGCCTGCTGGCCGCCGGACTTATGGCCGGCGCGGCCTCGACCACCGCTTCCGCCGCCGCGACCAAGCCGGCCGCCAAGCCCAAGAAGGCGCCCGCCCTGCTGGCCCCGCGGCCGCCGATGGGCTGGAACAGCTGGAACAGCTTCGCCACCACCATCACCGAAAGCGAGGCGCTGGAGACGGCCCGGATCATGGCGGCCAAGCTGCTGCCGTTCGGCTACGACGTCTTCACGGTCGACATCCAGTGGTACGAGCCCGAGGCGGCCAGCTACGAGTACAACCGCAATCCCCAGCCGGCGATGGACGGCTTCGGGCGGCTGATCCCCGCGCCCAACCGCTTTCCGTCCAGCGCCGGGGGCAAGGGCTTCAAGGCCCTGGCCGACCAGGTCCACGCCCTGGGCCTGAAGTTCGGGGTGCACCTGATGCGCGGCATCCCGCGCGCGGCGGTGAAGGCCAACCTGCCGATCCTGGGGACCAAGGTCCGCGCCGCCGACATCGCCGACACCTCCAGCATCTGCACCTGGAACCCGGACATGTACGGCGTCGACATGAGCAAGCCCGGCGCCCAGGCCTATTACGACAGCGTCTTTCGGCTGCTGGCCGACTGGGGCGTCGACTTCGTCAAGATGGACGACATGAGCCGGCCCTATGACGCCCATGCGCCCGAGATCGAGGCGGCGCACAAGGCGATCGCGGCGACGGGACGGCCGATCGTGCTGTCGCTGTCGCCGGGCGAGACCCCGGTGGCGCGGGCCGGCCACGTGCGCCGCTACGCCCAGATGTGGCGGATCTCGGACGACTTCTGGGACGAGTGGTCCATGCTGGAGGCCCAGTTCACCCGGCTGGAGAACTGGAACGAGCACCGCGTCGTCGGCGGCTGGCCCGACGCCGACATGCTGCCGCTGGGGCGGCTGGCTTTGGGCAAGCGCGACACCAAGTTCACGCCCGACGAGCAGCGCACCCTGATGACCCTGTGGGCCATCGCCCGCTCGCCGCTGATCATGGGCGGCGACCTGCGCCACCTGGATGCTCCGACGCTCAGCCTACTGACGAACCGTGAGGTCCTGGCGGTGAACCAGGCCAGCACCGGCAACCAGCCGCACTTCATCGCCGACGGCATGCGGATCTGGTCGGCGCGGCCGGAGGGGGCGCAGAACGCCCGCTACCTGGCGCTGTTCAACACCACCGAAAAGCCGAAGGCCGTGGGCCTGCCGCTGCGGGACCTGGGACTTTCGGGGTCTGTGGCTGCACGGGACCTGTGGAGCGGCGAGGATCTCGGCCGGGTGTCGGGCCGGGTGGAGCGGGTGGTGGCTCCGCACGGGGCGGCGTTGCTGCGGTTGGGGTAGCAGGACCCTTCTCCTACGCCCCCAAACTCCGAGCATCCCCGCGAAGGCGGGGATCCAAGCCGAGGCGGCGGGTGATCCACGGCCTCGCCACACCCCGAGAGTCAGCTTGGGTCCCCGCCTTCGCGGGGATACTCGGATCTAAATGGCGAAGGGCCAAGCTCTGCCCCCTCCCCCGAAACGGATGCCCCTGCCGCGCAAACGCGCTATGCACGGACCCATGGAGCGTGGGCGCAGCATCCTCATCGTGGGCGGCGGGACGGCCGGGTGGCTGACGGCCGCCTATCTGGCCAAGAGCCTGCGCATCGCCGAGCAGGATCACCTGCGCATCACGGTGCTGGAGTCGCCCGACATCGGCATCATCGGCGTGGGCGAGGCGACCTTCCCCACCATCCGCACGACCTTGCAGTTCCTGGGGATCGACGAGACGCGGTTCATCCGCGAGACCTCGGCCACCTTCAAGCAGGGCATCCGCTTCATCGACTGGGGGCACGCGCCGCAGGACGGCCAGCGCCACCAGTACTTCCATCCGTTCGAGGCGCCGTTCTCGGCCGACGGGGCGAGCCTGGCGCCCTACTGGCTGCTGCAGGACGAGGCGACGCGGCCGCCGTTCGCCGAGGCCATGACCATCCAGGCGCGGGTGGCCGGCGCCCAGCGCGCGCCCAAGCGGCCGCACGAGGGCAATTTCGCCGGGCCGCTGAACTACGCCTACCATTTCGACGCCGCCAAGCTGGCCCAGGTGCTGGCCGACCGGGCCCGGGAGCTGGGCGTGGAACGGCTGGAGGGGCTGCTGACCGACGTCGCGCTGGACGCCGACGGGGCCATCGACCACATCACCTGCGCCGAGCACGGCCGACTGGAGGCCGACCTCTATGTCGACTGCACCGGCTTTCGCGCCGAGCTGATCGGCCAGGCCCTGAAGGCGCCGTTCAAGTCGACCCGGCCGGTGCTGTTCACCGACCGCGCCCTGGCCTGCCGGGTTCCCTACGAGCGGCCCGACGCGCCGATCCAGAGCTTCACCGTCGCCACGGCCCACGAGGCCGGCTGGATCTGGGACATCGGTCTGGCCGGCGCGCGCGGCGTCGGCTGCGTCTATTCCAGCGACCACATGGACGACGATCGCGCCGAGGCGATCCTGCGCGCCCACATCGGCGGCGACGTCGAGATCACCCCCAAGGCGATCAGCTTCGAGGCCGGCTATCGCGAGCGGCAGTGGGTGGGCAACTGCGTGGCCGTGGGCCTGTCAGCGGGCTTCCTGGAGCCGCTGGAGTCGACCGGCGTGGTGCTGATCGAGGCGGCGGTGGCGATCATCGCCGAGCTCTTTCCCCATAATGGACCTATCGACGCCCCGGCCCGGCGCTTCAACCAGCTGATGACCGCGCGCTACGACAACATCATCGCCTTCCTGAAGCTGCACTATTGCCTGAGCCGGCGGACCGAGCCGTTCTGGCGCGACAACGCAGACCCCGCCTCTATCCCCGAGCGGCTGGCCGAGCTCTTGGAGCAATGGCGTCACCGCCCGCCCAGCCGCTACGACTTCATCCTCGATCTCGAGACCTTCGCCTTCTTCAACTACCAGTACATTCTCTACGGCATGGGCTTCAAAACCGACCTGTCGCCGGGCCGGGGCGAGTTCCCCGACGTGCAGTCGGCCGCCCGCCAGTTCGCCCGCATCCGCGCCTTCGGCGAACGCGCCACCCACGACCTGCCCAGCCACCGCGACCTGATCTCGCAGATCAACCGCTTCGGCTTCGACCGGCCGCTCGAGCCGGCCTGACCCCCTTCTCCCCTTGCGGGAGAAGGTGTCAGCGAAGCTGACGGATGAGGGGTCGCACCCACGAAAAACGCCGCGACAGCTGATCGGCTGTCGCGGCGTCTTGCTTTTGAGAGACCCCTCACCCGCCCCCCTTCGGGGGCCACCCTCTCCCGCAAAGGGAGAGGGAAAATTAGGCCGCGTTCGGCACCCGGGCGTCGACGGCGTCCAGCTCGCCGCTTTCGCGGGCCTTCTTGCCGTAGACGACCTCGAACAGCGGGCTGGCCATCACCGTGGTGACGATCGCCATCAGCACCAGCATCGAGAACAGGGTCGGGCCGATGATGCCCTTCTGCAGGCCGATGTTGATGATGATCAGCTCCATCAGGCCGCGCGAGTTCATCAGGGCGCCGATGCCCATGGCCGTGGCGTGGTTCTCGCCGGTGGCGCGGGCGGCGACGTAGCAGGCGCCCCACTTGGCCAGGATCGAGGCGGCCAGGATCCCCAGGGCGATCAGCAGCAGGGTCGGCGAATTGACCATGTCCATCCGGGTGTTGAGGCCCGAATAGGTGAAGAACATCGGCAGCAGCAGCACGACGGCCAGCGGCTCGACCTTCTTCTTCAGCTCCTCGACCAGCTTGCCGCGCGGCATGACGACGCCGAGGATGAAGCCGCCGAAGATGGCGTGGATGCCGACGGCGTCCATCAGGAAGGCCGAGATGCAGAAGGCCAGGATGACCAGGGCCAGGACGCCCGTGCTCATCTCGCCCTCGCGCTCGACGATGCGGCCCAGCGGGGCCAGGATCTTCGGACCCAGCAGGACGACGAAGGCCACCCAGGCCAGACCGCCGCCGATGGCCAGCAGGGCAACGCCCGGGCCGCCGCCGAAGGTGGCCAGCACCACCGCCAGCACGCACCAGGAGACGGCGTCGTCGAAGGCGCCGGCCGTCAGCGACAAGGTGCCCAGCGAGGTGTTGGCCAGGCCCCGCTCGTTGATGATGCGGGCCAGCATCGGGAAGGCGGTCAGGGCGATGCAGGCGCCCATGAACAGGGTGGCCGGCCCCTGGCCGATGGTCGGGGCGAAGAGGCCTGGCGCCTTCAGCAGGAAGGGGGTGATGGCGGCGGCGATCAGGAACGGCGCGGCGATGCCGGCGAACGAGACGCTCATCGCGCTCTTGGCCTTGGCCTTGAAGTGGCCGGCCTGGAAGCTGGTGCCGACCATGAACATGTAGAGGCCCACGCCCAGCTGGGCGCCGACGTACAGGACGTTCTTGGTCTCCTTGGGGAACAGGGCCAGCTGGAAGTCGGGGAACAGCAGGCCCAGCAGCGACGGGCCAAGCACCACGCCGGCGATCATCTCGCCGACCACCTGGGGCTGCTTGAGCAGCTTCTGGCCCAGCCAGCCGACGACGCGGCAGGCCAGTACGATGACGGCCAGCTGCAGGAAGAAGTGCACGCTGAAATCGGTGGGCGTGAAGCTCTTGGCGGCGGCCTTGGTGGCCGGGCCGTGGGCGTTGAGCAGGTCCGTCGCCGTGGCGATGGTCTGCGCGAGTAGGTCTGACACCGGTTCGTTCCCCCCTAGGATCGTTCTTTGCGGCAAGCCGGTTTTTCGCCTCTGCCTTGGGCCCCATGCCGCGCAGAGATCTGACCAATGCGCAATGCGTCGGAGGTTGATCCCGGCCGCGCGGCTTTCGATTGTTTTCGCTGGCGAATTATCCGTTGCCCGAACGCCACTATGTAGGTACGTACCTATACGACAGCCCTGTCATTCCAGGTTGAAGCCATGAAGGTCGTCACCAGCCGCGAGCTCAATCAGGATGTCAGCGCGGCCAAGCGCGCGGCGAGAATCGAGCCGGTGTTCGTCACCGACCGGGGCCGGGCCACCCACGTGCTGATGAGCGTCGAGGCCTATCGAAAGCTGGCCGGCCAGGCCGAGACCATCGTCGACCTGCTGGCCATGGACGAGCCCGTGACGCCCAAGTCGCCAGGGGGTGAGGCCAAGCCCGCCAGGTCGTCGGCCGCCTGGGGCCGGCCGCCCGCGAAACCGGGACGCGGCTGATGCACCTGCTCGACACCGAGATCGTGCTGGAGCTGCGCGGGGCCAGGGCCGGGCGCACCGATCCGGGCCTGGCGCGCTGGGCCGCGGGCGTGGCGCGCTCGGGCCTGTTCATCTCGGCGATCACCCTGCTGGAGCTGGAAGCCGAGGTCGCCCAGGCCGAGCGACGCGACAAGATCGCCGGCAAGGCCCTGCGGACCTGGCTGGACGAGCAGGTGGGGCCAGCCTTCGAGGGCCGGATCCTGCCCGTCGACGCCGCCGTGGCGCGAACCCGCTCTCGCGTGCCCCTGGCCGACCCCCGCGACGCCCTGCTGGCCGCCACCGCCCTGGAGCACGGCCTGACCCTGGTCACCCGCGACGTCGCCGCCTTCAAGGTCGCCCGGCTGAAGGTGTTCAACCCTTGGGGTTATGCTCAAGACGCGGTCGAGGACGACGAGGACTGGGGCCAGGCGGCGAAGGCCGGCTCGCAGTGGATCCGGAACCTGTTCGTGCGGGGGTGAGGGAGCGGCCCCGCCGCCCCTCATTTGTCATCCCGGCCGTAGCGAAGCGGAGCGCCGGGACCTCGCACCGCTGATCCGTCCGGCGTGGGAGGTCCCGGCTCTACGGATCGCTGGCGCGCTCCTCCGGCCGGGATGACAATCCCCTGGAAGTCCGCCCCGCAACTTCCCCCGCGTCAGCGCACTTAACCAAAAACCGACGTTTCGTCCGCATTGTACGGCCAGACCGCGCCCCTGGCCCCCTCTTCGGCCCCGGGCGCGCTGGGGAGTATCGTGGGGACCGACCGCCTCGACATCGCGATCGATCGAGCCGACGCGCGCCGATCGGCCCTGCGCCGCTGGCGCCGGCCCGTGGCGCTGACGATCGCCTATCTGGCGTCGATGGCCTACAGCCTGTTCCTGACCGGCGCCGCCCAGGAAATCGCAACCATCTGGACGGCCAACGCCGTGCTGATCGCCGGGCTGCTGGTGCTGGACCGCCGCCGGGGCGTCGGGCTGCTGGTGGTGTGCACGCTGCTGCACCTGGCGCTCAGCCTGCTGACCAGCAAGTCGTCGGCCTTCGCCGTGGCGGTGACAGCGCTGGACGCCGTGCAGATCACCGCCACCGCCGTGGCCCTGCGGCTGCTGCGGCTGCCCGGACGGGTGCGCGGCATGCGCGGCCTGCTGGTGCTGACGCTGGTGTCGGCGGTGTTCACGGCCGTGACCTCGATCGGCGTCAACGGCCTGGCCTCGCTGGCCGAGGGCGGCGGCTTCTGGACCGGCTGGAGCGGCTGGACCACCAGCAACGTGCTGGGCGTGGCCGTGGCCCTGCCGACCATACTGATCCTGATGGACCGTCGCCACGCCGAGGCCTTCCCGGTGCGCGGCTGGCTGGAGCCGACCTTCGGCCTGGCCGCGATCGGCGTCATATCCTGGCTGGTGTTCACCGGCCCGCCGCAGCTGCGGGTGCTGGTGTTCGCGCCGGTGGTGCTGGCCGCCTTCCGGGGCGGTCCGCGCGCGGCGGCCCTGTCGGTTATGATCGCCCTGGCCACGGCCATTCCGGCGGTGCTGTCGATCGTCGGGCTGGACGCCAGGGCCGCCGCCGAGCCGATGCGCCACCTCTTGCTATTCCACGTCGTGCTCTATGCGGTGAGCATGGCCGCCGCCCTGGCCCTCAGCCGCCAGGCGCGGCTTTCGGCCCTGCTGGTGCGCCGCCAGGCCGCCGCCCGCGCCGCGCAAGCCCGCGCCCAGGCCGCCAACGCCGCCAAGTCGGAGTTCCTGGCCACGATCAGCCATGAGATCCGCACCCCGCTGAACAGCATCCTCGGCTTCACCGGCCTGGTGGCCGACGACGCCGCCCTGTCGCCCGAGAACCGCCGGCGCCTGGATCTGGTCGGCCGCGCCGGCCGCTCGCTGGCCGAGATCGTCGGCGACCTGCTGGACTTCGCCAAGGTCGAGGCCGGCCGCCTGGAACTGGCGCTGGAGCCCACCTCGCCCGCCGCCCTGCTGCGCGACGCCGCCGCCATCATCGCTCCCGAGGCGGAAGGGAAAGGCCTGACCGTCACGGTTTCCGTGGAGGCGCTGGGCGGCCAGGATCCCGAGGCGCTGTTCGCCCTCGACGAGACCCGTCTGCGCCAAGTGCTGCTGAACCTGCTCAACAACGCCGTGAAGTTCACCACCCAGGGCCAGGTCGCCGCCCGGCTGGTGGTGGGGCCCGAGACCGGCGCCCTGCGGTTTTCGGTCACCGACACCGGCATCGGCATCGCCCCGCAGGTGCAGGCGCGCCTGTTCCAGCGCTTTTCCCAGGCCGACAGTTCGATCAGCCGCGCCTATGGCGGCACGGGCCTGGGCCTGGCGATCAGCAAGGCGCTGGTCGGCCAGATGGGCGGGACGATCTGGGTGGAGAGCGCGCTTGGGGCCGGCGCGGCCTTCCACATCGCCCTGACCGCCGAGCCGGCCGCCGCCGCCGAGACCGTGGACGAGGCCCTGCCCGCCCCGGCCGCCGCCCGCGTGCTGCTGGTCGACGACCACCCGATGAACCGCGAGTTGGGCGACGCCTTGCTGACCCTGGCCGGCTGCCAGGTGTTCACCGCCGAGGACGGCTTCCAGGCCGTGGAGGCCGCCCGCAGCGGCGGCTTCGACCTGATCCTGATGGACGTGCACATGCCGGGGATGGACGGCCTGGCCGCCGCCCGCGCCATCCGCGCCTTCGACGGGCCGGCCGCCGCCACTCCGATCCTGGCGCTGAGCGCCGACGTCCTGCCCGAGCAGGTGGCCCGCTGCCGCGCCGCCGGCATGGACGGCCACGTGCCCAAGCCGATCCGCCGCGAGGAGCTGATGGCCGCCGTGTCGCGCGCCCTGGCCGAGGGGCCGAAGGAGACCCGCGAGGGCGAGCGCCGGACGCCGGAGCAACCGGAGCGCGACGGAACGTCGCAGAACTTGGCCGCATACGGAAAAAGCGTTCTGCCTTAACCCTTTTTCCGGTTCGGCGTGATCGATGGGGATACCCGGCCGCCCGCGCGGCCGGAGGGGGAATACGGGGCCTTGGACGCAACATCCGCACCAGGACGTGAGAGCGCCGCCGCGCCGTGGCTGCGGCTGGCCGGACTCGCCGCGGCGTTCGTGATCTCGTTCGCGTTCAGCGACCTCCTGACCCGCGACTCCAACGGCATGCCCTCGCTGTGGCCGATGAACGCCATATTGGCGGCGGCCCTGCTGCACCTGGGACCGGTGCAGCGGCGGATCATGCTGGGCCTGGCCCTGGCCACCAACGCCGTGGTCCACCACCTGGCCGGCGACCCGTGGCTAGTCATCGTCATCTATGCCGCCTGCGACATGGCCGAGACCCTAGGCGCGGTCGCCGTCATCCGCCGCCTGCGCGGCCCCCGGGCCTCGATCCGCAGCGTCCGCCACGCCCTGGTGCTGGTGGCGGCCATCCTGCCCATCACCCTGACCGCCGCGGCCGTGGGCGCCAGCCTGACCGCGCCGCTGGTCGGGGCGAACCTGGCCAGCTTCTTCTCCGGCTGGGCCTCGGCCAACGGCATGGGCATGATCATCACCCTGCCCGCCGCCCTGATCATCCTGGACCGCACGCCGGACCTGGCCTTCCGCCGGCCGCTGCCGGTGCGGCTGGCGCTGTACGGCCTGGTGGCGGCGGTAACCACCTTCGCCTTCCTGAAGACCCGCACGCCGATGCCGTTCCTGATCTTCCCCGCGGCCATGCTGGCGGCCTTCCAGCTGGGGCCGCGCGGGGCTGCCTGGAGCGCCGTGGTGATCATCGCCGTGACCGCCCCCCTGACCATCGGCAGCGACGGCGTGGCGCGGATCGCCCCACGCTGGGACGAGGTCGACCGCATCCGCATGGTGCAGGCCTTCGTAACCACGGTGTTCTTCACCTCGCTGGCCGCGGCCCTGTCGCTCTACAAGGAGGCGCGGCTGAAGACCCTGATGGCCCGCCGCAGCGCCGCCGCCCGCGCCGCCCGGGCCCGCGCCCAGGCCGCCGGCCGCGCCCGCACCGACTTCCTGGCGACCATGAGCCACGAGATCCGCACCCCGCTGAACAGCGTGCTGGGCTTCGCGGGCCTGCTGGCCGAAACCGAGGACGGCCTCTCTCCCGCCGGCCGCCGCAAGCTCGAGCTGATCGCCCAGGCCGGCGGCTCGCTGGCCACCATCGTCGACGACATTCTGGACTTCTCGCGCCTGGAGGCCGGCCGGGTGGAGCTTAGGCCCGAGGCCGTGGACCCGGCCGCCCTGCTGGCCGACGCCGCCTCGATCATCGCCCTGTCGGCCCAGTCCAAGGGCCTGTCGCTGTCGGTCGAGGCCGAGTTGGAAGGCGCAGGCGACTACGCCCTGGATCCGGCCCGCCTGCGCCAGGTGCTGCTGAACCTGCTCAACAACGCCGTGAAGTTCACCGCCAGCGGCGGGGTGCGGGCCACGGTCGCTCTGGAAAACGGCGGGGACGGCGCCGAGCGCCTGCGCTTCACCATCGCCGACACCGGCATCGGCATCGCCCCCGAGGTGCAGGACCGGCTCTTCCAACGGTTCAGCCAGGCCGACGGCTCGATCAGCCGGGCGTTCGGCGGGGCGGGCCTGGGCCTGGCGATCAGCAAGACCCTGGTCACCCGCATGGGCGGCGAGATCGGCATCGACAGCGCCCTGGGCCAGGGCGCGACCTTCTGGTTCACCGTCCCCGCCGTCGCCGCCCGCGCCGCCGACGCCGCCCGGGTCGAGCAGGAGGCCGCCGCCCGGGTGCTGCTGGTCGACGACCATCCGATGAACCGCGAACTGGGCGCGGCCATGCTGACCCTGGCCGGCTGCGCGGTGCAGACCGCCGAGGACGGCGACGAGGCCGTGCGCATCGCCGCCGACGGCGGCTTCGACGTCATACTGATGGACATCCACATGCCGCGCATGGACGGCCTGGCCGCCGCCCGCGCCATCCGCGCCCTGGACGGCCCCGCCGCCCGCGTGCCGATCATCGCCCTCTCGGCCGACGTCATGCCCCACCAGATCGAACGCTGCCGCCAGGCCGGCATGGTCGACCACGTCGCCAAGCCGATCCAGCGCGACGCGCTGATCACGGCCCTGAACCAGTGGATCGGACGGGAGACGGCGGCGGCCTAGGGGCCTGCGGTTACTCGCGAACCACGAAGTCGATCGCGGGTCCCCCCCGGAACGGCAGGTCCGTCAGCACCATGTCGTTCTCCCGGAACTCGACCTCCCAGTTGGGCTTCAGGCGACAGGTGACCCTGAACACGGCCGTCCGGAAAGTGACGAAGAACGAATAGAGTAGATCCTCGTCAGCCGTCTTTCCCAGGAAATGGATGGCGGAGACCACGCTGGAGACGCGCTCGCGATCGGCCTGGGTCGCCGCGTCCGACCACGGCGCGCTGTCGATGGTCTCGAGCAGGACGAAACGCCCATGCGGCCCAACGATGCATGACAAGAATATGCGGATGAACGGCTTGGCCGTTTCGGCGGTCGGCTTTCGGCCCGTGGCGTGGACAAAATCATAGAGCCAGTCGTTTTCGGTCCCCGCCAGTTCGGCGTGCTCCTCGTTGGCGAAGGCTGGTATCAGGTAGTCGCGCTCCGCAACGGCGACGAGAACCAAACGTCGCTCGGGCAAGAACGGCAGGTCGGCGATCCGGCAGTGATCCGCGAGGGGCGTTCCGCCGTTCGCGCCAACAACCACCGCCTGCGCCTTTCGCACCGTTTCCTGTTCGCTTGCCTCCACCGCTCGGAGAGGCAGGCCGCCGAAGGTTTCGATGTCCACGGGCGTGACAACCGTCTTGAAACGCTGCTCGGACGGAAACGTATCGTCCGGCAGATGGGCCGGCCAGGCATCCATATTCAGCTGTTGCAGGCACCGTCGCAGCACGCGCCAACCGACAGGGTTGATCCTATGCTCGAACAGCGGCCGTTCTCCGGGTTTCAGAAATTCGGACAAGCCCGGAATCTCGAGCGGTTTGGAGTCGGTCAGGCTGACCTTGCCATTCGGCTTCACCCGCGCGACGAGCGCATAAAGCTCTCCGAACATGCACATGGTCCCGGTGACCAGATAGCCGTCGTCGATCGCCTGAACTTCCAGCGGACGAAGCGCCGCGGCCAAAAGATCGCGCGCCTCGGGCGCGAGCTCGGGTGAGAACGGGATCCCATTGCCGGGTTCGAGCACCGAGCCCGCGCGGCCGGCCTCCTTTACCTCGAAGAGGGCCACCCAGGCGCGCACATAGTCGGCCACGACCTGGGGAGCATTCAGGACGAGGCCTCCACGTTGGCCGAGTTCGACAAACACCCCGGCCGAAGTATTGAGAGAGGCGTACTGCCCATCACTGACGATGAAGGCCTTGGCCGCCAATGGAACCTTCTGATCATCGATATGCATGGCTTCAAGCAGGCGCCATCCTGGCGCGAACGACAACGTCTGTGACGACCAGGCAATTTGCGCGTTATGGATCGCCAGCGCGAACTGCAGCTCACGCCTCAAGATCGAGTCGATATCGCGTTCGCTTTGCGCATCCTCGACATATTCGCCCAGACGGAGCGTGCTCGGATCCGACATCTCGCCAACAGGCGGCTCTGCGTCGGAACGGGGCCCGTGAAGCTGCTGCGGGTCCGCGGAGGCACGGTAGGAATGATACCGATTGGCCAGTCCGTTTAAGGGACTCTTCGCGTCTTGGTCTGGAGGACAGGACTGCGCCAAATCAAGCGAAAGGCTGGCAAGAAGCGTGGCGTGCTCACGCCCCAACCGTCCGGCGATGGGATCCATGCGGCTGACAAGGCGCAGAACCTCGTCCCATCGCCCCTCGCTAACGGCGTGATTCAACAGCCGGCTAATGACGAAGAAAAGCCGCTGATCGGGATAAAGTGCTGCTTCGAGGCTCATGACGCCGCCTGTTTGGAAATATGTTCGCGGATGAGATCCAAGGTTTCGACATCGTGCTTTTGATCGGCGACGACGGCGATGGTCGTCCAGAGCGAAGAGGCGTCCTGTCCTGACTCGTCGGCCAGAATAAGCGAGGCGGCCTGGCGCAATCCCTCGGTCGTGAAGAACGGTATCCGCAGGCAGGACACGTGCCGCCGGTGCGCGTCGATATCCCGATCCGACTCTCCGCGTTCGGCCTCCAGCAATTGGCTCCAGGCCCACAGCATGGGAACGTTGCCCTTCAAGTACGCCTGTCCGCATACGGCCACGGCCGCATCGGCGACTATCTCGTGCAGGCTAAGCGCCGCCCCTTCTGTCACGATATCGGGCGCCGCCAGCACGCGTGCGAAAACCTCGCGCAGGAATTCGACCGTCGCCTCGGGAATCTCGCCGATATGGGGCACGAGGCCATACAGGGCGAACGCCAGCCCCCGGATCGCGCCGACCGCATTGCTCTGGCAGACGGTCTCCAGGACCTTCAGGCGATGGTTCTCGGACGCCTGGGTCGTCATGCCTGCGAGAAGCGCCGAGACTTGGCCGATCCGGTTCCAGTCTTCAGCCTCCATCCAGTCCACCCCGTCTGACTGCGCCTTGGACAGGAAGTCGGCCAGCAGAGCGTCCGCCGTTTCGCTTGCCCCCGAAAAGCTCGCGAGCGCTATGGTGATGCAAAGTATGCGGGATCGAATGAACCGCCTGCGCGTCTCGTTCTCGTCCTGGCCAGCCGGGGAAGAGTCGCCGACGAGATCACGCTCCAACCCATCGCGAACCGCCAGTAGCCATTCGGCGAGGCGCTCCTGTTCCTCAGGAGGCATGGTCACCTGGAGCTGGTCGGAAAGGTTCCCAGCGAACGCAGGGTCAAGGGTCTGCCAGAGCTGCGCCACGGAAAGCTGCGTCAAACTGAAGGTGACGTCTATCGTCGCCATGTCCTGCCGCGCGAAGCGGAGAAGGAAATCCGCCAAGGGAGCTTGCTGGTCGGACAGTTCCGGCAAGGCGTAAGCGACGTTCAACAAGGCCGCCGTAAGCGGACGTTGCGACCTTCGACGCGCCAACAGCGACGGCGGCAGCTTCTGAAGCGCCTGACCGATCTCCTCAAGGCGAAGACGCGAGGCCTCATCCTTCTTTTCGCGCAGCCTTTCTCCGTCGAGATAGGTGCAGCCCAACAGATGGCGCATGATCCAGAAGAGCGCCTCTTCGTCGTCTTCTTCCCGCAAGCGCTGCCAGGCCCGCTGCACGATCGACCCGACCGCGTCGAAGTCGCCCAGGGCGTCGAGCACGAACATCAGGTCGCGTTCCGCCGTCAGGAGCGTCGCGCGGATTTCCGCGGCGGGGCGCAGCGCCAGGAGCTCCTCCTCCAGACGCATGACCTCCTGGATGGTCTCGCGGCGGGGACAGGCCTGATCGGAACCCGACGCGGCGGGAGCCGGCGGGGGCGCGAAGCCGATGATGTCGGCGCTGGAGCCCACCGTGAAGAAGGTCGCCGCGGCGTTGAAGGTGTCGGACAGCGGCGAGGCGATCTGCGGCGGCTCGATGACGCTGCTGCCCAGGAACTGCGGCGCATAGCGCGGGTCGCTCTCGACCAGCTCCTTGCGATAGGCGGTGCTGGCGACGTAGGCGGCTTCCTTCAGGGCCGTGGCGATGGAGGTCAGGACGTCTTCGCCGAGCGCCTCGATCGGCGCGGCGTAGAGCTTCAGGCGGGAGGCCAGCCGCAGCGCCTCGCCGGCCAGGCGCAGGTGCTCGTCGGCCAGGGCCTGCCGGTGGCCCGAGGTGAGCCCGGGACTTTCGGCCTCCTTGACCAGCACGCGCGCCGCCGCGCCGAGGTCGGCGATCAGCGACCGGAGCAGCTCGATGACCCAGGCGTCCGCGACGCCGGCCGAGGGCAGCAGGTCGCCGCAGGCCGCGACCCGGATCGGAAAGTCGCTGAAGGTGCGTCGGACGAAGGCGGCGGCGTCGCGCGCGGCCGCCCGCCAGGCCGTATCGACCAGGAAACTTCGCTGCTTGGGGGTCAGTTCGTGCTGCTCGGGGTCGAGCCTCTGCAGCACGAAGAAGGCCCCGAGAATGTCGGGCTCCAGCGCGCCGAGGGTTTCATGGTTCGAACGGCTGGTCATGCGCTGGAAGCGCTCGCCGTCGAAGGCGTAGGAGCCCAGGGCGAAGGAGGGCAGCACCTTGGCGGCCAGCGTGACGTCCTTGATGGCTTCGTCGAGTTCGTCCTGCGTCACGTGCCCGAGCGTGAACGTGGACAGGCAGAGCAGGTTCTCGTGCAGCATCTCGCGCTGGGTCTCGGTCAGCGGGTCGCTCGCCGACGACTGGCGCCAGAACAGCTGACGGTCGCGCTGGATCAGCCCCGCCAGGGTCTGGTCCTTCTCGATCTGGAACACCAGCTCCTGCCAGCCCTTCGACCCCGGCCCGCCGCGATCGGCGATCATCGAGGCCAGGGCTTCGGCGGCGATCGCCGCGAACAGGGGACGCGGGGTCCGCTCGCCCAGCGCCGTCGCCTGGTCCAGCCGCTTGGCCGCGACGATCAGCAGGTCGTCGGGCGGCAGATCCTCGACGTGCTGGCGGAGGCGGCGCTGCATCAGCCCGATGACCGCTTCGCGCGAGACGGGCTGGAGGCTCAGGACGCCCTTTTCGCAACCCGCGGCCTTGTAGAGGCGCGGCCGGATGGTTTCGCCCCCCGGCCCCACCAGTTGTTCGACGAGCGAGCGGCCGCCTTCCCGCGCGATCAGCAGGACGCGCAAGGGATATTCGAAGTCGACACAGCGCTGCGCGAAGGCCGCCAGCAGGCGCTTGAGCGCAACCGGCCAATCGAGCGCGTAGTCGATGACCATCAGTGTCGGCTTCCGCGGCCGCCAGTTGCTGTTCAGCAGCCAGGAGAGATCGGCCTCCACCAGCCGCCCCGCCCGCCAGCGGACGCGGGAGGAACGCACCAGTTCGAAGGCCAGGCGGCTCTTGCCCTCGCCGCCGCGCCCCGCCACCAGCAGCCAGGAGAACGGTCGCGCCGTCACGTCGTCCGGGTCTCCGAGGAACGCCCGGAGCAAGGCCATCTCCTCGTCGCGCCCGACGAAATCGTCGTGCAGCGCGCCATAGTACAGGGTGTCGATGACGCTGGCGGTCGTCCCCACCGTATCGGGCCAATTCAGGCGCAGCTCGGCGAGGTCGTTGATCCGCGCTTCCAGCACGGCCGCGAGCTGGCCGAGCAGATCCTCGAACCTGCGGGTCAGCTTGTGCTGATCGACCTCCGCGTGAAGCGCCTCGACGACCTCCGTGGGCGTGACCTGGTTCACCTTGATGCCGAACGGCGTGAGGCCCGACCGCTTGATGTCGTCGATCATCGCCTGACGCAGCTTGGCCTTGTCCTCGAAGCGGCCGAGAACCCGGGTGAGCATTCGCAACAGGCGGTCCAGCGCCGGAATGCGCGCCATGAGCCGCAGAAGGCCCGCCTGGATGGACTGGCTGGCGAGGTCGGGCCCTAGCTCGATGGCCTTGATGGCCAGCACCTTGACGCCCGCGAACACGGTCGGCGCGACGATCCGCGGGCAGCCCAGTTCCGTCAGGCCGTCGACGCAGACCGTGTTGAGTTCGTTGGATTCGAGCAGCGTCTTCAGCCGCTCGATCTGCTCTCCGAACAGTTTGGCGACGATCTCGCCGGCCGGAAGATCGTCGTCTTTCTCGACCTTCGCGACCGCCCCGCCGGTGTTCTCACTCATCTGGCCCCCGCCACCCTGGTGCAACGCCAGTTTGACCCGAAGCTCAGCTATAGAGCAACTAGAAGCATATACGCAATTTATACGATAGCTAAGTGTTGCCAATCAAAGGGATAGCCGTCGCCAACACCCCTTCGTCGGGTAGTCGACGCTACTGAAATGGATTGCGGCAAAGCGTCACAGAGTTCATTGCTGCCGAAACTGAAACCGCCGTTCGGCGTAAGTTTTCCGTCCGGGGGAACGGGAACAGGATGACGCGAAGCGCCGCCTTACAGGAAACGGGGCGACAGACGACGCTGCTGGTCGTGCTGGCGCTCGCCTTCGTCGCGACCCAGCTGTTCAGCGACGCCCTGACCCGCGGCCCCTACGGCATCGCCGCCCTGTGGCCCTGCACCGCCCTGCTGGCCGTCGGCCTGATGGCCCTGGGGCCGCCCCGGCGGCTGATCCTGACGGTGGTGGTCGGGGTCGCCCATGTCGCTGTCTGCCTGGCCCTGGGCGACGCGCCGGAGCGGGCCCTGATCTTCACCGCCGTCAACCTGGCCGAGGCCTGGGGCGCGCGCGAGGCCGTGCGGCGGGCGTTCGGCGGGCCGCCCCGGGTGCGGACCATGCGCCAGCTGGCCCTGCTGGTGACGGTGATCGCCCCGGTGGTGGCGGTCACGGCCGGGGTCGCGGCCGGGCTGCTGAGCCTGCTGGAGCACCAGCCGTTCCTGGGGGTGTGGCGCGACTGGTTCGTCAGCGGAGCCCTGGGCATGGCGCTGATCGTGCCCGCCGTGCTGGTGCTGATCGACGCCGAGCACCGGCGCACCTTCCACCGCTCGGCCGGCGAGCGGGCGGGCCTCTTCCTGCTGATGGCGGTGCTGACGGCGGCGGTGTTCCACGACACCCGCGCCCCCCTGCCCTTCGTGCTGTTCCCCGCCGCCATCCTCTGCGCCTTCCGGCTGGGTCCGCGCGGGGCGGCCGAGGCGGCCCTGACCATCGCCGTCGTCTCCCTGCCGCTGGGGGTGTGGAACATCTGGCAGGGCCACCTGCTGGCGCCGTGGAACCCGCCGCAGATGACCCGGCTGATCCAGTGCTTCGTCACGGTGGTGTTCGTCACCGCCCTGGCGGCGGGCCTGGCCCTGGCCCAGCAGGAGCGGCTGCGGCGCCTCCTGGTGCGGCGCGAGCAGCTGACCCGCTCGGCCCGGGCCCGGGCGCTGGCCGCCGCCGAGGCCAAGACCGAGTTCCTGGCCACCATGAGCCACGAGATCCGCACGCCGCTGAACTCCATCCTCGGCTTCGCCCAGCTCCTGGCCGGGCGCGAGGACCTGCCGGCCGACGCCCAGCGGCAGGTGGGGATGATCGACACGGCGGGCGCTGCCCTGCTAACCGTGGTCAGCGACATCCTCGACGTCTCGCGGGTGGATTCCGGCCAGGTCGAGCTGCTGCTGCAGCCGGCCTCGGCCAGCGCGGTGCTGCACGACGCGGTCGGCATCGTGCAGTCGGAGGCCGAGGGCAAGAACCTGACCGTCGAGATCGACGTCGTCGATCCGGTCGAGGGCCTGCACGACCTGGACGCCCTGCGCCTGCGCCAGGTGCTGCTGAACCTGCTCAACAACGCCGTGAAGTTCACCGAGCGCGGCAAGATCGTCGCCCGGCTGGTCATCGAGCCCGGCGAGGTCGAGGACCGCCTGCGCTTCGAGGTGATCGACACCGGGGTGGGCGTGCCGATCGAGGACCAGGCGCGGCTGTTCCAGCGCTTCGTGCAGCTCGACAGCGGGGCGACGCGGGCCTACGGCGGCGCGGGGCTGGGGCTGGCGATCAGCAAGTCGCTGGTCGAGCTGATGGGCGGGCGGATCGGGGCCGACAGCGCGCCGGGGCACGGCTCGTGCTTCTGGTTCGAACTGCCGGCCGCCGAGGCCGAGCCCGTGGCCGCCCCGCCGCCCGAGGCGGCGCGCGATCCCCGGGCGGCGCGGATCCTGCTGGTCGACGACCACCCGATGAACCGCGAGATCGGGGTCGGGCTGCTGCGCCTGGCCGGCTGCCATGTCGAGACCGCCGAGAACGGCCGCCAGGCCCTGGCGGCGGCGGCGCGCGGCCATTTCGACATCATCCTGATGGACATCCACATGCCCGAGATGGACGGCCTGGCCGCCACCCGGGCCATCCGCGGCCTGGAAGGCGCGGCCGGCAAGGTCCCGATCATCGCCATGAGCGCCGACGCCCTGCCCCAGCAGGTCGAACGCTGCTTCGCCGCCGGCATGGTCGACCACATCGCCAAGCCCGTGCAGCGCGAGGTGCTGTACGCCAAGATCGGGCGCTGGCTGGAGGCGGGGGATTAGAGCGGGGCGGGCGGTGCGCCGAAGCAGCGCCGCCTCCCCCTTATTCTCCCTTTTCCTCCCGTCATTCCCGCCCTTGTGGCGGGAACCCCTGGTTCCGTACGCACGTGAAGCGCCAGCGGACTGCTTAGCAGTCCGCCCCTTCTGCCCCTGCGGCTGACAGAGGGTTTCCCGCCACAAGGGCGGGAATGACGGGAGTTTTGGGTTGGGCGGCCGTCACACTTGGCGCGAAAGTGGCGTCCACTCGAAAACGGCCGAATAGAGATCGTCCCAACGCGGATTGTCGCGCTCGATCAGGTTGATCTTCCACTGGCGCGGCCAGCGCTTGAGGGAAGTTTCGCGCTGGATGGCGTCGGCCATGGTCTCGTGCACCTCGCACCAGACGAGACGCTTCAGTCCGTAGCGGCGGGAGAAGCCCGAACCCGCGCCTTCACGGTGCTGGACGATCCGGGTCTGGAAGTCGGCGGTGACGCCGATGTAAAGCGTGCCGCGATAGCGATCGGCCATGATGTAGACGGCGATCCAGGCGGTGTTGAGGTCCATGGCGACTGCTCTCTGAACGATCGCCACAACCATAAGTTCTTATTTTGTTCACGTCACTCATTTTCACTCCCGTCATTCCCGCCCTTGTGGCGGGAACCCCTGGTTCCGTTGACACGTGAGATGCAAGCGACGTGCTGGGCACGTCGCCACTCCTGCCCCTGCGGCTGACAGAGGGGTTCCCGCCACAAGGGCGGGAATGACGGGAGTTTGGGTGGCGATAATGACGGGGCGTTTTGAAAGGCTTTGCCTGCGTGACAGCCCCCGCTAACCTCCGCGCCGCATCGTACCGGGGGATCCGCCATGACCTTTTCGCGCCGCGCCGTGACCGCAGCCGGCCTCGCCGCGCTCGCCGCCGCCTGTTCGCCCGCCAAGAAGGACGCCGCCCCCGGCCTGACCAAGCTGAAGCTGGCCACCGACTGGCGGGCGCAGGCCGAGCTGGGCGGCTACTACCAGGCCGTGGCGACGGGCGAGTTCAGCAAGCGCGGGCTGGACGTCAGCATCGTCCAGGGCGGCCCCGGGGTGAACGTGCCGCAGCTGCTGGCCACGGGGGCGGTGGACATCGGCGTCGGCTCCAACAGCTTCATCGTGCTGAACCTGGCCAAGGAGAACGTGCCGGTCAAAGCCGTCGCCGCCTACATGGACAAGGACCCGCAGGTGCTGATCGCCCACCCGGGAGCGGGCGTCGCCAGCATCGCCGACATGAAGGGCAAGCCGATCCTGCTGTCGGACGCCTCGGTGACGGCCTTCTGGGTGTGGCTGAAGGCCAAGCACGGCTTCACCGACGCCCAGGTGCGCAAGTACAACTACTCGGTCGCCCCGTTCCTGGCCGACAAGAGCCTGATCCAGCAGGGCTATGCGACGTCCGAGCCCTATCTGATCGAGAAGGCGGGCGGGGAGAAGCCGGCGGTGTTCCTGCTGGCCGACGACGGCTACCCGGCCTACGCCAGCTTCGCCCTGGTGAGCGACGCGATGATCCAGGCCAAGCCCGCCCAGGTGCAGGCGATCAGCGACGCCCTGGCGGCCGGCTGGAAGAGCTATCTCTACGGCGACGCCAAGCCGGGCGACGCTTTGATCCTCAAGGACAACCCCGAAATGACCCAGGACCTGCTCGACCAGGCCCGGGACAAGATGCGGTCCTACGGCATCGTGCCCAAGGACGGCATCGGCGCCATGACCGACGCCCGCTGGGCCGAGTTCTTCCAGGTGGCGGCCGACCAGGGGGTCTACGACAAGGGCCTGGACTACAAGAAGGCCTACAGCCTGGGCTTCCTGCCGAAGTGATCTTTCTCCTCCCCCGCTCGCGGGGGAGGGGGACCCCGAAGGGGTGGAGGGGGCGACCGCCGCACATGCGCTCACCAGTCCTGACGCTGAAACGCGCCCGCCGCCTGCGCCGCGAAATGACTCTGCCCGAGACCATGCTCTGGCAACGCCTGCGTCGGCGAGGCGAAGGCCCGACCTTCCGCCGCCAGCATCCCGTCGGCGCCTACATCCTCGACTTCTATTGCTCGGCGGCGCGATTGGCGGTGGAGATCGACGGCGCGGGGCATGACACGGCCGATCAGGCGAGGCATGACGCGCGCAGGGACGCGTGGCTCGCGTCGCAGGGGATCGAGGTCATGCGCATCGCCGCCGGCGACTTCTTGCGGGATCCGGACGAACTGGCGCTGGGCGTTTGGACGGTCGCGGCCGAGCGCGTGGGCGGAGTGCGGCCTGGGTCTGAACGGCGGTCGCCCCCTCCACCAGCTTCGCTGGTCCCCCTCCCCCGCGATGCGGGGGAGGAGAAGTGAGCGTGATCGCCAGCCTTTCCGCCGCCGAGGTCGACTACCCGCGCGGTCGCGCCTTGGGGCCGATCAACCTTGCGCTTTCCGCCGGCGAGGTGGTGGCGCTGGTGGGGCCGTCGGGGTGTGGGAAGTCGACGGCGTTGCGGTTGCTGGCGGGGCTGGAAAACCCGACGCGGGGGAGCGTCGCCCGGGCGGCGGGCAAGGGCGAGACCTCGGTGGTGTTCCAGGCCCCGACCCTGGCGCCGTGGATGAGCGCGGCGGCCAATGTGGCCCTGCCGCTGGAGCTGGCGGGCGTTCCCGCGCGGGAGGCGCGCGGCAAAGCGCGCGAGGCCCTGGCGCAGGTCGGTCTCGACGGCGCGCAGGACGCCCGGCCGGCCCAGCTATCGGGCGGCATGGCCATGCGGGCTTCGCTGGCGAGGGCGCTGGTCACCCGCCCGCGCCTGCTGCTGCTGGACGAGCCGTTCGCGGCCCTGGACGAGATCACCCGCCGCGCCCTGGCCGATGACGTGCTGGCCCTGTGCGCCAACCTGTCGCCGGCCGTGGTGTTCGTCACCCACAATGTCGAGGAGGCCGTCTACATGGCCGGCCGGGTCGTGGTGCTGACGCCGGGGCCGGGGGTCGTGGCCGGCGAGGTCGTGGTCGAGGGGCCGCTGGCAAGGCCGGCGGGGTTTCGGACGACGGCTCAGTTCCGCGAGACCGTGGAGGCCGTATCCGCGCTGCTCGCGCGGCCCCCTCAGTCGGCTCCGCCGACAGCTCCCCCAGAGGGGGAGCATCTTAAATCCTCCCCCTCTGGGGGAGGTGGCCCGGAGGGCCGGAGGGGGTCCGCGCCATGACCCGCCTCCTCGCCCCCGTGCTGTTCATCGCCTTCCTGCTGGCCGCCTGGGAAGGCGCCTGCCGCCTCCTGCACGTGCCGGCCTACCTGCTGCCGGCCCCGTCGGAGATCGCCAAGGCCCTGGTCGAGGCCGGTCCCCTGCTGGCGCTCAGCGCCTGGGGCACGCTTTCCACCGCGCTGGCCGGGCTGGTCCTGGCCGCCCTCGTCGCCCTGGCCCTGGCGTTCGCCGCGGCCCTGCGGCCGGTGGTCGAGGACGCCTTCCGGCCCGTCGCGGCGATCCTGCAGGTGACGCCGGTGATCGCCATCGCGCCGCTGGTGACGATCTGGGCCGGCATCGACCATCCGGGCCGGGCGGTGACGGCGCTGGCCGCCGTGATCGCCTTCTTCCCGATCTATTCGGGCGCCGTGGCGGGCCTGAAGGCGGCCGATCCGGACCTGTCGCGGCTGTTCGACCTCTATGGCGCCAGCGCCTGGCAGCGACTGGTGAGACTGCGCCTGCCCTCGGCCCTGCCGGCGATCCTGGAGGGGATCAAGGTGGCGGCGGGCCTGGCGCTGGTGGGCGCGGTGGCGGCCGAGTTCGTGGCCGGCTCGGGCTCGAGCCAGGGCCTGGCCTGGCGGATGCTGGAAAGCTTCAACCGCCTGCAGACCGCGCGCGGCTTCGCGGCCCTGGCGGTGCTGGCCCTGCTGGGCGTGGCCTTGCACGCGGCCCTGGCGGCGGCCGAGCGGCGGCTGCTGGCGTGGTGGCGGGGGCGGTGAAGCGCCCTTCCCCCACCTATAACTCCCGTCATTCCCGCCCTTGTGGCGGGAAACCCTATGTCAGCCGCAAGAGCGGTAGTGGCGACGTGCTCAGCACGTCGCTTGCGCTTCACCTGCGAGCGGAACGAGGGGTTCCCGCCACAAGGGCGGGAATGACGGGACATAAAGGGATGGCGGCGGAGGAAGAGGCGCCGGACCGCCCCACCCAAAATGTCGCACGCCCGACGCTGGAGCCTCGCCGTTAGGCGGGGATTAAGCGGCGTCGGCTAAGGGTTGCAGACTGCAATACCCACGTCCGGACCGGCATGCGCCTCGTTCTGTCCCTGCTGCTGCTCGCCAGCGTCGCCCTTCCGGCGCGCGCAGAGGACGCGCGTGAAAGCCGCTACGGGCCGCGCAGCCAGCGCGTGGAGACCGCCGCCCGCGCCGACTACGCCGGTCCGACCCTGAGCTGGGCCGGCAAGGCCGCCGCCCCGGCGCCCGACGCCCAGGACCCGCGCGCCAACGGCCGCCCCGCTCCCGTGGCCGCCTGGGCCGGCTACGCCAACGCCGCGCCGGCGCCGCAGCGAACCGTTCCCGCGCCCGTCTACGCTCCGCCCGTTCCGCAGGCCGTCCAGCAAGCGCCCCAGCAAGGCGCCCTGCCGACCAGCCTCTATTCGCCGCCCGTGGCCTCGGCCTCGATCCCGCCAGCCGCGCCCGCCGCGCCGCGCGAGCTGGCCGGCGGTCCGCCCGCCCAGACGCCACTGCCGCAGGCCCAGACCACCACCTACGCCGCCAACGCCCGCGCCCCGGACGGTCTGGCCCCGCGCACCTATTCGGTCGGACGGATGTTCGGCCTGACGCCCGACCGCATCGAGGCCCCCGGCCCGCCCAACACCGTGCTGATGGCCGTCGACCCGGCCGCCGTCGCCACCGCGCCCGCCGATGATGGCGAGGCCGACCACGGCTCGGCCGCGTGGCTGGCGGAGGCCGCCCAGGAGGCCGGCCGCGACGCGCCGACCAAGAAGAAAAAGACCGCCGAGGAGAGCGACCTCTGATGCTGCAATCGCGGCTGCACGACCTGATCGCCCTCGCCGACGAGCCGTCCAGCGCCCGCCGCCGCGACCTGCTGCGCGGGGTGACCGACCTGTTCTTCACCGCCGACGACCACGGGGCCGTCGAGATGGGCCTGTTCGACCAGGTCATGGGCCAGCTGGCCGGCGAGATGGAAGAGGCCGTCCGGGTCGAGCTGGCCGAGCGCCTGGGCCAGTCGGCCAGCCCGCCGCCGGCCCTGACCCGCAACCTGATCAGCGACAGCATCGCCGTCGCCAGCCCGATCCTGTCGGGGGCCGCGACGCTGTCGGACGCCGACCTGCTGCACGTGGCCCAGACGCAGGGCCAGGAGCACCTGCGGGCGATCTCCAGCCGGGCCCGCGTGTCGAGCGCCGTCTCCGACGCCATCGTGGCGCGCGGCGACGACGACACCCTGGGCGTGCTGATCCGCAACGAGGGCGCGGAGCTGTCGCGCGCGGCGCACGAGACCGTGGTCGACCGCGCCCAAGCCAATCCGGCCCTGCACGAGGCGGTGATCGACCGCCAGAGCCTGCCGGTCGACCTGCTCAACGAGATGTACTTCGTGGCCGAGGCCCGGCTGCGCGACCGGATCATGGCCCGCAACGAGGCCCTGGACCCGGCGGTGCTGGAGGCGGCCCTGGCCGCCGGCCGCAACCGCCTGGCCGCCCGCGACGGCGCCCTGCCGGCCGACTACGACGCGGCCATGGCCGAGTTCGCCAAGATCAAGGCCCGCGGCGGCGTCACGCCCCAGGCCCTGGCCGGCATGCTGCGCGCCAAGCAGACCACCCTGTTCCTCGGCGCCCTGTCGGACATGGCCGACATCGACTTCCACACCGCCCGCAAGATCCTCGAGCGCAAGGAGCTCGACGGCCTGGCCGTGGTCTGCAAGGCGGCCGACTTCGACCGCGCCCTGTTCCTGACCTTCGCCCTGCTGATCCTGGATCCGTCGGACGAGGTGATGGGCAAGGCCAAGGCGTACGGCGAACTCTACGCCGCCCTGCCCCGCGAAAGCGCCCTGCGGACGATCCGCTTCTGGCGCATGCGGCGCAAGACGGGGGCCGTGGCGGCGGCTTAAAGCAGGGGCCTGCCGGCTCCTCAGGGAAGCTCCCCCCATGGGGGAGCAGCCGCGAAGCGGCGTGGGGGGCGTAGCGCGAGCGCCGGCCAATGCACCGTCAGCTGAAACCGTCCCCCCTCCGGCCTTCGGCCTCCTCCCCCACAGGGGGAGGTTCCTTGGCGGCGAGGCTCGACGGAAAGAACCTGGACCACCCCCACGCGGCCAGCCAGCAGGCCATGGCCCAGGCGGCGCCGACGCACCAGCCGGCCAGCACGTCGCTGGCCCAGTGGACGCCGAGATAGATCCGGCTGAGGCCCACCAGCACCGAGAAGAACACCGCCGCCCCGAGCGCCAGGGCCTTCAGCCGGCGTTTCCGCGAAAACCGCGCGGCCAGGGCCCCGAGGGTCAGGAACACCACCGCCGACAGCATGGCGTGGCCGGAGGGGAAGCTAGGATTAGCCGCCTCGACGGCGCGGTAGACGAGGTCGGGCCGCTCGCGCAGGAACAGGTGCTTGAGGCCCTGGCTGATCGCCACCCCGCCGGCCGCCCCGACCAGCACCACCAGGGCCTCGGCCCAGCGGCGCAGGCTGGCGAGGACCGCCAGGGCCAGGATCACCAGCAGGGTCAGCACGGTCACCGAACCCAGGGCGGTGATATCGGCGGCGGCGGTGTGCAACCATTCGGGGCCGATCAGCTGGTGCGGCTGGCCCGGCAGGCGCAGGGACTGCAGGACCTGCAGGTCGAGCCGGCGGGTGTCGCCCTCGACCACCTCGTCGGCGATGTTCAGGAAAGTCAGCAGGCCCAGGCCCGCCACCAGCAGGGCGGCGGTGGCGGCCAGTTCGCGCCGGGCGGCCTTGAGCAGCACGGGCAGGTCGCGGCGGGGGTTGAGGCGAAGCTTCGGGGTCATGCGCCCTCAACGCGCGAAATCGCCGATCGACGCAACTCGAATAGCGCAGGTATTGCTACAATATTTCATGAATGAAACATGAACCGTTCCTGATCTTCGCCGTTCATCACCAGTCCAAAACGACCTGTCTAAGGTGGGGACATCGAACGAAAGGACTACGCCATGAAGCGTCTCATCATTACCGCCGTCGCCGCCTCCCTGCTGGCCGGGACCGCCCTGTCGGGTACGGCCATGGCCCAGCCCCGTCACGACGACCGCTATCAGCAGCAGCGCGCCTACGAACAGGGCCGCAAGGACCAGGCCCGCCAGGAACGCCGTGACGACCGTCGCGACGATCGCCGCGAAGCCCGCCGCTGGGCCAAGGGCCAGCGCCTGGACGCCCATTATCGCGGCGACGGCTACTACGTGAAGGACTACCGCCGTCACGGCCTGCGCCAGCCGCCGCGCGGCTACCGCTGGCAGCGCGTCAACGACCAGTACGTCCTGGCCGCCGTCGCCACCGGCCTGATCGCCTCGGTGATCATCGCCAACCACTAAGGCGCCGACAGTCTGACCAAGAGGGCGGCGGAGCAATCCGCCGCCTTTTTTGCTCCTCCCTCGCGAAGCGGGGGAGGTGGCGCGGCGCTATCAGCGCCGTGACGGAGGGGGCGACGGCCGGCACAGCGCCCAGTCTCGCCCCCTCCACCGCTTCGCGGTCCCCCTCCCCCGCACGCGGGGGAGGAGAAGGAAAGACGACACCTTCTCCCGCAAGGGGAGAAGGATGATTTTGACGCAATTCCCCCTTCCCCTCCCGGGGGTCGAAGCGCTAATCGGAAAACATGCCCGAACTGACCGACAGCCACGCCGCCGATCCCCTGATCACCCTGGCCCCGGACAAGTGGGTGACGCTTCGCGACGCCTTCGGCGTGGACAGCGACATGAAGGTTCCCGCCTTCAGCCATCGCGACAGCCACGTGCCGGAGATCGACAGCGCCTACCGCTTCGATCCGCAGACGACCAAGGCCATCTGCGCGGGCTTCGCCAAGGACCGCCGGGTGATGGTCCAGGGCTATCACGGCACCGGCAAGTCGACCCACATCGAGCAGATCGCCGCGCGCCTGAACTGGCCGCTGGTGCGCGTGAACCTCGACAGCCACGTGTCGCGTATCGATCTGGTCGGCAAGGACGCCATCGTCCTGAAGGACGGCAAGCAGGTCACCGAATTCCGCGAAGGCATTCTGCCGTGGTCGCTGCAGCGCCCGATCGCCCTGGTGTTCGACGAATACGACGCCGGCCGTCCGGACGTGATGTTCGTCATCCAGCGCGTGCTGGAGGCCGGCGGCAAGCTGACCCTGCTCGACCAGAACCGGGTGATCCGCGCCAACCCCTATTTCCGGCTGTTCTCGACGACCAACACGATCGGTCTCGGCGACACCACCGGGCTCTATCACGGCACCCAGCAGATCAACCAAGGCCAGATGGACCGCTGGTCGATCGTCACGACGCTGAACTACCTTGAGCACGACGTCGAGGCGGCCATCGTGCTGGCCAAGAACCCGTCCTACGACAACGCCGAGGGCAAGCGCACCCTGGCGGCCATGGTCCGCGTCGCCGACATGACCCGCAACGCCTTCATGAACGGCGACATCTCGACGGTCATGAGCCCGCGTACGGTGATCACCTGGGCCCAGAACGCCGAGATCTTCGACGGCGACATCGGCCTGGCGTTCCGCCTGACCTTCCTCAACAAGTGCGACGAGCTGGAGCGCCCGACCGTCGCCGAGTTCTACCAGCGCGCCTTCGGCCAGGACCTGCCGGAAAGCGCCGCCCGGGTGAAGGTGGCCTAGAACTGGAAACTCTCTCCCAGAGGGAGAGGGAGGGGCCCAGGCGATAGCCTGGGAGGGTGAGGGGTTAGGGACCTCGCCGATTTTCGCGCTGCAATCCGGTGATGGGACCGCCCACGGCGTCCCCCCTCACCCTCCCGTCGCTGCGCGCCGGGCCCCTCCCTCTCCCCATGGGAGAGGTTTTTCTATTGCGCTCCCGGCCGCCCCAGCACATCCCTGACCACCGCGCCGCACGCGGCGCAGGCGATGGCGGTGTCGAGGCCGGTCTGGCCGTAGCGCCTGACGACGAAGCCGGGAGAGACGACGTCGACCCGGAAGCCGTAGGGTTCGGCCGGGGGGTCGTCCCACTCGGAAAGATCGACGCGCCCGCGCGTGCCGCAGGCCTCGCAGCCGACGTTCCAGGACCAGAAGTCGCGCTCGACCATGGCCGCCCCTCCCCGGGACGACGCCGCGCCCTCGGAGAAACGGTCATATCAGAAACCAGGGCCTGGCTTGGTCGGTTAGCCGACGCTCGCGGCGGCTCCTCTTTCGGGGGGAGCATCTTGATTGTGCCCCCAAGGCACAGCTGCTTTTCCACCATCGCCCTTGAGCCGCTCCGCCCGCGCCCTCATCTGCGCCCTTCCTCCTCGCCGAAAGAGCACGCCCTTCATGTCCGCCCTGTTCACGCCCTTCCGCCTGAAGGACGCCGCCCTTCGCAACCGCATCGCTATCCCGCCGATGTGCCAGTACAGCGCCGAAGACGGCGTCACGACCGACTGGCACCTGCCGCACTATGCGGGCCTGGCGCGCGGCGGGGCGGGGCTGGTGATCGTCGAGGCGACGGCGGTGTCGCCCGAGGGCCGCATCTCGCCCGGCTGCACCGGCATCTGGACCGACGAGCAGGCCGAGGGTCTCGCCAGAATCGCCGCGGCCATCAAGGCGGCGGGCGCGGTGCCCGGCATCCAGATCGCCCACGCCGGCCGCAAGGCCAGCGCCAACCGTCCGTGGGAAGGCGACGACCACATCGAGGGCGGCGATCCGCGCGGCTGGCAGACGATCGCCCCGTCGGCGATCGCCTACGGCCAGGGCCTGCCCAAGGTTCCGCGCGAGATGACCCTGGTCGACATCGAGCGGGTGAAGGCCGACTTCGCCGCCGCCGCCCGCCGCGCCCGCGAGGCCGGCTTCGAGTGGCTGGAGCTGCACTTCGCCCACGGCTATCTGGCCCAGAGCTTCTTCTCGCGACACAGCAACCACCGCACCGACCAGTACGGCGGCGACGCCCTGGCGCGCGGCCGGTTCATGGAAGAGACCCTGGCGGCTGTCCGCGCCGAGTGGCCGGAAAACCTGCCGCTGACCGCCCGCTTCGGCGTGCTGGAATATGACGGCCACGACGAGGAGACCCTGGTCGAGTCGATCGACCTGACCCGCCGGATGAAGGCCGGGGGCCTCGACTTGCTGAACGTCAGCGTCGGCTTCACCATCCCGGGCGCCAATATCCCGTGGGGCACGCCGTTCCTGGGGCCGATCGCCCGGCGGGTGCGCGAGGAAGCCGGCCTGCCGGTGGCCTCGTCCTGGGGTCTGGACGCCCCGCGCCTGGCCGAGCGTCTGGTGGCCGAGGAGCAGATGGACCTGGTGATGATCGGCCGCGCCCACCTGGCCAATCCGCACTACGCCTACGAGCTGGCCCAGGAACTGGGCGTCGAGCGTCCCACCTGGGCGACCCTGCCGGCGCCCTATGCGCACTGGCTGGACAAGTATCGTCCGGCGGCGGAACTGGCGGAGGCTGCCGAATAAAACCTCTCCCTTGGCGAGAAGGTAAGTTCAGAGCGGCACCGCGAAGGTCTGCTTCATGGTCTGGGCCGGGATGTCGGTCTTGACGTTGAGCACGCCGCGGATGCGGGTCAGGTGGTCGGCCTGGAAGCGGCGATAGGCGGCGATGTCGGCGGCGACCACCCGCAGCAGCAGGTCGCAGTCGCCGAGCATGACGTAGCACTCGACCACCTCGGGCATCTTGTCGATCTCGGCGACGAAGTGCTCGACGGCGTCCTCGTTCTGCGAGTTCAGCCAGATGCGGGTGAAGAAGGTCTGGCCCCGGCCCACCTTGGCCGCGTCGATCACCGCCACGTAGCGCTCGATGATCCCCGTCTCCTCGAGGATCCGCACCCGCCGCAGGCAGGGCGAGGGCGACAGGCCCACGCGCTTGGCCAGCTCGGCGTTCTGGATGCGGCCGTCCTTCTGCAGTTCGCGCAGGATGCGGCGGTCGATGTCGTCGAGCTTCATGGAATCTGCTGCCAGGATTTGGCGATCAGCATCGCCTGGATGCCAATCATTGATCATATGGGAGCATGATCGCAACCCGATTGCGCGAGGTTTGCGCTAGGCTGCCAATCCTTCCCGCAACCGCTCCTCCCCCGGTCGCCCATGACAATCGAAACCTGCGCTCCCGCCGCCATGCCTGGCGACGGGCCCTCCGAACTGCGTTCTGAACTCTGGCCCGAGTTCCGGCGGGGCGTGGTCGCCTCGCTGCCGGTGACGGCCGGCTTCGTACCGTTCGCCTTGGTGCTGGGCGCCCAAGCCGCCCAGAAGGGGCTGAGCGTCGCCGAGACGCCGCTGATGACGGGCCTCAACTTCGCCGGCGGCTCGGAATTCGCGGCCATCGGCCTGTGGACCTCGCCGCCGCACCTGCTGCTGATCGCCGCCGTGACGCTGATGATCAACAGCCGCCACCTGCTGATGGGCGCGGCCCTGACGCCCTTTTTGAAGGAACTCCCCAAGCGCCGGGTGCTGCCGGCCCTGTTCCTGATGTGCGACGAGAGCTGGGCCATGGCCCTGGCGGACGCCAAGGCGCGCGGGACCTTCAGCCTGGCGCACTACATGGGCGTGGCCCTGCCGATGTGGCTGGCCTGGATCGTCTTCACCGCCCTGGGCGCGATGGTGGGGCCAGTGCTGGGAAACGTCGAGACCCTGGGCTTCGACATGGCCTTCCCCGCGATCTTCCTCGTGCTGCTGCGCGGCATGTGGAAGAGCTTTTCGGCCGCCCGGCCGTGGCTGGTCAGCCTGGCGGTCGCCGCCTGCGGCCACCTGCTGGCGCCGGGGGCCTGGACTGTGGCGGCCGGCGCCCTGGCCGGACTGCTGAGCGCCTGGCTGTGGGCCGGCGGCGAGCAGCGGGAAGAAGAAGGTGCGGCCGCATGATCTCCCTGCCCGTCCTTGCGACCATCCTGGCCATGGCCGGCGTCACCTACCTGACCCGGATCGGCGGCTATCTGGTGCTGCGCAACCGCACGCTTGGGCCGCGCGCCACGGCGGTGATGGAGGCCGCCCCCGGCTGCGTGCTGATCGCGGTGATCGCCCCGCACTTCGTCTCGCCCCGCCCGGCCGACCTGCTGGCCCTGGCGATCACCTTCGTCGCGGCCCTGCGCCTGCCGATGCTGGCCGTGGTGCCGATCGGCATCGTCGCGGCGGGCGGGCTACGGTGGCTGCTGGGGTAGGCGAGGTCGACATTCACCGGCCTGAGCTCATTTTTCGCCGAGTATCCCCGCGAAGGCGGGGATCCAAGCCGAGGTCGCAATCGACCCACGGCCGCGCCTCATCCTGAAATCCAGCTTGGGTCCCCGCCTTCGCGGGGATGCGCGGATTTGAAGGTCGCGAATAGCTGAATGTCGATACGCCCTAGGCGGGGATCAGGCGTCCGGACGCCAGGCGGCCTCGAACGCGGCCGCCTCGATCTGGATCAGCGACATCCGCTCGTCGCCCTCGACGGCCTCGTAGCCGGCCCGCAGGTTTTCGGTGCTCTCGTAGAAGTCGCCGTCGGTCAGGTTGTCGGCCTCGGGGCCGAAATAGTTGGCGACGCTGTCGCGCTCGCGGCGGCCGTCGCGGAAGACATCGACCATGCGCAGCACGCGGCCGTCCTCGTCGACCTCGTAGAACAGGGTGACGGGCTCGTCGGCGTGGTCGTGGGTCCAGTCGCAGCGGTAGTGGGAAAGGCTCATGGCCGCTCCTTTCCCTCGCCGCGCCGCGCGGGGCAAGGCCCGCCCTTGCCATGCCCCCTTCGCACGGCCATCTCTTTGATCATGACCACGCCCGCCGAAGACCTGCTCGACCGCGCGGCCGCCGCGGCCCTGTCGCTGGCCGCCGACCGTCCCTGGCCGCAGATCGCCCTGCGCGACATCGCCGTCGCCGCCGGCGCGCCGTTCGCCGAGCTCTATGCGCGGGCCGACAGCAAGGCCAAGGTGCTCAGCCACCTGTCGCGCCGCTTCGACCAGGCGGCGCTGAACGCCGACGCCGGCGAGGGCGCGGCCGCCCACGACCGCCTGTTCGACGCCGCCATGGCCCGCATCGAGGCCATGGAGCCCCACCGCCACGCCCTGATCGCCATCGCCAAGGCCGAAGGCCTGCCCCGCTCGGCCGCCCGCTTCCCCAAGACCGCCCGGGCGATCCTCGAGGCGGCGAGCATCGACGCCACGCCGGTGCGCCTGGCCGCCATGACCGCCGTCTGGGCCCGCGCCCTGCAGGTCTGGCGCGACGACGAAGGCGCCCTGAACCGCACCATGGCCGAACTCGACAAGCGCCTGAAACAGATGGCCGAGCAACTGGGCAAGGTGGGGGCGGGGTTCTAGAGGCGCAATCTATGGGCGCAGCATTGCCCTACAAATCCCGCCAAGGTTAAGCTTGTTCGTCGACGAGCGGTCGTAGCGCGCCGCGCTACATTCTGCTCGACATTCGTAGCGCATTACGCTACACATGATGGCGGACATCGATGATCCAAAGCTGGAAGAGCGTTGCCGCCAAAGCCGTCTTCCTGGGACATTCGCCTAAGGGCTTTCCCGCCGATCTGGTGCGGCGAGCCCGTCGGGTGCTGACCCAGCTAAACGCGGTCACCGAGGCGGCGCAGATGCGCATACCGCCCGGCAACCGCCTGCACGCCCTGGACGGGGACCGGGCCGGCGAGTGGTCGGTCAGCGTCAACGACCAGTTCCGGATCACCTTCCGGTGGGGCGACGACGGACCGGAAGACGTCTGGTTCGGCGACTATCACTGAGCGCATGAGTGCGAAGGACACGAACGATGAGCGACACCTTCCTCGATCTCGACTTCGTCTCGCCCCTGCCGCACCCCGGCGAGATCCTGCGCGAGGACTTCATGGCGCCGATGGGCCTGACCGCCGGCGCGCTGGCCAAGGCCATGGGGCTGAAGGACCGTACGCGGATCGAGCGCCTGACCCGCGAGACCCAGCCCGTGACACCCGACACGGCCCTGCGGCTGGAGCGGGTGTTTTCCATGGACGCGCGGTTCTGGATGAACCTGCAGGCCCAGCACGACCTGTCGCGGACGGTGATCGAACGCCGCGCCGACCTGGAAGCGATCCAGCCGCTGGTCGCGGCCTAGGTCGGATCGACATTCAGCTATTTGCGACCTTCAAATCCGCGCATCCCCGCGAAGGCGGGGACCCAAGCTGGATTTCAGGATGAGGCGCGACCGTGGATCGACCGCAACCTCAGCTTGGATCCCCGCCTTCGCGGGGATGCTCGGTGAAAAATGAGCTCAGGCCGGTGAATGTCGATCCGCCCTAGGCCTCATTCCACGACAGGCTGCTGTTGCGGGCCACCTTGATCGCGCGGGCGACGGGGGGCGGCACGGTGGCGGGCCAGCGGGCGGCGACGAAGCGTTCCTTGGTCAGCCAGGCCAGGGAGACGCTGTCGGACTGGTTGCCGCCGAGGATGCGATAGGCCCCGTCGTCCTCGCCGGCGTAGAAGCCGACATGGCCCTTGCCGCTGCCACGGCCGTCGCGCCAGAACACCATCACCGCGCCCGGGGTCGGGGCGGTGGGGATGCCGAAGCGCTCCCAGGCGCGGGCCGACAGCAGGCCGGCCGGGGTCGGCTCGCGGTCGAGGGTGGCCGAGACGCAGTGGCCGACGAAGAGGCCGCACCAGGGCACGTCGTCGCCGGTGTAGATGCTCTTGAGCCCCTGGTCGGAGGCCCAGTCGATGATCTCGGGATTGTCGCCCCGGCCGGGCTTCTCGCGGGTGCCGATCAGGCGGCGGGCCTCCTGGAACCAGACCAGGCTCGGATCGTCGAAATCGGCCAGGGTCAGGGGCGTGGGGGCGTTGACCGCCGGGGCGCCCTGGAACAGAGCCGCCAGGGTCAGGGGCCCCACCACCCCGTCGGGCTCGAGCCCGTGCTTGAGCTGGAAGCGGCGAACGGCGGCCACCGTGGCCCGTCCCCACACCCCGTCGATCGGCCCGGGCGTATAGCCGCGCGCCGCCAGCTGCTGCTGGATGTCCTTGATTTTCATGACCGCAACTCCGTCGCGTAGCGGCGTTATCCGAACGACAAGCCGCGCCATGAGTCAATCATGGAGTGTATTTCACGGATTGCCCGTAATCCTTACATCGCCGCTGCGTCGGAAACGGTCGCGCCCTACCCCGGCAGGCGCATCACCGCCCGCAGCCCGCCCATCGGCGAGCGCTCCAGGACAAGGTCGCCGCCCAGGCCGCGGGCCATGTCGCGGGCCAGCGCCAGGCCGAGGCCGACGCCCTTCTCGTTCTGGTTCCGCGACTCGTCGAGGCGGTTGAAGGGCTTGAAGGCCTCTTCGTAGCGGTCCTCGGGGATGCCGGGGCCGTCATCGTCGACCATGATCAGCACCCCGCCGGTCAGGCGCGGCTCCAGGGTGACGCGGACGGCCTCGCCGTGGGCGGCGGCGTTGTCCACCAGGTTGGTCAGGGCCCGCTTGAAGGCGCTGGGGCGCAGGTTGGCGCTCAGCCCCTGCTCCAGCACCGTCTCGACGCTGGCCCCGCCGCGCTCGGCCCCGGCGCAGACCCCGGCGATCAGCGGCGCCAGCTCGACGGCCTGCAGGGCCTCGCCGCCCTCGCCTCGGGCGAAGGCCAGGTACTCGTCGATCATGTGCTCCATTTCGGAGAGATCGCGCTTGATGGCCTCGACCTGCGGGCCGGGCTCGGCCAGGGCCATCTCCAGCTTCAGCCGGGTGAGCGGGGTGCGCAGGTCGTGGCTGACGCTGGCCAGCAGGGCCGTGCGCTGCTCGATATGGCGCTGGATGCGGGCCTTCATGGACAGGAAGGCCTGGGCCGCCTGGCGCACCTCGCGCGCGCCGTGCGGCTTGAACTCGTGCTCGGCCCCGCGTCCGAAGGCGTCGGCGGCGTCGGCCAGGCGCTCGATGGCCCGCACCTGGTTGCGGATGAACAGGATCGCGATCGCCGTCAGCAGCATGGTCGCCACCACCATCCACAGGATGAAGATGTGGCCTTGGGTGGCGAAGGCGCGGTCGCGCGGGGCGAAGATCCGCAGGGTGCCTTCCTTGACCTTGACCCGGATCTCGACATGGGCGGCGTAGCGGTTGGAGGCGTCGAACCAGAAGGGCTCGTCCAGCCGCTCCTCCAGCGCCCGCTGCATCGAGCGGTCGAGCGAGGCGAACATCGCCGGCCGCTTGCCCGTCGGCAGTTCGCGGCCCTTCAGCAGGGCGATCGACAGGTCCATGGTCTGCTCGGCCCGCTCGGCCATCGCCTTGACGGCGGCGGGGCTGGGATCGTCCTGATAGGTGGCCACGGCCCAGGCGATGTCGCCGGCCAGCCCCTCGGACAGGCGGCTATTCACCGTCTCCCAGTGGGCGTCGAAGAAGCCCCAGGTGACGGCGATCTGCATCACCGCCACGGGCAGGACGATGATCAGCAGGGAGCGGCCGAACAGCGAGGTCGGCAGCCAGCGCTTGATCTGGCGCGGAATGAACAGGCGGGTGCGCAGGCGCATTCTAACCCCCTCTCCCCTTGCGGGAGAGGGTGGCCTCCGAAGGAGGTCGGGTGAGGGGTCGATAGACGGCGCCGCCGCGACGGCGTTGAGGCCGAGCGGAGCGTCGGGGTTCTGAGAGACCCCTCATCCGTCGGCTTTCGCCGACACCTTCTCCCGCAAGGGGAGAAGGATTTGGCTGCATCCCCATCAATCCGGCGCCAGCCGATAGCCCACCCCGCGCACGGTCTGCAGGTAGCGGGGGTTCTTGGGGTCGGGCTCGATCTTGCGGCGCAGGCGGGTGACCTGGACGTCGACGGCGCGGCCGGTGGCGTCGGCGGTGTCGCGGGCCAGTTCCAGGCGGTCGACGGGCTCGTGCAGGGCGCGGGCCAGGCGGCGCAGCAGGGCGACCTCGGCCTCGGTCAGGCGCACGGGGACGCCGGCTCTGGTCAGCTCGCCGCGATCGGGGGCGAAGGCGCAGTCGCCCATGACGATCTCGCGCGGGCCGATCGGCTTGGGCGCGGCCCGGCGCAGGATCGACTCGATGCGCAGCAGCAGTTCCTGCGGCTCGAACGGCTTGGCCAGGTAGTCGTCGGCGCCGTGGGTCAGGCCCTCGATGCGGTCGCCGGTCTGGTCGCGGGCGGTCAGCATCAGGATCGGCACCTTGCCGATCTCGCCGCCCTTGGCCCGCAGGCGCTTGGTGAACGAGAAGCCGTCCTCGCCCGGCATCATCACGTCGAGCACCAGCAGGTCGAAGTCCATCACCGCCACCAGCCGGTCGGCGTGGGCGGCGTCGGCCGCGGCGCTGACCCTGAAGCCGGCGCGGCTGAGGAACTGCTTGAGCAGGTCGCGGATGCGGTCGTCGTCATCGACCACCAGGAGATGACGTTCGCGTCTTTCCTCGGGGCTCACAGGGCCTCCCTCCGATTGACGCCGACGCCCTGGCGCGGACCGGCCAGGGCCGCCAGGATGCGCCGCGCGCCGGGCACGCCATCCAGGCCGCCGGTGCGATAGGCGCGGCCGAGCAAGGCGCGCAGGCGTTCGCTGACCCGGGCCTCGAAGGCCTTGCCGGCCTCGGTCAGCACGGCGGGACGGCGGCGGGCGTCGAGATCGCCGGCGGCCTTCTCGGCCAGACCCAGCTTCTGCAGGTCGCTCAGGGTCTTGCTGGCGGCCTGTTTCGACAGGCTGGTCAGCTTGGAAAGGTCCTGCACGCCGATGCCCGGACGCCGGCGCAGCAGGAAGGCCGCGCGCCAGTGCGAGCGCCCCAGGCCCGGCCCTTCGGTCTCCAGCACCCCGTCGACCGCCGCCCACAGCGCCGCCTCGGCCAGGAGAATCAACTCCAGGCCTCCATCGAGCTCCTCCTCGCGCAGGATCAGGCGGGGATCGGCGTGCGGCGTCATGCGGGCGCGTCCATTTTGTTTGACCTTCCGGCTCCTCGGGCGTCTAAGGACCGGGTTCCAAATAAGGAGGTCTTGGACCGATGTCTCTCGTTCCCTTCGATGATCGCGACGGATGGATCTGGCTGGACGGCCAGTTCGTTCCCTGGCGCGAGGCGAAGGTGCACGTATTGACGCACGGCCTGCACTACGCCTCGTCGGTGTTCGAGGGCGAACGCATGTACGGCGGCGAGATCTTCAAGCTGACCGAGCATACCGAGCGCCTGTTCAAGTCGGCCGAAATCCTCGACTTCGAAATCCCCTACACGGTGGCCGAGATCGACGAGGCCTGCAAGGCGACGGCCGCCAAGAACGGCCTGTCGGACTGCTATGTGCGCCCGATCGCCTGGCGCGGCAGCGAGATGATCGGCGTCTCGGCCCAGCAGACCAAGATCCACGTGGCCATCGCCGTCTGGGATTGGCCCAGCTATTTCGACCCGGCGCTGAAGGCCAAGGGCATCCGCCTGACCTGGGCCAAGTACAATCGCCCGGACCCGAAGACGGCCCCCGTCGCCGCCAAGGCCGCCGGTCTCTACATGATCTGCACCATCTCCAAGCACGCCGCGGAGAAGGACGGCTACACCGACGCGATGATGCTGGACTACCGCGGCTACGTGGCCGAGGCGACCGGCGCCAACGTGTTCTTCGTCAAGGACGGCGTGCTGCACACGCCCAAGCCCGACTGCTTCCTCGATGGCATCACCCGCCGCACGGTGATCGACATCGCCAAGGGCAAGGGGATCGAGGTGGTCGAGCGCCACATCGAAAAGCAGGAGCTCTCGGGCTTCACCGAGTGCTTCATCGTCGGCACCGCCGCCGAGGTGACCCCGGTCGCCGAGATCGGCGAGTTCACCTTCACGCCCGGCAAGCTGTCGCTGAGCCTGATGGACGCCTATGCGGCCCTCGTGCGCCGCGAAGAGGTCGTGCCGGCGTAAGGCTGGGTCGCGAGCTTTGAGATCGAGAACCCCGGGGCGATGTCCCGGGGTTTTTCTTTGGCCGGGGAAGACCCCCTCAGTCGCTTTGCGACAGCTCCCCCAGAGGGGGAGCATCTGCCTTGCTAGATCCTCCCCCTCTGGGGGAGGTGGCCCGGAGGGCCGGAGGGGGGACGTTTTCAGCTTTCGCGGCGCTGGGGAGGCCCCAACCACTCCCCCCACCGATCGCTGCGCGATCGCCTCCCCCAGAGGGGGAGGTTCCTTGCCTCAGTCCTTCACCCCCACCGTCGCCACCAGCCAGCCCCCGCCCCACGGCGTGTTGACCACCGCCTCGTCGAGCACCGCGCCCAGGGCCTTCAGCCGCCGCCACAGGCGCAGGGGCTTGAGCGACAGCCACATGGTCAGGCCCACCGCCCCGCCGGGGGCCAGCATGGCGCGGTAGTGGGCGATCAGCGGCTCGACCTCGCCCAGGTGCTCGATGCACTCGGAGAACACCACCACGTCGAAGGCCTCGTCGATCTCGAAGGTGCGCCCGTCGCCGAGCAGCAGCTCGACCTGGCCCGAGGCGATCTCCCCCGCCAGACGCAGGGCGCCCTTGGCCACGGCGGGGGCGGAGAAGTCGACGCCGACATAGCGGGCCGGGCCGTGGGCGCGCAGGGCCTCGAAGAACACCCCCTCGCCGGCCCCGATCTCGAGCACCCGCGCCTTGGGCCAGCGGTCGGCGATCATGGCGGCCAGCAGGCGGTGATGGTGGCGCTGGTCGGAGCGGTGCAGGCGGTCGTAGACGCCGTCGCGATATTCCTGGTCCCAGCGCTCGACCGGCGCGGCGCGGAACGCCTCGCCCTTGCGCTTCTCCATCAGGTCGCCCAGCCACGGACGGTCCAGCGAGGCCATTTCGACGAACCGTCGCCAGCGCATGTAGACCATCGCGTTTCCCCCGGGAGTTTACCAGACCAGGGTTAGACGTCGCCACGCGTGTGGGACCGCAATGATATTCCCTCTCTCTTTGAGAGAGCGAGGGGCCCGCCGCGAAGCGGTGGGGGGTGAGAGGTTTCACCGCTTGCAGGCAAATCCCGGCGTGTTCGGTTGCGTCGAGCGACCAGGCTCGAAGACGTGGCGTCAGAGATATCGGAACATCTGAGTCTGCGGCCGGCCCCGCCGCGCCTCATTCGGAGAATTTGTTACCTCTCACCCTCCCACGCCTGCGGCGTGGGCCCCTCCCTCTCTCAAAGAGAGAGGGAAAATCTCAGCCCGCCACCTTGGCTTCGATCTCGGCCAGCCTCGCGCGGGTGGCGGCAAGGTCGAGGCCGAAGCGGGCCGGGTCGGCGGCGGCGAGGCGGGCGGTGACGTCGTAGCTTTCGCGATAGAGGTCCAGCGCCCGCATGCGGTGGCCGCGGTCTTCGCGCAGGTCGGCCAGGCGCTCCAGCGCCACCGACAGCGCCCGTTGAGCGCCGGGGTCGACGGCTTCGCGGCCGCCGGGCGAGCGCCTCAGGGTCAGCGCCTCCTCGAAGGCCGACAGGGCCTCGTTCAGGCGGCCTTCGGCCTCGGCGACGTCGCCGATCCCGGCCAGGGCGCCGGCCAGCAGTTCGTCCGCCGACGGATCGCCCGGCGAGGCCTTGCGGACCGAGCGGGCGTAGGAGACGGCTTCCTCATAGGCCTCGGCGGCGTCGTCGTGGCGGCCCTGACCGGCGGCGAAGTCGCCCAGGTCGCGATGAGCAACAGCGCGCTCTCGGTCGGTGCAGGCGGCCCGGACCATCCGGGCCAGCACGCGGGCGGCCGGGTTCCAGGATTCGGCGGCGGTGAGCGTCAGAAGCTCGCCGCGCAGGGTCTCGAAGTCCGCCTCGGCCGGCGGCAGGGCGACCGGCGCCAGCTGGACGACGGGCGCAGGCGCGACGACCGCGACGGGCTCGGGCTGGACCGGCTCGGGCTGGACCGGCTCTGGCAGGACAGGCTCGGACTGAACGGCGGGTTCGACTTGCACGACCGGGGTCGCGGCCGGCGCGGGCTCGACGGCCAGCGCCGGCGTCGCGACGGCCTCCCCCAGATCCAGCACGGCCGGACCGGCCGAGGAGCGCCCGTCCCCACGGGCGCTCCTCTTGGTCCGCGACTCGGTGCGGCTCGCACCTTTTCGCGGCATCCCCTTTCGAGGAGTTAGGGCGGCGACGAGAAGGATCCCCCCTATCGTCATCGCCGCCCAACCGGCGAACGGCCGGTGCGGCTCGAACGGGCCGAGATCCCAGTCCGCGGCCCACGTCCCCAGCGCGCCCAGACCCGAAATCACGTATCCCGACGTCGTCAGGATCAGCCCCAAGATGATCCCTACGATGCGAGCCAGCATGTCGCCCCCTCCACGACGTCCGTCCGCCAGGGGCGGAAAGTCATAGGAGCGAGGGGGTCGCGTCGAGCCTGCTCGCCTGTCAGGGGAACACCGATAACCTGTACGACGCCGGTGCAGGCGCCCACGGCGCAGTCTGCCTCTAAATCAGCCACGCGCGCGGACGCGGATAGGCCTCGCCCCTCACCAGATAGGCGATGCCGGCGATGCAGCGGATCACGAACCACAGGCTGATCGCCGACAGGATCGCCACCCCCGCGATCAGCATCGGCACGCCGATCAGCACCAGCACCAGCGGAATGCCGAACAGCACCAGCATCGCGCCGATCAGGAACCAGGCGATCGACAGCCAGAAGGTGCGGATCGCGAAGGTGTAGTGGCTCTCGTTGATCGGCCCGGCCGAGCCGCGCTGCACATAGGCGACGATCAGGCCGATGAAGAAGGTCAGGCCGTTGGTGAAGCCCAGCAGGTAGAGGCCGTAGACCACGCCCGGCAGGATCTTGTCCTCGGCGTGACGCTCCGCGCCCGGATCGAGGTCGGCCTGGATGAAGTCGCTCATCGGCTCACAGCATCCAGTTGCGCGGCGTGGGATAGGCCTGGCCCTTCAGCAGCCACGACAGGCCGACGGCGGCGCGCACCGTCACCCAGATGCCGACGGCCACCAGGATCAGGGCGCCGACGCCGATGATCAGGGTCAGGACGCCGATCACCGCGAACAGCAGCGACAGCCAGAAGGTGCGGATGGAAAAGACGTAGTGGCTCTGCAGCCATTCCGGCGCCGAGCCCTTGGAGACATAGGCCAGCACCAGGCCGACGATCGGCGAGAAGCCCGTCACCCAGCCGGCCAGGTAGCAGGCGTAGACGACGATCGCCATGGTCTTGTCGTCCTGCAAGGCGGGCGGGACGGCGGGGTCTTGCACGGGATCGGTCACGGGCGTCCTTCATTGAAAAGCGATGTTTTCCGGATGCTCGCCAAAAACGCGCGGCGATGCAAATGAAGGTTCGGAGAGGTGGAGAGGATGCTCCCCCTGAAGGGGGAGCTGTCGCGAAGCGACTGAGGGGGAAGTTCCCCATGACCTCTCCCCGTAAAATCCCCGCGAAAGCGGGGACCCAGGCTTTTTCTGAAACCCGCGGCGCTCGACGATAAAACACCTGGGTCCCCGCTTTCGCGGGGATTTTACGGATTGGGGGGATCAGGAACTCACTTCCCCCTCCGGCCCTTCGGGCCACCTCCCCCTTCAGGGGGAGGGTCTTCCTAGGGCAGCCACCGCGTCGGCAGGTCGTGCGGATCCAGCGTCTCGCCGCGCGGCAGCCACGGCACGGCGGCGAACAGCAGCAGGAGCAGGAAGGCCATGCGGGCGGCGACGTCGATGGCCATGCCGCGCATCGAGGACGACACGGCCAGCAGCAGCAGGGCGAGCGTGCCGATCGCCAGCAGGCCGGCCACCAGGGTCACGGCGTCGGCCAGCTTGAAGCCGGCGGTCTCGAAGCGGGCGCGGGGCGCAAGATCGGCGCCGACGGCGGCGAGCGCGCGGGCCAGCAGCGAGAAGCTCTCCAGCCGGTCGTCGAAGCGGCCGGGACCGCGCCAGCTCTGCGAGGCGATCGCCAGCTTGCGGCGGCCGAAGCTCAGGATCAGGGCGCGCTGGCGGCCGCCGCCGCGCGGCATGGCCAGGCGGTAGCGGGTGAGGTCCTGCAGGTCGAAGCGGCGTTCGCGGCCGCCGCGCCGTTCCACCAGCGTCCCGCCCTCCAGGCTCCAGGCCGTCTCGGGCTGGAACGGGGCGAGGCGAGCGCTGTGGAGCAAGTCGCTCACCCCCGGACGGCGGTGATCTCGACGCCGGCGGCGGCGGCGTGCGGGGCCAGGGCCAGGGGCTTTTCCACCCGCACCCGGGCGCGGGTGACGCGATGGTCGTCGAAGCAGGCCTGGGCCAGGCGCTCGGCGAAGGTCTCGACCAGGTCGATATGGCCGGCGGCGGCGATGTCCTGGGCGGCGTTGCGGATGGTCTCGTAGTTCACCGTGTCGCCCAGCTGCTCGCAGTGCACGGCGGCGACGTCGAGCTCGACGTCGATGACCAGCGGCTGCACGCGGCCGTGCTCGTGGTCGTAGACGCCGATCTCGGCCTCGACCTTGAGGCCGCGCACGAAGACCTTGGTCACGATGACCTTGACGATCGGGGCGGGAGCGCCGGAGGCGACGGGAGCCGCGAACGGCGTTTCGGAGCGGGGGGAGGCGGACACGGCGGAGGCTTTCAGGAACCGAGGACGTCGGGCGTGCGCCAGGCCAGGTGCTGGCCGCCATCGACCGCGATCATCTGGCCCGTGACCGACGGCGCGTCAATGAGATAGCGCATGGCGGCGGCCAGTTCGGCCGGATCGACGGCCGCGCCGAGGGGGGTGGCGGCGGCCTCGGCCTCGAACTCGCCGGGGGCCTGATGCACCGAGGCCAGCACCGGTCCAGGCCCTATCGCATTGACGCGGACGGCCGGCGCCAGGGCCTGGGCCAGGGTCTGGGTCGCCCACCAGAGACCGGCCTTGGAGACGGTGTAGCTGAAGAACTGCGGGTTGGGCTTCAGCACCCGCTGGTCGACCAGGTTGACCACCAGGCCCTTGGTTTCCACCGGCAGGGCGGCGGCGAAGGCCTGGGCCAGCAGCACCGGCGCGCGCAGGTTGGCGTCCATGTGCCGGTCCCAACTGTCGGCGGTGACGGCGCCGATGCGGTCGTCCTCGAAGGTCGAGGCGGAATTGACCAGCAGGGTCAGCGGCCCGATCACCTCTGCGGCCGCCCCGACCAGGGCCGCGCCGATCTCCGGGTCCGACAGCTCGCCCCGCACGGCGACGGCCCGGCGGCCCAGGGCGGCGATCTCGGCCACGACCTCGTCGGCCTCGCCCCGCGCCGAGCGGTAGTGCACCGCCACGTCATACCCCGCCCGCGCCGCCTCCAGCGCCAACACCCGCCCGATCCGACGTCCCGCGCCGGTGACCAGCGCGACGCCGCGAGGGGATGGGGTGTGGGAAGAGGGCATGCGGGGTCCTGGCTGGAGAGCGTCGCCACCGTTCATAGCGGCTGCCGGGGCGACAGGCGACCACGTCAGGATTATTGTAGCTACGATAAATCGTCGGGCGGTTTCAGCCCACGGCGCATCGTTTCGATGAGAAAGTCCAATGACGGGGAACAACAACGATACGCGCCCCATCTGGACGGATCCGGATGACGCGCCCGAATGGTCCGACGAGGTTCTAGACCGGGCCGAACTGAAGGACGGCGACCGCGTCCTGCGCCCCGCTTCCGGGACGCTGACCAGGCGCGGCCGCCCTAAGCTCGAAACACCCAAGAAGCAGGTGACGCTGCGCCTGGATCAGGACGTCATCGACAAGCTTCGCGAAGACGGTCCCGGCTGGCAGAGTCGGGCCAACGACCTGCTGAGGAAGGCGGTCGGCGTTTAGGCCGGCCGCCCGTCCGCAACGCCCCTCAACGAACACCGCTCGAAAAGCCGGCGCCTGTTGATCGATTTGACAGCAGCGCTGCCGGGCCTATGATGCTTCTCGCCATGTATCGGATCGAATTGTTCAATCGCGACCAGCATCGGGCGGGCCACCTCATCGCAGGAGCCTAGTCCCGAGCCCCCATCGACGCCTAGACGTCGGGCTCGGGACGAAAATCAACGCGACATTTTCGTTGCGCAAGACTTCGAGCATCACTGTTCGAGGCTTCGCGATCTTGCGCCTTTCATCCGATTACTGCGCCGCGACCTGATCCCTGGCCGCGCCATGCGATGACGCATGGCCGCCCGGCGGGCCGCGGCCGCGCGTCCGCAAAGGAGCGCCCACATGCCTGCGTCCATCCCCGCCCGCGAGCCTGAAGACCGCCCGCCGATCGCCGTCTGCGGTGAGGACTACGACCGCCTGGCCCTGCTGGTGGCCGGCGGCCCGCACGCCGCCCCGGGCCATGCCCTGCTGGCCGCCGAGCTGGAACGCGCCGCCCTGGTCGAGGGCGCGCCAGCGGCCGACCGCGTGCGGCTGGGCTCGCGGGCGACCTATCGCGACCTCGACCGGGGCCGGGTGCGCACGGTGGTGCTGGCCCTGCCCCACGCCGCCCATGACGAGGGCCGCGTGTCGGTCACCGCCCCGATCGGGGCGGCGCTGCTGGGCCTTTCGCCCGGCCAGCGGTTTTCGTGGACCCAGGCCGACGGCCGCGCGCGGACCATCGAGATCCTGGCGGTGCGCAATGACGCGTGACGCGCTTCCTCCCGATGTCAGGCCTCCCGACGTCATGGCCGCCGACGTCGATGACCCCGGACCGTGCCCCAGCCCCGGCCAGGGCCTGTCCACCGCCGCGGCGGCGGCCCTGATCGCCGCGGCCGACGTGGTCGAGGACGCCTGGACCCGCAAGCCCGCCCGCGAGGCGGTCGTGCGCCTGTCGCTGCACGCCGAGGAGCTGGCCAGCTCGCCCCTGGCCCGCGACCAGCTGCTCAGCCGCGCCCTGGAGCTGGCGGCGCAGGACCTGGAGGCCGGCCGCCGCCCGCTGGCGCACTGGCCGTTGTTCTTCGCCCGCGACCTGGCCCCGCCGACCGAGGCCCGCGAGGACGTGCGCGACTGGGTGCTGGCGCATGCTGATCCGTTGCTCTCCGACGGCGAGGCCGTGGCCCAGGCGGTCGAGGCCCGCACGGTGCGCGAACTGGGCGACGCCTTCGAGACGGCGCGCGGCCTCACCCGCCGCCTGCGCGTCGAGGCCTGGCTGCAGCTGGCGCTGTGGGACGATCCCCGCATCCCGGCCAACGCCGAGACCCGCTGGCTGATGCGCGCCGGCGGCCGGCGGCTGATGTCGCGGCTGGGGGAGGCGTGAGCGGAGACGCCCCCTTCGCCCGTCATTCCCGCCCTTGTGGCGGGAAGCCCTCTATCGACCGCAAGGGGGGATGAGGCGGCGTGCCGAGCACGCCGCTTGCGCTTCACATGCGGGCTGAACCAGGGGTTCCCGCCACAAGGGCGGGAATGACGGGAAACTTTGGGGGCCTTGCCCCCCTCGGCCCCTAGTCGATGCGGCCGAATTCGAAGGCGTTCAGGCCGACGATGACGCCCAGGAAGATGGCGATGATCAGGATCGCGAGCATGGGCGTGTCTCCGCTTGTTGTTCTCTGGTTTCCTCTGTCAGCGGCTTTAGCGGTCGGCGTTCTGTGGAGCAAGGGCCGACATGCGGCGGACGAAGGCGTCCCGCCTCCTTGCCGCTTTGCCCCCTGCCGTTCTTGCGGAAAGCGATCTAGGCTCGCGACCATGCTCTGGCGCCGCAAGGTCGAACCGTTCACCCGCCCCTTCGTCTTCGCCTGGTTCCGCTGGAACCGGGGCCTGACCCTGGGCGTGCGCGGTCTGGTGACCGACGCCGAGGGCCGGGTGCTGATGATCCAGCACACCTACGTGCCCGGCTGGTACCTGCCCGGTGGCGGGGTGGAGAAGCGCGAGACGACCGAGACCGCCCTGGCCCGCGAGCTTCAGGAAGAAGCCGGCGTGCGGGTGCTGGGCCGGCCGACCCTGCTGTCGGTGCACAGCAACGAGCCGCGCCATCCGGGCGACCACGTGCTGGTCTATCGCGTCCACGCCTGGGAGCCCTGCGAGGCCTCGGCCCAGGGCGAGATCCACGAGGTCGCCTGGCACCATCCCGACGCCCTGCCCGACGACGTCACCGCCGCCACCCGCCAGCGCATCGCCGAGGCGCTGCATGGGGCGGAAGTGGATCCGATGTGGTGAGGCGATGAGCGAGCCGTCCCCCAGGACCTTTTCCAGGCAGGTCGAGCCCGCGCCGTCCGACGATCCGCCGCCGAAGCTGGAGCCGTCGATCCACGCCCTGCTGGCGCCGGTGCTGGCCGAGGACGGCTTCTCCGGTTCGGGGCGCGTCTTCCGCCGTCTCTACAGGGACCTGACGCTGGTCGTCGCGGTGAGCGGCACGCGCTATGGCGGCGAGGTCGCGCTGAGCCTGGGCCTCCAGCCCGTCGCTGTCCCCAACGAACAGGGAACGCCCATCGCGCGCGGAAAGCTGACGGCCGCCCACTGCGAATTCAGCCGCGACCTGGGGCCGGCCGAGAACGACGGCCGATGGCGCTACCAGCCCACGCGGGAAGCGATGGACGCGGCCATGGGCGCCGCCGCCGAGACCTATCGCGCCTTCGGCCGGCCGTTCCTGCAGATCATGGCCGGCCCGTTCTCGCCCCTGCGGACGGCGACGCCGCAGGACTTCAGGGACGGGGCGCGGCACTTCCAGGTCTTCCGCCAGACCCCCGTCCGGATGGCCCGCGCCCTGGCCCACATGCGCCTGGCGGCCGGCGATCGGACCGCCGCCCACGGCTTCGCCCGGTTCGCCCTGGACGACATCGGCGACGGCATGGCCGGCAGCGCCCTGGTTCCCGAACTGCGGGCGATCCTGGAAGCCTGCCAGGAAGCCTGCCAGGAAACCTGAGCGAGCGTTTCGCGGGCTCGCCGAAAACGAAGACGTGGAGGACGGCCGACGGCCGCCCTCCTTCTTCCCCCGTCAGAAGTTGAACGGAGTGTTGGTGCTGATGGCGACGTCGCCGGTGACGTTCTTGCCGCCCCCGTTCAGCAGGCAGTTGCCCGTCACCGCGAGCGAGCGCCAGTCGCCCGTCAGATAGGCGGCGTCGGCCACGACATTGCCGGCGAAGGCCATGTCGGCGTCCGTGCCCGCCACCAGCGACACCGGGACGCCGAAGAAGCCGCCGGTGATCTTGCTCCAGGTCGGGTTGTGCAGCGTGAAGCCGGTGAAGCCCCCGACATTGATCCCGCTCATCGCCAGGGCCTTGTAGCGGGTGGCCTCGCCCTGGGTGAAGAAGTCGCCCGTGCTCGCGCCCGTCCAGCGGCCGCCGATGATCGACAGGGCGACGATCTCGGACGTGCCGCTGTCGATGATCGCCGACTTCACGTTCTCGGAGTTCCAGTTGACGAAGGTGTAGATCCCCGTCGCGCTGTCCAGGTTGAAGAAGCCGAGGACCGTGGCGGTGTCGCCGGCCCCGGTCGCGGTCGGGAAGGCGTTGATGTCGACGAAGCTGACGTCGTTGGCCGAGCCGCCGATCTGGACGAGCACGTTGGGGATCACGCCCTCCTCGCCGCCGTTGAGGCCGAAGTCGCTCTGGGCGACCTTGATCCCGGCCGCCTCCTCGATCCGCATGTAGGCCAGCGGGCAGACCGAGGTGGAGATGTTGGTCGCCTCATAGCCGATCGAGATCGCCGAGGCGCTCGTGCCGGTGATCACCCGGCCGAAGGCGTGGCGGCTGGACAGCACGCGCTGCTCGCGACCGTAGTTGAAGCTCTGCCACAGGATGCCGATGCTGTCGGTGCGGATCGGCGCCGAGGTGGTCTTGGCGCGGATGACGGCCAGGTCGCGCAGGGTCACGAAGCTGGGGCTGATGCTCGGCCCGCCGATGCGCAGGCCGACCACGACGTCCGGGTCGGGCGAGATGACCGAGCCGTAGATCCCGCTCTGCGAGGTCGAGACGAACGGATAGCCGCACTGGGAGTCGCCGCACAGCGTGACGCCGTGCTTTTCGATGACCAGGGCGGCCGTGGTGCGGTAGGTGCCCGAGGGCAGGTAGACCTGATTGACGCCCGACGCGTCGATGGCGGCCTGGATGGCGGCCGTGTCGTCGGTCACGCCGTCGCCGACGGCGTTGTAGGGCGCGTTCTTGACGTTGATGATCATTGGAAATGCCTTGAAATAAAGGATCTGGAAAAATCCGCCGCCGCCCGATCGGGCCGTCGCGTCGGCGTCTTCAGATTGCATCGCGGCTGCGACAGGAGCGGTCGCGTCGCATCAGGCGGCCGCCCCGGGCCCGCGCCCCGCGACTTCCCGCGCGATCCGTGCTAAGCGCCCGGCCAACGAAATTCACGAGAGTTCCATGGCCCTGAAAGTCGCCATCGTCGGCCTGCCCAACGTCGGCAAGTCCACCCTGTTCAACGCCCTGACCCAGACGGCGTCGGCCCAGGCCGCCAACTATCCGTTCTGCACCATCGAGCCCAACACCGGCGAAGTCGCCGTGCCGGAACCTCGCCTGGACGCCCTGGCCAAGATCGCCGGCTCCAAGGAGATCATCCCGGCCCGGATCACCTTCGTCGACATCGCCGGCCTGGTGCGCGGCGCGTCGAAGGGCGAGGGCCTGGGCAACCAGTTCCTGGCCAACATCCGCGACTGCGACGCCGTGGCCTTCGTGGCCCGCTGCTTCGAGGACGGCGACATCGTCCACGTGGAAGGCCGCATCGACCCGCTGAGCGACCTCGAGATCATCGAGATGGAGCTGATGCTGGCCGACCTGGAGAGCCTGGAAAAGCGCGTTCCCGCCCTGGAGAAGCGCGCCAAGGTCGGCGCCGACAAGGAAAGCGCCAACACCCTGCGCCTGGCCAACATCGCCCTGGCCCTGCTGCGCGAAGGCCGCCCGGCCCGCGCCGCCAAGATCGACGCCGACGACGAAAAAGCCTGGCACATGCTGCAGCTGCTGACCTCGCTGCCGGCCCTCTATGTCTGCAACGTCGATGAAGGCAGCGCCGACAAGGGCAACAAGTACAGCGACCTGGTGACCGAACGCGCCGCCAAGGACAACGCCAAGAGCGTGGTCATCTCGGCCCAGATCGAGAGCGAGATCGCCCTGCTCGACGCCGAGGAGCGCGCCGAGTTCCTGGAGACCCTGGGCCTCGAAGAGCCGGGCCTCAACCGCCTGATCCGCGAAGCCTACAAGCTGCTGGACCTGCAGACCTATTTCACGGTCGGCCCCAAGGAAGCCCGCGCCTGGACCATCCATGTCGGCGACACCGGCCCGCAGGCGGCCGGCGTCATCCACACCGATTTCGAGAAGGGCTACATCCGCGCCGAGACCATCGCCTTCGACGACTTCGTCAAGCTGGGCGGCGAAAACGGGGCCAAGGAAGCCGGCAAGATGCGGGCCGAGGGCAAGGACTACGTCGTCAAGGACGGCGACGTGATGCACTTCCGCTTCAACGTCTGATCGCAGGCTTGAAATAAAGCTCCACCTGGCCGAGCTTGCCCGCGTTGCGTGGGGGAGCTCGGTTCAGGTGCGTTCAATTCGATCCGCGGCGGTCGCCCTGACGGCGACCCTTCTTGCGGCTCCGTTCGCGGTCGCCCGGCAGGCGACCCTGGCCGAGCCCGAGCCGGTGGACTACAGCTCGTTCCGCTATGCGGTGCTGCCCGGCTCTGCGCCGGCCGGCGAACGCACCGCGCTTCAGAACCAGCCCCTTCTCGTGCAGCGCGCCGTCTCGCCCTGGGCCGCCCAACTGGTCGACACGGTGGACGTCCCCTCCTTCCCGGCGGGCGGACCGCCGGCCGGCAGCCGCATGTTCGGCGTGCGCTACGGCCTCTCGATCGCCTACTGCGCCGTCAAGGACCGGCCCGACTGGTGGCGCGAGCCCTACTTCCTGTGCCTCTACGACCGCGACGACGACGGCCGCTTCGACGAGATCATGCCGTCGACCAAGCTGGGCCTCGACGTTCCGTTCTTCGTCGTCGACTACGGCGCCATGCGCAAGCTGGCCAAGCCCGCCGCCTATAACCGCCTGCCCTACGCCGAAGGCCCCGCGATGAACTTCGCGGTGATCTGGAGCCCGGCGGCCGCCGACGGACGCAAGCCCGACCCGAAGCTCAAGACCCCACCCGTGGTCGACATCGGCCTGGCCTTCGAAACCCGCAAGGGCCTGCAACCGATGTCGACCTCCCGGGCGCTGACGGCCGCGCCGGACCAGTCGGCGCAGGTGCGCCCTCGCGGCGCGCGCATCCGGCTGCTGGGCTACGCCGCCGACGGCGCGCTGCGCTACGAGGTGCTGGAGCCGATGAACCCTCACCTCGACGAGGCGCGGTTCGAGCCCGACGCCACCGGTGCGCAACGCCCGAGGAAGCCGTGATGCGACGCCTGATCTTCGCCGGCGCCGTTCTGGCCGCCCTGATCGCCGCCGAGGCCGTGTCGGCCCAGCCCGCCGTCCCGCCCCCGCCCGCTCCCATCGCCGACCCGACCACGCCGCTGCGCTCGTGGGAGACCCTGCCCGACGATCACCGGGCGTTCTTCGAAACCAGGATCGGCCGGATCGTCGCCCAATCGCGCCTGGTGGTCGAGACCGCGGTGAAGCCCGACGCGGCGACGCGGCGTCTGTCGCCGGGGACCGTCCTGGCCCTGCAACGGGTGCGTCCCGGCCCCGGCGTCGTCCTGGCGGCGGCGCCCGACGGCAAGACCGCCCTGGGCGCGCCCGGCCAGGCGCTTTGGCCCGCCGTCACCGCCTGGGGCAAGACCTACTGCCGCTCGCCCCGCCCGCAGTGGGCCGTCTGCTTCCTCGACCAGGACGACGACGGCCGTTTCGAGGGCGTCGCCGACCGCGGCAAGCCGATGCTCAACGACAGCGGCTTCCAGATCGGCGGCCTGGGGCCGATCCGCCCGCTGCGCGAGCCGGTCGCCTACGCCGCCGCCCAAACCTTGCCCCAGGCCTCGCCCAAGCCCTCGCCCCAGGCCACGGCGCCGCCGGCCGCCGCGCCCGAATGGATGGCGCTGCGCTATGTCGGCCCGATCTCGGGCCGGCTGAAGTCCGGCAGCTTCCTGTGCGATGGCCGGGCCGAGTTCCACATCCTGATCGGCGCCGCGCCGGAGTCGCTGAAGGAGGCCTTCTCGCTGGTCGTGCACCTCGATCCGGCCGGCGTCGGGCGGCTGGTGACGCCTGCCGGCTATGTCGTGGACATCTCGAACGTCACGATCGACGGCCAGGCCGACATCCGCCTGCTGTCGGCCCTGCCGGTCGGCGAGACCCTGCTGCGGCCGACGATCACCCGGGAGCTGGCGGTCCAGATGTCGCGCGCCATGCAGTTCCCGCCGGACCGCCCATGACCCGCGGCGTCCTGGAACTGTCCGTCGCCGCGACCTTGCTGCTGACCGCCTCCGCGCTGAGCGCTTGCGGCGCGGCCACGGCCCAGGCGCCCGCCCCGGCCGGCAAAGGCGCCGTCGACCGGATCGTGATCGAGAAGGCCGCCCATCGCATGAGCCTCTATGCCGGCCAGCGGCTGGTGCGCGCCTACACGGTCTCGCTGGGGGCCGGCGGCCTGGCGCCCAAGACCCGCGAAGGCGACCGGCGCACGCCCGAGGGCGACTACCGCATCACCGGCCGCAACCCGAACAGCCGCTATCACCTGGCCCTGCGCATCGGCTATCCGACCCCGGCCCAGGTCGCCGCGGCCCGGGCGGCGGGGGTCTCGCCCGGCGGCGACATCATGATCCACGGCCTGCCCAACGGCCGCGGCGCCCTGGCGGCGCTCTATGCGGGCCGCGACTGGACCGACGGCTGCATAGCGCTCACCGATCCCGAGATAGAAGAGGTCTGGACCCTGGTGCGCGACGGCGCGACGGTGAGGATCACGCCATGAGCCAAGCGATCGACACCTCCTCCGTCGTGGTCCGCCCCGATCTGCGGCGCATGGTGGCCATGCACGCCGCGCTCGCGCTGATCCTGGTCGCCTTCGCCGGCGTGGCGGCCTGGTCGCAGGCGCTCGACGCCCATGCGATCTGGTCCTGGCGGGACTGGCTCTCGCAGGTCTGGGCGTGGCCGATCTCGCCGACGGCCTGGCTTTCGCTGCTGCCCGTGGCGATCGCCGCCGTCGTGATCGGACGGCTGCCCTTCGCCCTGCGCGACAAGACCCCCCGTCTGATCGTCGCCTTCGACGGGATCCGCTGGCGCGAGGGCCACGACGGGCCGCTCTACTTCCTGCCCTGGACGCGGATCGCCTCGGCCTCGGTCCAGTCGTACGGCGAGGACGGCGAGGCCCTGCGCCTGATCCTGGGGGCGCCGGCCGTGGAGGAACGGAACGCTCCCGAGTGGCCCGTATCGGCGCCCGTCGACATCGATCTCGACAATCTCGACATCGCGACCCGCGACCTGAAGGCGGAGATCCACCGGCGCGCGCCCCACCTCTTCCCTCAAGTCTCCGAGCGGACCCGATGAGCAAGACGCTCGAGGCTCCGCCCCGCACGTCTCGCTGATCGACTTCGACGACTGAGCGCCTTGACCGGAAGGGCGGCGCGGGTCTGGATGCGCGCCAAACCGAGCCGGGAGCCGCGCATGTCCGACACCATCACCCTGACCTCCGCCGTCGACGGCTTCGCGTTCTCCGCCCTGCACGCCGCGCCGCTAGGGCCGCGCAAGGGCGGGGTCGTGGTGATCCAGGAGATCTTCGGCCTCGACCAGTATGTCCAGGCCGACGTCGCGCGCTGGGCCGCGCGCGGCTACGAGGCGATCGCGCCGTCGCTGTTCGACCGCGTCACGCCTGCTTACGTCGCCGAGCACGACCCGGAGGGCTTCCAGACCGGCATCGCCGCCGTCGGCCAGGTGGGTTTCCCGGCCATGCTGTCGGACATCCAGGCCAGCATCGACGCCCTGAAGGACAAGGGCCCGGTGTTCGCCGTCGGCTACTGCATGGGCGGCTCGCTGGTGTGGGTGGCGGCCTCGAAGCTGGAAGGCCTCGCCGCCGGCTCCAGCTATTACGGCAGCCAGGTGGGGGCCAACGCGGCCCTGCCGCTGAACTGCCCGGTGATCGTCCACCTGGGCGCCAAGGACGGCCACATCGACGCCGAGGCCGTCAAGGCGGCCGTGTGGACATCGCATCCCGACCTGCCGGTCTACGTCTATGAGAACAGCGGCCACGGCTTCAACAACGACGGCCGTCCCGACAGCGACCTTTCCGACGCCGAGCTGGCCCGCGAGCGCACGCTGGCCCTGTTCGAGGCGAATGGAGCCGGCGCGTGACCACCACCGGAACCCGCATCGCCCTGGCCGACCGCGAGGGCGGCCCGTTCAGCGCCTGGCGCGTGCCGCCGGGCGAGGCGCGGCGCGGGGGCGTGGTGGTGCTGCACGCCATCTGGGGGATCACCCCGCACATCCGCGAGTTCAGCGAAAGCCTGGCCGAGCACGGCTACGAGGTGATCGCCCCCGACCTGCTGGACTCCGCCGACGCCGCGTGGCCGGAACTCAACACCGAGCCGGCGATCCTCGACGACCGCATGGCCCTCGGCGAACAGGCCGCCTGGGGCGCGGCCTGCCTGCCCCGCGTGCAGACGGCGATCGACGCCCTGGAGGGCGGGCCGGTGTTCGTGGTCGGCTTCTGCTTTGGCGGCACCACCGCCTGGCTGGCGGCGACGCGGGCGAGCGGGGTCACGGCGGTCTCGGCCTTCTACGGCGGCGACATCGTCAGGTATCGCGACGAGACGCCGAAGGTCCCGACCATCCTGCACTTCGGCAAGACCGACGAAATGATCCCCCTGGCCGACGTCGAGGCCATCGCCGGGGCGCATCCGGACCTGCCGATCTTCCAGTACGAGGCCGGCCACGCCTTCGTGGCCCCCAGCGGCCACCACGCCGACAGCGCCCGGCTGTCGATGCTGCGCACCCTGCAGCTCTTCCAGCGCTCGGGCGGGAGCAAGGGGGAAGCCTGACGGCGGGCCAGGCCTCCCCCTCTCCCGGACGCGCGCCCCCACGCGCGTCGACGAGCTCGTTGCGAACCGCGCCGGTCAGGCCGGCGTCAGCTCCGCGATCACCGGCGACTCCTCGCCCCGCCTCGCCGCGCGCGTGTCTCCGTCCTTGGGGGTGAGGTCGCGGACCTGGATCCTGGTCTCCACCGGATTGACGCCGGTGAAGACGCCCGCCACGTCGAATGCGCGCGACTCCACGCCCACCCCCTGCCCGTGGAACAACAGGCGCGCCGTGAACGGCGCCCGCACCCTCGCGTGGCGAACCAGCGCCTGGTAGCTGTAGACCCGGCCTGGCGGCACATGGACCGCGACCTCGACCCGCTCCTCCGACACCGTCCGATGCGGATCCGGATTGTCCAGCGGGGTCGGCGCCATCTCGCGCTCGACGCAGTCCCCCTGGTCGGTGAGCACCACCCCGATCGAGACCTCGTCTTCATGGATCGTCGCGCCGGCCAGGCGCCCGCGATCGGCCGGGTCCAGCCTGCAGCCGCCCTCGGAGACGCAGGTGCGGGTAAGGACGATGCGCTTCTCCAGCGGTTCCTCGCCGGCGCGATTGTCGACGATCAGGGCCGGGTCCGCCGGGGCCGGCGGCAGGTGCTCGGCCACGGCCCGGTCGAGGTCGTAGCGGACGTACTGCAGCGCGATCACGCCGGCCTCGGTCGGCAGGAGCCAGCACTCCTGGGGCGCGCCGTTCTCCCAGCGACGCACGCCGATCCGGCCCGTCTTGTCGCCGCCGAAGACGTTGAGCTTGTATTCCCAGTCCATCTGGCTGTTGAGGCAGGTCCAGAAGCCCAGGGTCTCGGCCCGCCAGCGCTGGGCGAGGTCCGGCTGGCCGGGCGGCGCGGCGAAGACCAGCGCCTCGGGACCCTCGATGGCCACGTCCGAGCCGCTCGACCCGACGCGGCGGGTCTTGCAGGTCAGGGCCAGGCCGCTGGCGACGTGGCGCAGCAGGGCGCCGCCGCGCCGATCGCGCTCGGCGACCCAGCGCTGGCCGGGCGAGCCCAGCAGCGGCGCCAGAACCAGCTTGCCCGCCTTGTCCAGCGACAGCGCCAGGCCGGCGTGGTCGAGACTGGAGACGATGAAGAACGGCTCGTTCGGAAACAGGATTTCCTGGGCCATGGCGCGCCTCCCCGATCAACCCCGAAGGGCGGGTTTAGCAATACCCGTAAAATCTGTAAGCAGGCGCGACCCAAAATGGGTATTACTCCGATACCCCCGTTCGCACCCCGCCCCCTATCGCGTCTGATGTTCGCTTCCCCCCCGGCGACGACCACCGCCCTTCGCCTCGACGACCACCGCTTCTGGGCGGTCGCCCGCGCCAGCCTCGACCATGTGCGCGACACGGTCGAGATCACCCGCGGCGACCACGAGCTGCTCGACGCCCTGATCCTGACCGCCGCGCTGGACGCCAACATGGCCCCGGTCAAGCGCGCGCCCGACCTGCGCCAGGCCTATGGCGGCCCCAGCGTCTCGGCCCCGGACGACCTGCGCCGGCCGGTCAGCGTCAACGCCGTGGCCCAGTCGCTGAACCTGCCGTTCGAGACCGTGCGCCGGCGCGCCCGCCGGCTGGCCAAGGCCGGCCTGTGCGTGATCGGCCCCCAGGGCATGGTCGCGCCCCACAGCCTGACCACCTCGCCGTCCTATGTCGCCGACCAGCGGGCCCGCTACGACCGCGCCCGGCGGTTCTACGAGACGCTGAAAGCCCTGGGCGCCCTGCCCGCCTTCGAGCCCGCCCCGCCTTCCGCCCCGCCTGGAACCGAACCGCCGGTGCGCGCCGCCAACTGGGCCCTCTCCGAATACACCCTGCGCGCCTGCGCCGACCTGATCGCCCTGACCGGCGACGTCGTCAGCAGCCGCGTGCTGATGGAGCTGGCGCTGATCGCCACGCGCCCCGCCGCCAATGGGAAGGAGACGGGCCCCATCACGGCCGACCTCGACCCGGCCGGCGGCCTGGCCCGCCTGGGCCGCCCCACCCGCGTCGCCGCCCTCGCCGCCACCCTCAACCTGCCACGCGAAACCGTCCGCCGCCGGGTGGCTGAACTGGAGACGCTGGGCTTCTGCCGCCGCGAAGCCGACGGCGTGGTCGCGGCCCTGCCGGCGGCGATGGCGGCGCGGATGGTCGAGATGGCCCGGACCAACGCCGGCAACGTGCAGCGGCTGTTCGGCAGCCTAGCGCGGGCGGGGGTGCTGGCGGATTGGGAGGGGTGAGCGAGAACCCGGCTAGGTCGCGCGTTCCCGAAATTGCTCGGCCATCCACTCGATGACCACGCGAAGGCGCGGCGAGAGCTGTCTTGTGTGCGAATAGAGCACGTGCACGGGCAGGGGCGCGGGCGGATGGTCGGCCAGCACCTCGACCAGCACGCCGGCGGCGAGGTCGGCCGCGACCCGGTACTTGGGCACCTGGATCAGGCCCAGCCCCAGACAGGCCGAAGCGACGTTGGTCTCCGGCCCGGTCACGGTGATGGCGGCCGGCAGCACCATGCGGCGCGACTGGCCGCCGACGGTGAAGTCGAAAGGCGCGATCTCCGGCGCGTCGGGGGCGTAATAGCCGACCATCCGGTGGCCGCCGCTCTCCAGCTCGTCCGGCGTTCGCGGCAGGCCGAAGCGGCGCATATAGTCGGGGCTGGCGAAGGTGCCGCGCGGCAGGGTCGCCAGCCGCCGGCGGATCAGTGAACTGTCGACGGTCAGCTCGCCGGCCCGCAGCATGCAGTCGAAGCCCTCGCGCACCATGTCCATCGCCTGGTGCGCCTCGCCGATGTGCAGGCGGATGTCGGGATAGGCCTCCAGGAAACCAGGCAGGCCCGGCAGCAGGAAGTGCCGCGCCTGGGTGCCGTGGACGTCGATCCGCACCAGTCCTGAGGGCTTGGCGCCGGTGAAGCCGGCCTCGGCGTCTTCCAGGTCGGAGATGAGGTCGACGCAGCGGCGGTAATAGGCCTCGCCGTCCAGCGTGGGGCTGACATGGCGGGTCGTACGCTGAAGCAACCGCACGCCCAGCCGGGCCTCCAGCCCCTTGACCGCGTCGGTGACCGACGAGCGGGGCAGGCCCAGGTCCTCGGCCGCCCGGGTGAAGCTGCGCCGCTCCACGATCCGGGTGAAGGCCCGCATCGCCTCGAACCGATCCATTGTTCGCACTTTCGAATAGTGATGCCAGTTTGTGCCTGATTATCGCGCAAAAGCAAACAGGCACTGTCTCCTCATCAGCCGCCGACGACCGGTGGCCCTCAAGGAGACAGACCCATGACCCACCTCGCCAACAAGGTCGCCATTGTCACCGGCGCTTCGGGCGGCATCGGCGCCGCGGTCGCCGAGCGGCTGGCCAGCGACGGCTTCGTCGTCGTCGTCAACTACGCCGGCCGGGCCGACCCGGCCGAGGCCCTGGTGGCCCGGATCGAGGCGGCCGGCGGGCGCGCCGTCGCCGCCCAGGCCGACATCGCCGACGCCGCCGCCGTGGCCCGGCTGTTCGACACCACCCAGGCGGCCTTCGGCGGCGTGGACGTGCTGGTCAACAACGCCGGGATCATGCAGCTGGCCACGATCGCCGACAGCGACGACGCCCTGTTCGACCGCCAGGTGGCGGTGAACCTGAAGGGCAGCTTCAACACCCTGCGCGAAGCCTCGCGCCGCCTGCGCGACGGCGGCCGGATCATCAACATTTCGTCCAGCGTCACCACAATGCTGCAGCCGACCTACGGCGTCTATGCGGCGACCAAGGCGGCGGTCGAGGCCATGACCAGCGTCCTGACCAAGGAACTGCGCGGCCGCAACATCACCGTCAACGCCATCGCCCCCGGCCCGACCGCCACCAAGCTGTTCCTCGACGGCAAGCCGCAGGAGGTGGTCGACCGCCTGTCGAAGATGGCCCCGCTGGAACGGCTGGGCCAGCCCGAGGACATCGCCGCCGCCGTCGCCTTCCTGGCCGGCCCGGACGGCGCCTGGATCAACGGCCAGACCCTGCGCGCCAACGGCGGGATCGCCTGACCCCCGCACGCGCCACCCCCGCACGCGCCACCACGCCCCGACCCACAACCTCGTCCCCAAGCCACATCGCCAGAAGCGACGGCGGGACAGCCCCTCGGAAAGATCTCGTCATGTCCAAGCAAGTCATTCTCGTCACCGGCGCCTCCTCGGGCTTCGGCCTCATGACCGCCAAGGCCCTGGCCCAGGCCGGCCACACCGTCTACGCCTCGATGCGCGAAACCCAGGGGCGCAACGCCCCCCGCGTGTCCGAGACCGCCGCCTGGGCCAAGGCCCAGGGCGTCGATCTGCGCACCGCCGAGCTGGACGTCCAGTCCGATGCGTCCGCCGAAGCCGGGATCGCCTTCATCCTCGAGGACGCCGGCCGTCTCGACACCATCGTCCACAACGCCGGCCACATGATGTTCGGCCCGGCCGAGGCCTTCACCCCCGACCAATACATCCAGCAGTACGACGTCAACGTCCTGGGCGCCCAACGGGTCAACCGCGCCGCCCTGCCGCACCTGCGCGGCCGGGGACAGGGTCTGCTGGTCTGGGTCGGCTCGTCCTCGACGCGCGGCGGGACCCCGCCGTTCCTGGCGCCCTATTTCGCGGCCAAGGCGGCGATGGACGCCCTGGCCGTCTCCTACTCCACCGAACTGGCCCTCTGGGGCGTCGAGACCACGATCATGGTGCCGGGCGCCTTCACCAAGGGCACCAACCACTTCGCCCACTCCGGCTCGCCCTCCGACACGGCCCGCGTCGCCGAGTACGAGGCCGGCCCCTATGCCGGGATCGCCGACAAGGCGCTGAAGGGCCTGGCCGGGCTGGAACCCGCAGACGCCGATCCGGCCGAGGTGGCGCGCCAGATCGTGCGGGTGGTCGACACGCCCTTCGGCCGGCGGCCGTTCCGGGTGCACGTCGATCCGTCCCAGGACGGCGCCGAGGTGGTCAACGCCGTCGCCGATCGCATGCGTCGCGAGATGTACCGCAACATCGGTCTCGAAAACCTGCTGAGCCCCGCCGAACGCGCCTGACGCCCGACAGTCGACGCCGCCGACGCGCCCCTCGCGTCGGCGGCCTTTCTTCCGGAGTTTCCCATGACCGATCTTCAGTCCGTCTCTGGCCGCCGCCCGCTGGCCTTCCTCGCCTTCGGGAGCGTGGCGGCGCTCACCGCGGCGGCCGCCGCCACCACCAGCCTGACGCTTGGGCTTGCGCCCTGGGTGATGTTCATCGGATGGGTGGCCTGGTTCACCCGTCCGCTCTCGGCCCGGCAGGGCCTGGCGACTTGGCTGTGCCTGGCCTGCGGCCTGGCGCTCGGCGCCGTCGCCGTGCTGGCCTTGCGGATTCTGGGTCCGAGCCTGGGCGCGGTGTCTCTCGGAGTCGTGGTCTTCGTCGTCGCCCTGGCCGTGGTGTCGATGCGGGCCGTCCGCCTGCTCGACAACATCCCCGCCTGGTTCCTGGGCCTGATCGCCTTCTTCGCCGCGCACCTGGAACCGGCCCTGGCCTCGGTCGCCGAACTGGCGGCCGGCATGGCCATCGGCCTCGGCGGCGGCTGGCTGTCGCAGCGGCTGCAAGGCCGCTGGTCGATCGGCCACTGACCGCCTCCCCCACGCAGAAACGCCGCCCGGTTTCACAACCGGACGGCGTCCTGCTAGCCCTTCACGCACACCACCTGGCGCAGGGTGTGGACGATTTCCACCAGGTCGCTCTGGGCGGCCATGACGGCGTCGATGTCCTTGTAGGCCATCGGGGTTTCGTCGATCACGCCCTCGTCCTTGCGGCACTCGACGCCGGCGGTGGCGGCCATGTGGTCGGCCACGGTGAACCGGCGCTTGGCTTCGTTGCGGCTCATCGCCCGCCCCGCCCCGTGGGAGCAGGTGCAGAACGAGTCCGGGTTGCCCTTGCCGCGCACGATGAACGACTTGGCGCCCATCGAGCCGGGGATGATGCCGAGCTCTCCGGCCTTGGCCGACACCGCGCCCTTGCGGGTGAGGTAGACCTCCTTGCCGAAGTGCTTCTCCTTGCTGACGTAGTTGTGGTGGCAGTTCACCGCTTCCTCCGTCACCACCAGATCCGGGAAGTGCTGGCGCAGCACCCCCAGCACCTCGTGCATCATCACCTCGCGGTTGGCCCGGGCGTACTTCTGGGCCCAGGCCACGGCCCGCACGTAGTCGACGAAGCCGTCGGAGCCCTCGGCGAAGTAGGCCAGGTCCTCGTCGGGCAGGTTGACGAACCAGCGGCGCATCTCGTGCTTGGCCCGCTCAATGAAGAACGTGCCGAAGCGGTTGCCCACGCCGCGCGAGCCCGAGTGCAGCATCACCCAGACGTCGCCGGCCTCGTCGAGGCACAGCTCGACGAAATGGTTGCCCGTGCCCAGCGTGCCGAGGTGCCCGAACCCGCGCGGGTGGCCGGCCTTGGGGTTGCGGGCGACGATGTCGTCGTAGCCCTCCTTCAGCCCGGCCCACTTCTCGGCGGCGACCGCCGGGGGTTCAACCTGCCAGGCGCCCTTGTCGTTGCGCCCGCCGTTGTCGGTGCGGCCGTGCGGCACCGCGGCCTCGATGGCCGAGCGCACGCCGAACAGGTTGTCGGGCAGGTGCTCGGCGCGGATCGAGGTGCGCACCGCCATCATGCCGCAGCCGATGTCGACGCCCACGGCGGCCGGGATGATCGCCTTGTAGGTCGGGATCACCGAGCCGACGGTGGCGCCCATCCCCCAGTGCACGTCGGGCATCACCGCCACGTGCTTGTGGATGAACGGCAGGCTGGCGACGTTGCGCAGCTGCTTGAGCGCCGAGTCCTCGATCGGCACGCCTTGGGTCCACGCCTTGATCGGCGCGCCTTCGCTTTCGATGTGCGTGAAGCCGCTCATGGGCTTCTCCTTTCCAATCCGCCCCTCCCGGCGTCATGGTCGGAGGAATTTCCGCGCAAAACGAAAAACCCCTCCGGCCAAGGCCAGGAGGGGTTTTTCCGTACTTCCCGAAGTCCGCTTGGACCTAGGCCGTCTTCCCCTCCGACACGCGCGCGCCATTACCCTCGACCTGGCGGTCCAGTTGGTAGCTGACGGTCGTGACTGGGGCTTTGCGCGCCATGGTCTTCGAAGTCCTCATCGGGAGGCGGGCGATTACAGGGTTACGCGAACCCGCGCCAGGGGCCGCGCGAGCGGCGCAAGCGGAAGTTGCGGGCGGTGTGGTAAATTTATCCCTCTCCCCTTGCGGGAGCGGGGTCGGGTGAGGGGTTTCTCAGAACTCGCCGCCGCGACGGCGGACAGGCTGGGCGAGGCGTCTCCCGTTTGAGAGACCCCTCATCCGTCATCCTGCGGATGACACCTTCTCCCGCAAGGGGAGAAGGACGTTTAAGCCAGTTCCGGGCCGTCCGAGAGCGCTTCGCCGATGGCGCGGGCGCAGCCGGGGATGCCGAGGGCGCCGATGAACGACAGGGCCACGGCGCAGACCAGCAGGATCGGTTGGAAGATGCGCATGCGTTTTTCTCCACCTCAGAGCCCGCCTCGCCCGCCGGAAGGGGGTCAGCCGCGGGGTTGATAGACCGCCGTCCAGGTCGCTTAAACCGCTAGCGTGACGTTTGTTCCGGCCAGCCCGCCGGAAAACTCAGCATGCGGCATAATTGCCTCAAACTTATGTCACTGGTCGAGGTTGTAGGCCAGCCTGGCGATCTCGATCCGCGCGAGTTTGTCGTTCAGCAGCGCCCAGTCGTCGGCCTCGGCGATCGGGGCCCACAGGGCCTCGACCTCGTCGATCAGCAGTTCCTCGGGCTCGGTTCGTCCGAACACGGGGTTTTCCAGGCGCTCCGGACGATCCGGCTCGAAGGCCGAGAGGCGGGCGCGGAAGTCGGCGAAGACCGGGTCCTGGTAGAGCGCGCCGCGCGGCCCCTCCAGGGCGCGGACTTGCGAAGCCTCGCCGCCGAACCAGTCGAAGAAGAACGGTTCCCAGCGCAGGGCCTCGCCGCCGGAAAGCTTGGTTCCTTCGGCCAGGGCCTTGAAGGCGGCGTTGACCAGCGCGACGTCGGCCTCCTCGCCCCGGCTCTTCACGGCCAGGCGGGCGATCACGGCCTCGCGCAGGGCGTCGCGATAGGCGGCCGAGAAGCCGTTGAGGGCGGCGATCAGGCCCGACTGGTCGGGGCAGACCAGCGCCAGGCAGGCGGCCAGCTGCTGCAGGTTCCAGAACCCGGCCTCCGGCTGGCGGCCGAAGCTGTAGAGGCCCGAATGGTCGAAATAGGCGGCCGTGAAGTTGGGATCGTTGCCCGGCAGGAAGCGCCAGGGGCCGTAGTCGAAGCTCTCGCCGGTGACGACCATGTTGTCGGTGTTGAGCACCCCGTGCACGAAGCCGGCGGCCATCCAGCGGGCGACCAGGCGGGCGGTGCGGGCCACCACCTCCTGGAACATCGCCGTCGGCCGGTCGGGGGCGTCGATCAGATGCGGGAAATAGGTCTCGACCACGTGGTCGACCATGGCCGTGATCAGGTCGGCGCGCTCGAAATAGGCCAGGCGCTGGAAGGTCCCGAAGCGTACATGGCTATGGGAAAGTCTCGTCAGCACCGCCGAGCGGGTGGGGCTGGGCTCGTCGCCGCGGGTCAGGGCCTCGCCGGTCTCGACCAGCGAGAAGGCCCGCGAGGTGGGAACGCCCAGGGCCTCCAGCAGGCCGGCGGCCAGGATCTCGCGCATCCCGCCCTTCAGGGTCAGCCGGCCGTCGCCGTGGCGCGACCAGGGGGTCTGGCCCGAGCCCTTGGTGGCCAGGTCGAGCAGGCGGTCCGAACCGGCCTCTCGAAGTTGCGCGAACAGGAAGCCGCGACCGTCGCCGAGCTCGGGGTTGTAAGAGCGGAACTGGTGGCCGTGATAGCGCATGGCCAGGGGCCGGGACTGATTGTCCGGCAAGGCCTGGAAGCGCGCGAAATGCGAAATCCACTCGGCGTCGGTCAGCCCCGCGAGCCCCACCGTGGCGGCCGCGCGATCGTTGCGGAAGCGCAGGATCGTCTGCGGAAAGTCGGCCGGGGCGACGGGGTCGGCGAACTCGCCCGCCTGCGCGACGAGGCCGGCGAATCGGGGATCGGGGCGATAGCGTTCGGAGACCGGCATGTGCGCCAGATGCGCCCGGCGCCGCCCGCGCGCAAGAAGCCCGCCCCCGCCGCGCGGTTTTAAGAAAGCGCGGATGTTCACATAACGCTGTCGCAGTTTCGCAACAGCAACTCTCGATCCGTGTTCCAGCAAGGATTTCGCTTGCCGAGCATCCGGACCGCCCATAACCATTGGCTGTCCATTCGAACAATCGTTCGGGTGTAGGCCAATCAAAAAGCCGGCGGGGGCGGTGCAAGCGCTCTCGTCATAACGAACCGAGGTAGGAAATGCGCTTTACCCAGGTGCTTCGCGGCACGGCGTCCGCCGTCGTGCTCGCGGGCGTCGCCGCGATCGGCGTCGCCCATGCTCAGGACACGGCCGCGGCGGCCGCCCAGGAGCCCGAAACCCTCACCGTCGACAGCATCATCGTCACCGCCCAGAAGCGCGAGCAGAACCTGCAGGACACCCCGGTGGTGGTCACCGCGGTCGGCGCCAAGCTGCTGCAGGACACCGGCGTCAAGGACATCAAGGACCTGACGATCCTGACCCCGGGCCTGACCGTGACCTCGACCACGTCGGAAGCCTCGACCACCGCCCGCATCCGCGGCGTCGGCACGGTCGGCGACAACCCCGGCCTGGAAAGCTCGGTCGGCGTGGTGATCGACGGCGTCTATCGCCCGCGCAACGGCGTGTCGTTCGGCGACCTGGGCGAGATGGAGCGCATCGAGGTGCTGAAGGGCCCGCAAGGCACCCTGTTCGGCAAGAACACCTCGGCCGGCGTCATCAACATCATCACCAAGGAGCCGGAGTTCGGCTTCGGGGCCAATGTCGAGGCCACGGTCGGCAACTACGACGCCAAGGGCCTGGCCGCCTCGGTCACCGGGCCGCTGTTCGGCAGCGACAAGTGGGCCGGCCGCCTGTACGCCGCCGCCCGCAAGCGCGACGGCTTCAACACGGTGGTGACGGGCGAAGGCCCCAGCGCCGAGAAGGAAGACGCCGACCAGAACTTCTACACCGTGCGCGGCCAGTTGCTGTTCGTGCCGGACGACAACGCCACCTTCAAGATCATCGCCGACTACACCAAGCGCGACGAAAACTGCTGCGGCGCCGTGCAGATCCGCACCGGCCCGACCTACGCCGTGGTCAACGCCCTCAGCACCGGCACCGGCATCGCCAATCCGGCCGACCCGTTCAAGCGCGTGGCCTATTCCAACCGCGGCTCGCCGCAGGAAGTGGAAGACAAGGGCATCTCGCTGCAGGCCGACATCGACCTGCCGATCGGCACCCTGACCTCGATCAGCGCCATCCGTAACTGGCGCACCGACACCGGCCAGGACAGCGACTTCACCGCCGCCGACATCACCTACCGCGCCAAGGACGGCACCAACTACGCCGAGTTCACCACCTACACCCAGGAACTGCGCCTGGCGGGGAACACCGAGCGCCTGAACTGGCTGGTCGGCGCCTTCCTGGCCGACGAGCGCCTCGACAACGAGGCCAACTTCAAGTTCGGGGCCGACTACGAAGCCTACATGTCGACGATCATCCTGTCGGGCATCGCCAGCTCGCTGGCCACCGCCGGGATCACCGTCAACCAGGCCAACAGCGCGCTGTTCGCCTCGCAGGTGACGGCCCTGAGCTACGGTTCGTCGTTCCCGACCGGCACCGGCCTGCACGACACCTACAACCAGCGCTCCAAGACCGTGGCGCTGTTCACCAACAACACCCTGAAGGTCACCGAGGCCTTCGATATCACCCTGGGCCTGCGCTACACCTCCGAGAGCAAGGACCTGGACACCTACCAGACCGGCTCCGCGCCGGGCTGCGCGGCCCTGCTGACCACCGCCGGCCAGACCCGCGTCGCCCAGCAGCTGGTCGCCCGCGGCGTGCCGGCGGCCCTGTTCGCCACCTCGACCGGCACCACCCTGGTCTCGACCGTCGTCGGCAACATGTGCCTGCCCTGGGCCAACCCGCTGTTCAACGGCCGCGGCACCCAGCAAAGCCGCACCGACCGCGAATGGACCGGCACGGTCAAGGCCTCGTACCGCTTCAACCCGTCGGTGTTCGCCTATGCGTCGGCGGCCCGCGGCTACAAGGGCGGCGGCTACAACCTCGACCGCACCCAGTCGTCGAACGGCACCCAGAGCGGCGGCAACGGCGTGACGCCGATCTACGACACCTCGTTCCCGGCCGAATTCGTCGACAGCTATGAAATCGGCGTCAAGAACACCCTGTTCAACCGCTCGGTGCTGCTGAACTTCACGGGCTTCTACCAGAAGTTCACCGACTTCCAGCTGAACACCTTCCTGGGCACCTCGTTCGCGGTGCGCTCGGTGCCGGAAGTGACCTCCAAGGGCGTCGACGCCGACTTCCTGTGGTTCACCCCGCTGCGCGGCCTGACCATCCAGAGCGGCCTGACCTACGCCAAGACCGAGTACGGCGATCAGTCGATCCCGAACGACCCGAACAACGCCCTGTCGCTGCTGCCCGGCAGCCAGGTGTCGTTCGCGCCGGAATGGTCGGGGTCGGCCTCGATCAGCTACTCGCACCCGGTCGGCGCGACCCTGAAGGCCAAGTACAACATCGGCGCCAAGTACGTGTCGGACTACAACACCGGCTCGGACCTGTTCCCGCTGAAGCACCAGGACGCCTACACGGTGGTCAACGCCCGCATCGGCATCGGCGACGCGGACGACAAGTGGACCGCCGAACTGTGGGCCCAGAACCTGTTCGACGAAGAGTACTATCAGGTGGTGTTCAACGGGCCGCTGCAAGGCTCGTCGGGCCTCTCGGCGACCTCGCCGACCTACTCGGCCTCCAAGGACACCATCACCTACGACGCCTTCCTCGGCGCGCCGCGCACCTACGGCGTGACCCTGCGGGCGAAGTTCTGATCCGAGCCGCCAGAGCCCGGTCACGGGATCCGGCGCCTGGGGAAACACGGGAAGGGCGGTCCGCGAGGGCCGCCCTTTTTCGTTGGCGAGACCGCGCCCAGACATCAACCCGGGGTGTAAGATGGCCGGCGGCGCGGCTAGGCTGGGCCATCGAACGATGGCGGCTTTGGGGAAAGATCGATGGCGGGCGTTTGGGATCTTGATGCGTCGGGCGCGTGGACCCGACCAGGCCTGACCGCCGTCCTGCTCGGCGCGGCCCTGCTTTGGTGCGGAGCCGCAAGCGCCGCCAGCTTCGACTGCAAGAAGGCCGCCAGCCAGGTCGAGCGCCTGATCTGCGAAGACCCCGATCTCGACGCCTTCGACTCCCAGCTCGAGGGCGCCTATCGCGGCGCGCTCGACCGTTCGGCCGATCCGACCTCGGTGAAGACCCGGCAGACGGCCTGGCTGAAGCAGCGCGCCGCCTGCGTCGACATCGCCTGCCTGTCGGCCGCCTATCAGCGGCAGATCAAGCTGCTGGCGGCGACCTCGGACAAGCCGGCGATCTGCGAGCGCGCCGGATCCACGCCCGAGATCAACGCCTGCCAGGCCGAATATTCCCGCCGGGCCGACCGCGAGCTGGCCCGCTACCTCGCCACGGCCCGCAAGCGCCTGACGGAAGAGGCGCGGGATGAGTTCACCGGCGCCTCGGCCAAGGCCGCCCTGGCCGAGTTCGACGCCTCGCAGACGGCGTGGGAGGCCTTCCGCAAGGCCGAGTGCTCGGCCGTCTATACGCGGTTCAGCGACGGCACCATTCGCGGAGCCATGTACGAGGACTGCTGGCAGTTGGTCACCCAGTCGCGCACCCGCACCGTCTGGGCCAGCTGGCTGCAGTTCATGGACAGCACGCCGCCCCTGCTGGTCGAGCCGACGACGCGCTGACGCGAGACGCAGCCGGCGCATTTTCGCTCCGCACGCCCGCCTTTTCCCGTTTCCCGTTCGCGCGAACACCCCCACCCTCGCCCCTCTAACCTCACCTGACGGGGGCGAACCGCCGGGAAGACGCGAGGGCGAGCCGCGAATGAAAGCGATCAGACTCCTGGGGTTCTGGATCTGCCTGCTGCTGGGCCTGGCCCTGGCCGCCCTGGCCCAGCGCGCGCCGCCGCCCCTGCCCGCGACCGCGCCGCCCGACGCCTTCTCGGCCACGCGGGCCATGGCCGACGTGCGGACCATCGCCCTGCGCCCCCACCCCACCGGCTCGACCGACATCGTGCGGGTGCGCGAGCACCTGATGAGCCGGATCTCGTCGCTGGGGCTGGAGCTGGCCGTGCGCGCCGACGAGGGTTACGCCCCGGCGCGCAGCCAGGGCCGGTTCCTGTCGGCCGGGGCCGTGCAGAACGTCATCGGCGTGCTGCCGGGCGCTGACCGCACCAAGCCCGCCGTGCTGGTGATGAGCCACTACGACTCGGTGGCCAACTCGCCCGGCGCGGCCGACGACGCGGCCGGCGTGGCCGCCGCCCTCGAGGTGGCCCGCGCCCTGAAGGCGGGACCCAAGCCGGCCCGCGACGTGATCTTCCTGTTCACCGACGGCGAGGAGCAGGGCCTGCTGGGCGCCGACGCCTTCTTCGCCCGCGACCCGCTGCGCGAGCGCGTGGGCCTGGTGATCAACATGGAGGCGCGCGGCGATTCCGGCCGGGCGGCGATGTTCCAGACCGGCCCCGGCAACGGCGCCCTGATGCACCTCTTCGCCCGCGAGGCCATCCGCCCGGCCGCCAACTCCCTGGCCGCGGCGGTCTACGAGAAGATGCCCAACGACACCGACTTCACCCACGCGGTGAAGGCTGGCCTGCCGGGGCTGAACTTCGCCTTCATCGACGACCAGCTGGCCTATCACACGCCCCTGGCCCGCGCCGACCATCTCGACCAGGGCAGCCTGCAACACCTGGGCGACCAGGTGCTGCCGACGGTGCGCGCCCTGGCGACCGCCGCCGACCTGCCGGCCAAGGCGCCCAACGCGGTCTATTCGGACCTCTTCGGCCTGGTGATGGTCAGCTATCCGGTCGAGGTCGCCTGGGGCCTGCTGGCCCTGGCCGGCGCGCTGGTGCTCTACGCCCTGGTGCGCGGCCTGATGATCAAGACGACCAGCGTCGTCGAACTGCTCAAGGGCCTGTGCGGCTTCCTGCTGGTGGGCGTCTCGGGCGGCCTGGTGCTGCACCTGGCCGGCAAGCTGCTGGGCATCGTGGATTTGCAGGGCCACTACGCCCTGCTGGGCCGGTTCAACCCGCTGCTGCTGGGCGGCACGGCGCTGCTCGTCGGCACGGCCCTGGCCGTGGTGATCGGCCAGGCCAAGGGCGCGGCGCGGATTTGGCCCAGCCTGCTGGCCCTGGCCGCCGGCGGCCTCACCTGCCTGGTCGGCGGGCCGGCGCTGGATCCGATCGGTCTCGGTCTCGGCGTCGCCGCCGCCGTGCTGGTCTGGGCCTCGCTGGGCAAGCCGGTGGGCGTGCTGGGGGCCTGGATCGGGGCGCTGGTCGGCCTGCTGGCCATCGCCATCGCGACCATGGTGCTGCTGCCCGGCGGCTCGGTGATGACCACGTGGCCGCTGCTGGTCGCGGCCCTGGCGGCGGTGCTGGTGCTGGCCAAGGGCGGCACCCGCAACAAGCGCGTGGCCCTGGCCCTGACCTTCTTCGTGGCCCTGGCGGCCGTCGCCGTGGTCGCCCAGGTCGGCGCCTGGGGCGGCTGGACCTTCGCAGGGCTGGGCGTCGAGCTGCCGGCGATCCTGGCGGCGTTCGGCCTGCTGGCCCTGCCGGCCCTGATCCCCCTGGCCCACGACTTCTCGGCCCTGAAGCTGGCGGCCATCCCCGCCACCCTGGTCGCCGGCCTGGGCGCGGCGCTGGTGGCCTACGCCGTGCTGGCCGGGGCCAGCGCCACGCGGCCGGAATTGACCGAGGCCGCGCATCTTTCGGACCTGTCGACCGGCCGCGCCTACCGGATCTCGACCCTGCCGCGGCTGGACGCCTGGTCGCGCGGGGCCCTGACCGCCCAGGGCGGCACGCCGGTGCAGCAGGAACTGGTCCCGTTCTTCAAGTCCAAGGCCTGGCTGGCCGACGCCCGGCCCGTGCCGCTGGACCCGCCGCAACTCGTCTTGGAACAGGCCGGCGAGCGGCTGCTGGTGCGGGTGATCCCCGGTCCCGGCGCCGAATATGTCACGGTGCGGATCAGGCCCGACGGCATGCTGGCCGGCGCCCGCCTCAACGGCCGCCCCGTGCCCCTGACCACCAAGGCCGGCGAGTGGACCAGCCTGACCTACCACGCCCCCGACCCCAGCGGCGTGACCCTCAGCTTCAGCCGCCTGAACGGCTCCGGCCGCGTCGAGGCCGCCGCCCTGGAAGTCCGCGAAGGCTGGCCCCGCGCCACGCCCTCGCCGGGGGCCAAGCCCGACGGGCTGATGGCCTGGGGGCTGTCGGACAAGACCCTGGTGCTGACCCGGGCGGCGGTTTCCTGGTGATCCCTCTCCCCTTGCGGGAGAGGGTGGCCCCGCGGAGCGGGGTCGGGTGAGGGGTCGCACGAACGCAAAACGCCGCGACGGCCGATCAGCTGTCGCGGCGTTTCAGGTCTGAGAGACCCCTCATCCGTCGGCTACGCCGACACCTTCTCCCGCAAGGGGAGAAGGACTACTCAGCCGCCTGCTTGGGCGCGTAGCCCAGGATGGCCTTGGTCTCGAGGAACTCGCCGAACGCGTGGTCGCCCCATTCGCGGCCGTTGCCGCTCATCTTGTAGCCGCCGAACGGGGCCATCAGGTCGGGACTGGCGCCGTTGAGATTGACCTGGCCGGCGCGGAGCTTGGCGGCGACCTTGCGGACGCCTTCCGGATCGCCGCCCGAGACGTAGGCGGCCAGGCCGTATTCGGTGTCGTTGCCGATCTCGACGGCCTGGTCGACGCTGTCGTAGCCGAGGATCGACAGCACCGGGCCGAAGATCTCTTCCTTGGCGATGGTCATGTCGGGGGTGACGTTGGCGAAGACGGTCGGCTTGACGTAGTAGCCGGTCTCCAGCCCCTCGGGCTTGCCGGGGCCGCCGGACACCAGGGTCGCGCCCTCGTCGACGCCCTTCTGGATCAGGCCCTGGATCTTGGTCCACTGCACCTCGGAGACGACCGGGCCGAGCTTGGAATTGCCGCTGGGGTCGCCGACCGTGTGGGCCTCGGCGGCGGCCTTGGCGATGGCGATCACCTCGTCCATGCGCCCCACGGGCACCAGCATGCGGGTGGGGGCGTTGCACGACTGGCCCGAGTTCATCATCACCGAGGCCACGCCGCCGCCGACGGCGCGCTGGAAGTCGGCGTCGTCGAGGATGATGTTGGGGCTTTTGCCGCCCAGTTCCTGGTGCACGCGCTTGACGGTCGGGGCGGCGTTCCTGGCCACCTCGATGCCGGCGCGGGTCGAGCCGGTGAACGACACCATGTCGACTTCAGGATGGCTCGACAGCGCCGCGCCGACCGTGGGGCCGTCGCCATTGACCAGGTTGAACACCCCGGCCGGCACGCCGGCGGCCTCGAGGATCTCGGTCCACACCCAGGCCGAGAACGGCGCGATTTCCGAGGGCTTCAGCACCATGGTGCAGCCGACGGCCAGGGCGGGCGCGACCTTGCAGGCGATCTGATTCACCGGCCAGTTCCACGGGGTGATGAAGGCGCAGACGCCGATCGGCTCCTTCACGAGACGCGTGGTGCCGCGATCCTCTTCGAACTTGTAGTCCTTCAGCACCTGCAGCGCCGTCTGGACGTGGGCGATGCCCATCGCCGCCTGGGCGCGCTGGGCCAGCCAGGCGGGGGCGCCCATCTCCTCGGTGATGGCCTTGGCCATGTCCTCGAAGCGCTTCTGGTACTCGGAAATGATCCGCTCGAGCAGGTCGATGCGCTCTTCGCGGCTGGTCTGGGAGAAGGTGGCGAAGGCCTTGCGGGCGGCGCGAACGGCCAGGTCCACGTCTTCCACCGAACCCAGGGTCACCCGGCCGGCGACGGCCTCGGTGGCGGGGTTGATGACATCCACCGTCTTGTCGGACTTCGCCTCGACCCATTGGCCGTCGATGTAGAACTTCAGGTAGTCGCGCATGGGGATCCTCCTGCCGGGCCGCTCTAACCTGGGACGGGGGCGGCGCTCTTTCAAACGCTCATTCTAATTATCGGCGATCAGGTGGAAAGGGGCGCCGTCGGTGGAGTTTGTTAATTCGCCTCTCGGAAGTTGAGCCCCACCAATCGATGCGAGGGAGCCGACATGGCCAAGCTGACGCCGCTCAACACGTTGCTGAACAAAGGCGCCGACAGCGACGCCGTCCAGGCTCTGGAACAGTTGGCCGCCGCTCGGCATCTGCTCGACGACGCGGCGTTCCGCCAGTCGCCCGATCCGCAAGACCAGGTGAACGTGCCGGTCACGGCGTTGGACAGGATCGTACACCATAGCTACGGCTACGGGGCCGGCGACGTTCCCGGCGCCCTGGAAGCGGACTTCGCCTCCCTCTCAAAGTCAGAGGCCCGGCTGATCATCAGGCTCGCCGCCGCCGCGGCCGACCGGCCCACGGCCGAGCAACCGGCCCAGAGGTACCTCGTCGATCTCGACCGGACCGCCTCGACCTACCAAAGCGCGTTTGCCCGCATCGACATCCGGACCTGGGTCTCTCCGCTGGACGGGACGCACCCGCTGTCGGAACACATCGATGGGCTGCTCGTCGTCTCGGCCGCTCGATCGTTCGTCGATATCACGCAGATGCCGCTCTACAATTTCATGACGATCTATCAGCGCCAGCTCACGCAATCGAACCGCTCGGCGAAGGACGTCATAGACGCCCTGGAAACCGTCCGGCACGTCTGGCATCGGGGGCTGGAGCGGCTCCAGGCCTAGCTCCGCCTCAGCACTCCACCCGGTTCACCGACAGGCCCACGGCCAGGCCGCCGAGCGAGGTCTCCTTGTAGATCTCGTTCATGTCCTCGCCCGTGCGCTTCATCGTGGCGATGACCTTGTCCAGCGACACCGAGTGCTGGCCGTCGCCGAGCAAAGCCAGGCGGGCGGCGTCGATGGCCTTGATGGCGCCCATGGCGTTGCGCTCGATGCAGGGGATCTGGACCAGGCCGCCGATGGGATCGCAGGTGAGGCCCAGGTTGTGCTCCATGCCGATCTCGGCGGCGTTCTCGATCTGGGCGTTGGTCCCGCCCAGCGCGGCGCAGAGCCCGCCGGCCGCCATCGAGCAGGCCACGCCCACCTCGCCCTGGCAACCGACCTCGGCCCCGCTGATCGAGGCGTTGCGCTTGTAGAGCGCGCCGATCGCCGCGGCCGTCAGCAGGAACACCCGCGCCTGCTCGGGCGTGCCCTTGTGGAAGCGCATGAAGAACCGCAGCACGGCCGGCACCAGGCCCGCCGCGCCATTGGTCGGGGCGGTGACGACGCGGCCGCCGGCGGCGTTCTCCTCGTTGACCGCCATGGCCCACAGGTTGACGAAGTCCATGGCCGCCAGCGGATCGCTCATCTGGCGCTCCATCCGACCAAGGATGGTCTGGTGGATCTGGCGGGCGCGGCGCTTGACCGACAGGCCGCCGGGCAGGATCCCGTCCTCGCGCATGCCCCGGTCGATACAGGCCTCCATGGCCCCGAAGATGCGGTCGAGGCCGGCGTTCATCTCGCCCTCGCTCATCCGGGCCAGCTCGTTGGCGGCCATCACCTGGGCGATGGTCAGGCCGGCCTGGTCGGCGCGTTCCAAGAGGTCGGCCGAGCTTTCGAACGGGAACGGGATGGCCGGACCTTCCTCGGGCGGGGCGTTGCGGCCCATCTCGCTCTCGTCGCGCACGAAGCCGCCGCCGATCGAGAAATAGGTGCGCTCGGCCAGCACCTCGCCGGCCGCGTCATAGGCGGTGAAGGTCAGCGCATTCGGATGCTGGGGCAGGCGCTCGTGACCGGCGAAGACGATGTCGCGGGCCTCGTCGAAGCCGATCCCGACCTCGCCGCCGAGCAGCAGCCACTGGGTGGCCTTGGTTTCCGCCAGAGCCGCCTCGCCGGCGTCGGGATCGAGGTCGGCGGGCGAAAAGCCCATCAGGCCCAGGATCACGGCGCGGTCGGTGGCGTGGCCTTTGCCGGTCAGGGCCAGCGACGCATAGAGCCGGGTCTCGACCCTGGCCGTGAGGGGCAGTTTGCCGGCGGCGCGCAGCCGCTCGACGAACATCACCCCCGCCGTCATCGGCCCCATGGTGTGGCTGCTGGAAGGGCCGACGCCCAGCTTGAAGAGATCGAAGACGGAGGCGGTCATTTTTATTCTTCACCGTTCTTCCCCGCGAAGGCGGGGACCCAAGCTGAGCTGGCCACGGCGCGCGCGGTCGACTCGGCTTGGGCCCCCGCCTTCGCGGGGGTGATCGGGCTACTTTTCTCTTACTTACGTTCGGCCTTGGTCTTGTCGCGCAGGTCCTTGAACTCCGAGCCCGCCTGCCACTCGGGCCAAACGCGGGAGTTCGCGAGATCCGCGCCGACCTTGTAGAACAGGCCGATGTCCATCGCCTGGCCCGACAGGTCCCAGTCCGCCGACCATTCGTCGGCCGGCTGGTGGTAGCGGTTGGTGGTGTAGTCTTCCTCGGCCTTCTCGCCGGCTTCCTTGCCGCCCTTCACGAGATCGGCGCCCGAGCCGACCGAGATCGCCGGCACGCCGCGCTTGGCGAAGGGGAAGTGGTCCGAGCGGTAGAAGTGGCCGGCCTGCGGCGTCGGATCGGGCGTGAAGTAACGGCCCTCTTCCTTGGCCTTGGCCACCAGCATGTCCTGCAGATCGACCTTGCCGTCGCCCGAGGTGGTGACGTCCTTGGCCGGACCGGCGGCCGACAGGGCGTCGATGTTGAGGTCGGCGACCGTCTTGGCCAGCGGGAACAGCGGGTTGGCGGCGTAGTATTCCGAGCCCAGCAGGCCCTTTTCTTCCGCCGTCACGGCCAGGAACAGCACCGAGCGCTGCGGCGCGGGGCCGGCCTTGAAGGCCCGGCCGAGCTCCAGCAAAGCCGCGATGCCGTCGGCGTTGTCGACCGCGCCGTTGTAGATCTTGTCGCCCTTGGCGTCCGGCAGGCCCACGCCCAGGTGGTCCCAGTGGCCGCTGTAGATGATGCTCTCGTCGGGGAACTTCGTGCCCTTCACCCGGCCGGCGATGTTCTTGGACACGATGACCTGGTGGTCGACGGCGTAGTCGGCCGAGAAGGTGGCCTTCAGGTCCACCGGCTTGAAGTCGCGGGTCTGGGCCTGCTGCTTCAGGGCCTCGAAGTCCAGGCCCGCCTGCTTGAAGAGCTCGACGGCCAGGTCACGCTGGATCCAGCCTTCCAGGGGCGGGTGGCTCTTGCCCGGGTCCTTGCGGACGATGTCGAACATCGTGTTGGTGTTGGAGTTCTTGACCGTGTTCCAGCCGTAGGAGGCGGGCGCGGTCTCGTGGACGATCAGCAGGCCGGCGGCGCCGCGGCGGGCGGCCTCTTCGTACTTGTAGGTCCAGCGGCCGTAATAGGTCATGGCCTTGCCGCCGAAGTCGCCCTTACCCGTTTCGAAGTCCGGGTCGTTGATCAGCACGACGACGATCTTGCCCTTGACGTCCAGGCCCTTGAAATCGTCCCAGTTGCGTTCCGGCGCGGTGACGCCGTAGCCGGCGAAGACCAGCGGCGCGTCCTTGATCGACACCTTGTCGACATTGGTCATGGCCGCGCGGATGGCGATCTGCTCGCCCTGGGCCAGATTGATGTGGTTCGACGCCGTCATGATGTGGGCGGCGACCGGACCCTTGATCTCGAACTTGCCCAGCGGCACGTCCTGGGTCCAGGCGCGCTTGCCGTCCTTTTGCAGGTCGCCGGCCGGCTCCAGGCCGATCGCCTGCATCTGCTGGGTGATGTAGGCGACGGTCTTCTTCTCGCCCTCGGTGGCGGGACCCCGGCCCTCGAATTCGTCCGAGGACAGCACCTTGATGTGCTGCGACAGGCGGGCCGGGTCAATCTTGGGCGCGTCGGCCGCATGCGCGAGCATGGGCGCGGCGATCAGGGCCGTGGCGAGGAGAAGGCGTTTCATCGTCGCTGTTCTTTTCGAGCGGTTCATTCGAAGGCGCGGACCCTAGCGGGTGGTTTTGACCGCCGCTAGGGGGTGGGGAGAAAGTGGGCGTGCTCGAGCTTCCTTCTCCCCTTGCGGGAGAAGGTGGCGCCGATAGGCGTCGGATGAGGGGTCGAAAGCCGGCGCCGCCGCGCACGGCGAATGCTAGCGACCGCACGCCGCCAGTATGGCCGCGAGCACCGTCTCCCGATCTTCCTGCACCGTCCGGTTCGGAAACCGCATCACCCGAAAGCCCTGCTCCCGTAGCCAGGAATCGCGAACCAGATCCCGGTCGCGCTCGTCGTGGTGCGGACCGTCCGCCTCGATCACCAGCCGATGCCGAAAACAGACGAAATCGGCGATGTAGCGGCCCAGGAGGACCTGCCGCCGGAACTTCAGACCGTCGAGCTGGCGGTCGCGCAGGAGGGTCCATAGCAGGCGCTCGGTGGAGACGGGCGCGCGGCGCATGTGGCGGGCTTGGGCGATGGCGGCCATGCACGGAGCATGGAACAAATTGAGAACAATCTCAAGTTGCCGTCTGCTCGTCAGTGGTCGTCGCGGTTGGTCTTTCTGAGAGACCCCTCATCCGTCGGCCTTCGGCCGCCACCTTCTCCCGCAAGGGGAGAAGGATCAGAGAACTTGCTTGAACACCGCCGGATCCACATTCCCGCCAGACAGCACGATGGCCGCCGTCTGGCCGGACAGGTCGATCTTGCCCGACAGCGCCGCGGCCAAAGCCACGCAGCCGCCCGGCTCGACCACCAGCTTGAGGTTCGCAAAAGCCCAGCGCATGGCGCTCGCCACCTCGTCGTCGGTGACGGCGGCGATCCCAGTGAGCGTCCGGCTGTTGATCGGCCAGGTCAGGGCGCCGGGGATCGGGGTCAGCAGGGCGTCGCAGAACGAGCGGGCGTCGGGGTCGATCACCTCGCGATGGCCGCTGCCCAGCGAGCGGCGGGTTTCGTCGAAGCCCGCGGGTTCGGCGCCCCAGACCTGGGTGGCCGGCGACAGGGCCTTCACCGCCGTCGAGGTTCCGGCGATCAGCCCGCCGCCGCCGACGGGGCAGAGCACCTTGTCCAGGGTCGCGTCGGCCGCCTCGGCCTGGGCGATGATCTCCAGCCCCACCGTGCCCTGGCCGGCGATGATGTGCGGGTCGTCGTAGGACGGCACGACGATCATGCCGCGCTGGTCCGCGATCTCGGCGGCGATCGCCTCGCGGTCTTCCTTGAAGCGGTCGAAGAAGCGGATCTCGGCCCCGAAGCCCCGCGTCGCCTCGACCTTCACGCTCGGCGCATCCAGCGGCATGACGATCAGGGCCGGCATGCCGAGCTTGCGGGCCGCCAGGGCCACGCCCTGGGCGTGGTTGCCCGACGAGAAGGCGACGACGCCCCTCTCCTTCTCTTCGGCCGTCAGCTGCGAGAGACGGTTGTAGGCGCCGCGGAACTTGAAGGCCCCGGCCAGCTGCAGGGTCTCGGGCTTGACGAAGATCCGCCCCGACAGCCGCTCGGACAGGGCGGCGCTTTCGAGCAAGGGGGTGACGACGGCCTGGCCCTGGAGGCGGGCGGCGGCGGCCTGGATGTCGGCGAGCGAGACGGTCATGAAAACATCCGTTGCGGCTGCGGCCCCACGGGCCGCGACAATCGACCGCACCGCTACTAGCTCGCACAGGAAGTTCGCGCCATAAGAGAGCGGGAAGACTGCTGAGGGGCTCTCACACCATGAAGACCGCACTGCTGGCCGCCGCGGCCTGCGCCGTCCTGTCGCTCGCCGCCGGCACGGCCGCCAGCGCCGGCGAACTGATCGTCGGCGCCTACAAGCACGACGTCACCTTCATCGGCGAGGCCGTCGGCCTGGGCGCCGCCGGCCGCGAGGACGGCGTCGACCTGCACGTCGGCTACCGCACCGATCGCCTGGAGAACCTGCGCTGGCTGGGCAAGCCGCAGGTCCACGCTTTCCTGTCCCTGAACAGCGAAAACACCTCGAACTTCGTGGCCGCCGGCTTCAGCTGGCCGATCGACTTCGGCGACAAGGGCGGCTTCTATTTCCGCCCGGGCATGGGCCTGGCCTATACCGACGGCGAGACCAACCTGCCGCCGGTGAACCAGCCCGGCATCAGCCAGGCCGAGATCGATCGCCGCCTCAAGCTCTACTACACCCGCATCGATTTCGGCTCGAAGGTGCTGTTCCAGCCGGAGCTGAACCTGGGCTACCGCTTCAACGACCGTTGGGCGACCGAACTGTCCTATGTGCACCTGTCGAACGGCCAGATCTTCCACCAGGGCAAGAACCAGGGGCTTGACGATCTGGGCGTGCGACTGCTTTACGCCTTCTGACTTCGCGGGGGCCGCCTGACGGCCCCCCGTTCGTCACCTACAATCGAGACAACGTCCGCCGCCGAGTCCTGTCGAAGGGCCGCGGGCGCTACCGGGCAGGTGACAAGGCATATCTCTATCATGGCCAACGTGACCGTCGTGGGCGCCCAATGGGGCGACGAGGGCAAGGGCAAGATCGTCGACTGGCTCTCCAACCGGGCCGACGTCGTCGTGCGCTTCCAGGGCGGCCACAACGCCGGCCATACGCTGGTGGTGGACGGCAAGGTCTACAAGCTGGCCCTGCTGCCCTCGGGGGTCGTGCAGGGCAAGACCTCGGTCATCGGCAACGGCGTCGTCGTCGACCCGTGGCACCTGCTGGGCGAGATCGCCAAGATCGCCGACCAGGGCGTGGCCATCACGCCCGACGTGCTGATCCTGGCCGACAACGCCGCCCTGATCCTGCCGCTGCACCGCGACCTGGACCAGGCGCGTGAAGCCGCCTCCAGCCAGAAGATCGGCACCACCGGCCGCGGCATCGGCCCGGCCTACGAGGACAAGGTCGGCCGTCGCGCCATCCGCGTCGCCGACCTGGCCGATCCCGAAGCCCTGAAGCCGAAGATCGAGCGCCTGCTCAGCCACCACGGCGCCCTGCGTCGCGGCCTTGGCCTGCCGGACGCCGACGCCGGCGCGCTGTTCGACCAGCTGATGGAGATCGCGCCGCAGATCCTGGCCTACGCCCAGCCCGCCTGGCGCGTGCTCGACCAGGCCCACAAGGCCGGCAAGCGCATCCTGTTCGAAGGCGCGCAAGGCGCCCTGCTGGACGTCGACCACGGCACTTATCCGTTCGTCACCTCGTCCAACACCGTCGCCGGCCAGGCCGCCGCCGGTTCGGGCATGGGTCCCAAGGGTCCGGGCTACGTGCTGGGCATCGTCAAGGCCTACACCACCCGCGTCGGCGAAGGCCCGTTCGCCTGCGAGCTGCAGGATGAGGTCGGCAAGCACCTGGCCACGATCGGCCGCGAGGTCGGCGTCAACACCGGCCGTCCGCGCCGCTGCGGCTGGTTCGACGCGGTGCTGGTGCGCCAGTCGGTGGCCATCAACGGCATCGACGGCATCGCCCTGACCAAGCTGGACGTGCTGGACGGCCTGAAGACCCTGAAGATCTGCGTCGGCTACAAGATCGGCGACAAGATCCTCGACTACCTGCCCGCCGGCATGCGCGACCAGGCCGCCGCCGAGCCCGTGTACGAGGAGATCGAAGGCTGGAGCGAAAGCACCGCCGGCGCCCGCTCGTTCAAGGACCTCAACGCCAACGCCATCAAGTATGTGCGCCGCGTCGAGGAACTGATCGGCGCCCCGGTGGCCCTGCTCTCCACCAGCCCCGAGCGCGACGACACCATCCTGATGCGCGACCCGTTCGCGGGTTAAGCTTTTGAAACCTCTCCCATGGGGAGAGGGAGGGGCCCGCGCCGTCAGGCGTGGGAGGGTGAGGGGGTAGGACGTCAGCCGTCCTATCCCCCTCGCCCCTTGCCCTGTCCGGAAAGTCTGTAACCCCTCACCCTCCCATGCTTCGCATGGGCCCCTCCCTCTCCCTATGGGAGAGGTGAACCGAGGCGGGAGAAGGAACTCACGGGAGCCGACAATCCCCATAATGAGGACTACCTACGGTCGCGGTTAGCGATTGCTTAGGTCGGCAAGGCTACAACCCTCGTGTCACCAAGGGGGTCGCCTGATCTTGTCCGCGCGTCGAAAGCTCTCTCCGGTCCGCAAGCCGGACCGATTGACGCGCAGCCTGCGCGCCCTGGAGCGCACGGCCTCGACCAGCCGGGTGCTGAACCTGCTGGCCATCGCCGCCGACAGCCACAAGCGGCCGGAATATTCGCAGCATCCGCTGTTTCGCAACCGGGTCCTGAACAACGCCCTGATCGTCAAGCACCGCCTGCGGGCCGACGACCTGTTCCTGTTCGACGAAGCCCGCCCCACGGCGACCAAGATCATCATCCCGTTCGAGCGCAGCGACCTGTCGCTGGGCGGCCAGTCGTTCTTCGTGGGCCAGCGCGGCTGGATCGACCTGCTGCGCGAGGCCTGCAACGATCCCACCGACATGACGCGGGACCTGGCCACGCTGCGCATGATCGACATGCTGCCGTCGCTGGACCCGTTCCTGCTGCGCGAGCACCTGCGCCGCCACGGCATGATCGTGGCCCCCTGCTACTTCGCCCTGTCGCCCGGCGACCTGGAGCAGATGCAGGGCTTCGTCACCGTCGAGATCTCGCGGCTGATCGACCTGGCCTATCGCGACAGCGGCCGGGTCAACGGCGCGGCCGCCGCCCGCCTGGTCGAGGCCCTGCTGTCGACCGACGTCGACGAGCGGCTGGAGCCCCTGCGCGAGACCCTGGTCCTGGAGGGCGAGAGCTTCCGCGAGGGCGTCTTCAGCTGGAAGGGCTTCCTCTATTACAAGTGGATGCTGACGCGCCTGTGGCCGCAGCTGACCGCCACGGCCGGCGAGATCGGCCAGATGATCATCACCGGCGCCCGCGAGGCCGAGACGGCCCGCTATGTCGACGACGCCCGCAAGCGGCTGCAGCACGGGGTGGTGGTCGAGCGCGCCTCGATCCTGCGCACGATCAAGGTCTATGACGACGCCTTCGAGGACCTGATCGACAACGGCAAGCCGCAGGCCTTCCGCGAGTTCCTGCTGCGCGCGCCCGAGATGTTCCTGTCCCTGGGCGAGAAGGTCGGGGTGATCTCGCACATCGCCAGCTTCTGGCGCTACCGCTTCCCCGAGGGCCAGCCGGCCATCGTCGACGTGGAAGAGGCCGTCGACATCCTGCAGGACTTCGACTCCGGGTTGTCGGCCTCGCTGTCGATCTGAGATCGTCCACCTGAGGTAGGCGATCTGACGCAGAGGGCCCGCCTGGTCATCAAGCGGATTTTTACCCTCGCGCCTTAAGAGTCGGGGTCCGATCTTCCCGACCAGCGAGGAGGCCCCGCCCCGTGTTCGACGACAACCCCCGCACCCTGCAGCGCATCGCCGCCAAGATGCAGCGCGTGTTGGTCGTCGATCCGAGCAACGCGGCCGTCCGCCTGCTGGGCGACCAACTGCGCCACGTGGGCAATGTGCAGGTCTTCGCCGCCCCGACCATCGAGCAGGGCTGGGGCATGGTGCGCACCGTCGACCCGCAGATGATCTTCGTCGAGCACGCCAGTTCGGGCGCCGACGGCCTGGCCCTGGCGCGCAAGATCCGCCGCAGCGACCTGGCCTGCCGCCAGAACCCGATCATCATGTGCACGGCCGAAGCCACCGCCGAAGCCATCTTCGGGGCCCGCGACGCCGGCATCCACGAGTTCATGCGCAAGCCGTTCACGATCAAGGATCTGGAACGCCGCCTCGAGGCCGTGACCCTGAAGCCGCGCGACTGGGTGGAGGCCGTCCAGTACGTCGGTCCCGACCGCCGCCGCTTCAACTCGGCCGAATACAAGGGTCCGCGCAAGCGCAAGGCCGACGCCGCCGGCACCCCCGCCGCGCGCCTGTCGCAGGCCCTGCGCATCGTCAAATCCGCCGCCCAGTCGCTGGACAGCGATCCGGCCCAGGCCCGCCGCGCCCTGGCCGCCCAGGCGGCCGAACTGAACGCCGTCGGCGTGGCGGTGAAGGATCCGCGCCTGGTCGAGGCCGCCGCGGCTCTGGCCGGCTGCACCACGGCCGATTTCTCGGTCGGCGGCGGCCGCGCCGAACTGGTCAGGCGCATCGACGCCCTGATGGGCTTCATGACCGACGAGGGCAACGGCCGGGCGGCTTAGGGCCGCTTCAGGTCCGCCGACGCGAAACCAGCGCGAAACCGGCCACGCAGGCCAGGAACAGCACCACCGCCAGCTGGCCCAGGGGGACGTTCCCCTGCAGGCCCTTGTTCAGCAAAGCGATGCTGGCGAGCACGCCCAGGATCAGGGCGACGAAGGCGAGGCGGCGGAGGAGAACCTGCGACATGGGGCCAGGCTAGCACGCCTTTTCGTACGGGAAAGTCGGACGCATCGACGAGCCTCTCCTCCCCCGTGAAACGGGGGAGGTGGCGCGGCGCCATCGGCGACGTGACGGAGGGGGCGACCGCCGGCGCTGCGCCCAGTCTCTCCCCCTCCACCACTTCGTGGTCCTCCTCCCCCGCGAGCGGGGGAGGAGCGTCTAAACGAAAACGCCGCGACAGCTGGTCGGCTGTCGCGGCGTCTCGTGTCTGAGAAACCCCTCATCCGTCGGCTTTCGCCGACACCTTCTCCCGCAAGGGGAGAAGGCTCGGGATCTGGATCAGAACGCCATGCGGGCGATCAGCTGGAAGGCCGGGCCGGCTTCTTCCGATTCCAGTTCGTATTCGGCGTAGTTGCGCGCCTTCTGGTCGGCCAGGCTGTCGAACTTGTCGAAGCTTTCCTTCTTCTTGCCGTTCAGCAGGTTCGAGCCGGTCAGGCGGATGGTGGTGCGCTCGCCGATGCGCTTCTCGACGAAGATCTCCAGCTCGCCGCCGTAGGTGGTGTGGACCTCCTCGCCGATCAGGCGGTCGAAGGCCTCGCCCTGCTTGCGGTAGGTGGCGCCGAAGGCCGCGCCCAGCTTCGGCAGGTCCTGGATGAAGCCGACATTGGCCACGTACTTGGCCTGGCCGTTGAAGCGACGCTTGCCCAGCACGTCCGAGATCTCGCTGTCGAGCCAGGAGTAGTTGAAGAACACGCCGGTGTTCTCCAGGCCCACCACGGTCAGCGGGGTCGAGAGGTCGAACTCGAGACCCCAGACCTTGCCGTCGCCGACGTTGCGCGACTGCAGCACGCTGGCCGTGCCGCCGGCCGAGCCCACGACGCCGGTGTCGGCCAGTTCGATCAGGTCGGTGACGTCGCGGTAGAAGAAGTTCACGCCCGCCACGCCCTGGCGGCCGAGGCGGCGCTCATAGCCGACGTCCAGGCCCCAGGCGGTTTCCGGCTTCAGGTTCGGATTGCCGATGAAGTCGTTGTCGCCGTACTCCTCCTCGAGAACCGCCGGCGAGATCTGGTCGAAGCCGGGGCGGCGCACGGTGCGGGCCACCGAGGCGGTGACGCGATCGTCGTCGGTCAGGCTCCAGCGCAGGTGGGCCGAGGGCAGCAGGATGGCGTAGTCGAGGCTGGTGTCGCGAAGGGCGGCCGCGGCCGTCTCGTCCGTGATCGAGACGTCGGTGGTCTCGTAGCGCAGGCCCGCTTCCCACTTCACGTCGCCGGCCTTGCCCGACAGCTGGGCGTAGGGATCGACGCGCTTTTCCTCGATCTGGTTCACGCCGCCGGGGACGGCTTCGTAGGGGTTGCTGACCGCGGTCGCGCCGATGTTGTAGCGGTTGCGCAGGGTCTGGATGTCGCTGTCGCGGCTCTTGTCCTGCAGGTCGACGCCGAACTCCAGCTTGGCCGCGCCCAGGTCACGCTCGTGCTTCAGCTTCAGCGTGGTCTCGGTGTCCTCGATGTCGGTCGTGGTCCGATCGAAGGTGTAGCGCGGCTTGGAGCGGTTGTAGTCGGTGTCGTCCTCGCGGTCGAAATCGGTCTCGGTGAAGCGGGCGTAGGTGACGCGGGCCGAGCCGACGCCGCCGAACATCTCGTGCTTGTACTTGGCCGACAGGGTCAGGGTTTCCTGGTCGGTGTCGACGATCTGGTGGTTGATGGTCAGCAGGTTGCCGCCGGTGGTCTTGCCGAACACGATCGGCGCGGTCGAGCCGCCGGTGCGGGTGTTGTACTCGAGCGAGTATTCGTCCTGCTTGCGGTCGGTCTTGACGTAGAAGGCCGACAGGTCGAGGTCGCCGCCGGCCAGGGGCGTCTGGTAGCTGGCGTTGAACGAGTAGTCGGTGCCGTTGCGCACGTCGCTCTGGTCTTCGCGGTTGACGAAGGCGCCGTTCGGGCTGGCGTAGCGCAGGCTGGTCTTTTCCTTGGGGTTGCGGCGGCCCTGCAGGTTGGCGCCCAGCAGCAGGCGGCCGGGGCCGACCTGGCCGCCCCAGACGCCGCCCAGGGTCTCGCGGATGCGGCCGTCGTTGAAGCCCAGGGCCCCGACGCGGAAGAAGCCGCCGTCCAGCGAATAGGCGTCGCGCAGCACGATGTTGACGGCGCCGGCCAGGGCGTCGCCGCTACGGTTGGCGCTGGCGCTGCGGACGATCTCGACGCGCTCGATCAGCTCGGCGGGGATGCGGTCGACGAAGAACGAGCGGTCGACGCCCGAGCCGGGCACCTTCTCGCCGTTGATCAGCACCTGGGTGTAGCCCGGATCCAGGCCGCGCATGCGCACGCCGTCCGATTCCAGAACGTCCGACAGGAAGGCCACCGAGGGCACGCGCTTGAGGGCGTCGCCGGCGGTCAGGGGCTCGAAGCGCTGGAAGTAGTCGAGGCCGTATTCGAGGACCGGGGCGGTCTCCTCGCTGCGGTTGCGGTAGGCGATCTGGGCCTGGACGACGACTTCCGAGGCCGTGACCGGCTCTTCGGCGGTGGCGATCGGAGCGTCGGCGAGATCGGCGGCCGCGGCCTGGGCCGCCATGGCCAGGGGCGCGAGGGCGCACAGCGCCAACAGAGCGGTCTTCTTCATCGAAACATCCCCCACTTCGCGGCCGGGCATGACACCGGGTGACGCGCGTGTTTTTGTCGGGGCAGGGCATAGTTTCGCCACAACCTGGGGGCCAGAGAAGTTTCGGCGACAGTTTTATTGCGAATTTATGTAGCGGCGCGGATGATCCGTGCCCTGACGATCCCTCTCCCCTTGCGGGAGAGGGTGGCCCCGCGGAGCGGGGTCGGGTGAGGGGTCGCACAAACGCAAAACGCCGCGACGGCCTTTCGGCTGTCGCGGCGTTTCATTTCTGAGAAACCCCTCATCCGTCGGCTGGCGCCGACACCTTCTCCCGCAAGGGGAGAAGGATCAGCCGAGGCAGGTCCGCGAGATCTCCGCCCGCAGTTCGGGCAGGCCCAGGCCCTTCTCCGACGAGGTGGCCAGCACCCGCGGGAAGGCGGCCGGGCGCTTGGCGACGGCCTTGGTGGTTTCCTCGACGACCTTCTCGACTTCCGCCGGCTTGATCTTGTCGGCCTTGGTCAGGACGATCTGGTAGGAGACCGCCGAGATGTCGAGCGCGTCGAGCGCCTCCGCATCGACCTTCTTGAGGCCGTGGCGGGCGTCGATCAGCAGGTAGACCCGCTTGAGGTTGGGCCGGCCGCGCAGGAACTGGCGGCCCAGGTCCTGGAACTTGCTGGCCGTCGAGCGCGAGACGCGCGCGAAGCCGTAGCCCGGGAGGTCGACCAGACGCAGCTTCTCGGCCAGCAGGAAGAAGTTGATCTCCCGCGTGCGGCCCGGCTCGTTGGAGGCGCGGGCCAGGTACTTCTGGCCGACCAGACCGTTGATCAGGCTCGACTTGCCGACGTTGGAGCGGCCGGCGAAGGCCACTTCCGGCAGGTCGGAGGGCGGCAGGCCGTCCATGCGGACGGCCCCCATCATGAACGAGACCGGCTGGGCGAACAGCACCCGGGCCGCCTCGATCTCGTCTTCGGTGAAGATGGGATCGATCGGATCGGTCATCAGGTGGCCGTCGCGGTCTGCTTGCCGGTCAGGCGAGCCACGATCTGGTCGATCGGGTTGTCGACCTTGTAGCGGCGCATGATGATGTACTGCTGGATAATGGTCAGGACGTTCGACCAGCACCAGTAGATCACCAGGCCCACCGCGAACTGCGACAGGGTGAACATGAAGATCAGCGGGAAGAACTGGAAGATCTTCTGCTGCATCGGATCGCCCGCCGGCGGGTTCATCGCCGTGGTCAGCCACATGGTGAAGCCGTACAGCAGCGGCCAGACGCCGATGTGCAGGGGGCCGCCCAGGAAGTTGCCGATCAGCGGGGCCGTCGCCGGATCCCACGGGATCAGGCCGAACAGGTTCATGAACGTCGTCGGGTCACGCGCCGACAGATCCTGGATCCAGCCGAAGAACGGCGCGTGGCGCATTTCGATCGTGACCGTCAGCACCTTGTACAGCGAGTAGAACACCGGGATCTGGATCAGCATGGGCACGCAGCCCATGAACGGGTTGATCTTCTCCTTGGCGTACAGCGCCATGGTTTCCTGCTGCAGCTTGGCCGGGTCTTCCTTGTTCTTGGCCTTCAGCTTTTCGACCTCGGGGGCGATCTTCTTCATCTTGGCCATGGACTCGTAGCTCTTGTCCGCCAGCGGATAGAGCAGGAGCTTCAGGGTCACGGTCAGCAGCATGATGGCGATGCCGAAGTTGCCGACCAGCTTGTAGAAGATCTCCAGCACGTTGAAGATCGGACGGGTGATCAGGGCGAACATGCCCCAGTCCACGGCGTCGTCGAAGCGCGGGATGTCGGCCTTGCGCTTGTCCCAGAAGGCCCAGCCGTTGGGGGCGTTGCCTGCGTACTCGTACTGGCGCAGCAGCGGCACGGTCTTGGCGCCGGCGAACAGGCGGGTGGTCTCGGTCAGGGTCTGGCCGGGGGCCAGGGCGCGCGCCGCGGCGGTGTAGTTGGCCTCGTAGACATCGACGCCGGAGACGGGCGTGACCTTGTAGCGGGCCGTGATGGCCTCGTCCTGGCTCGGGATCAGGGCCGCCAGCCAGTACTTGTCGGTGATGCCGGTCCAGCCGCCCTTGGAGGAGAACTCCTGCAGCGGCTTCTTCTTTTTCCAGTCCTGGTACTTGGCCTGCTTCAGCTCGTAGCCGTCCTGGCCCAGGATGCCGATGCCGCCCTCGTGGACGATGTGGTTCTTGCCCAGATCGGTGGGGATGCCCCAGCGCTGCACCGAGGCGTAGGGCGCCAGGGTCAGGGTCTGGCCACCCTGGTTCTTGACGCTGTCGGACACCGTGAACATGGCGTCGGCGTCGACCGAGAGCGTGCGGGTGAAGATCAGGCCCTGGCCGTTGTCATGCGTCAGCACGACCGGCGAGCCGGGGCGCAAGGTCGCGCCGGCCGGAGCGGTCCAGACGGTGTTGGCGTCCGGCAGGCCCGCCGGATTGGCGCCGGCCCAGCCGAATTCGGCGAAGAAGGCGTTCTCGGCGCCGGTCGGGCGCAGCAGCTCGACGGGCGGGGCGTTCTTCTTGGTGGTCTGGCCGTAGCGCTTGAGCCACAGGTCGTCGATCCGCGCGCCCTTCAGGGCGATCGAGCCGGCCAGGGCCGGGGTGTCGACGGCGATCCGCGGGCTGGCGGCCTTGGCGACGTCGCGCGACAGCTTGATCGGCTGGGGCGAGCCGTCCGGACCAACGGTCATGCCGGGAGGCGCGACGGCGGCCTGGGCCTCGGCGGCCTTCTTGGCGCGGGCGGCTTCTTCCATCTTCTTCTGGTTCGGGCCCAGCACGAAGAATTGGTAGCCGAGAAGGATCGCGAACGCGCTGACGATGAAGACCAGCGTGTTCTTGTTGTCGTTCTGCATGGATGACTTAACCGGGATCGGAGGGCTTCGACGCAGGCGCGTGCGAAGAGGGTGAGGCGGGCGCGGCAGGGGCAGATGGAGAGGGATGTCTCCCCCCGCGGTCTATTTCGGCCGCGAGGCTTATCAGCGCGGCTTTTACATCGTCAAGCAAACGCCCCCAGGGCCGCGAGCGCGTACCGCCGCGGGCGATGAACACATAGTCGCAACCGGGCCGTCCATGAAGGGGCAGAAGGAGCCTCGCGGCCTCGCGCAGGCGTCTTTTCGCGCGATTGCGCTCCACCGAGCCGCCGACCTTCTTGGAAGCGGTGAAGCCGACGCGGATCAGGGCGTCGTCGTCGCCTCGCGGGCGCAGCTGCATGAAGACGGCGCCGCGCGACAGCGAGGGAGCCTTGGCGGCCTTCAGGAAGTCGGCGCGCACCTTGATGCGCTCGATCTTCGGGCCCTTGGGGTCGGGCGCGAGAGGTTCGGCCAGGGGGACGGCGGAAACCTGGGAATCGGTCATGAAAAAAGCCGCCCTTTCCGGCGCAGGCTGGAGGCCTGGTTCTGGGAAGGGGCGGCTTTTGTCATGTCGTACGATCCTGCCGGAGCAGGAAAGAAGAGCGGGAGACCCGCTCTTAGGCCGTCAGGCGCTTGCGGCCCTTGGCGCGACGACGCGCGACGATCTTTTGGCCGTTCTTGGTGGCCATACGCGTGCGGTAGCCGTGACGGCGGGCTCGCACGAGCTTCGACGGCTGGAATGTCCGCTTCACGACGTGGCTCCGAATTACAATAGCGTTGACGCGGACAACCTTGCGGCCGCCGCGAGTGAGGGGCGGTGGATAAGCGAGGCGGCCGGGGATGTCAACCGCGCAAAGCGCCGGAAGCTGAGTCAGGGCAAGGGGTTGGCCCCCTACCCTCTCGCCCTACCCTCTGGCCGCGCCCAGCAGCACCAGCGCGAAGATCGACCAGTCCAAGGTAATGTGGGCGATCAGCGAGGACCAGACACTGCGGGTCAGCAGATAGGGGACGGTCAGCGCCAGCCGCGAGACGCCGATGACCAGCAGCACCTGGGCCAGGTTCCAGCCATAGGTCGATAGGTGCAGCAGGCCGAAGATCGCGGCCGACAGGATCCAGGCGGCCAGAACCGAAGACCGCAGGGCCAGTCCGAACCGGCGATGAAACAGCGCCAGCAGCGCCAGGAACGGCAGGATGGTGATCAGCTCCTCGCCCAGCAGCTGCGGCGCGGTGCCGGCGATGAAGACGACGCGCTCCCAGCCGTCCAGCCGCGTGAGCAGGCCCGCGACCGGATTGACGGCGACGCCGCCGGCCTTGGTGAAGACCAGGGCGACCGCGCTCGACAGCAGCAGGGCGAGGGGAACGGTCAGCAGGCCGGCTAGCACGTCGGTCAAGGTGAGACGCGGGAATAGCGCCGTCCAGCCCTGGCCGGCGGCCGCCCTCAGCGCCAGCAGCGGCATGGCGGCGAACAGCACCGGCCCGGCCAGCGCCATCGGACCGCCCGGCGCGCGCGCCAGCAGCATCAGCGCCACGAAACCGGCGACGCAGCTTCCCAGCACCATGACCCACCAACCGGCCGACAGGCCTTCGGGCGCGGCGCGGATATAGGGAAAGTCTCGCGGGGTCGGCCCTGCCATGATCGAAGCTCCACTGCGCGGGCGACTATGGCGACGCTTCGCCATGGCTGTATAGCGCTCGCCCCTCGCCTTGCGATGGATGGGCAGAAATTGCGGCCCGCTGCTGCTATCACCGACCGGTCGGCGCAACGGGAGCCTGCTTCGTGGACCTGCTGAAGATCCTGAGGAGCTTCGAGGAACTGCTCTTCGAAGCCATGACCTGGCTCTACTTCTACCCGCGCACCATGCTGCGGATCGTCAGCCGGCCGATGACGGCCATGGCCTATTCCGACCGCGAGGAAGGCCAGCCCGAGGACCTGCGCTACGACGACGCGCTGAGCCCGCCGGTGCTGCTGATCATCACCCTGGTGATCGCCAACGCCATCGGCTGGGCGGTCCACGTGCCCCAGCCGGCCAACGCCCCGCCCCTGGCCAAGGCGCTCTACGATTCCCAGCAGAACCTGCTGATGTTCCGCTGCCTGCTGTTTGGCCTCACGCCGCTGGTCGTGACCCTGACCCGGCTGCGCAAGCAGGGCGTGGCGATTTCGCGCCAGACCCTGCGGCGGCCGTTCTACGCCCAGTGCTACCTGGCCTCGCCGGTGGCGCTGTGCGTGTCGCTGGGGCTGATGGCCGTGCAGCGCGGGACCCCGGCCCTGGTCGGGGCCGGCGCGGCGGTGATCCTGGCCTCGACCGTCTGGCTGATCGTGGCCCAGACCCGCTGGCTGTCGCGGCATCTGTCGATCCCGCCGGCCCGCGCGGCCGTGACCGCCGTGGCGGCCCTGGCGCGCGCCCTCTTCTACATGCTGCTGATCCTGATCCCGCTGGCCCTGGCCTGAAGGCCAACTCCCGGGTCGATCGACATTCACCGGCCTGAGCTTATTTTTCACCGAGCATCCCCGCGAAGGCGGGGACCCAAGCAGAGGTCGAAATCGATCTACGGTCGCGCCTCATCCTGAAATCCAGCTTGGATCCCCGCCTTCGCGGGGAAACACGGATTTGAAGGTCTCAAACGCCGAGCGTCGATCCACCCTGGCGGTCAGTACGGCTCGATCGAGCGGACCTGGCCGTCGGACGAGGCGAAGCAGCGCGAGCGATAGGGGCCGGTGGCCATGGTCAGCTCCCAGTCGCCGCGCCCCAGGTCGCGGACGCTGATCGGCACGCTGCTGCCATAGGGACGGTTCTGGAACGCGTCGGCCCGGCGCGAGCAGGCGTCCTGGGCCGCGCGCGGGGCGTTACGGACGTAGCGGGTGTTGGCGTAGCGGCGGTTGTCGCGCTCGGACTGCCCGGCCAGGAAGCCCTCGTGATAGCCCTCGGTCTCGTGCCGGTCGTCATAGTCGGAGCCGTAGAGGGCCGCCTGGTAACCGCGCTCGTATTCGTCGTCGTGGGCGCGGTCGGCGTCGCCGTGCTTCTGCTTGTGAGCCGCAAGGGCGGCGGCCAGGCCGACGATGGCCACCCCCGCCACGACGGCGGCGGCCTTGGAGTCAGAGCTCTTCTTGCGGCACAGGTTGCGGGCCTCGACGATGGTCAGGTAGCGGCCGTCGCGGGTGGTGACCTGGACGCAGTCCTCGCCCCGCCGCCAGTAGCTCCACTTGGCGCTGCCGCCCTCGTCCACATGGTCGAACTCATAGCCCCGCCGCTGCAGCTCGCTTTCGCCGCCCGCCGCCCGGGCGCCGATCAGGTCGCGCAGGTCGCCGGGGATCTGGGCCCAGGCGGGCGGAACCGCGCTTGCGGAGACGAGCGCGGCGAGCGCGACGGCGGCGGCGATCCGGCGGCGAACGGACATGGCGTTTCCTTGGGGCTGCGGCGACCACTTCGGGTTGAACCATGGCGCATGGCGCTCGCAAAGGTCATTCACGCGCAGAGACCGACAAAAGGTCGCGGCGCCGAGCCGAAGATTTCCGGCGCCGCGTTAAACGGCGGTCAAACATGCTCGAGCTAAGGTCGCGCTTCTTCCTTTCGCGGCCCGCACAGGCCTCCAGGAGCGCCTCGTGCCGCAGCGTCCGGATCCTCGTTCAACCTCACGGACACCGGTGTCGTCGCCGGCGTCCAACGAGAACGGCGGCTGGCGGCGCTATCGGCATCTGAAGGTCGAGGCGGCGCTGTTCCTGCTGATCGCGGTGACCTTCGCCGCGCTGCTGGGCAAGGGCGCCCTCACCCGCCAGAGCCTGGCCCTGACGCCGCAGTCGGACCAGGTAATCGCCTACGCCTTCTCCGACGCCGAGACCGGCGGCCGCTCCAGCGTCACCCCCGATCCGCACCGGCAGATGGCCTGGCGCTGCGACATCCGGGCGGCCGTCACCTATCCCTATTGCGGCTACGGCCTGCAGCTGACCACCGGCGGCGCGAGCAAGGGGCTCGACTTCACCCGCTACCAGAGCATCACCCTGCGGCTGACCTACAAAGGCGGCGGCGACCGGCTGAAGCTGCAGGTCAAGACCGCTCCGCCGGCGGCCCTACGTGGCAAGGTCGGCGACCAGGACGTGCCGCTGGTCCTGGAATTCCCGGTCGATCCGGGCGCCAACGAGATCCGCCTGCCGCTGGACCGCCTGACCGCCGAGGGCTGGTGGGTCAGCAGCCACGGCGTGTCGCCCCGCGACGCCGCCCCGAACCTGGCCGACGTGCGGGCGATCGCCATCACCACCGACGACGCCGCGCCCGGCCCGCTGACCGTGTCGCTCGACGAGATCGACCTCGAGGGCGTCTCGCTGTCGGACGGCCAGTGGTACCTGATCATCCTCGGCGTCTGGCTGGTGGTGACCGGCGGCTTTCTGGTCGGGCGCCTGCTGGGCATGCGCCGCGAGTTCGAGACCCGCCAGCGCCGCCAGGCCAAAGAGGCCCGGGTGATGGGCGAGGCCCGCGCCGCCGCCGAGGCCGCCAACGCCGCCAAGTCGCAGTTCCTGGGCCACATGAGCCATGAGCTGCGCACGCCGCTGAACGCGGTGATCGGCTACAGCTACTGGCTCAGCCGCGGCGCGCTGGACGACAGGCAGCGCACGGCCGTCGACGCCATCCGCTCCAGCGGCGAGCACCTGCTGGCGATGATCAGCGACATCCTCGACATCGCCAAGATCGAGGCCGGGCGGCTCGACCTCCAGCCCGCCGCCTTCGACCTGCGCGCCTGCCTTGACGAGATCGACCAGATGTTCCGGCTGCGGGCCGAGGAGAAGGGCCTGGCCTTCGCCGTCGAGCTGTCGGCCGACGCCCCGCGCACCATCGTCGCCGACCCCAAGCGCCTGCGCCAGGTGCTGATCAACCTGCTGGGCAATGCGGTGAAGTTCACCGACCAGGGCCGCGTGTCGCTGAGCGTCGAAAGCCTCGAGCCCGAAGCGGGCGGCGAGGCCCGCCTGCGCTTCACCGTCGAAGACACCGGCGTCGGCGTCGCCCCCGACCAGCTGGACGCGGTCTTCCGCCCCTTCGAACAGGTCGGCGACCCCGCCCGCCACGTCGGCGGCACCGGCCTTGGCCTCAGCATCACCCGCCAGATCGTCGAGACCATGGGCGGCGAGATCACCCTGGACAGCACACCGGGCCTGGGCAGCCGGTTCGTGGTGGAGACGCCGGTGGGGGTGGAGGCGGCGGCGGTGAGGCGGCTGGCCTGAAAAGAGCCTCTGGAAAAGGGCGGAACCTTTTCCTCGGCTTCACTCCCTGTCGGCCACCGGACGGAAAGCCGCGCGCGCCGCCGCCGCCGAACTCAGTTGCAAGAATGGCCCGTCCTCGTTGATCCCCAGAACCAGCATTTCCGCGCTTCTCGTCCAAAGGAGATCGGGCATGGTCACCGAAAAGGTCACATGCCGATCATCGAAGCCGATCGGCGCGACACCCAACGATCGCCTCCGGAACCAATCGTCTTGCTCGATCAGCTTCGCGAGTTCCTTTTCGCGGGGTACATGCGCCCGCTTCATCTCGAAAGCCCTTCTGATCAGCCCGGCGAAATACAGCGAGCGCGACGGACTGGCCATGGTGCGCGCGATCCGACGCGCCTGATGCCCCACGGCCAGCCAAAGGCTATTCGCGCGAGAGTCCAGCCAGCGAAAATCCTGGAGATTCAGCAGCAGATGCTTGTCGTGTGCAAACGTTCTCGCAATCGAACCAGCATCGGCGTATTCACTCAATACAATTCCACTCACCTTATCTACGTCAATTATTTTATCAGAAAAATCAGATCCCAAATATCGCTGATATGGTGATATTTTAAAATTTATATATATACGCGAACCACCAATAAATTGATCATACTCTACAAGACCAGCACCATCTTCGTCAAAACTTGAAAAATAATTCTCTTTGACATTCCAACCCATACTCAGAAGAAATCTCTGCGCCGTATGGTAGTAGATTAGGCCTATTGACTGACGACTCGAGGACGCTCCACGGGTGAGAATGGCTGCGTCATGCGTAGGCCAACCCGCCTTGCGCTCCAGTGCGAAATCCTGACTCTTCGGAAAAATCAGCTCCCGGTACCGCGCTGCTGGGCGTTCCTCTCTGGCTGAGTGAAGCAGCAACGCCTGTTCCGGACTTAAGCGGAGCTTCCAGGCGCGCCCGAAAAGCTGGAACCAGATCCCCTCTCGATCAGACACCTCCGAACGCGCACTGACGAAGGTTCGAAGATCGGACTGCCGCATGAGGTCGGCGAGAGACGGCCAGTCGGCGCCAGCTAGACCGATCAGATCACGAATGGACGTCGAGAATAGGGCGTCCTTGCGCTGTCCACCGATCCCCAGCGGAAGTGGGACGAGGATGGTCGGCGTCGAGACGTCCTGCTCCACCAATTTCGAGAAGCTGCGGAAGCGGTCCTCGCGTCCATCGACGCCAACGATGCGAATGAGCCCGCTCGGCGCGCCCCAGCGCCATTTCCGGTCCCATCTAGGAACCTCCCCCCGCCCGCCGAGCTCAAGAGAAAGCTTGGGGCCCGCGAAACCCACGCACGCATCCTGAAAGACTTCCTCCTCGTCAGGACCGAAAGCGACGATGTCGAATGGCAGCCGCTGGGACTGATTCCGATAGCTCGCCAGGAGTTCTGGGTCGTGGAAGAATAGCAGGATAGTGACTTGGAACCCCTCGTTCACCGCCCGGGACGCCTCCCCCACCCGCTCCGGCGCATCCAGCTGGGTGCGCGCATCCGTCCGCACCTTGCTGCGATCCAGGCCCGGGAACGCCATCCCCCGCAAGTCCTGGCCGCGCATATCGGCGCCATCCATGCGCGTGCCGACGTACATGGTCGCGGGATCGAGGCCCGCGATCCTGGCCAGTTCGCGCAAATCGTCGGTCTCGGCGCGGAGCACGCGCGCGACCGCCGACAGCCAGGACTCGCCCTCAGACGGCATCGGCGAACGTCATCACCAGAACCAGTTCGGCAAAGGGATCGCTCATGTCGCCGGCGACCAGCCCTTCCTCCGAAAGCAGGGTGCGGATGGCGGCCTCGGCGGCCAGTTCGCGGTTCCGGCCGATCTTGCCCAGGAGCCCGCCCGTCAGCACCACGTTACTGATCTCCAGGTCCTCGCGCAGGCAGCGCACCTCGACCCGAACCGCGCCCGGAAGGCTTCGCGAGCCGGCGGGACGCCCGTCCTTGATCTCGCCGCGCGGCGCCTTCCTGGCGTCCCAGGGCCGCCCCGACAGCACGGCCTCGCCGAGCTCCGGCACTATGAGCCAACGTGGCTGCCCATCGCCCGTGTTCATCTGCGTCACGCCCAGGCCCTTGTAGGCGCGGCTGGCGCTGACCGTGCAGTCCTTGCTGGCGGCGAGAGCCAGGTGCGCCTTGGCGTTCGCCTTGGCTTGAACGCCCGTAGCCGACGCCCCGCCCTGGCCGTTCAGGGCCAGGCCGACCTTCTTGCTGATCTTGGCCTTGGTCTCGACCTTGCCGACCACCTGGCCGACGGTCTCACGGGGAACGGACTCGCCGCCGATATGGGCCGGCTCGTGCATCGGCACGAGCACGATCACCTCGGCGCGCTTGAGGCCCAGCCTGAACCGCACCCCTGACGGGTCGCCGCCGCCGATGCGGCCGACGCCGAAGACAACGTCGACATGCAGGTCGGCCTTGGCCCGCCCCTGCTCCAGGGCCGCGTGCCAGGCCTCGACGCTCACCACGTCGGCCAGGGCTCTACGTCGATTGCTGTCGGCCACGTCTCCCTCCGAAGCCGGAAGCGTGCCGCATCATCCACCTGAGGTCGAGCCGGAAATCTCACCGTCGGCGACGGCGATTTCGGTTGGGCGAGAGCCTCAGCTCCCCGCCTTCACCGCTTCCCACGTGCGGGTGCCGCCGCCCTGGCCCAACGCGGCGCGGAGCCAGGCGAGGTTGTTGTCGACGACCTGGGGCGGGAGGTCCTGGCGGGCCAGTTTCTCGGCTTCGTCGACGCGGCCTTGCAGGCCGACGACGAGGGCCAGGTTCTGGCGGATCTGGATGGTCGAGGACGGCAGGGTCGCGGCCTTGCGCAGCAGGGCCTCGGCGCCCGGCAGGTCGCCGTGGCCGGCCAGGTACATGGCCAGGTTCGCCGCCGGGGCGGCTTCGTTGGGGGCCAGGGCGACGGCCTGGCGGTGGGCGGCCAAGGCCTCGTCGTCGCGCTTGGACTGTTCGTAGGCGACGCCCAGCAGGGTCAGCGGACGCCAGTCGCGCGGGGCGGCGGCGGCGGCGGCCTTGGCCGGCTCGATGGCGAAGAAGCCCTCGCCGCGCGCCACCTGCACGCGGGCGGATTCCAGCAGGGCTTCCTGGTCGTTCGGCGTGGCGACCAGCACGCGGCCGACCGCGTCGGCGGCCTCGTCGTAGCGGCCCAGGGTGCGCAGGGCCTGGGACAGGCCCACTCCCGCCTCGGCGTCGCGCGGATCGGCCTCGACCTCGGCGCTCCAGAAGGCGGCGCGGGCCAGGGGCTCCATCCGGCGGACCTCGGCGCGCTCGGCGGGGCTGGCCTTGCGGCGCGCGGGGGCCGGGGCGGAGACGGACGCGTCACTCGTCGTGGACGCCTTGCCCTTGTCGGCGGCGAACGCCGGGACGGCGGCCAGCAGCAGAACGGGTGCGAGAACGGTTGCGAGCAGGGCGGGCTTGCGACACATGAAAGGGCAGTCTCCGGAGAGGTAGGGTCGAGCATCGCCCGGCCCCCTCAAGGAATCGTTAAGCATAAATCCGCGAAAGCCCCGGCCCATGACCGAACCCCTGATCGCCGCCTCCTCGCGCGGCGCCGCCGACGGCCCCGTGATCCCGGTGCACGCCCTCTACGAAGACGAGGTCGCGGCGTTCCTGGAGGCGCGGCCCAGCTTCGTGCGCGGCTTCGCCAAGCTGTCGGACTTCAGCGGCAAGGCCGGCCAGGTGGTGGTCGCCCCCACCCCGGAAGGCGCCCTCGACCGCGTGCTGTTCGGCCTGGGGCAACGGGTTTCCAAGGGGATTAAGGCCGACGCCATGGCCTTCCGCGCCCTGCCGGCCAAGCTGCCGGCCGGCGACTATCGCCTGCACGCGACGCCGGAGGGGCTCGACGCCGGCCAGATCGCCCTGGCCTTCGCCCTGGGGACCTATCGCTTCGACCGCTTCAAGGCCCGGGGCGCCGACGGCGCGCGACGCCTTGTCGCGGCCGAGGGCGTCGATCTTTCCGAGGTCCAGGCCATCGTCCACGCCTGCGCCCTGGCCCGCGACATGGTCAACAGCCCGGCCAACGCCATGGGCCCGCGCCAGATCGAGACCATCGGCCGCGAGATCGCCGAGCAGTTCGGCGCGAGCTTCTCCGCCATCGTCGGCGACGACCTGCTGACCGAAGGCTATCCGGCCGTCCACGCCGTGGGCCGCGCCGCCGTGCCCGAGCGCGCGCCGCGCATGCTGGAGCTCCAGTGGGGCGACGAAAAGCACCCGGTGGTCGCCCTGGTCGGCAAGGGCGTGGTGTTCGACACCGGCGGTCTCGACATCAAGCCCTCGGCCGGCATGCGGCTGATGAAGAAGGACATGGGCGGCGCCGCCCACGCCCTGGCGCTCGCCCGCATGGTGATGGCCGCCAAGCTGCCCGTGCGCCTCATCGTGCTGGTGCCGGTGGTCGAGAACGCCATCGCCGGCGACGCCATGCGGCCGGGCGACGTGCTCGACAGCCGCGCGGGACTGACCATCGAGGTCGGCAACACCGACGCCGAGGGCCGCCTGATCCTGGCCGACGCCCTGACCCGCGCGGCCGAGCATTCGCCGGCCCTGACCATCGACCTGGCCACCCTGACCGGCGCGGCGCGCGTGGCCCTGGGCCCGCAGGTGATCCCGTTCTACACCCCCGACGACGCCCTGGCCGGCCAGATCGAGGCCGGCGCCCGCGCCGCTTCGGACCCGGTGTGGCGCATGCCGCTGTGGGACGGCTATCGGGAGGCGCTGGAAAGCGACATCGCCGACCTGAAGAACGACCCCGACGCCTGGGCCCAGGCCGGCTCGGTGACCGCCGCCCTGTTCCTGCAACGCTTCGCCCCGACGACGGGGTCGTGGGCGCACCTCGACATCTACGCCTGGAACCCCAAGGGCGCCGCCGGCCGGCCCAGCGGCGGCGAGGCCCAGGCCATTCGCGGCCTCTACGCCATGCTGAAGAGCAAGTTCGCCTGATGGCTCCGGATCGCCGCCTCACCCTGGCCCGCCCCAACCTCGCCGACCTGGCTTTGGAAGGGATCGTCGCCGCCGAGCGCTACGACGCCCCCAAGGCCCGCCAGGTCGCCGCGCCCACGGCCGCCCTGCGCAAGACCCCCGCGCCGGACGCCGAGCAGGAAAGCCAGCTGCTGTTCGGCGAGCGCTTCGCTGTGCTCGACGTCAAGGACGGCTTCGCCTGGGGCCAGGCGGCGCGCGACGGTTATGTGGGCTGGGTGGCGGAGGCCGATCTCGCGCCCCTGGGCGAGCCCGCGACCCATCAGGTGTCGAGCCTGCGCACCTATGCGTTCAGCGAGCCGGACATCAAGTCGCGGCCCGTGGGCCTCTATTCCCTGAACGCCCTGGTGACGGTCGAGGCCCGCGAGGGCCGCTTCGCCAAGGGCGCGGGGACAGGCTGGTTCATCGAGGCGCACCTGGCCCCCATCGGCGTGGCCACCGCCCCCGACCCGGCCGCCACGGCCCTGTCGTTCCTGGGCGCGCCCTACCAGTGGGGCGGGCGGGAAAGCCTGGGGCTGGACTGCTCGGGCCTGGTGCAGCAGGCCCTGGCCGCCTGCGGCAAGGCCGTCCCGCGCGACACCGACATGCAGTTCTCGTTCCTCCAGCCGATCGACGAGACCGAACGCCGGCGCGGCGACCTCGTCTTCTGGAAAGGCCACGTGGCGATCCTGCTCGACCCCGACACCATCGTCCACGCCAACGCCCACCACATGGCCGTGGCCGTGGAGCCCCTGGCCGAGGCCGTGGCGCGCATCGAGGCGGCGGGGGTGGGACTGCCGACGGGGTGGCGGCGGGTTTAGGGGTCCGCCGGTCTCGGTCGGTCGTCGCGACCGGGCGAACTTCGCGTCGCCGAAGGGCGGAAGGCAGTCATGCAGATCGATGGCTCTGGCTGACTGCTTAGCGCCAATAGCTGCCGTTGGCGCAGCTCCCAGGCCAGCGCACGATCACTACCGATTTTGCCGCAACTCCACCTTAGGGTAAGCTGGCAACTAATACTCAAGGTGCTGCGATGTTGAAATGGCTTGCACGGCTTATCCGCCGACTGTTCTCAAACGAGCAAGCCAACCCTCTTGCCCACGCCACGCGCACCACTTCCGAGCTTCGACCGTCAGTTCAGCCCGCCCCTATCGAATGGGCCGCGCGCCCCGTACCCAAGGCGAGCACGACCCCCTCGGCGCGACCAAGTTGGATACCGTGCCACCCCCGCACAAGGGCGCAATTCAAGGCGGAGATGATCTGCAGCCACGGCCACCGGCTCGTATTGTCGAGCCACAGGATCAGAGCCGACGGAACCGTCGTGCCGAGCGTCGTCTGCAGAACGCCGGGCTGCTCCTACCACGAGATTGTTCGCCTAGTAGACTGGGACGGCGGGGAACTCGCCTAAGTCAGGCTGCAAGGACATTTTCGGGACCAGCCAGAACGTCCGGCGAAAACTCTCGCCCCTCGTCATCGAAGGCGTAGAGACTGCTCATTCTGTGCCCGTTCCAAAGGAACCTGTAGTGGTTCGCCTGTAGCGTTCGCCCCAAAACCGATCCATTGAGAATAGAAACGCAGTGCCCGCTGGGCCGTTCAGGCGCGACGTAAAGGACACCGTCCACGTCGAAGGGCACGGTTTCACCCAACGCCCGCCACTGCTCATGGCTCAGATGCGCTCCTAACGGCCTGAAGTCCAGGAACAGGCCATCGATAGGCGTGGCAAGCATGCGCATATCAAGACCAACCGCAGGCTCTTCAGTACGCCTCAGGAAGCGCTGGCGACGCGCCACCGACACCGCCAAGGCAGTCTGTTTATCGGAAGCCATCTCGAGACAAGGCCGGTCGGGTCCGAAAAACAGGCTGCCCTCCGGGTTGGAGTAGGCAAACGGAGCCAAATTCCAATTCTGCAATCGACTGGATGGTCCAGCATCGTTGACCGCGTCAGCCAGACGCTGCGCAGCCTGCAGTCTTGGATTGGTAAGATTTTCTATATCGACGAGGCTATCGATACGGTCATTCGCGATCAGACCATCGTAAATGGACACGGGGGGAAACCGCGACGGTATCAGGCGATACCCCGTCAGCTTCCACGAGACCCGACCTGCTTCATCCGCCGCGTTGAGCATCAAGGTACCACCGTACTCGATAGAGATCCGAGAACTTACCCGTCAACATTATATCTAAGGCAGTCGCACCTTCGAAGAATTCATTTTTCCGCCTGAGCCAAGCACGCCCGCGCTCTTCGGCAGGAAAAAGGATCTGAAGCGACTTCCAGACGCCGAGCACGTGAGAAATTCGCTCGACTGTATCTGGCGGAACTGCTCCGCCATCCTTCTTCCATTTGAAAAATGTAGATCTCCCTGGCGAACCGAGCAGGCGTATCTGTTCGTCGGTCGAGAGATCCCATTTATCGGCGAGAGCGAAGAAAGCCTCTAGCTCCACCGGAATCGGTAATGGCCTGGCGCCGTCGACGCCAGGCTCATGCGCTGTTCGCATAGGCCCTCCAGTGTGAAAACGGACTTGACGTCCGATTTAGTCCAAATGTAGATAGTCCATATGTGGACCGCAAATCCACATTAGTCCAGAAACAAGGGCTGTCAACCAACGGCGCCGCCGAACGGAGAAAGCGAACATGTCTACCCTCGACCGCGCCGCGACTACGGCGCTCCATATCAACGGCAAGGAAGTCGCCATTCCGGACGCGACGCCCACCGCCCGGGACGCGCTGCTGGCGGGCGGCTTCAAGCCGCCGAGCGAGCACCAGCTCCTCTCGATCGATGGCGGTCGGATCCGGAACTGGCCCCACGAGGAGGTCCTGCCGCCCGAACTGCGCCGCTTTCGAGCCTTCGAGACCGACAATCTCTGGGCCTTCACCGTGGACGAGGTATCCCAGGTTTGGGGCGCAGCGACCGCCGATGTGAGCGAACTGCTCGAAATCTTCGGCGTCGATGACCAGCATGAGCTGGTCCTCGAGCGAGACGGCGAGCCCGACCTGGTGCTGGCCCAGGACGGCGAGGTCGAGTTCGGACCGAAGGGGGTCGAGGACCTGGTGACGCGTCGCCGCCGACCGGAAAAGGTGCTGGTGTCGGTGCTGACCACCAACGGTGTCTTTCCGCTGGAGGGCGTCATCCGCGTGGAGCCGGACACCCTCGTCTCGGACGTGCTCGCACGTGCGGCCCGCAAGCTGCACCTGACCGATACCTCGGACTGGGTGGTGAGCTTCGACGGACGGGACGTGAACCCCGCACTCACGTTCGCCCAGAACAGCCTTTCCGGCACGGTAGCCCTGGCCTGGAACGCGCCGGAGGGCGGCGGCGGTGCTTGAGTTTGTCTCCAAGCGCATGTTCGACGAGGCGGCCTCGAAACTCACGCCCCGGCTCTTGAAGGGCTATGGCTGGAGACTGGTCGAGGCCGCCTATCCCACTCTGGACATCGTGTTCGAAGAGGGGGCCACTCCCCCTCTTCGCGTGCGCTTGACTTGTGATGGCTGGAACGATCAGCCGCCGTCGATCGCGCTTTTGACCCCCGGGGGCGATCCGCTTCAAGCTGGCGGAAACGACCCCGTCTACGGGCCGATGTTCGCGCGCAGCAACTCGGTGTTCAACGCGGGCGCCCACGAGATGACCCAAAGACCTTTCGTCTGCATGAGGGGATCGCGCGAGTTTCATACGCACTCGGGGCACCGCGCTGAAGCGTGGGAGAATTATCGGGGTCAATCGGGAAACGACTTGGTTGGACTGGTCGTCCAACTCTGGCGAGTCTGGAAGGGAAAACGATGACACGCCTCATCATTGGACGGGCCGCTCTGGAAGACACGCTCACGCGATTGCGTGCGGGCGGTGCGCTTGGCCAGGAGCGGATGGTCGTATGGCTTGGGCGGGACACAGCAACCGGTGAAGGAAAGGTCCGGGACGTCTATGAGCCGGAGCAGGTCTGCGAGAGAGACCGCTTTTATCTTCCCCCCTCCAGCATGACGGCCTTGATGCGGACGCTCGGCCAAACTCGGTCCAAAATCCTGGCTCAGCTTCACACCCACCCGGGACCGGCATTCCATTCCGAAGCCGACGCGGCGTGGGCGATTATCCGACATCGAGGCGCCTTGTCGCTGGTTCTGCCAGGCTTCGCCGCGACTACGTCCGCCAAGACCTTCCTCGACGAAGTGATGACCTACGAGTTTTCGCCGGACGGCGAGTGGGAACTCGTCCCCAACACCTGCCTGGAGATCACTCAGTGAGCGCCGCCCTGGAAACTGCCCGGATGCTCGCCTCGATGATTGGTGTGGATGAAGACGAGGCGACGGCGAAACTGCAGCGGACCATCCTCGTAACCGTCGCTCCCTCCCGACAAGGTTGGGCGGGCGAGATCGAGGCTATGACTGGACGGACCGTGACGACAACGCGTGACGTCGGCGTGCCGGTTGATCTGGAATTGGTGATCGGCCCTGCCGAACCGGTCTCGGACGGCCCGGTCCTGTTCGCGGATATCGGCGCCGAGAGAGTTGTCGCCAGTACGGAGAGTGTGAGACGGCCGGCAGGCAATCCCGCCGCACTGTTCGAGGCTGCGACCGCACCGATTATTGCGGCAATGGCTATCCGAGCGGCCATCTCGGATGCGCGGTTGCCCGCCGCGGCTGATCCACTCGACCTCCAAGCGAAGGAATTCGGCATTCCCAACCTCTCTGTCGGTGAGGTGATCCCGCTGAACGGAGTGGTCATGGTCGGCGCCGGCGCGGTCGCTCATGGATTCCTGAGAGCCTTGCGGCACGTCCCGGTCGAAGGTTCCATGGACGTTGTCGATCCCAAAGAAGTCGGTGCGGGCAACCTCAATCGTTGCCTCTATCTGCAGCCGGGCGATGAAGGCGGCGGTAAGGCCGAATTGCTTGTGGAACGTGCTCAACCGGACCTCTCCGGGCTCCGGATAAGCGCTTTCAAGCAGGAGTTTGCCGATTGGGCCAAGGACAAGCCTCCCGTGTCCACCATGATCGTAACGGTGGACAGCCGTGTTGCCCGTCGAAAGCTCCAGAAGTTCGTGCCCGGCCGAGTTTTGGACGCCTCCACCACCGACGTTCGCTTTGTCGTCGTTCACTCAAATCGACAGCCATCGGACGGAGCCTGCCTAGCTTGCCTCTACCGGCATACGCCCGACGAACATGCGCGCGAAACGTCGATCGCCGAGGCTTTGGGCCTCGACATCGACACGATCCGGACGGGCTTCGTCACCTTGGAAGTCGCCGAGAAGATCGTGCAGCGCTATCCGGGGCGTGATCCAAAGGCCCTGGTGAACAAGGCTTTCGACTCTCTATTTCGGGAACTCTGCGCAACCCAGGCCCTCGCATCCCCGGAGGGGCGCCAGGTCCTCACCCCGTTCGCATTCGTATCCGCGATGGCGGGCGCGCTCTTGGCGATCGAACTTGTACGCCAACACGTCGGCTACCCTGAGACAGGAGGCTGGCAGGTCGATCCGTGGCGAGGTCCGGTCGGTCGAACCCGGCGCTTCGTATCAAAAACGCCAGGCTGCGAGTTCTGCGCTGATCCCGTCTTCGTCAGCACGATCGAGCACTTCTGGGGCCGCAACGAGGAATAGCTGCCAGACCTGCGGCGCTCTACCAGAGGCAAAACGAAACTTTGCGTTTCGTGGATCACATTGACCGCAGACCGGACCATCCCAACGTCAGCGAAGACGCCACGAGCGGACCTCGACCATCCACCACAGGTCGCGTCGGAAAGCTGGAGCCGTCGCCGAACGCGGACGTCCGCCACAACGTCGGCGGGCCGGTCGCCCTCAGCCCTCTCCCAGCTCCCCCGCCAGCGCCAGCTTCACCGGGGCCCAGCTGAGGCGGTGGATCGGCGAGGGGCCGAGTTTGCGGAGGCCTTCGAGGTGGATGGGGGCATGGTAGCCCTTGTGGCCGGCGAAACCGTAGCCGGGATAGAGGCCGTCGGCCTCGACCATGATCCGGTCGCGGGCTTCCTTGGCCAGGATCGAGGCCGCCGCGATCGAGCATGACAGGCTGTCGCCCTTGACCACGGTCTTGACCTCGCACGGCAGAACGAAGCGGTAGTTGCCGTCCACCAGCGCGAAGGCCGGCTTGACCCCCAGCCCCTCGACGGCGCGCTTCATGGCCAGGCCCGCCGCGTGCAGGATGTTGAGCTCCGCGATCTCCTCGACCGACGCCATGCCCACGCACCAGGCGATCGCCATCGCCTTGATCTCGACCTCCAGGGCCATGCGGGCCTTGGCCGACAGCTTCTTGGAGTCGTTGAGGCCCGCAGGGACCCGGGCCGGATCGAGGATCACGGCGGCGGCGCTGACCGGACCGGCCCACGGCCCGCGGCCGGCCTCGTCCACCCCGCAGACCGGTCCCGGCCCGCAGGCGGCTTCCAGCATCATGTCGGGACCGCTCGGCATGGGCGGGTGTTTAGGCGTGTTCGGCCGTGAAGGGAACGGGGCGAGGCCGGATGGCGATTGACGACGCTCGCGCCGGTAGAGGATACGCTCCCCGCTCTCCCCTCGGGCGCGGTCGCATCGCGGGGAGGATCGGGGAATGGATCATGCCGAACACCAATCCGCTGCCGCGCCTGACACGCGCCCAGTTCGAGGAGGCACTGAAGCCGTACGACGCCGATACATGGGCGACGGGGGAGGGTCTGATCCACCGGCCCGAGGTGATGGAGATCGAGGGATGGAACTTCTATGGCAGCCCCGGCAACGACTCCCTGACCGAAGCCCAACGCGTGCTGATGATGTGGAGCGATCTTGTCGGCCAGACCGCCAACGGCGGCTTCAGCCAGTTCGCCTACAACTACCGAGCCAACCTGGCCCTGGCCTGGCGCCTGATCCGGCAACTGCCCTGGCCCGAGTTGCAGACGCATTTCGAGGCGGCGTTCCGCGAGCAGGCGGGCGACCCGGCCGCCCCCCGCGTGATCGAAGAGCCAAACCTGCTGGACGAGCCGAAGAAGTGGGCGCGCAACCGTCGGCGCTTGATGCGCCATCTGCTGTCGCGGGATCGCCCCTGGTGGCGGCCGCCCTCACGCAAGGAGATCGACGCCGCCCTGGCGGGGCGGGCCGACTGGCTGTGGCAAGCCAAGTACCAACAGCTGGTCGGCCAAGGCGTGCTGAGGCCCGACGGCGAAGCGGTGTTCGACGACTGGGAGGATCCGCCGTCTGAAGCCGTCGAGGCCTTCAGCGCCTGGTTCTACAAAACGGCGACCAAGGCCGGATCGATGGAAATGGTCCTGGCCTTCGCCCGCCAGCGCCAGGCCGAGCTTTGCCAACTGATCGATTGAGCCCGCCCCACGATCCGATTGTCACCGCACGGCTTTTTCTCTATCGCGACGCATTCTCAGCGCTGGAGATCTCGCCGTGCCCGCCCTCGCCTTCCCGCGCCTCGCCCGATGAAGGCCTCGACGCTGCGGGCCTGGTCGTGGGCGCACAAGTGGTCGAGCCTGGTCTCGACCCTGTTCCTGCTGATGCTGTGCGTCACCGGCCTGCCGCTCGTGTTCACCCACGAGATCGAGGAGGTGGCCATGCACCAGGCCTGGACGCCGGCCCGGCCCAATGGCCCCAAGCTGGACCTCGACCAGGTGCTGGCCGCGGCCATGGCCCGCAAGCCCGGCGAGGTTCCCGCCTTCATGAGCTTCGACGAGGACCGGCCGGTGGTGAACGTCACCAGCGTGGTCCCGGGCAAGTCGGGCTACAGCTTCCAGCCGATCGACCAGACCAGCGGCGATCCGGCCCCGTCGGTGGCCGGCCATCCGGTGATGGAGTTCCTGCTCCAGCTGCACACCGACATGTTCCTGGGCCTGCCGGGCATGCTGTTCCTGGGGGCCATGGGGCTGCTGCTGGTCGTCGCGCTGGTGTCGGGCGTGGTGCTCTACGCGCCGTTCATGCGCCGGCTGCCGTTCGGCACGGTGCGGGCCCACAAGGCCGCGCGGACCCGCTGGCTCGACTACCACAACCTCTTGGGCGCGGTGACCCTGGCCTGGGTGCTGGTCGTGGGCGTCACCGGCGTCGTCAACACCCTGGCCACGCCGATCATCGCCTACTGGAAGGACACGGCGCTGAAGGAGCTGACCACCGCCTATGATGCGCCCGCGCCGATCGCGGCGCGCAGCTCGCTGAACGCGGCGGTCGAGCGGGCCAGGCTGGCCCTGCCCGGCAGGCAGCTGCAGTTCGTGGCCTTCCCCGGCTCGACCTATTCGACCCAGCACCACTACGCGGTGTTCTTCCACGGCGACACGCCGCTGACCGCCCACCTGACCACCCCGGCCCTGATCGACGCCCGCACGGGCCGGCTGGCCGCCGTGGCCCCGACGCCCTGGTACGTGGCGGCCCTGTCGCTGTCGCAGCCGCTGCATTTCGGCGACTACGGCGGCCTGCCGCTGAAGATCCTCTGGGCGCTGCTCGACCTGGCGACCATCGTGGTCCTCGGCTCGGGCCTCTATCTGTGGCTGGTCAAGCGGGGGACGCTGAAATGAGCCGGGGCCATCTTTCCCTCTGGCAGATGTTCCGCATCCCGCTGGCCGTGGCGGCGCTCAGCCTGTTTGGCCTGGTCGTCGCCCTGCTGGGCGACGGCGCCTGGGACTGGATCGGGGCGGCGGCCCTGGGGGCCTCGGTGGCGGCGACCGTCTGGGCGCTGGTCGCGCGGCGGCGGTAGCGGAGAGGCGCCTCGCCCCGCTAGGCTCGCCGGATGAGACCGTCTTCGATCGCCAGCCTTGCCGCCGTCCTGCTGCTGACGGCCGCCGCCGCGCCGCAAGTCCCGCCTTACACGGTCGCGCCGGGGCTCTTCGCGCAGGGCCGGCCGGACCTCGGCTTGGCGCCCGCGCCGGGGGTGGAGACCTTCACCGTCTTCGCGCCGACCGAAACGACCGACAAGTTCAGCAACGGCGTGGCGCTGATCGGCTTCAAGGGCCGCCTCTACGCCCAGTGGCAGAGCTCGGCCCGCGACGAGGATTCCGCCGACACCTGGGTCGCCTACAGCGTCAGCGACGACGGCGAGCGGTGGAGCGCGCCCAAGGAACTGGCGCCGGCCGGGACCGGCGGACTGATGCGCTCCAGCGGCGGCTGGTGGACGGATGGGAAGGTATTGGTCGCCTACGCCAATGTCTGGCCGGAGGGCTTCCAGTCGGGGGCCGGCGGCTACGCCGAATACCGCACCAGCCGCGACGGGCGGACCTGGAGCGCGCCGCGCCGGGTGATGGGCGAAGGCGGCCGCCCCGTGGAAGGGGTGATCGAGCAGGACCCGCACCGGATCGACGGCCGGGTGATGACCGCCTTCCACCTGCGGCCGGGGATGATCGCCAAGCCGTTCTTCACCGACGACCCGTTGGGCGTCTCGGGCTGGAGGCAGGGAAAGATGGAGAGCCTGCCGCGCGACACGTCAGGCGCCGCCGCCCCGCACGAGAAGCGCCTGAGCCGCGAGATCGAGCCCAGCCTGTTCCGCCGCGCCGACGGCTGCGCGGTGATGGTGTTCCGCGACGAGGACCTCAGCTTCCGCCAGCTGGCCGCGGAAAGCTGCGACCGGGGCCAGACCTGGACGACGCCGGCCCTGACCGACATGCCCGACGCCCGCGCCAAGCAGAGCGCCGGCAACCTGCCGGACGGGACCGCCTATCTCGTCAACGCCCCCAACACCGACCGCCCGCGCCTGCCGCTGGCGGTGACGCTCAGCCCCGACGGCCGCCTGTTCGATCGCAGCTGGCGCCTGCGCGGCCAGGCCGACCTGCAGCCGCTGCGGTTTCCGGGCCAGTACAAGCGGCCGGGCTATCACTATCCCAAGAGCGTGGTCTGGAACGGCTGGCTCTATGTCGGCTACGCCGCCAACAAGGAGGACGTGCAGGTGACGCGGGTTCCGGTGGCGGGGCTGGCGAAGCGGTAAATCCTCCCCCTCTGGGGGAGGTGGCCCGGAGGGCCGGAGGGGGCCGGCACGGCGGCTAAACCCCCTCAGTCGCTCCGCGACAGCTCCCCCAGAGGGGGAGCATCTGGGCGGCTACCCCTCTCCGCCCCGCACACCAGATCCACCGTCGCCTGGATCGTGGCTTCCAGCTGCTCGCGGGTCTCGCCGGCGCGGGCGCGGACCGACAGGGCGTTGAGCATGCCGCCGGCCACGCGGGCCAGGACCGCCGGGTCGGCGCCGGGGGGCAGTTCGCCGGCGGCTTCGGCGCGGGCGACCAGGCGCTCGAAGCCCCGGTCCAGCTCGTGCAGGCCGGCCGCCACCTTGTCGCGCACGGCCGGATCGACCACCGCCTGGCCCAGGCCCGCGCTGACCATGAAGCAGCCGCGCCCGCCATCCTCGCCCGACAGATAGATGTCCAGCGCCGCGCGATAGACCCGCTCCAGCGCCTGGCGCAGCGTGCCGCCGGCCCGGAACGCCTGGACCATCGCCCCGCGCGAGGCGTCCATATAGGCGTCGATGGCGGCGGAGAAGAGCGCCTGCTTGTCGCCGAACGCCCCGTAGAGACTGGGGCGGTTCATGCCGGTGGCGGCGCTCAGGTCGTCCAGCGAGGCGCCGGCGTAGCCCTGGGTCCAGAAGGTCTCGGTGGCCTTGGCCAGGGCGACCTGGGGGTCGTAGGCGCGCGGGCGGCCTCGGCGCTTGGCGGGTTGTTCCGACATCTCGACTCTCTCCAGGCCGGCGCTGCTTTTTGTACCGTTTCGCAGCTTATTCCTTGACCTCCGTTATTTTTATGCGAAACAGTATGAAAATGCAAACGGAGGCGGCGATGGACCTGTACTTCTCTCCGATGGCCTGTTCGATGGCGACGCGGATCGCCGCCTACGAGGCGGGCGCGCCGATCAACTTCATCCAGGTCGACACCAGGGCCAGGCCCAAGCGCACGCGGGACGGCGCGCCGTTCCTGGCGATCAATCCGATGGGCCAGGTGCCGGTGCTGCGCACGGGCGACGGCGAGCTGATCTATGAGAACGCGGTGATCCTGCAGCATGTGGCCGACCTGTTCCCGGCCGCCGGCCTGATCGCCCCCGACGGCCCCGAGCGCCGCCGCGCCCAGAGCTGGCTGAGCTTCGTCGGCGCCGAGCTGCACGCCCGGACCTTCGGCGTCCTGCTGGCCGCCAGCGCGCCGGAAGACGCCAAGGCCCTGGCCCGGGCGTCGGCCGCCGAGCGCTTCGCCGTGCTGGAGGCGCACCTGGCCGGACGCGCGTTCCTGCAGGACCGCTTCGGCGTCGCCGACGCCTATCTGTTCGTGATGCTGGTCTGGACCCGCTACCTGGCGATGGACTTCACGCCCTATCCCGCCCTCTCCGCCTATCGCGACCGCCTGCAAGTCCGCCCCTCGGTGGCGCGGGCGCTGGGCGAGGAATTCACGCTCTTCAAGGCCGCCGCCTAGGCGCGGCGCCAACGGGTTCCAGTAAGCGTACCCTCCCCAACCTCCTCCCCGGAGCTTTCCCATGCGTAGCTTTCTTTTCGCCGTCGCGGCCCTGGTCGCGACGGGCGGCCCCGCCATGGCCGAACCCCAGGCCCAGAACGCTTGGCTGACCCTCAGCGCGCCCGCGCCCCGCGACTACATCGTGTTCGACGGCGCGGCCTGGCGCTGCGAGGGCCAGGTCTGCCGCTCGCTCCAGGTGAAATCGCTGCCGCCCCTGCGCAGCTGCCGGCGCCTGACGCGCGAACTGGGGACCGTGACGGGCTTCAACTATCGCGGCGTGACGCTGTCCGACGCCCAGCTGGCCGACTGCAACCCGGCGCGCTTCGCCAAGACGCCCAGCCCCGCCGAGGTCGCGGCGGCGCGCTAGGCGTCGGCGGGCAGTCCTCCGCCCTGCACCACCCAAACCCGTTCTTCCCCGCGAAGGCGGGGATCCAAGCCGAGGCCGCGGATGATCCACGGCCGCGCCCCCGCCTGAAATTCAGCTTGGGTCCCCGCCTTCGCGGGGATGCTCGGAGGAAAATGAGCTCAGGCCGTTGATTGCCGATCAGGCCTCGGGACCGTTCTTGCGGATTCCCTCCGCGAAGTTCGCCAGATGCTCACGTCCGTCGGCGTCGGCTTCGGCGAGATAGAACGCGAGCAACGCCGAGCCCCGGGTCGCGAGGGCGTGGAGCGCCGCTATTCGCTGGTACTCCCCGCCCGTCTCCCACGCCCTGACCGCCCATGGCTCGATGGTCGCCGACGTCCGTCGGGCCAGGGCCAGGAGCGCACGCCGGGAGACATACTCCTCCGGATCAACGACGAACGCCTCAAGCGTGGAGACGACGCTTTCGTCGGGGACATCGACGACGCCGAGCGCGTCGGCGATCTGCCACCGCGCATCCGCGTCGTCGGACCGCAGCGCCGCTTCCGTCAGGGCGAGCAGCAGGGGCGGTCGCGCCACCAGCTCCCGCTCGAGGAACTGGATCTCATTGTCCCGACCGAGCAGGTAGAGCAGGCGATGCGACGTCTCGGCGTCCAGCGCTTCGAGATGGATCACGCGCAGCAGATCCAGGTAGGCGTCGTGGATCTCGCCCCAATCCGGATAGTTGACTTCCCACTCTCCCCCTCGCGAGGAAACCGGCGCCTCCCGCTCCGCCCAGGCCTCGAAATCTTGCATGGCCGCGCGGAGGCGGGATTTCGCGGCGTCTAACTCAACGGTGCTGGCGTCCATCATGCGAGCATAGCGCGCAGGGCCAAGGCCCGCGAGCCGTCGCGCCCTACCCCCGCTCCCCGCCCAGCGCCCGGCACTCGTCGTGGCGGAAGCACGTCACGAAGTGGTCGTTGACCATGCCGACGGCCTGCATGAAGGCGTAGACGATCACCGGGCCGCAGAACTTGAAGCCCTTGGCCTTCAGGGCCTTGGCCATCTCGACGGCCAGGGGCGTCTGGGCCGGGACGTCGCCCATGCCGGTGAAGCTGTTCTGGATCGGCGCGCCGCCGACGATGCCCCACAGAAACTCGGAGAAGTCCTCGCCGCGAGCGCGCATGTCGAGATAGATCCGCGCGCCGTTGATGGCCGCGTCGATCTTGGCGTTGGAGCGGATGATGCCGGCGTCGGCCATCAGCCGGGCGCGGTCCTCGGCCCCGAAGCGGGCGACGATCTCGGGGTCGAAATCGGCGAAGGCGGCGCGGAAGGCCTCGCGCTTCTTGAGGATGGTGATCCACGACAGCCCGGCCTGGAAGCCGTCGAGCACCAGCTTCTCCCACAGGGCGCGGCTGTCGTACTCGGGCACGCCCCACTCGGTGTCGTGGTAGGCCTCGTACAGCGGGTCGCCGTTCATGCCCCGCCAGGTGCAGCGATGGATCTCAGTCATGCGGCGACGCTAGCAGAACGGCGCCCGAAAACCAGAACTTTTGAGGAACACGCGCGCAGGCCGACTAGGGCTTCAGGAACGCCTCGACCTCGGCCTGGAAGCGGGCCGGCTGGTCGATCATCACGAAGTGGGCGGCCTCGTCGATGCGGACGAGCTTGACCCCCTTCAGCGGCGCATAGGCCGCGCCGTACCAGCCGGCGAAGGCCTCGGCGGACGCGAAGCTGGCCTTGTTCCAGGCCCAGACCACGGTGGTCGGAGCGGTGATCCGGGGCAGTTCGGGCGCCAGATCAGTGGTCAGCAGTTCCTCCATCGCCCGACCCACGACCTTGCGGTCGCTGGCCAGGGAGTCGTCGACCACCGCCTGGCGGGCGCTCTCGGTGAGCACCATGGTCGCGGCGGTCTGGTTCTGGCGGGCCAGGTACTGGTCCTGCGGCGCGGTCTCGATCCGCTGGCGGAAGTCGGCCGCGCCCTTGGCCACGGCGTCGCGCGAGGCGCCCGGTCCGAAATAGGCCATGGCCAGGTTGGGGAACATGTCGACCACCATCAGCCGGCCGACCAGCGCGGGATGCCGGGCCGCCAGCATCAGGCCGATCGTGCCGCCCATCGAATGACCGATGACGGCCGGCGCCTTCAGCCCCTTGGCCTGGATGTAGGCGGCCAGGCCCTCGGCGACGCCGGCCGCGACCGCGCCCTCGGCGTTGGCTCCGGCCGGATCGCCGGCGAAACCCGCCACCTGCACCAGGTGGACGCGGTAGCGATCCTCCAGCGCCTTGGCCGTCGGCGCCCAGACCGCCCGCGACGAGGCCAGGCCCGGGATCAGGATCACGTCCGGCCCCTTGCCGCGCACGACCACGGAGAAGCGGTCGATGTCGGCCGCCAGGGCAGGTCCGGCGAACGCGGCCAGGGGGACGGCCAGCAGGGCGCCCGCGCCCAGGAGTTCACGGCGGTTCATTAGCTTTCCCCCAGACGGCGATGCTCGCCCGAAGACTTGAGCCCAGATCCCTGTCGCCGCAATCGCCCGCGCGATGAATAATCAGTAATCAATTTATGAGCGAGTAGAGCCCGCGCGCTTGGCGACGGAGACGGCCCGCATGAGCGAGACGTTCGGACGGCGAAAACCCGCTCCCAGTCCCGACGGGCCGGCCAAGCCTCGGCGCTGGCCCGCCTGGCCGCTGTTCCTGCTGGCGATGATCCCGGCCTATCTGCTGCAGCAGATCCCGCTGCTGAACCTGATCCTGTTCTTCGCCCTGTCGCCGCTTTGGATCGGCCTGCTGTTCAACGCCGCCCTGGTGACGATGGCGGTCGACGCCTGGCGCCGGGCCGCGCCCCGCTGGATGCTGATCATCCCGGTGCTGGTCTATGGCGGCAACCTGGTCTGGTGCGTCACGGGCTATCTGGACTATCGCGCGCTGGACGAGCGGCTGCGGCGCGAGAACGCCGCCGTGCGCCTGCCCTTCGATCCGGCCCAGGCCTCGATCCTGGCCCCCGGTCAACTGGCCCAGAGCCTGGTCGAGCGCTACGCCCTGCCGGTCGTCTACCGTTATCCCGATGTCTACCGCAGCGGCCAGCCGGCCGCGCTGCGGGTGCTGCCGCGCGCGACCTGCGAGACCATCCCCAAGTCCCCCGACCTTCGGATGACGGCGCAGCGGATGATGGTCGGCCGGGCGCTGGTGTCCAACGCCTGCGTGCTGAGCCTGCCCGGCGAGCCGCAGGGGCCGGTGGTGCGGGTGGCCACCGGCGAAGGACCCGGGGATCTGGAGCCGGGACTGCGGCGCCTGACCCTGACGGCGCCGGACGGCCGCGCCGTCGCCCTGGCCTATGGGATCGCCGCCGTCCCCTCGCCGATCCCCTTCCCGCTGGTGGGCTGCCTCACCTGGACCCGCCACGAATGCACCCACACGCTCTACCAGCTGAAGCCGGGGGTCGGCGGCGGGGCGGAGGGCTTTGCGGGCATGATCGCCGGGGTCCTTGGCCTGGCGGAGCGGCCGATCCATACGACCAGGATCGGCGGCAAGCTGATCCTGTCGCTCGACGAGGCCCAGACCCGCGCCCTGGCGGCGGGTTCGGAACCGGCCGTGGCCCAGGCCCGCGCCTTCGGACGCCAGGCCGTGGACCGCAGCCTGGCCCGCTTCTCGCGCCTGATGGCCGGCGAGGACCTGGCCCAGGACGAGGACTTCAGCCGCTGGATCGTGGTCAGCAACGCCGACCAGGTCGACGCCGAGGCCCTGCTGGCGGCGATCGGGCGGGCCTATGGCGATCGCTCCCGCTCCAGCGCCCAGCAGACCTTCGCCGACGTGGCCGCCGCCCTGCCGGCCGAGGCCTTCGCCCGCATCGGCCCGCGCCTGGCGCCGCTGGTCGGCGAGGACGCGGCCCTGGAGGGGCTGGCCGTCCGCCTGGGCGATCTGGGCGCGCCGGCCGCCCTGCCGCTGGCGAAAAGGATCGAGGCCGTCCGCGCCGTGCCGGGCCGCACCGACGCCCTGCTGGGCCTTTGCCGCGCGGGACCGGCGGCGGCGAGCGTCGCCGACCGGGTCGCGGCCATCCCCCGGAGCGACGCCCGCGCTGATGTGATCCAGGCTTCGGTGCTGGCGCTGCTGCGGATGGGACGACGCGACCTGGCGCAGCCGCTGGCCGCCCTGCCCGCCAGCAACGGCTTCAATGGCGCCGCCTCGCGCGGCTACCGCAAGGAGATCGACCGCATCCTCGCCGAGGTGGGGCCGGCCTCGCCACGCTCGGTCTGCCAGCTGGATGGCGACACCCGCCTGCCGCGCGTGCCCTGGCTCGAAGGGGCCGGCTAGGGCGGATCATGCGCCTGCCTCCCCCACCTCCGTCCTTCCCCGCGAAGGCGGGGACCCAAGCTGGCTTTCGGGATATGGCGCCGCCGTGGGCTAGCCGCGGACTCGGCTTGGATCCCCGCCTTCGCGGGGAGGCTCGGAGAAAATGGCCGAAGGTCCCGAAGTCGGGCCGACTAGACCGTCGGGACCGCCACCGGCGTCGGCGGGACCCAGTCGGGGCGCTCGACCCGCACGGGGCGGCCGTCGACCGTCAGGTCCGCGCCCTCGATGCGGTCCAGCCGCAGCAGGGCCATGGCCCGGCCCTCGCCGCCGCTCAGCACCTCGCCGGCCCGAAGCTCGCCGGCCAGCACCTCGGCGCCGAAGGCCGGGGCCGGGCCGTCGAAGGCGATCGGCAGCATGCGGTTCTTGATCGTGCCCCGCCGCTTCATGCGGCTGGTGGTCTCCTGGCCGACGAAGCAGCCCTTCTTGAAGTCGATGCCCGAAAGCAGGTCGAAATCGGCCTCGATCGGATAGGCCTTGTCAGTCAGCCAGTCGGCCGGGCCGGGCACGCCCAGGGCCAGGCGATGGGCGTCGTACTCGGCTTCCGTGGCGTCGGGCTCGGCCGTCGGGCCGTAGACCCGCGCGCCCAGGGCCGGCAGGCGCGGATCGGCGTAGAGACCTTCACCCGAAACCGGCGCGCCGTCCGGCGAGAACGCCGCGCCGACCGCCAGATCGGAAGCCCCGATCTCGACCTTGGCCCGCAGGCGGTACATCGACAGCCGCGTGATGATGGTGTCGCGGTGCTCGGCCGCCACGTCCAGCAGCGCCCCGTCCGGCAACCCGGCCACGAACAGGTCGTAGAGCAGCCGCCCCTGCGGGGTCAGCAACCCTGCGAACCGCAGCTCGCCGGGCGCGAGCGTCTCGACGTCCTGGGTCAGCAGACCCTGCAGGAAGCTCCTCCAGTCGGGGCCGGCGACGGCGATGACGGCGCGGGAGGAAAGATGGGCGGTGCGCGGGCTGGTCATGGCCGAACATGTGGCGCCAGGGCGACGCATCCGCCAGTCTTTCATGCGAAGAAAGCTTAAGCGGGATAACGGGATGCGTTGACAGGCGGTTCACCCTATAGATGGACCGATGACACAGCGGGCCTTCCCGATTCTCTTCATCACCGCCACGCGTATCGGCGACGCCGTGCTGTCGTCCGGCCTGATCAAGATGCTGGCCGACGAGATCCCCAACGCCCGCTTCACCATCGTCGCCGGCCCGCTGGCCGCCCCCCTGTTCGCCCACGTCCCCGGCCTCGACCGGGTGATCGTCATGGAGAAGGGCAAGGGCAAGGGTCACTGGTTCAAGCTGTGGAACCAGGTGCGCCACAAGAAGTGGGGCCTGGTGGTCGATCTGCGCGGCAGCGCCACCGCCCTCTTCCTGCGCCGCGAGAAGCGGGCGATCTGGAAGAAGACCCCCGGCGAGATCGCCCACAAGGTGATCGAGACCGCCCGCGTGCTGAAGATCGAAGACGCCCCGCCGGCCCCGCACCTCTACATCACGCCCGAAGTCCAGGCCCTGGCCGACCAGATGCTGGCCCCGCGCGGCAATGAGCAGGCCGGCCCGATCCTGGCCATGGGCCCGGCCGCCAACTGGATCGGCAAGGTCTGGCCGATCGAGCGCTTCACCCAGACGGCGGCCCAACTGCTCGGCCCCGGCGCCAAGCTGGAGGGCGGGCGCCTGCTGATCCTCGGCGGTCCGGAAGACGGCCGCATGGTCGAGGAACTGCGCATGGCCTCGGCGCGCGGCCGCTGCATCGACCTGACTGGCAAGGTTGATTTGCTGACCGCTTATGCCTGCCTCAAGCGCGCCGACCTATTCATCGGCAACGACAGCGGCCTGATGCACATCGCCGCCGCGGCCGGCACGCCGACCGTCGGCCTGTTCGGCCCCTCCGACGAGCGCCGCTACGGCCCCTGGGGTCCGCTGACCCGCGCCGTGCGCGGCCCGCGCGACTTCGAACAGTTCAAGGCCGTCGACCCCGACCTCTCGCAAGCCATCCGCCACATGAGCGACCTGCCGGTGGCCAAGGTGGTTCGCGCGGCCGTGGAGCTGCTGGACGAGGCCCGGGCCAGCGCGGTCGTCGTCGCGCCGCCGGTTGAAGAACCGGCCGCCGAGCCGCCGGTCGAAACCGCGCCGGAAGTGGCTCAGGAAGCCGCCGCCGAAACCCCGGCCGTCGCCGAAGAGCCCCCGCCGGCCGAAGCCGAACCCAAACTCAAGGTCTCCCCCCGCCGCCGCAAACGCGCCAGCGGCGAAGCCAGCCCGCCGGCTTAGGGCGGCCGCTCTCCCTCTGCTCTTCCGCATTTAACTCCGAGCATCCCCGCGAAGGCGGGGACCCAAGCGGGGTCCGCGGCCGCGCCAAGATCGGCCGCCGATGCGAGAACACCAACCTCAGCTTGGATCCCCGCCTTCGCGGGGACGCTCGGATGAAGGGCGGAGCTAACCTATTGCACGCCCAGATTGTTCTTGTTATGTTCCATTTCGAGAGCAACCCGAGGCCGGCCCATGGACCTCCTGTTCACCGTCTACATCCTGGCCAGCGCCCCCTACGGCACGCTCTATTGCGGCCACACAGACGACCTTGCCCGCCGCATCTGGCAGCACAAGGAAGAGCACTTCCGGGGCTTCACCCAGCGCTACGGCGTCCATCGGCTGGTCTGGTACGAAAGCGGCGACAGCCGCGAAGGCGCGCTGATCCGCGAGCGCCAGATCAAGAAATGGAACCGCGCCTGGAAGATCCGGCTGATCGAGGCGATGAACCCGGGTTGGTTGGACCTGTACGAGACGTTGAACTGTTGACTGGCGTCCTGGCTGAACGCCCCACTTCCGCTCACCCCCGCGAAGGCGGGGGCCCAAGCCGAGCCGGGGTTCGTATCACGCTCGGCGGTGACCAACCTCACAGCGTCGCGCAGCGGCCGACCCTGCTTGGGTCCCCGCCTTCGCGGGGATGCTCGGAGTTTGGGGTCCAGGTGAAATAGGGAAACCTGTTGCCACCCGCTCGCAGCAGACCTAGACCGCCCCAAACCCACCTCAGGAGCGCGCGCCATGTCCCAGACCTTCGACCTGATCGTCCGTGGGGGCGAGGTGGTGAACCATGCCGGGCGCGGGATCACCGACGTCGGCGTGCGCGGCGGCAAGATCGTCGCCATCGGCGACCTCAGCCAGGCCTCGGCGGGCGAGGTGTTCGACGCCACGGGCCTGACCGTGCTGCCGGGCGTGATCGACAGCCAGGTGCACTTCCGCGAGCCGGGCCTGGAGTGGAAGGAAGACCTCGAAAGCGGTTCGCGCGGCGCGGCCCTCGGCGGCGTGGTCGCCGTGTTCGAGATGCCCAACACCGAGCCGACCACCACCGATCCGGACGCCCTGGCCGACAAGCTGGCCCGCGCCAAGAACCGGATGCACACCGACCACGCCTTCTATGTCGGCGGCACCCACGAGAACGCCAATTTCCTGGGCGAACTCGAACGCCTGCCGGGCTGCTGCGGCATCAAGGTGTTCATGGGCGCCTCGACGGGCAGCCTGCTGGTGCAGGACGACGAGGGCGTCGAGAACGTGCTGCGGCATGTGAACCGCCGCGCGGCCTTCCACTCGGAAGACGAATACCGCCTGGCCGACCGCCGGAGCCTCGCCCGTCCCGGCGACTGGACCAGCCACCCCGAGGTGCGCGACGCCCAGGCCGCCCTGCAATCGACCCACCGCCTGGTGCGCATCGCCAAGAACCTGGGCAAGCGCATCCACGTACTGCACGTCACCACCAAGGAAGAGATCGACTTCCTGGCCCAGAACAAGGACGTCGCCTCGGTCGAGGTCACGCCCCAGCACCTGACCCTGGTGGCGCCCGAGGCCTATGAGCGGCTGAAGGGCTTCGCCCAGATGAACCCGCCGATCCGCGACGCCTATCACGTGGCCGGCGTCTGGCGCGGCATCGAGGCCGGCATCGCCGACGTGCTGGGCAGCGACCACGCCCCCCACACCCGCGAGGAAAAGGCCCGCCCCTATCCGGCCTCGCCGTCGGGCATGCCGGGCGTGCAGACGCTGGTGCCGGTGATGCTGACCCACGTGGTGGACGGCAAGCTTTCCCTCGAACGCTTCGTCGACCTGACCAGCCATGGCGTCAACCGCGTGTTCGGCCTGGCCGACAAGGGCCGCCTGGCCGAAGGCTTCGACGCCGACTTCACCATCGTCGACATGCAAGCCAAGCGAACGATCACCCACGAGCAGATGGCCAACCGCGCCGGCTGGACGCCGTTCGACGGCTTCGAGGCCAAGGCCTGGCCGGTGGCCACCATCGTGCGCGGCATCGTGGTCATGCGCGACGACGAGATCATCGCCGAAGGCCGCGGCGAGCCCGTGCGGTTCCTGGAGACGCTGGCGAAGTAGTTCCCTCTCCCCTTGCGGGAGAGGGTGGCCCCACGCAGTGGGGTCGGGTGAGGGGTCGCACGTACAGAAACGCCGCGACGGCTGTTCAGCTGTCGCGGCGTTTTGCGTCTGAGAGACCCCTCATCCGTCATCCTCCGGATGACACCTTCTCCCGCAAGGGGAGAAGGACCATCGAACACCGCTCGACGAGGTTGAACGGCCGTTCGACGCGCTCCATAACAGGGGGCATGGACACCCTCGTCAGCGCTCCGTTCCGTGACGCCCGCTATGCGCAGCGGGCGCTGGAGGTCGAAAAGCACGGCGAGGCGCTGATCCTGCGCAACCCCATGCCCTATTCCGACGCGGTGCGGACCACCACCGCCCCGCTGGCCCGCTGGGCCGCCCAGGCGCCGAACCGGGTCTGGCTGGCCGAGCGCGTCGAGGGCCAGGAGGGCTGGCGGACGATCACCTATGGCGAGGCGTACGAGAAGATCGTTCGCCTGTCCGACGGCCTCGGTGACGTAGCCCTTCTGCCCGATCCCGACAGGCCGCTGCTGATCCTCGCCCGCAACGGCATTGACCACGCCCTGATCGCCTACGCCGCCATGATGGGCGGACGCGCCGTGGCGCCGGTGTCGCCGCAATATGGCCAGGCGGGCGCCGACCTGACGCGGCTGGGCCAGGCGCTGGAACGCCTGAATCCGGCGGCGGTCTATGTCGACGACGCGGCGGCCTTCGCCCACGGCCTGTCGCATCCGGCCCTGGCGGACCTGCCGATCATCGTCAGCCGCAACGCCCGCCCCGGCGACATCGCGCTGGACGGACTGCTGCGCAGGTTCCAGCCGATCGACTTCGCCAAGCCCGAGCTGCCGGCCAAGCTGCTGCTGACCTCGGGTTCGACCGGGCGGCCCAAGGCGGTGATCTGCACCCACGCCAACATCGCGCTCAACGCCGCCCAGATCGAGGCCTGCTACGCCGACCCCGATCCGCCGGTGCTGGTCAATTCCGCGCCCTGGAGCCACAGCCTGGGGGCCAACGCCATACTGCACATGGTGCTGCACCGGGGCGGCACGCTGTACATCGACACCGGCCAGCCCGTGCCCGGGCGGTTTTCCGAGACGCTGCGGAACCTGCGCGAGGTCTCGCCGACCTATCACAACATGGTGCCGGCCGGCTGGGGCCTGCTGGTCGGCGAGCTGGAGCGCGATCCGGTGCTGGCGGCGACCTTCTTCCGCAAGGTGCGGGTGCTGCAGTACGGCGGCGCGGCCATGGCCCAGTCGATCCTCGACCGGGTGCAGGCGGTGGCCCTGGAGACGACCGGCCAGCGCATCACCTTCGCAGCCGGCTACGGCGCCACCGAGACCGGGCCGACGGCCTGCAACATCCACTGGCTGAACGCGCGCGCAGGGATGGTCGGCCTGCCCACGCCCGGCACTTCGGTAAAGCTCGTGCCCGCCGGCGAGAAACTGGAGATCCGGGTCAAGGGCCCGCAGGTCTCGCCCGGCTATCTCGACCAGCCGGACGCCACGCGCGAGGCCTTCGACGAGGACGGCTTCTACCGTCTGGGCGACGCCGCGCGGCTGGCCGATCCGAACGATCCCTCGGCGGGCCTCGTCTTCGACGGACGGCTGGTGGAGAACTTCAAGCTGGCCAGCGGGACCTTCGTCGCCGCCGGGGCCCTGCGGGTGGCGGCAATCTCGGCCATCGGCGGGGCGGCCAGCGACGCCGTGGTCTGCGGCGAGGGCCGCGACGGCGTCGGTCTGATGCTGTTCCTGGAGCCCCGGACCTGCGAGCGCATCGGCGACGCGGCCGCCGTGCGGGTGGCGATCCGGGCCGGGCTGGAGCGCTTCAACGCCGGGGCCAAGGGCGGCGGCCGCGTGGCCCGCGCCCTGATCCTGCCCGGCGCCCCCGACGCGGCCAGCGGCGAGCTGACCGACAAGGGCTACATCAACCAGGCCCTGGCCCGCGAGCGGCGGCCGGCGGAGATCGAGCGGCTGTTCGCGGTCGCGCCCGATGAAGACGTGATGGTGTTCTAAAGATCCTCCCCCTCTGGGGGAGGTGGCCCAGAGGGCCGGAGGGGGGGACGTTTTCAGCTTCCGAAAAGCTGGCCGTACTTCCCCCTCAGTCGCTCCGCGACAGCTCCCCCTTCAGGGGGAGCATCCAGTGCTAGGGAAGGAAACGAGAATGAACGGCGCCGACGCCCTGATCACCACCCTGGCCGACAACGGCGTCACCGCCTGCTTCGCCAACCCCGGCACCAGCGAGATGCAGTTCGTCTCGGCCCTGGACCGCGAGCCGCGCATGCGCTCGATCCTGTGCCTGTTCGAGGGCGTGGCGACCGGGGCGGCCGACGGCTATGGGCGGATCGCGGGCAGGCCGGCCTGCACCCTGCTGCATCTGGGGCCGGGCTACGCCAACGGCGCGGCCAATCTGCACAACGCCCGCCGGGCCTTCACCCCGATCGTCAACGTCGTCGGCGACCACGCCACCTATCACCGGGGCTTCGACGCCCCGCTGAACAGCGACATCGCCGCCCTGGCCGCGCCCAACTCGCTGTGGGTGAAGTCGGCCGAGAGCGCCGACAGCGTCGGGCCGCTGGCCGCCGAGGCGATCACCGCCAGCTACGGGACGCCGGCCGGGAACGCCTGCCTGATCCTGCCCGCCGACGCCGCCTGGAACGAGGCCACGGTGCACGGCGGGGTGGCCGAGATCCCCGCCCCCGGCGCGCCCGACGCCGAGACGATCGCCGCCATCGCCCACGCGGTGAAGGCGGCCAAGGCGCCGGTGCTGCTGCTGGGCTCGGGCGCCTGCCGGGCGGACGGGATCGCCGCCGCCGGGCGGCTGGCGGCCCTGGGGATCCGGGTGCTGACCGACACCTTCACCGCCCGCCAGGCGCGCGGCGAGGGCCGCTTCCGTCCCGACAAGCTGCCCTATTTCGGCGAGCAGGCCCTCAAGGAGCTCGACGGCGCCGACCTGATGGTGCTGGTCGCCACCGAGCGGCCGGTGGCCTTCTTCGCCTATCCCGACCGGCCCAGCGTGCTCGTGCCCGAGCACTGCGGACTGGAGACCCTGTGCGGCCGGGGCGACGATGCGGCGGCCGCCCTCAACGCCCTGGCCGACGCCCTGGAGGCGCCCGCCGCCGGTCCGGCCGAGCCCTACGCCCCGCCGCCCGCGCCGGCCGGCAAGCTGGACGCCTGGGCCATCGGGGCGGCCATCGCCCGCCACATGCCGGCCGATACCGTGATCTCCGACGACGCGGTGACCGCCGGCCTGCCGATCTTCACCCAGACCCGCGCCGCCCGCGCCCACGACTGGCTGTCGCTGACCGGCGGGGCGATCGGCCAGGGCATCCCGCTGGCCATCGGCGCGGCCGTGGCCCGGCCGGACGCCAAGGTGCTGGCCCTGACCGGCGACGGGGCGGGCATGTACACGGTGCAGGGCCTGTGGACGATCGCCCGCGAGCAGCTGGACGTGGTGGTCGTGGTCTTCGCCAACCACGTCTACCGCATCCTCGGCATCGAGCTTTCCCGCACCGGCGCCGGCCCGGCGGGCCCGGCGGCCAGCAAGCTGCTGGACATCGGCGAGCCGCGCATCGACTGGGTGGCGGTGTCGGAAGGGCTGGGCGTGCCGGCGCAGCGGGTGGAGACGGCCGAAGCCTTCGACGCGGCGTTCGAACAGGCGATGGCGGGCAAGGGGCCAAGGCTGATCGAGGCGGCGCTTTAGGCTTCCCCGACAAAAGGAACCTCCCCCTATGGGGGAGGTGATCGCGAAGCGATCGGTGGGGGGCGTGACTGCGAAGCCGGCCCAGTCGGCGGAAGCTGAAACCGTCCCCCCACCGGCCTTCGGCCGCCTCCCCCAGAGGGGGAGGTTCCGCTGGGCAGGCTCCGCGGTGGAGGGGGCGAGACTGGGCTGGGCAGCGGCGGTCGCCCCCTCCGTCACGCTGCGTATCCGCAGCGCGCCACCTCCCCCGTTGCACGGGGGAGGATTAAAAAATCCCCGCCGGTTCGCACCGGCGGGGTTCTTCGTCAGAGCTCCGAAAAGCTCTTACTTCTTGATGTTGGTCGGCAGCTTGCAGCCGCCGCCGACGCCCTTGGCCTGCAGGCAGGACAGCAGCTCCTTGGGCTTGGGCGCGGGCGCGTTCAGCGGGTAGGACATCACCCAGCCCGGCAGGCCGTCGGCGCAGGCGACTTCGATGAAGCCGTCGGTCTCGGTGCGGCCGATGACCCGGGCGTCGGAAACCTCGCAGCTGCCCTTGCCGTAGGCCTTCAGGTCGGACCACAGGCGCGGGAACACCGCGTTCGGCTTGGTGTAGCTGCAGCGGAAGCCGTTCAGCTCCGAGAACAGGCAGTCATAGACGCGGTTCTCGGTGGGCGAGAACATGCCGATGCCGCCGTCCGGACGGTTCGAGCACTTCAGCTCGACCACTTCCTTCTTGGGGTCGTTCGACGGGAACAGGCCGTAGGATTCGACCTTGCAGTCGAAGCCGGCCTTCTTGGCCAGGCTGGTGTAGAGGCCGGCCTGCTCGGTCTTGGCCGCGCGGCTGTCGGTCAGGGTGCACTCGGCGCCGCCCGGGGCGTTGGCGCAGTCGATGGCGCGGGAGAGAGCGCCGCTGGCCAGGGTCTGCTGCAGCACGTAGCCCTTGCCGTCCTGGCACGAGACTTCGAAGTAGTTGTCGGTCTTGGTGGTCAGGATGTAGCGCTTGTCCTTCACCGCGCAGCCGTTGTTGGCGGCGGCGGCCAGGGTGTCGACGACCTGCAGCTGGGTGGCGCGGTCGGTCAGCTTGCACGAGATGTTGCCGGTTTCTTCGTACAGCAGGCAGCTGTTGGCCACCGTGCCTTCCAGCTTCATCGGGACCGGAACCTGGACGATGTAGCCCGCGCCGCCCTTACAGGCGACTTCGAAGAACGAGTTGTTGTTGCCGGTGCCGATGGCGCGGGCGTTCTGCAGGTCGCAGGCGGCGCTGGCCTTGGCGAGGTAGGGCTTCAGGCCCTGCTTGGGATCGGCGTTGGCCGGCAGCAGGCACTTGAGGCCCGATTCCTTGCCGTCGGCGCCGACCTGGCCGGTCTCGAGGCAGTTGAACGCCTGCGGAGCGGCGTCCTTCTTGGCCACGATGGCGTAGCCCATGCCTTCCTGGCAGGCGACTTCGTAGTAGGAGGTGCTGGTCTTCTTGTCGGCGCCGATCAGGCGGGCGTCGGACACTTGGCAGGCGATGGTCGTCTGCGCCATCAGCGGCGGCGCTTCCTTCATGCCGGTTTCACGCGACTTGGCGTCGACGGCGGCGGCGGCGGGCTTGGCATCCTTCGGCGCCGAAAGGACGGCTGCCGGAACGAGCACGGCGACCGCGAGGGCGGCCGTCAGGCCGATCGCGAATGGCCTCATGTCTGTAGTCTCCTGGGGGTGAATTCCTCGCGGCGGACTTAAGCGCCCGCTTGCATCTAGGGTCAAGATGTCGTCCGACAGGGGCGCAATCATGGCGCGGCTTGGCCATAAAAAATGGGTGGTTTGGGGAGGAGACGGGCGATGAGCGACGGGTTCGAGGAGGCCGCCAGCGACGCGGAATCGCCGCGCCGGCCGCGCCTGGCCTATCCGTTCGAGGTCGAGCCGGAGCCCGGCTCGGGCCAGGCGGTCGAGGTGGCGCCCGGGGTGCTGTGGCTGCGCCAGCCGCTGGGCGGCTCGCTGGGCTTCATCAATGTCTGGGCCCTGGCCGACGGCGAGGGCTGGACGATCGTCGACACCGGCATGGCCACCAAGGAAACCAGCGGCGCCTGGAAGGCCGCCTTCGCCGGCGCGCTGGAGGGACGTCCCGTCACCCGCGTTATCGTCACCCACCTGCATCCCGACCATGTGGGCCTGGCCGGCTGGCTGACCCGCCGCTTCGACTGCCGCCTGTGGATGACGCGGCTGGAATACTTCCAGTGCCGGATGCTGGTGGCCGACACCGGCCGCGAGGCGCCCGAGGACGGGGTGCGGTTCTTCCGCGCCGCCGGCTGGGACGACGACGCCATCGACAACTACAAGACCCGCTTCGGCGGCTTCGGCCGGGCGATCCACGCCCTGCCCGACAGCTATCGGCGCATGGAAGACGGCGAGACCTTCCGCATCGGCGCGCACGACTGGACGGTGGTGACCGGCCAGGGCCACTCGCCCGACCACGCCTGCCTGTGGGCGCCCGGTCTGGGCCTGCTGATCTCTGGCGACCAGGTGCTGCCGAAGATCTCGTCCAACGTCTCGGTCTTTCCCACCGAGCCCGACGCCGATCCGCTGACCGACTGGCTGACCTCGCTGGCCAAGGTCAAGGCGATCGTGCCCGACGAGGTGCTGGTGCTGCCAGCTCACAACGCCCCCTTCCGCGGCCTGCACGCCCGCATCGACCAGCTGATCAACGGCCACGAACGCGGCCTTTCCCGCCTGGTCGGCAAGCTTGCCGAACCCAAGCGCGCCGTCGACGCGTTCGGCGCCCTCTTCGCCCGGCCGATCGGCCCAGAGGTGCTGGGCATGGCCACCGGCGAGGCCATGGCCCACCTCAACTGCCTGATCGGCCGCGGACTGGCGGCGCGGGAGACGGACGAGGCCGGCGTGGGGTGGTATCGGGCGGTTTAGTATTTCCCTCTCTCATAGAGAGAGGGAGGGGCCCGCCGCGAAGCGGTGGGAGGGTGAGAGGTTTCACCGCCAACAAGCAAATCCGAACCTGCAGCCACATACCCGACGTCCAAGTCGCAACTCCGCGCTTCATTCGGTGAGTTTGTTACCTCTCACCCTCCCACGCCTTCGGCGTGGGCCCCTCCCTCTCTCAAAGAGAGAGGGACAAGGTAGGAAAACACCCGTTTGATATTTCGCACACGAAGCATATAGTCGGCGCATGTCGACGCCCCCCGCCCCTGCCCCCGACAAGCGCCTCGTCTTCCTGCTCGCCTCCGGCCATCGGCGGGTGCAGCGCTGGATCGAGGCCAAGCTGGCGGCCGACCGGCACGGCCTGACCTCGGCCCAGTCGGGGGTGCTGTTCTATCTGGGCGGCGCCGACGGGGCGCTGATCGGCGAGGCGGCCGAGGCCCTGGACCTGGCCCCCTCGGCCATGACCGGCCTCGTCGATCGCATGACCCGCGCCGGCCTGGTCGAGCGCCGGCCCGATCCCAAGGACGGCCGCGCCCTGCGCCTGCACCTGACCGACCACGGCCGCGCCGCCCGCGAGGAGGCGAAAGCCGGCCTCGTCCACCTCAACGCCCACCTCACCGAAGGCTTCACGGACGACGAGATCGCCGTGGTCGCCCGCTGGCTTTCGAGCCTGCAGACCAAGTTCCCCAAAGGAGACGCTCCCCAATGACCGAGCACGTGAAGATTGACCGCGAGGCGGGCGTCCTGACCATCACCCTGGCCCGCCCGGACAAGAAGAACGCCCTCAGCAACGCCATGTACGGCGCCCTGGCCGACGCCCTGGAGGGCGCCGAGCGCGATCCGGAGATCCGGGTCGTGGTGTTCCAGGGCGACGGCGACAGCTTCAGCGCCGGCAACGACCTGGGCGACTTCGTGGCCCAGGCCACCGGTGCCTTCACCGAGGAGCGCCACGTGTGGCGGTTCCTGAAGGCCCTGGCCAACGCCACCCGGCCGCTGGTCGCCGCCGTCCACGGCCAGGCCGTCGGCGTGGGCACGACCATGCTGCTGCACTGCGACCTGGTGTTCGTGGCCCCCGACGCGCGCCTGACCGTGCCGTTCGTCAACCTGGCCCTGGCGCCCGAGGCCGCCTCCAGCTGGCTGCTGCCGGCCCGCATCGGCCACGCCCGCGCCTACGCCATGTTCGCCCTGGGCGAGGCCGTGGACGGAACGACCGCCGCCGCCTGGGGCCTGGCCAACGCCGTGGTTCCGGCCGAAGACCTGCGGGCCCGCGCCCGCGCCGCCGCCGACCAGCTGGCCAAGCGTCCGCTGGGCGCCCTGACCGTCACCAAGCGCCTGATGCGCGACGCCGAAGCCATCGCCAGCCTGATGGACAAGGAAGGCGCCCTGTTCGCCGAGCGCCTGCAGACCGCCGAGGCCCGCGAAGCGTTCATGGCCTTCGCCGAACGCCGAGCCCCGGACTTCAGCAAGGTGGGGTAGGATACAAAGATCCTCCCCCTCTGGGGGAGGTGTCGCCAAAGGCGACGGAGGGGGGCCGTTTTCAGCTTCCGCTGCATAGGCCTGCTTCGCGGAAACTCCCCCCACCGATCGCTGCGCGATCGCCTCCCCCACAGGGGGAGGTTCCTCATGACCGACAAGGATCCTCGCCATGGCCGACCGCATCGTCTCGCCCTTCGGGGCCCGCAGCACCGCCGGCGAGGTGGTCGCCGGTCATGATCTCACGGGCCGCACCGCCATCGTCACCGGCGCGGCCACCGGCATCGGGATCGAGACCGCCCGGGCGCTGGCCGAAGCAGGCGCGGAGGTGGTGATCGCCGCCCGCAAGCCCGACCTCGGCGCGGAAGCCGTCGCCGAGATCGAACGCACGGCCGGTCCCGGCAAGGCCCGCTTCGCCATGCTCGACCTTTCCAGCCTGGCCTCGGTGCGCGCCTTCGCTCAGACCTGGGGCGAGGCGCCGCTGAACCTGCTGATCAACAACGCCGGCGTCATGGCCTGCCCGCTCGGCTACGCCGAAGACGGGCTGGAGATGCAGATCGGCACCAACCACTTCGGCCACTTCGCGCTGTCGACGCTGCTGGCGGAAAACCTCGTGGCGGGGGCGCAAGGGTCGGGCGTTCCCTCGCGGCTGGTGTCGCTGTCGTCGATCGGCCATCGCCGTTCGGGCGTGGATTTCGAGGACCCGCACTTCCGCCATCGGCCCTACGACAAGTGGGAGGCCTACGGCCAGGCCAAGACCGCCAACAGCCTGTTCGCGGTCGGCTTCGACGCCCGGTTCAAGGACCTGGGCGTGCGGGCCAACGCCGTCATGCCCGGCGGCATCATGACCCCGCTGCAGCGCCACCTGCCGATCGAGGAGCAGGTCGCCCTGGGCTGGATCGGCGAGGACGGCAAGCCCCGCGACGGCTTCAAGACCCCGCAGCAGGGCGCGGCCACCAGCGTCTGGGCGGCGGTCGGGCCCGAGCTCGACGGCGTCGGCGGGCTCTATCTGGAAGACTGCAAGCAGGCCGTTGCCTGGACCAAGGACAAGCCCTGGGCCGGGGTGCTGCCGCACGCGCTGGACCCGGAGGCGGCCGAGCGGCTGTGGGCGCTGTCGGTGGAGACGACCTGAGTCCCCTCTCCCCTTGCGGGAGAGGGTGGCCCCCGCGAAGGCGGGGGTCGGGTGAGGGGTCTCTCAAAAATCAAAGCTGCGTGCAGCGGACAAGCCGGGTGGAGCGTCTCAAGTCTGAGAGACCCCTCATCCGTCGGCCTTAGGCCGCCACCTTCTCCCGCAAGGGGAGAAGGATCATGAAAAAGCCCCGCCGGTTCGCACCGGCGGGGCTCTTGGTTTCGGGCTGTCTGGAGCCTTAGTGCTGGGCCGGGGCGGCGGGAGCCGCGGCCGCCGGGGCCGGAGCAGCGCCAGCCGCCGGCGCCGCGGCGCCTTCCGCGGCCGGAGCCGCGGCAGCCGGAGCGGCGGCGGCCGCCGCCGGCTTGGGCGCCGGCACGGGCAGGGTCGAGCCCAGGCTGTGCAGGTAGGCGATGATGGCGATGCGGTCTTCCTGCTTCTTCAGGCCCGCGAAGGTCATCTTGGTGCCCGAGATGTACTTCTGCGGACCCTTGAGGAACTGGTCGACGTGGTCGTAGTCCCACTGCGGGTTCTTGCCGCCGAAGTCGGTCATGGCCGACGAATAGGCGAAGCCCGGGTGCGTGCCCGGATGCTTGCCCAGGGTGCCGTAGAGGTTGGGACCGGTGCCGTTGGGGCCGCCCGAATCGAAGTTGTGACACGAGGCGCACTTGGCCGCGACGGCCTTGCCGGCCTCGATGTTGGCGGGCAGCAGGATCACCGAACCCCAGTCGGGCGGGACCTCGGCGGCCGGGGCGCCTTCGCCGCCGGTGTCTTCCTGGACGGCGATCTCGTAGCCGGCCTTCTCGACCTCGTGCTTCTTGAAGACGATGTCGGACGCCTCGCGCAGACCGAAGATCACCAGGCCGGTCAGGAGCACGCCGCCGAAAATCTTGTTGAACGTAAGGTCGCTCATCTCAGCCTTGTCAGCCTCTTTATTGGCCCGCCTTACGTGGGCGGAGCCGATTTATGAGCGCGGGTCCCCCCATGGTCGTCCCACGCGCGATGTTGCGCTCCGGTCTCTGACACGCTACCGCCCCGTGCGCAACCCGGGCGAACCGCGTTTCGCCCAACTCCGGTACGCCATGAACCCGATCGTCCTCATCCCCGCCCGCATGGCGGCAACCCGCCTCCCCAACAAGCCGCTGGCCGACATCGGCGGGCTGCCGATGATCGTGCGCGTGCTGCGCCAGGCGGAGGCCGCGGGCATCGGCCCGGTGGCCGTGGCGGCCGGCGATCCGGAGATCGTGGCGGCGGTGGAAGCCGCCGGCGGCCGCGCCGTGCTGACCGATCCGGCCCTGCCCTCGGGCTCCGACCGCATCCTGGCGGCCCTGGCCGTGCTGGACCCGGACGGCGTCCACGACGTGATCATCAACCTGCAGGGCGACATGCCCTTCGTCGATCCGGCGGTGCTCAGCGCCTGCGCCGGCCAACTGGCCGCCCACGCCGACGCCGACATCGCCACCGTGGTGGCGCCGGAAGCCTCGGCCGACGACCGGTCCAACCCCGACGTGGTCAAGGCCGTGCTGGCCATGGACGCGAGCGGAAACAGCGGCCGCGCCCTCTACTTCACCCGCTCCACCCTCTATGGCGACGCGCCCGTCTGGCGCCACATCGGCATCTACGGCTATCGCCGCGCCGCGCTGGAGGCGTTCAACGCCGCAGCGCCCTCGCCGCTGGAAAAGCGCGAGAAGCTGGAGCAGCTGCGGGCCATGGAGCTGGGCCTGACGATCCGCGCGGCGGTGGCGGGCGAGGCCCCGATCTCCGTCGACAACCCTTCCGACCTGCAGGCCGCGCGCGACCACGCCGAAAAGACTGAAAGCTAGATGAGCACCCTCAAGAAGATCGCCTTCCAGGGCGAACCCGGCGCCAACAGCCACGAGGCGTGCCGCACCTACTTCCCCGACTACGAGGTGCTGCCCTGCGCCACCTTCGAGGAGGCGTTCGAGGCCATCAAGACCGGCGCCGCCCAGCTGGGCATGATCCCGATCGAGAACTCGATCGCCGGCCGCGTCGCCGACGTCCACCATCTCCTGCCCGCCTCGGGCCTGAAGATCATCGGCGAGCGCTTCAAGCCGATCCGCTTCCAGCTGATGGCCAACAAGGGCGTGACGCTGGACACCGTGACGACCGCCGTCTCGATGCCGATCGCGCTTTCCCAGTGCCGCAACAGCCTCAAGCGCCTGGGCCTGGCCAAGGAAGGCGCGGGCGACACCGCCGGCGCGGCCAAGGCCCTGGCGGCCAAGCCCGACCCGACCCGCGCCGCCGTCGCCCCCGCCCTGGCCGCCGAGATCTACGACCTCGACATCCTGGCCCGCGACATCGAGGACGAGCGCCACAACACCACCCGCTTCCTGGTGATGACCGCCGACCCGGCCCCGCCGGCCCCGTCGTTCACCCACCGCTGCGTGACCAGCTTCGTGTTCCGGGTGCGCAACCTGCCGGCGGCCCTGTTCAAGGCCCTCGGCGGCTTCGCCACCAACGGCGTCAACATGACCAAGCTGGAAAGCTACATGGAGAACGGCGCCTTCACGGCCACCTTCTTCTACGCCGAGGTCGACGGCCGCCCCGAAGACCGCAGCCTGGCCCTGGCCTTCGACGAACTGCAGTTCTTCTCCGAGAAGTTCGAGATCCTGGGCGTCTATCCGGCCGACCCGTTCCGCGACGGGAAGTAGCCCCCTTCTCCCCTTGCGGGAGAAGGTGTCGGCGAAAGCCGACGGATGAGGGGTTTCTCAAAAGCCAGACGCCGCGAAAGCTGATCGGCTTTCGCGGCGTTTTGCGTTCGTGCGCCCCCTCACCCGACCTCCTTCGGAGGCCACCCTCTCCCGCAAGGGGAGAGGGACCATAGGGCGGCCTTCACCCCCTGCCCGTTCCGCCCTATTCTCCCGGGCCATGACAAAGCCCGTTCCCGCAGATGTCGTCTCGCGCCTGAAGTCCGTGCTGGGCGAGGGTGGATGGAGCCAGGATCCCGAGCGGCTGGCGCCGAAGCTGGTGGAATGGCGCGGGCGCTGGAAGGGCGAGACGCCGCTGCTGGTGACGCCCCGCACCACCGCCGAGGTGGCCGCCGTAGTGGGCATCTGCGCGGCCGAGGGCGTGGCGATCACCCCGCAGGGCGGCAACACGGGCCTCGTCGCCGGCCAGATCCCGCAGGGCGAGATCCTGCTGTCGACCGAGAAGCTGCGGGCCGTGCGCGACGTCGACGCCCTGGACGACGTCATGGTGCTCGAAGCCGGCGTGACCCTGTACGAGGCCCACCAGCAGGCGGCGAGCGTGGGCCGGCGGTTCACCGTGGGCGTGGCCTCGGAAGGCTCGTGCACCATCGGCGGGCTGATCTCGACCAACGCCGGCGGCACGGCCGTGCTGCGCTACGGCATGATGCGCGAACAGGTGCTGGGCATCGAGGCCGTCCTGCCCAACGGCGAGATCTGGAACGGTCTCAAGCGCCTGCGCAAGGACAACACCGGCTACGACCTCAAGCAGCTGCTGATCGGGGCCGAGGGCACGCTGGGCGTGGTCACCGCCGCGGCCCTGAAGCTGCACGCGCCCCTGGCCTCGCGGGCCGTGGCCATCGTCGGCCTGGCCTCGCCGGAGGACGCCATCACCCTTCTGGCCAAGGCCAAGGACGAGACCGGCGGCGCGGTCGAGGCCTTCGAGCTGATGGGCCGCCTGGGCTTTGCTCTGACCGTACGCAACGTGCCGGGCCTGCGCGATCCTCTGCCCACGGAGCATCCCTGGTACGTGCTGATCGAGATCGCCAGCGGCGAGCCCGGCGCGGCCGAGGCGGCGCTGGAACGCCTGCTGGCCGGGGCCTTCGAGGCCGGCCTGATCGCCGACGCGGCCGTGGCCCAGACGCAGACCCAGATGAAGGACTTCTGGCACATCCGCGAAGGCCACTCCGCCGGCCAGAAGCCCGAGGGCGCGGTGTGGAAGCACGACGTGTCGGTGCCCGTCTCGAAGATCCCGCTGTTCATCGGCCAGGCCAATGCGGCGATCGACAAGGCCTTCCCCGGAACCCGCATCGTCGCCTTCGGCCATGTGGGCGACGGCAACGTCCACTACGACGTGCTGAAGGCCTCCGGAGGCGACGACGACGCCCATGACGCCCTGCGCGAGCAAGGCGCCCGCATCGTCCACGACATCGCCGCCAGCTTCACCGGCTCGATCAGCGCCGAACACGGCCTTGGCGCGATGAAGACCGCCGAGGCCCTGGCCTACAAGGACCCCATCGAGGTCGCCGCCCTGCGCGCGATCCGCGCGGCGCTCGACCCGCAGCGGATCATGAACCCGCGGGTGCTGTTCTAGGCCGTCACTAGCCCTGGGCCGCCTTGGCCTTGCGTCGGGCGAAATAGACCATGATCAGCGACAGCACCGCCCCGGCGGGGAAGGTGGCCTTCAGCAAGCCGTTGGCCGCGCCCGGGCCCAGGATGTTGATCGCGAACGGGACGAAGCCCCACTCGCCGGTCGAGGGCTTCATCCAGAACGCCCCGACGCCGACGAAGGCCAGCACCGCCCAGATCACCCGCAGCTTCAGCGCCTTGGTGCGGGCCACGAAGTAGAGGGCGGCGATCATCGGCAGGGGCCAGGCCAGGGCGGCCACGAGGGCGAGGGTTTGGTTCATGGCCCCTTCCTAGAGCATTTTCGGGCGAAGGGGATTCCCCGCGCCGCCTTGTGCGACAGATCACATCCTCAAGTTGAAACCGTGATACCGTGCCCTCGGCGACGGCCGGGCCGCGCGCCATCAAAATCAACATAGGGAGGCGATCATGCCCGCTTCGAGCCTGACCCTGCAGCAGCAGGCCTTCTGCCTGTCCTGGCTGTCGAACGCCGCCGGCGACAAGGTCGACACCCTGGCCAATCTGGAAGCCATCGTGGCCCAGGCGGTGGCCGCCTTCGTCACCGACAACGCCGGCCAGATCGCCGACTGGTCGGTCGTCTGGGGGCCCGAGGCCGCCAGCCACGACGGCGACGACCCAACCGCGCTCTACTACGCCGACAACCTGCTGTACGCGGCGGCGGCCACGGTGAACGGGGCGCCCTGCCTGGTGGTGGCCATGGCCGGCACCAACGAGGACGACGCCTACGACTGGCTGGCCGAAGACTTCGCGATCGTCCGCCAGGTCGACTGGGCCTACGGGAACGGCGGCTTCACGGGCGCGCCGTCGCCGAAGATCTCGCACGCCACCCACACCGGCATCACCGCCCTGCTGGCGATGACCGACTCCAAGAGCGGCGGCATCCAGGCCTTCGTCACGGCCTGGGCCAAGGCCAACACCGGCGGCACGATCATCTTCACCGGCCACAGCCTGGGCGGGGCGCTGTCGCCGACCCTGGCGACGGCGGTGATCGGCCAGAACGGCGGCCCGTTCCCCGGCATCACCCACCTGGCCCTGCCCAGCGCCGGCCCAACGCCCGGCAATCCGGACTTCGCGGCCCTCTACACCCACTTCTACCCGCAGCCGGCCGACACCGGGCCGACGCCCTTCAACACCGACATCGTCAACGCCCACGACATCGTGCCCACCGCCTGGAACGACGTGCATCTGAAGGGCTTCTTCACCAACACCGGCGATCTGGCGTTCAAGCTGGAGATGGACGCCCTGCTGGGCTCGATCGACCTGCTGGCCGACGGCCTGCTCGCCTTCAAGACCTACACCCCGATCGCCCACAAGACCTTCGCGGCCACGCCGCCGGACGTCGACTACGCCAGCCTGCAGGACTTCTTCGGCCTGATCGTCGCCAACCACCTGGCGGCCTACCCGACCTATTTCGGAGTGACCGACGCGCTGAACGACACCACCCAGGTCATGACCAACGCCACCCTGCGCCAGGTCCAGACCCACGCCCGCCAACTGATCGCGGCGGCGAAGGGGCAGCAGGCTTCGACATCGTCGGCGGCGGCCGAATAGGGCCGCCCTCAGGCTGCCTGATCGAGAGCCGGCGGCGCCGTCACCTTGGCGGCCCGCCGCGCCTTCCAGGCCCGTAGGTGGACGGCCACCGCGCCCACCGGCACGGTGAACTTCAGGATCCACGGGTAGAAGTTGGCGTAGCCCTGCTTGCTGGCCGTGACGCCGAGCAGCACGATGTGTATCGGCTGGAAGCCCGCCGCGCCCGTGGTCCAGTTGATCGACGCGACGCCGACGCCGAGGAACGACAGCGGAACCCACAACCACTTTCGCTTCAGCCCCGGGGCCCGAAAGGCGGCGACCGCCGCCCACAGCATGAAGAGGGGCGACAGCACCGCGACGGTCAGGAACGCCAGCTGAAAAGGCGTCCGGCCGCTTAGGGTGAAGGAGCCCTTGGCCAGTTCGGCGTTGCTGGCGCGATTGAAGCCGCAGCCCCAGAGCCGCCAGGCCTGGGTCTTGTCGGCGCGCACCAGCCGCACGTGATAGAGCACGGCCTCGTCGCGGAAAGGCAGTTCGTAGGTCAGGTCCAGCGTCTCCACGCCGGGCGCGAAGGTCCCTTGGAAGGTGATCAGCCGCCGCTCGACCGTCCCCGCCGGCGGCGCGAGACGGCGCAGGGCCAGGATCGCGGCCGGCGTGGTCGTCTTTGCGGCCTCCGGCGCCATCCGCGATCGCACGGCCTCGGCCCGGCCGGCGGCGATGTCGTCATAGACCGCGCGCGCAGCGGCCTCGGCGGCCGGATCGCTCCTCAACGACAGAGGCTTGCACCCCGCCACGGCCAGCGCCATCGCCACCAGCAGCGGCCCCACCGCCCGCTTCATCACGCTCGTCATGCACTCGCCCCACGCCGCGCCCAACCGTGAGGCGAACGAGGGCCGATTGTCCAGCGACAAGCTTGGCCGTCTTCATCGCTTGCCTCGCCCGCACCCAGGCCATATATCTCATATACGAAACGTATATGATCGAGATATCCCATGGGCATCGTCAACATCGAGGACGAGCTGCACGAGCAGCTGCGGCGGGCCAGCAAGGCGTCGTACCGGTCGATCAACGGCCAGGCGGCGTTCTGGATCAGGATCGGCATGCTGTGCGAACTGCACCCGCACCTGACCTTCCAGGAACTGGTGGCGCGCGAGCTGCGGGAGGCGGGCGTGGACGGCGACGATCCAGCGTCTGACAGCCCAAAAGCGGCGAAGGCCGTCGAGACCCTGCCGTGACCATCGAGCACGAAGACCAGCTGGAGAAGCTGCGCGTCATCGGCGCCCTGGTGGCCCGCACCCTGGCGGCCATGGGAGCCGCGCTGGAGCCCGGCATGACCACCCGGGAGCTGGACGACATTGGCCGCGCCCTGCTGGAGAAGGACGGCGCGCGCTCGGCCCCGGAACTGACCTACAACTTCCCCGGCGCGACCTGCATCTCGGTGGGTCCCGACTGCGCCCACGGCATTCCGGGCGACACGGTGATCAAGGCCGGCGACCTGATCAATATCGACGTCTCGGCCGAGCTGGACGGCTATTTCGGCGACACCGGCGCCAGCTTTTCAGTGCCGCCGACGACGAAGCGCATCGAACGCCTGTGCCGCGACGGGCGCCGGGCGATGTGGGCGGGCATCCGGGCCGTGCAGCCTGGCGGCCGACTGAACGCGATCGGCGGCGCCATCGAGACCTTCGCCGACAAGAACGGCTACAGCCTGGTGCGCAACCTCGCCAGCCACGGGGTCGGCCGCTCGCTGCACGACGAGCCCCGCGAGATCCCCACCTGGCGCGAGCCGCGCGACCGTCGCACGATCCCCGAGGGCCTGGTCTTCACCATCGAGCCGTTCCTGTCGCTCGGCGCCGACTGGGTCGAGGAACTGGACGACGGCTGGACCCTGCGTCCGCCGCGCGGCCAGCCCACCGTGCAGTACGAGCACACCCTGGTGGCGACGCGGAACGGACCGCTGGTGCTGACGCTGGCCTGAGGGGCGCATCGCCCCTTACGGGCTTAAGAGGCGCCGCCACCGCTGGCGAAGCGGGGCCAAAGCCTCTATCTGCGTCCCCATGCTGATGGTCATCTCTCCCGCCAAGTCGCTCGACTTCACCGCGCCCAGCGAGGTGCTGCCGCTGACGACGCCGGCCCTGAAGCCGCAGATCGCCGAACTGGCCAAGGTCACGCGCAAGCTGACGGCCGCCGACCTGCGCCGGCTGATGCACATCTCCGAGAAGCTGGCCGACCTGAACCGCGAAAGATTCCAACATTTCGACCCGGAGGTCGAAGAAGGCCTCCAGGCCGTGATCGCCTTCAACGGCGACGTCTATGCCGGCCTGGCGGCGCGCGAACTCGACCGCGCCTCGCTGGAATGGGCGCAGGACCACCTGCGGATCCTGTCGGGCCTCTACGGCGTGCTGCGGCCGCTGGACGCCCTGCAGCCCTACCGCCTGGAGATGGGCACCCGCCTGAAGACCAAGCGCGGCGCCACCCTCTACGATTTCTGGGGCGAGACCATCGCCAAGACGCTCAACGAGGCCGCCGCCGGCCACGCGGACCCGACGCTGGTGAATCTGGCCAGCCAGGAATATTTCGGCGCCGTCGACGCCAAGGCCCTGAAGCTGCCGGTGGTCACCTGCCACTTCAAGGAAGAGAAGGCCGGAACCCTGAAGGTGCTGGGCTTCTACGCCAAGAAGGCCCGCGGCCGCATGGCCCGCCACATCATCGACGGCCGCATCGAGAAGGCCGCCGACCTCAAGGCCTTCGACCGCGACGGCTACCGCTTCCGACCCGAGCTCTCCACCGAGGCCGACTGGGTTTTCGCTCGCCCGCAGCCCTGAATTCATCTAACGATGAATTTATAGCCCCTCGTTCTTTCGCAACGGCGGGCTATATGTTGCGTTGCAACAATTCGAGCGGCCCAGGCAGGCCAGCAGGAGCGCGTCATGGCGGTTGATTTCGGGTTGCAGGGGCAGGTCGCGATCGTCACCGGCTCGACCAGCGGCATCGGCCACGCCCTGGCCGACGCCCTCGCCGGTCAAGGCGTCAACATCGTGCTCAACGGCCTGGGCGAAATGACCGCCATCGAGCGCACCCGCTCGGAACTGGCCGAGAAGCACGGCGTCGAGGTGCTGTACCACGGCGCCGACATGACCAAGCCGGTCGAGATCGCCGACATGGTCAAGGCCGCCAAGGCCGAGTTCGGCGAGCTGGACATCCTGGTCAACAACGCCGGCGTGCAGCACGTGGCCCCCGTCGAGGAATTCCCCGACGACAAGTGGGACCTGATCATCGCCATCAACCTGTCGTCGGCCTTCCATGCCAGCAAGGCGGCGATCCCGATCATGCGCGAGCAGGGCCGCGGGCGGATCGTCAACATCGCCTCGGCGCACGGCCTGGTCGCCTCGCCCTACAAGTCGGCCTATGTGGCCGCCAAGCACGGCATCCTGGGCCTGACCAAGACCATCGCCCTGGAAGTGGCCCAGCAGGGCATCACCTGCAACGCCATCTGCCCCGGCTTCGTGAAGACCCCGCTGGTCGAGGCCCAGATCACCGACCAGGCCAAGGCCCGCGGCATCAGCGAGGAGGCGGTGATGAAGGACGTGATCCTGGCCGCCCAGCCGACCAAGCAGTTCGTGACCTTCGAGCAGCTGTCGGGCCAGCTGCTGTATCTTGTCAGCGACCTGGGAGCCTCGGCCAACGGCGCGTCCTTCGCCATCGACGGCGGCTGGACGGCGCAGTAGCCGATCCCCGGCGCTGGAGACGAAAACCTCGTCCTTCGACAGGACCAAGCACCGAGGTCGCCGACATGCCCATCGCGCCGCTGAAGAAGAAGCCCAAGGGGCCGCGTCCGATCAGCCTGGCGCTGCAGGGCGGCGGCTCGCACGGCGCCTTCGAGTGGGGCGTGATCGAGCGGCTGCTGGAGGAGGAGAGCCTGGAGATCCAGGCCATCACCGCCGCCTCGGCCGGGGCGATGAACGCGGTGGCCTACGCCTCGGGCCTGATCGCCGGCGGACGCGAGGGCGCCAAGGCCTCGCTCGACGACTTCTGGAAGCAGGTCAACCGAAACGGCGGCCGCAACGTCTTCGGCGACACCAGCATCTGGACCAGCGCCTTCGGGGGCGCGTTCGGCGGGGCCGCCGACTGGATCAAGAACACCCCGGGCTGGCGGCTGGCCGAGACCCTGGCCCTGTCGATGAGCCCCTACGAGTTCAACCCGTTCAACCTCAATCCGCTGAACGACATCCTCGACGCGGCGATCGACTTCGAAGCCCTGCGGACCCGCTCGCCGGTCAAGCTCTACATCGCCGCCACCGCCGTGCGCACCAGCAAGGCCAAGGTGTTCCGCGAGACCGAGCTGACCGCCCGCCACGTGCTGGCCAGCGCCTGCCTGCCGCAGGTGTTCCAGGCGGTGGAGATCGACGGCGAGCCCTACTGGGACGGCGGCTTTCTCGCGAACCCGCCGTTGTGGCCGCTGTTCTACGACAAGACCCCCGACGACATCCTGCTGGTCAGCCTCAATCCCTTCGTCCGCGACGAGACGCCCAAGACCCCGGGCGAGATCATGGACCGCCTGAACGAGATCACCTTCAACGCCGCGTTGTCCTCGGAACTGCGCGCCATCGGCTTCGTGCAGAAGCTGCTCGACGAAGGCCTCTTGAAAGACAACGCCCGGGGGCGCTATCGGCGGATGCTGCTGCACGCCATCAAGGCCGACGAGCCGCTGGCCGACCTGTCGCTGGCGTCCAAGTTCAATACCGAGTGGAGCTTCCTGACCGACCTCAAGGCCCGTGGGCGCAAGGCGGCGGAAGCTTGGCTCGGCGAGTGTTTGCCCCTGGTGGGGGAGCGCTCGACGGTAGATTTGAAGTCTGGTTTCGCATGAACACCCCCGCTCCGATCCCCTCCCCCACCGCCGGCGTCATCTGCCTGCGGGGGCATGAGGTGCTGCTGATCAAGCGCGGCACGCCACCGCGTCTTGGCCAATGGAGCCTGCCGGGCGGACGGATCGAGTTCGGCGAGACGGCGGAAGCCGCCGCCCTGCGCGAACTGCGCGAGGAGACGGGCGTGGAAGCCCGACTTCTAGGCCTCATTGACGTGGTCGACGGCGTCTTCACCTCGCGCGAAACCGGCGAGACCACCCGCCACTTCGTGATGTTCGACTACGCCGCCGAATGGACCGGCGGCGAACCCAAGGCCGGCGACGACGCCGCCGACGCCCGCTTCTTCACCCGCGAAGAGGCCATGGCCGCCGTCGAATGGGACCTGACCCGGCAGGTCATCGAACAGACCTACGCGCTGTTCGGGCGCTAGGCGCATCGCCGGATCGCCGCGCCACGGAGCGCGGGCTTCGGAAAAAGACGGCCGCTCGACGGATCTTCTCCACAGCAACTTGACAACGTCGGTCGGCGGGCGCATCCCGCCGCCGCGCTCGATGCCGCGACGCGGCCACGACGCTTTCAACGGAAACCCAAGCCCCATGCCCAGCGACAGTCACAGTCGATCCAACACGCCGCGAACGGCGTCACGCTAGGGGTTCAACGGGCTCCTTGCTGACGGCCGGTCGCGGCCACAGTCACAAGGACAAGCCCCATGGTTTTCCTCTCCGGAGACCTCAAGGCCGCGCGTCCGCTCGCGCGCTTTCTTCGCGCCGGAACCGTCCCCTCGTGGGCGGATCTGGTCGCCTTCCTCCTGCTCGCCGCCGCGGCCGTCCTGGTCGTGCGCGGGGCCGAGGACATGAGCCAGCCCCTGACGGCCCTGCACGCCGCCCCGGTCACGCTGGATCCCGCCCGCCTGCCTGAATACGCCCTGCGCACGACGCTGCGGATGTTCCTGGCCCTCTTCGCCTCGCTCGTCTTCACGTTCACGGTCGCCACCCTGGCCGCCAAGAGCCGCAAGGCCGAGCTCCTGATCGCGCCCGCCCTCGACATCCTGCAGTCCGTGCCGGTGCTGGGCTTCCTGACCTTCACGGTCACCTTCTTCATGGGCCTGTTCCCCGGCCGCCAGCTGGGCGTGGAATGCGCGGCGATCTTCGCGATCTTCACCAGCCAGGCCTGGAACATGGCCTTCAGCTTCTACCAGTCGCTGCGGACCATCCCGGCCGACCTGGACGACGTCAGCCGCCAGTTCGGCTTCTCGCCCTGGCGCCGGTTCGTCCGGCTGGAGCTGCCGTTCGCCACGCCCGGCCTGGTCTGGAACGTGATGATGTCGATGTCGGGCGGCTGGTTCTTCGTCGTGGCGTCCGAGGCCATCACCGTGGGCGACACCACCGTCACCCTGCCCGGGATCGGCTCGTGGCTGTCGGTCGCCATCGCCCGCCAGGACATGAAGGCCCTGGCCCTGGGCGTGGCCGCCATGGCCGTGGTCATCGTGCTCTACGACCAGCTGGTGTTCCGTCCCGTCGTGGCCTGGGCCGACAAGTTCCGCTTCGAACAGACCGCCAGCCAGCAGCGCCCGGCCTCGTGGCTGTACGACCTGCTGCGCCGGGCCGTCTGGATCCGGTCGCTGGCCCGGCCGCTGCCGAGGCTGTCCCGCGTCGTCTCCGGCCTGCGTCCGCCCGTCCGCCTGCCGACCCTGCGCCTGCCCGCGCCGCCCGCGGCGCTGGGCAGGGTCCTGGACGGCCTATGGCTGGCGCTGGTCGCCATCGCGGTCGTCGGCGGCGCCGGGCTGCTGTGGTCGTTCCTCGGCCAGCGCCTGACCCTCGACGACCTGGGCCAGGTCTCGCTGCTGGGCCTGGCGACCCTGGTCCGCGTCGTCGCGCTGATCGCCCTGGCCACCCTCGTCTGGGTCCCGATCGGCGTCTGGATCGGCCTGCGCCCGGCCTGGGCCGAGCGCCTGCGGCCGATCGCCCAGTTCCTGGCGGCCTTCCCGGCCAACGTGCTGTTCCCGTTCGCGGTGGCGGCCATCGTCGCCCTGCGCCTGGACCCGAACATCTGGCTCTCGCCGCTGATGGTGTTCGGCACCCAGTGGTACATCCTGTTCAACGTCATCGCCGGGGCCAGCGCCATTCCGGGCGACCTGAAGGAGGCCGCCGGCATGTTCGGCCTCAGGGGCTGGCAGTGGTGGCGGCAGGTCGCGATCCCGGGGATCTTTCCCTACTACGTGACCGGCGCGCTCACCGCCTCGGGCGGATCGTGGAACGCCAGCATCGTGGCCGAGGCGGTCAGCTGGGGCCATCAGCGCCTCGAGGCCGCGGGCCTGGGCGCCTACATCGCCAGGGCCACCGCCGCCGGCGACAGCGCCCGCGTCGCCCTGGGCGTGGCCGTCATGTCCGTCTTCGTCATCGTCTTCAATCGCGTGCTCTGGCGGCCGATGTACCGCTTCGCCGAGCGCCGCCTCCGTCTGGCCTAAGGGAGAGCGTCCATGACCTGCTTCACCCCCAACCAATCGCCCGCCCTGGTCGAAGCCAAGGCCATCCGTCACCTGTACGGCAAGGCTGAAGGCGCGAACCTGCTGGTGCTCGACAATGTCGACCTGACCCTCGACGAGAACGAGATCGTCGGCCTGCTGGGCCGCTCGGGCTCGGGCAAGTCGACCCTGCTGCGGTCGATCGCCGGCCTGATCAAGCCGACCTCGGGCGACATCGTCTTCCCGTCGCGCGAGGACGGCCCGACCACGGTCAGCATGGTGTTCCAGAGCTTCGCGCTCTTCCCCTGGCTGACGGTGCTGCAGAACGTCGAGGTCGGGCTGGAGGCCAAGGGCGTGCGCCCGGACGAGCGCCGCCGCCGGGCCCTGGCCGCCATCGACCTGATCGGTCTGGACGGCTTCGAGAACGCCTATCCCAAGGAGCTGTCGGGCGGCATGCGCCAGCGCGTGGGCCTGGCCCGCGCCCTGGTGGTCGATCCCTCGATCCTGCTGATGGACGAGCCGTTCTCGGCCCTCGACGTGCTGACCGCCGAGACCCTGCGCACCGACCTGCTCGACCTGTGGAACGAGGGCCGGATGCCGATCAAGTCGATCCTGATGGTCACCCACAACATCGAGGAGGCGGTGCTGATGTGCGACCGGATCCTGGTGTTCTCGTCCAATCCGGGCCGGGTGGCGTCGACGGTCAAGGTCGACCTGCCGCAGCCGCGCAACCGCCAGGATCCGGCCTTCCGGGCCCTGGTCGAGCGGATCTACGCCCAGATGACCCGGCCCGACCAGGCGGCGGCGAGCGCCCGCGACGGGGTCTTTCCCGGCATGGGCCTTGGCATGGTGCTGCCGCGCGTCTCGACCAACGTCATGGCCGGCCTGATCGAGGCGGTGTGCGCCGCTCCGTTCGACGGCCGGGCGCACATGCCCGAGCTGGCCCGGGTGCTGCGATACGAGGCCGACGCGCTCTTTCCGATCGCCGAGACCTTGCAGCTGCTGCGCCTAGCCGAGCTGCGCGAGGGCGACCTGGTGCTGACGCCCACGGCCCGTCGCTACGCCGAGGCCGACGTCGACGCGCGCAAGTCGATCTTCGCCCAGCAGCTGCTGGCCCACGTTCCCCTGGCCGCCCACGTGCGCCGGGTGCTGGACGATCGGCCCAGCCACGCCGCCCCCGCCAGCCGGTTCCGCGACGAACTGGAGGACTTCATGTCTCCCGACTACGCCGACCAGACCCTGCGCGCGGCCACCAACTGGAGCCGCTACGCCGAGGTCTTCTCGTACGACGAGAGCGCCGACCGCTTCTCGCTGGACGACCCGGCCTAGACGCCGAGGAAGAGGGCGAACCATGATCGTGAAGACCCTCCTGGGCGCGGCCGTCGCCGCGTCCAGCCTCCTCGTCGCGGCCAGTCTCCTGGCCGCATCAGGCGCTCGGGCGTCCGGCGCCGAACACGTGGTCGATGACGCCGCGGTCGAGACGCCGGGCGTCTGCCACCTGGAAGCCTGGACGACGCGCTTGGCGGCGCGTCAGGGGCTGGTGAACCTGTCGCCGGCCTGCACGCGCCAGGCCTGGCCCCGCCTGGAGCTGGGCGCGGGAATCCAGCACGCCTGGGCCGCCGGCGGGATCTCGGACACGACGATCGGGCCGGCGGTGAAACTGAACCTGCTGCCCGAGGACCACGGCCTGGGCCTCGGGATCGCGGGATCGGCCGCCTATGGCCTACGCGCCGGGCGGCTGGAGACCGCCGGCCTGCTGGTTCCGATGACCCTCCCGGTCGGCCGGCGGCTGCGGATCAACCTCAACGCCGGCTGGAGTTACACCCGCGCGGCGGCGCGGCGCGACGCGCTGTTCTACGGCGCCCAGGCCGAGCTCTCGCCGATCGACGACCTCGTCCTGATGGTCGAGGCCTTCCGCCGGGACGGCGGCCGTCCCGGCGGACAGGTCGGGCTACGCTGGACCCCGGGCGGCGGTCGCGTCGACCTGGATCTGGTCGCCGGCCGCCGCGCCGACGGCGAAAGCCCGCGGGCGCTGTCCCTGGGCCTGACCGTACGGCGCTAGAGGTGCGAGGCGGGGCGGGTCGTCATGGCCTGCCCCGCCCAATCCTGGACCCGCGAGTCCACAATAACCCCTTGAAAAATGGGGACTTGTCGAACCTTCGCTTCGGTGAGACGCTTTCCTCCGTGAACGGCAGTCTCGACGTCAGAGCGCGGCGCCGTCTCACGAGGAAACGAGAGAGATGACCCCGCAAGACATCGTGGGCCCCTACATCGCGGGTTTGGCCCCGCCGCGTGGTTTCCTGGCGATGGTCGCCGTCATGCTGGCGGCGATGGCCGCCTGCTTCTGGACGCCGGAACTGGATCCCGAGCGTATCCTCGACGAATAGCGCCCCGGAACCACCGCCCCGCGCCTGACCTCGCGGCACGCTTGCCGCCAGCAAGGACGAGCGCACTCTCCCCCGGACGGCCCCGCCAGAGGGCCGCGATAGGGAGACCGCCGCCATGGCCCTGCGCACGCCGATCTGCGACCTGCTGAACATCGAGCACCCGATCCTGCTGGCCGGCATGGGCGGGGTTTCGTACGCGCCGCTGGCGGCGGCGGTCTCCAACGCCGGCGGCTACGGCGTGCTGGGCATGGCCGGCACCTCGCCCAATTTCATCCGCGAGCAGATGCGACAGGTGAAAGCCCTGACCGACAGGCCGTTCGGCGTCGACCTGCTGGCCGCCACGCCCGACGCCCTGACCGCCAGCGTCGAGGTCATCATCGAGGAGGGCGCCAGCGCCTTCATCGCCGGCCTGGGCGTGCCCTCGGCGATCCTTGCCCGGCTGCACGAAGCGGGGCTGAAGGTGATGGTGGTCTGCGGCACGGTGCGTCATGCCGTGAAGGCCCAGGAGGCCGGCTGCGACGCGGTGATCTGCCAGGGCGGCGAAGGCGGCGGCCACACCGGCCTCGTCGGCACCCTGCCGCTGGTGGCCCAGGCGGTGCAGGCGGTCGACATCCCGGTGATCGCCGCCGGCGGCCTTTACGACGGTCGCGGGCTGGCGGCGGCCCTGGCCCTGGGGGCGCAAGGCGTCTGGATGGGCACCCGCTTCATCGCCAGCGCCGAGGCCCACGCCGGCGCGCTCTACCAGGACGCCATCCTGGCCGCCCGCGACGAGGACACCGTCCGCACCCGCTGCTATTCCGGCAAGCCGATGCGGGTGCGCGCCAACCCCTATGTCGACGACTGGGAGACCCGGGCCGGCGACATCCAGCCCTTCCCCCTGCAGGCCATGGCCAGCGTCCAGGCCGGGGTGCTGGGCGGCATCGCCGGCCAGACCGAGGGGCTGGACCCCGAGCGCTCGTGCCTGGCCATGGGCCAGAGCGCCGGCGGGATCACCGACGTGCGCCCGGCGGCCGAGATCGTGGCCAGCCTGGTCGCGGAGGCGGAAGCGGCGATCAGGCGGACGGCGGGACTGCTCGCCTGAGGCGCCGATCGAGACAGGCACAACCCTCGGTGAATATTTTCACACGCACAGCTGAAAGCTGAAGATAAGGTCGCGTCCGCTTGGTCGCGCAGCCGCCCTCCTCGAGCTCGCGCCATCGCCAGGGGACCTCGATGAACTACCGCACCGTCAAGTGTTTCAATCGCCAGTCCGGCGACTTCGCCGGCTATCTGGGCACGCACGACAACTGTTTGACCCTGGTCCAGTCCACGGCCGATGCGGCCTGGTGCAAGTGGACCTACAAGAACGGCGACCTCCATCTGGCCAAGGACACCGCGCCGGGCGACCGCTGGCTGGGCCGCGCCACGGGCGGCTACGCCGGCTGGGGCTTGGACTGGTACGCGCCGGTGACCTACAACGGCGACAAGACGGTGTCGCTGAAAGGCGAGCCGGCGCACATGCTCTACGGCCCGACCGGCGACGAGACCTACATCTCCTGGTCGGACACCGCCAACAACGCCGGCGCCCTGACCTTGCAGCTGATCAATCCGCGCGTCTGGCTGTCGCACGTTCCCGGCGACACCCTGATCGGCGACATCAACCTGCCGGGCACGCACGACAGCGCCGCCATCAACTCCACCATCCACACGCCCTACGCCTGCCACTATCGCAGCATCACCGAGCAACTGGAGGCGGGGGTGCGGCTGCTAGACGTGCGGCTGATCATCGATGCGGTGCCCGCCGGGCCGCACTCGCCCGCGACCTGGGAGTTCTACACCTGCCACGGCAGCACCGGGCTGAACTCGCGGGCGCACGTCTACCAGAGCCTGGTGTCGCTGCTGGTGGAGTGCCACGACTTCCTCTACGCCCACCCGTCGGAATTCATCGCCATGTCGCTGAAGACCGACGACCAGAACGGCGTGGCCGACACCGACCTGCCGGGGGTGCTGAAGGCGCTGACCAACGTCCTGGCCAACCACAATGTCGGCCCCTGGCAGGGCGACATGCCTTCGCTCGACACCGTCCGCAAGCGGGTCTACCTGCTCGACCGGATCATCCCGGCCCTGCTGGATCCCAACCGCAAGCCGCCGCTGGATCCCGTCGTCGCCCAGCAGGTCGCGGCCTTTTCGTTCGGCGTTTCGCTGGACATCCCCGACAACACGCCCGGCGTCCTGCTGCCCGCCACCAAGGGCCGCAACTTTCCGATCTATGTGCAGGACATGTACGAGGACCTGCCGATCATCGATCCGGGCGCCCAGAAATACGCCCTGTACGCCGCGGCCATCCCCAACAAGCCCGCCGACGGCCTGCTGATCAACTTCGCCAGCGCCACGCGCCTGAAACTGGGCGGCGTCTACATCCAGGACCAGGTCGTCGGCTACTTCGACAAGAACCGACCCACGGCCAGCGGCTGGTCCCTGTTCGATTACGAGGACCAGAGCGCCAACAGCAGCTTTGGCCTGATCGACTGCGTGGAGATCATCATCGCGTCGAACTTCACCTACGCGATCTGACGGCGCCTCAGCCGGCGTCGAGGGCCAGTTCCGGCAGCAGCTTGTGGAAATGGGCCTCGACCTGGGCGTGGCACTCGCAGGCGCGGCGCTCCAGCTTGCGGCGGTCGCGGATCTCGACGCGGCCGCGGCGGGTCTGGATGATGCCGTCGGCCTGCAGGATCTTGGCCGCGGCGGTGACGGTGGTGCGTTGCACGCCCATCATGTCGGCCAGGGCCTCCTGGGTCAGGCGCACGATGTCCTCGCCGGCCCGGTCGTGGGCGGCCAGCAGCCAGCGGCAGCAACGCTGCTCGATGGTGTGCAGGGCGTTGCAGGCCACCGACTGCATCATCTGGGCGATCATGGCGTCGGCGTAGCGGGTAAAGAGGTCGCCCAGGGCCGGAAAGCGCTGGCGCATCTCGTCCAGGCGCGCGGTCGGGACGGTGAAGGCCGGTCCCGGCGCCTGCACCACCGCCCGGCCGTAGGCGGGCTTGAGGCCGCCGCTGACCACGCCGCCCAGCGCGCCCTCCCAGCCGACCGTGGCCGCCTCGACCTCGCGGCCCTCGGGGGTCAGCACCAGCAACGAGACCATGGTCGGCCGGCAGGGCAGATAGGTGGTGCGCACGTCCTCGCCGACGTCGAACAGCACCGTCCCGCGGGCGAGAGCCGTCAGGGTCATGGCCGATTTGAGCGCCGCGCGCGCGTCCTCGGGCATGGCCAGCAGCAGGCGGTTGCCGGCATAGGCGTGGTGCACCCGCTCGGCGCGGGTGTCTCGGTCGTTCATTTCTGCGGAGTCGGCCATGGCGGCATCCAACGGCGGCGCTTGCACGTCGGTTAAAGCGCGCGGACCGAGGGTTTCGTTGCGTGGACCTGTCGGGACGCCGACACGCGCCGCGCGTCAGCTCATCCCTCTCAGCTCATCAAGGTGGGCCGGTGCAGCTGGCCGGTCTCGTCCTGGAGGTGCATGCGCACCGGTATGCCGACGCCCGTGGCCTGCTCGGCCAGGCGGTTGGCGGCCTTTTCGGCCTCGTGGCGGCTGCGATAAGCCCCGAACCTGAGCTGGTCGCCGATGATGGTCCACCGGTCGCCCACCTGGACGACGCCGTAGTGCACTTCAGCCATGACACGTCCTCCCTTCTGCGCTGTCGGAGTTGGTCGTTTCTCGCCACCCCTGACTTATCCACAGCCTGATCCCGATCCTTGTTGATAGCAAGGCCCTGAAGAGTCGAAGTTTCGACTTGAAATGGGCGAGCGCCGCTGTGGATATTCTCAAGGTTGATTTCGCCCCTCGCGGGCGAGGCGATGACAGGCCGGGCGCTTGCGGCGATAGTGCCCGCATGCTTCGCGCCCGCCTCGCCACTCCGTTCCTGGCCGCCCTGCTGCTGGCCGCACCGGCCGTGACCAGCGCCCAGGACCGCGCGCCGGCCGAGCGCCAGCGGCTGCTGGACCTGGCCTACGCCATCGGCCAGAGCCACGCCCTGCGCCAGGCCTGCGAGGGCGTCGGCGACCAGTTCTGGCGGGCCCGCATGGTGCGGCTGACCGAGGTGGAGCAGGCCGACCAGACCTTCGACGGCCAGCTGCGCGACCGCTTCAACGGCGGCTACGCCGCGGCCCAGGCCGCCCATCCCGAGTGCAGCCCCGAAAGCCGCCGGGCCGAGCGCCAGGCCGCTCTTCGCGGCCGGGCCCTGGCCAACAAGCTGTCGCAGACAGTGCGGGTCAACGAGCAAGCTGCGCCGGATTCCGTGGCGGAAGGGCGAGCGGCGCGCTAAATTCTCCTCATGGACGCACGGCGACTGGCGGCTTGGGCCGCCGGGCCGCGTCTCGGGAGGCTTTCGTGACCGCTTTTCTGGTCCCCCTGGTGCTTCTGGTGCTGGCGATCCTGCTGGTCGTCAACGTCATCAAGATCGTGCCGCAAGGCCGCGAATTCACCGTCGAGCGGTTCGGCCGCTACACCCGCACCCTGAAGCCCGGCATCAGCATCCTCACCCCGTTCGTCGAGACGGTGGGCCGCCGGGTCAACATGATGGAGCAGGTGCTCGACGTTCCCAAGCAGGAGGTTATCACCAAGGACAACGTGTCGGTGACCGTCGACGCCATCGTCTTCATCCAGGTGATGGACGCCCCCGCCGCGGCCTATCGCGTCGACAACCTGATCTACGCCATCACCCAGCTGGCCCAGACCAACCTGCGCACCGTGGTCGGCTCGATGGAGCTGGACGAGGTGCTGAGCCAGCGCGACCACATCAACTCGCGCCTGCTGGCCACCATCGACGAAGCCACCAGCCCCTGGGGCGTCAAGATGGCCCGCATCGAGATCAAGGACCTGACCCCGCCGGCCGACATCACCAACGCCATGGCCCGCCAGATGAAGGCCGAGCGCGAGCGCCGCGCCGTCATCACCGAGGCCGAGGGCGAGAAGCAGGCCCAGATCGCCCGCGCCGAGGGCGCCAAGCAGTCGGCCATCCTGCAGGCCGAGGGCCGGCGCGAAGCGGCCTATCGCGACGCCGAGGCCCGCGAGCGGGAAGCCCAGGCCGAAGCAAAGGCCACCGCCTTCGTGTCGGAAGCCATCGCCCGCGGCGACGTCAACGCCATCAACTACTTCGTCGCCCAGAAGTATGTCGAGGCGTTCGGCGAGCTGGCCCGTTCGCCCAACGCCAAGACGGTGATCGTGCCGGCCGACTTCGCCGGCATCACCGGCACGGTGGCCGGGGTCGGCGAGCTGATCCGCTCGCTGGGCGGCCCCGACGCCCCGCCGCGTCCGACCCCGTCGCCCGCGCCGTCGCGTTCGAGCGCGGTTCCGTCCGCGCCGCGCAAGGGAGCCTGATCCCATGACCGGCCTGATCGATTTCTTCGTCGCCCATCCCTTCTGGCTGTGGTTGTCGATCGCGGCCGCGTTTCTGGCGATCGAGGTGGGCACCGGCACCGGCTGGCTGCTGTGGCCGGCCGCCTCGGCGGCGGCGGTCGGCGTCGTCGCCCTCCTCCTCCCGACCAGCCTGCCGGTGGAGATCGTCCTCTTCGCCGTGCTGACCATCGCCTCGACCTACCTGGCCCGCCGCTTCCTGCGGCCGGCCCTGGCCGGTCCCGACCCCGACCTCAACGACCCCACCCTGCGCCTGCTCGGCCGCCCGGCCGAGGTGGTCGCCGCCTTCGAGAACGGCCGCGGCCGGGTCTTCGTCGACGGCAAGGAGTGGGCGGCCCAGACCGAAGGCGAGGGCGAGGACGAAAGCGCCCCGACGACCGGGACCCGCGTCTCGGTGGTGGGCGTGCACGGGGCGGTGCTGACGGTTCGGTGAGCCCCCTCCGGCCCTCCGGGCCACCTCCCCCAGAGGGGGAGGATCTACGCCGCGCCAGATGCTCCCCCTCTGGGGGAGCTGTCGCGGAGCGACTGAGGGGGCCCGCCCCTGGCGCTTCGCGGCAAACGCCCCCATCTGGCGCGGGACCGCACGCATCGAAGGGAACGACCGGGTGGAACCCATCATCACGGTGTCGGGTCTGACCAAGACCTACGCCTCGGGCCATCAGGCCCTGAAGACCGTCGATCTTGAGATCAAGCGCGGCGAGATCTTCGCCCTGCTGGGTCCCAACGGCGCCGGCAAGACCACGCTGATCAGCATCATCTGCGGCATTGTCCGCCCCTCGACGGGCGCGGTCGTCGCCGACGGCCACGACATCGCCCGCGAATATCGCCCGGCCCGCACCAAGATCGGCCTGGTGCCCCAGGAGCTGACCACCGACGCCTTCGAGACCGTCTGGGCCACCGTCACCTTCAGCCGCGGCCTGTTCGGCAAGCCGGCCAACCCGGCCCTGATCGAGAAGATCCTTCGCGACCTGTCGCTGTGGGACAAGAAGGACGCCAAGATCATGACCCTGTCGGGGGGCATGAAGCGGCGGGTGATGATCGCCAAAGCCCTGTCGCACGAGCCCTCGATCCTGTTCCTCGACGAGCCCAGCGCCGGCGTCGACGTCGAGCTGCGCCGCGACATGTGGGAGATGGTCCGCAAGCTGCGCGAGACGGGCGTCACCATCATCCTGACCACCCACTACATCGAGGAGGCCGAGGAGATGGCCGACCGGGTGGGGGTGATCCGCAAGGGCGAGATCATCCTCGTGGAGGACAAGAAGGTGCTGATGCGCAAGCTGGGCAAGAAGCAGCTGACCCTGCACCTGCAATCGCCGCTGGAAGCCGTGCCGCCGGGCCTGGACGACTACGACCTGGCGCTGGCCGACGAAGGCCGCGAGCTGGTCTACAGCTTCGACGCCCAGGCCGAGGCCACCGGCATCGCCCCGCTGCTGCGCCGGCTGCACGCCGAGGGCGTCGACTTCACCGACCTCAACACCCGCCAGAGCTCTCTCGAAGAGATCTTCGTCAGCCTGGTGAAGGACCGGCCATGAACATCCACGCCATCGCCGCCATCTACCGCTTCGAGATGGCGCGGACCTTCCGCACCCTGGCCCAGAGCATCGCCGCTCCGGTGCTGTCGACCTCGCTCTATTTCGTGGTGTTCGGCGCGGCCATCGGCTCGCGCATGACCTCGGTCGACGGGGTGCCCTACGGCGCCTTCATCGTGCCGGGCCTGATCATGCTGTCGATCCTGACCGAGAGCCTGTCGAACGCCTCGTTCGGCATCTACATGCCCAAGTGGTCGGGCACGATCTACGAGGTGCTGTCGGCCCCCGTGTCGCCGTTCGAGATCGTGCTGGGCTATGTCGGCGCGGCGGCGTCGAAGTCGTTGATGCTGGGGGTGATCATCCTGGCCACGGCGCGCCTGTTCGTGCCGTTCGAGATCGAGCACCCGCTGTTCATGGCCGCCTTCCTGGTGCTGACCGCGGTGACCTTCAGCCTGTTCGGCTTCATCATCGGCATCTGGGCCGACAGCTTCGAGAAGCTGCAGATCGTGCCCCTGCTGGTGATCACGCCCCTGACCTTCCTGGGCGGCAGCTTCTATTCGATCGACATGCTGCCCGGCGCCTTCCGGACGGCCTCGCTGTTCAACCCGGTCGTCTACCTGATCAGCGGCTTCCGCTGGAGCTTCTTCGGCACGTCGGACGTCGGGGTGGGCATCAGCCTGGCCGCGACGGTGGGCGTGCTGGCGCTGTGCCTGGCGGTCGTGGGCTGGATCTTCAAGACCGGCTATCGGCTGAAGCAGTAGCCGCAGAAGACCCCTCTCTCTTTGAGAGAGGGAGGGGCCCACGCCGCAGGCGTGGGAGGGTGAGAGGTTACACCCTCTCCGAACAAGGCGCGGCCCGCCTCGAAGGCTGGCGGGAAGGCTCGAGGTTCGCCGGCCGGCGGTGAAACCTCTCACCCTCCCACCGCTTCGCGGCGGGCCCCTCCCTCTCTCTATGAGAGAGGGGTCCTGATCAGTAGCTGGCCTTCAGGGTGAAGGCGAAGGCGCGGGCGTCGCCGGGGGTGCCGACCACCAGGCCCGAATTGCCCGAGACCACGGTGATGTTCTGCAGGTACTCGGCGTCGAAGGCGTTGCGCACCGACACGAACGCTTCCCAGCCCGCTTCCGACTTGAAGCCGGCCCGCAGGTTGACGATCTCATAGGCCTTGATGATCGTGTATCGCGAGTCCGAGCTGTCGGCGTAGTAGTTGGAGCGGAAGCTGGCGTCGGCGCCGGCATAGACCTCGCCGGCCAGGCGGCCGAGGGTCGCCTCGCGGCGGTACTCGGCGCCGGCCGAACCGGCCCATTTCGACAGGCCCGGCAGCGGACGGCCCGACAGGTCGCACTGGGCGGTCGAGGTGCCGATCTTCTCCAGCGGGCACGGCCCGTTCTTGAAGTCGGCGTACTTGCCCTCGGTCCAGGCCAGGTTGCCGTAGAACTTGAAGCCGCCGATCGAGCGGGTGGTGGCGTCCAGCTCGACGCCGCGCACCTCGACCTTCTCGACATTGGCCAGGTAGCCGCGCAGGGCGCCCGGACCGCTGTCGACGACGTTGGCCTGGTAGTCCTTCACGTCGGTGGCGAAGAGCGCCAGGTTGGCCGTCAGCAGGCGCTCGAACCACTGGGTCTTCAGGCCGATGTCGATGGTCGACACCTTTTCCGGACGGATCACCGCGGCCGAGGTCGACACCGTGTTGCTGCTGGTCAGCGGCAGCGACGTCATGTTGATGCCGCCCGACTTGTTGCCGCTCGACACCGTGGCGTAGGCGTTGATGTCGTCGGTCAGCTGGTAGACCACGGCGATCTGGCCCGACCAGGCGCCGTCGTCGGTCTTGGCCGAGAAGGTTTGTGGACGAGCGATGCCCAGGCGACGGTTGATCAGGGTGGTGTCGGTGGTCACCGAACCGCCCGTGGTGGTCTGGACGTAGGTGCCGTCCTTCTTTTCCTGGGTGAAGCGCACGCCGGGCGTGACGCTCAGGCGGTCGTTGACCTTCCAGGTCAGCTGGCCGAAGGCGGCGTAGCTGGTGGTGTCGATCGTGCTGTCGTTGAACACCGTGTAGCCGTCGAGCAGCGACGAGGGCGTGTTGGTGGCCGGCAGCAGCCAGTACGAGGCGTCGGAACCGTACTCGGTGACGCCGTGGGTCGTGACGTTTTGGTCGAAGTAGTAGAGGCCCACGGTCCAGTCGAAGCGCTCGCCCTCGTTGTTGGACAGGCGGAACTCCTGGCTGAACTGCTTCTGGTGCGAGGGGTTGTTGGAGCGGCGGGTGACGTCCAGCGCGGTGTAGTCGCGGTCGTTGCGCGGCTCCCAGTCCCATTCGCGGTGGGCGGTGACCGAGGTCAGGGTCACCGGGCCGAAGTCGTAGTCGGCCACCGCCGACAGGCCGTTGACCCACTGGTCGGCCTGGATCGGATCGTCGATGTCGGAGATCCGGTCATAGGGGTTGGTGCTGGCGACGGTGTAGTTCTTGCCGGCGGCCAGGGCGGCGTACTGCTGGGCGGTCGGCTTCAGGGTCGTGCCGACCGTGACATAGACCTGGGTGCAGCACTCGGGCTGCTGGAAGGCGTAGTCGCCGTAGAGCTTGACCGTCAGCTGCTCGTTCGGGGTGAACTTCAGCTGGCCGCGGTAGCCGGTGCTCGAGCGCGCGTTCTGCCAGGTGTTGCTCTTGGGATTGTAGAGGTCGCCGTCGCGCCAGGTGCCGACGAACGACAGGCGACCGGCCAGCACGCCCTCGATCAGCGGCCCGGCCACCGTGGCCTTGAACTGGCGGAAGTTGAGGCTGCCGTAGCTGGCCTCGGCGTCGGCCTCGAACTTCTGGGTGGCGTCGCGGGTGGTGATGTTCAGCGCGCCGGCCGTGGTGTTCTTGCCAAACAGCGTGCCCTGCGGACCGCGCAGCACTTCGATCTGCTGGATGTCGATGAAGTCGAGCGTCGCAGCCCCGGGGCGCGAATTGTAGACTTGGTCCACATAGATGCCGACGCCCTGCTCCAGGCCGTCATTGGCCAGGCCGTAGCTGGCGCCCAGGCCGCGGATGGTCAGGGCGGTGTTGCGCGGGTTGGGCGACAGCACCTGCAGCGTCGGGACCAGCTGGGTCAGGGCGACGATGCTGTTGACGCCGGTCTGGGTCAGGGTCTCGGCCGAGGTCACGGTCAGCGCGATCGGCACCTCCTGGGCGCTCTCCTCGCGACGGCGGGCGGTGACGAACACCTGGCCGACGGCCGAAGCGTCGGTGGCGGTCGGATCAGCCGGATCGGCGGCGGGCGTCGCGGCGGCGGCGACATCAGCGGCCGGCGCCAAGTCGGCGGCCAGCACGGCGCCGGCGGTGGAGGAAAGAAGCACGCTCAGCAGCGCGGCGCGGCCGACGCCCTTGGCCGAAAGGCCGCCCGAAATTCCGATAGCCACGAGAGCCCCCTCGTTTTGAGATAACGCCATTCGGCGTGTTGGGGAGCGTGATAGTTACCTATTCCTATCGGTGAAATAGAGAATGGGTGGGCAGGGGGAGAGTTTTTCTGCGGGGTGTACGGAGGGGTGGCGAGCGGGACACCCGTCCTCGCCAGTCCCCCGACTTGCTTCGCCTCCGAACTAGAGTCACAATTTATCGATTGGACTCAGGGGGGATCCGGTGGCGATTACAAGCATACATACGTATTTGGTGTACCCGAGAGACAAAGGAAGCGAGCAAGCTGGCGGCACCGCCGTTGCATTACGAGGACAGCTGTTCGACTTGTTGAACGACGTGTACGAAAAATCTGATGCCGAATGTGACATCGATATAGCATTCAATCCTTCCGGAATTGGCGAACAGGAAAATACCGTTAGAACGTTAGTCCTACGATATCTGGAGAATCCGGATTTGGAGAGTGGACGGGCCATTGCCGGTGCTCTCAAGTCCGTAACGACCAATCGGTCCGGCGTTGGAATGTTATTCTTGATGGCCGGAAAAGAGGAAAATGATCACAAGGTCGTTGTATCTCGCTTCCCTGCAGACAATGGCATCCTAGCTGAGGAGGCGGAGCGAGGATTAAACGTTGAATTCCTTGAACGTGTATTTATGAAGAGTCAACATTCCTATAAGGCTGCTGCTTTCAGAGGCCCCTCACTTGCCGCCGGCTTCTGGCAGGGACGCGCAATCGACAAACAACTGAGCAATCCACTTGTAGGGGCTTCGGATTATTGGATTAAAGGCTTTCTCGATTCAGACTTCAAGACGACCTCTGCGCAGGGCACTAGACGGCTAGCCGATGCGCTCCGCAAGGTGTCTCAATCAAACGCTGACCCCAACATCCGCCGAGAGATAATCTCCGCAGCAATTCTCGCCACAAACATGGGCGGCACCAACGTTAGCATAGACGATTTTATCACGAAATTTAGTCTGAGCAACGATGCAGCAATCGCAATTCGCTCTCAACTCAGGAATCCGGAAACATCAAAGGAAAAGTTCATCTTTGCTGCTGATGAGTTTTCAAAGCAGATATATATTCTATCTGTTGAATTGACTTCTGGAGCAATTTTGTCTGCGCACGCAGGAGATTTCGATAAAGTTTTTCAACAGGAAACCCTCGACGATGGGAGCATTAAATTCTCCACCGTAGGCAAACCTGTAGGAGAATGGCTTAGGAAGGCGGGATGATGAGCCTACTAGACACCTACGCAGAAAGACATTCTAAAGTTCTTACACCATTGGCAAAACATCTTGAAGAATACCTTCGCGATATTTTACAGGGCACTGACCGGATCGATCGAATTTCAGTTCGAGCTAAATCCATCGACCGCTTCTTGGCAAAAGCAGCCAAGAACGACAATGGTATTAAAAAATACTCCGCACCTATACATCAAATACAAGATCAAATTGGCGCGAGAATAGTATGTTTCTATCTTAGAGATGTAGACACTATATCAAATATACTAGAAAAATATCTAAAATCAGTCGAACAAAAGATCGTCATACCTGAGAAAGAGTCAGAATTTGGATATTTTGGAAAACACTATATACAATTTATACCCGGTGATGTGATAGACCCAAATTGGGATAAAAACCTTATACCAAGTTTTTTTGAATTACAGATTAAGACACTTTTTCAGCACGCATGGTCTGAAGCAGATCATGACCTAGCATACAAGCCGAGGAAGTCGGACCTAACATCTGCACAAAAAAGAACGGTCGCGTTCACCGCTGCACAAGCGTGGGGGGCCGATAGAATGTTCGATGATTTATTTGCAGAAATCAGCGCCAGCAACGATTGACACCAATTCACTCACCCCACGAACCCCGCCGCTCTGCGCAAACGATCGTTGATCGCTTCCCCGAGCCCCTCATCCGGGATCTTCGCCACGGCGATGGCCGTCGGCTTCAGGCGGTCGGCCGCCCGCAGGTAGGCGAAGAGGTTGGCCGCCGCTTCGGAGAGGTCGCCGGAGGGGCTGAGGTTGAGGACGCCCTCCCCGGCCGGCCATTCCCCGAAGGCCAGGAACGCTTCGCCCTGCCTCGGCGCCTCGGCGTCGATGCGCACCGGGGCGTCGGGGGCGTAGTGGAGGGCCAGGCGGCCGGGGGAGCGCTTGGCGTCGTCGTCGGCTTCGGCCAGGGGGGCGACTATGGCCTCAAGCTGGGCGCGGGTGACGGCGCCGGGGCGCAGCAGGCGCACGGGGCCGTCGAGCACGGCGACGACGGTGGATTCCAGACCCACCTGGCACGGGCCGCCGTCGAGGGCGGCGGCGCATCTGTCGCCGGTCTCGGCGTAGGCGTCGGCGTAGGTGGTGGGGCTGGGGCGGCCCGAGCGGTTGGCCGAGGGGGCCACGACCGGTCCGCCGAACGCCGCCAGCACGGCGCGGGCCAGCGGGTGGCCGGGCACGCGGATGGCGACGGTCTCCAGCCCCGCGCGGGCCAGGTCGCAGACCGCCGAGACGTCGGCGATCGGGGCGACGATGGTCAGGGGGCCGGGCCAGAAGGCTTCGGCGAGGGCGCTCGCCCGGTCGTCGAAGGCGGCGATGCGGGCGGCGGTCGCCGCGTCGGCGACGTGGGCGATCAGCGGGTTGAAGCGCGGGCGGCCCTTGGCCTCGAAGATCGCCGCCACGGCCGTGGGGTTGGAAGCGTCCGCCCCCAGGCCGTAGACGGTTTCGGTGGGCAGCAGGACGAGGCCCCCGGCGGCGAGGGCCTCGGCGGCTTTGGCTACGACTTCTTCTTGGCGGTCAGGGCGAAGCTCACCTTGATCTTGCCCGGTATCTGATCCGTCGACGCCCATTCGCCCTGTCCAACCCCGAACACGGTCCGGTCGACGGTGGTTACACCGCGCGCCTTGGCCGTGTCGCCGTCGATCTTCAAGCTGAAGGGCAGGCTGAGCGGCTTTTTGGTCCCGCGCAGGTCCAGCGTGCCGTCGGCCACGAAGCGGCCCTCGGCGGTCTTGCGGAACCTGGTGGCGGTGAAGGTCGCCTTGGGCGTGGCCGAGGTGTTGAAGAAGTCGGGACCCTGCAGGCTCTCGTCGCGCTGGCCGTCGCCCGTGCCGGCCGAGGCCAGGTCGACGCTGACGGTCAGCTTCGAACGATCGAGGGCTTCCGGCGAGAACAGGATGTCGGCGGTCCAGCGGCTGAACGTGCCGTGGATCGGGGTGTCGGCCCAGGCCAGGTCGAAGTCGAGGTGCGAGCCCTTCTGCACGGCCCAGGCGACCGGGTCCTTCAAGGCGCTGTCGGCCGGCGGGGCGGCGGCCGTTTCAGCCGGAGCGGCGGGCGCGGCTCCAGGCGCAGCGGCGGTCGTAGCGGCGGCGGCGGGCGCGGGCGTCTCGTCCGGCAGGGCCAGTTCGTCGGCGGCGCTGGCGGCCGGGGCCGGCGCGGGAGCCTTGGCCTTGGCCGGAGTGTAGAGATAGGCGGCGGCGACCACGGCGGCGAAGCCGGCGGCGGCCAGCCACAGGCGCGGCTCCTTCAGGCCCGGCTTGGCGCCGGCGGCCATGTGGCCGAACACCTCGTCGCGATCGAGGATCTGGTGCTTGGCCACCGCGCCCAGGTGCAGGGCCAGCAACAGGTAGGTGAACTTGACCAGCAGGCCGTGACCCAGGTGGCCGATGTTGTTCCAGGCGTCCTTGGCCCCGGCGGCCAGCTCGGGCAGCCCCGGCAGGTGCGGCCAGGGGATGGCGCCGAACAGGATCGTCGGAATGTTGATGCGGCTGGTCGAGACGATGATCCAGCCGGTCAGCGGCAGGCCGATCATGATCACGTAGAAGCCGACGTGCACGGCGTGGGCGGCGATCTTCTCCCAGGTCGGCTGGCCGGCCGGCGCCGGCGGCGACTTGTGGGTCAGCTTCCAGATCAGGCGCGCGACGCTGAGCACCAGGATGGTGATGCCGATCGACTTGTGCAGCTGGAAGAGGGCGAAGGTGGTCGCGCCCTTGGGGCCGTCGTCGGCCCGCCACCCCAGGATCACCTGGAAGATCAGGGCGGCGGCGATCAGCCAGTGCAGGATGATCGCCACCGTAGAATAACGGGAAGGACCCGCCGCCGAGGCGGGTTTTGAAAGCGTCTCGGCGGTCATTGGGCCGTCCCTAATTCGAGATCTGTCTTACTTCTTCGGATTGAATTCGGCTTCGATCGCCAGGTCGACGTCGTCGCCCACCATCGGCACCAGGTGGGTGAAGCCGAACTCCGAGCGCTTGATCTTGCCGGTCGCCGAGAAGCCCATGATCTGCGAGCCGAACGGGGTCTTGGCGAAGCCGTTGTAGGTGACGTCCAGGGTCACCGGCTTGGTCACGCCGCGGAAGGTCAGGTCGCCGGTCAGCTTGCCCTTGCCGGCCGAGGTCTGCTCGATCTTGGTCGAGACGAAGGTGATCGTCGGATACTTGGCCGAGTCGAAGAACTTCGGATCGTCCGAGATTTCCTTGTTGAAGTTGGGCAGGCCGGTGTCGACCGACTTCGGGTCGACCGTGATCGACACCTTGGAGTCCAGCGGCTTGGCCGGGTCGAAGCTGTAGGAGCCGTCCAGGCCCGACAGGCGGAAGGTGTAGTTCGAGGTGCCGAAGTGGCGCACGCGCAGGGTCAGGCTGGCGTGGCGCTTGTCGAGAGCCCAGGTCCCGGCCGGGGCGGCGGCGGGATCCGTCGCCGGTTGCGCCAGGGCGGCGACCGGGGCCGCGAGGGGAGCGGCGAGAAGGGCGCCGGCCAGAATGGCGTAGGCGAAGGGGCGAGCCATGGGTTCAGTTCTCCAAACTGTCATAGTGACGGTTGCGATTACCCGACTTAGGAACTTCACCGTCCAGTTGAAGGGGCGTCTCCTCACGAAGCCGTGATCGCCTGGCGGTCCTTGGCGCGGCGGGTCGCGCGATCTAAACAGGGATCACATACCCCCAACCCGACGCTTGAACAGATCGGCCCCTGCATGACCTTCCGCGCCCCCGTCCGCGACCTCGCCTTCGCCCTGCGCCACGTGGCCGGCTTCGACCAGCTCGCCGAGGCCTATCCCGAGGCCGATTCCGACACCGTGGACGCCGTGCTGGAAGCCGCCGGCGTGTTCGCCGCCGAGGTGCTGGCCCCGATCAACCGTCAGGGCGACCTGGTCGGCGCCAAGCTCGAGAACGGCGTGGTGCGCAGCGCTCCGGGCTTCGCCGACGCCTACAAGGCCTTCGCCGAGGCCGGCTGGACCAGCCTGGCGGCCGCGCCCGAGCACGGCGGCCAAGGCCTTCCGAAAGCGCTGGAGATCGCCACGCTGGAGATGGTGCAGGCGGCCAACATGGCCTTCGGCCTGTGCCCGATGCTGAGCCTGGGCGCGATCGAGGCCCTGGCCCTGCATGGCACCGAGCGCCACAAGAGCGTGTTCCTGCCCAAGCTGGTCTCCGGCGAATGGACCGGCACCATGAACCTGACCGAGCCGCAGGCCGGCTCGGACCTGGCGGCCCTGACCACCATGGCGACGCCCGACGGCCAGGGCGGCTACACCCTGTCGGGCCAGAAGATCTTCATCACCTGGGGCGACCACGACGCCACCGACAACATCGTCCACCTCGTTCTGGCCCGCACCCCCGACGCCCCTCCCGGCGTGAAGGGCGTGTCGCTGTTCCTGGCCTCCAAGGTGCTGATCGACGAGGACGGCAAGCCCGGCGCGGCCAACGACGTGCGCGTCGGCGGGCTGGAACACAAGTTGGGCATCCACGGCTCGCCCACCTGCGTCATGCTGTTCGAAGGCGCCAAGGCCGAGCTGGTCGGCAAGCTGCACCAGGGCGTGGCCCACATGTTCACGATGATGAACGCCGCCCGCCTGCAGGTCGGCGCCCAGGGCACCGCCATCGCCGAGCGCGCCTATCAGCAGGCCCTGGACTTCAGCCTGGAGCGCGTGCAGGGCCGCTCGGCCTGGACGGGCGCCTATCCCTCGCGCCTGTTCGACCACCCGGACGTGCGCCGCACCCTGCTGCTGATGAAGGCCAAGATCGAGGCCGCCCGCGGCATCTGCCTGTCGACCGCCGTCGCCGCCGACCTGGCCCACGCCGCCGCCGACGAGGCCGTGCGCGCCACCGCCAAGCTGCGCGAGGAGCTCTTGACCCCGATCGCCAAGGCCTGGTCGACCGACGTCGGCGTCGAGGTCGCCTCGCTGGGCGTGCAGATCCACGGCGGCATGGGCTTCATCGAGGAGACGGGCGCGGCCCAGCACTATCGCGACGCCCGCATCACCCCGATCTACGAGGGCACCAACGGCATCCAGGCCATCGACCTGATCGGCCGCAAGCTGGGTCTGGCCGACGGCCAGGCCGTGGCCGACCTGATGGACGACATCCGCGACACCATCGAGGCCCTGAAGGCCGCCGACGCCTCGCTGACCCCGGTCGCCGGCCGCCTGGAAGCCGCGCTGAACGCCGCGGCCTCGGCCACCGCCTGGCTGGTCGACCGCCGCGCCCGCGCCATGCCCGACGCCCTGTCGGGCGCCACCGCCTACCTCAAGCTGCTGGGCGACACCGTCGGCGGCTGGATGCTGGCCAAGGGCGCCCTGGCCCCGGAAGCCGAGGCCCTGCGCGGCCAGCTGCTGCGGGTCTATGCCGAGAGCGTGCTGGCCCAGGTCCCGGGCCAGCTGGCCGCCGTGACCCTGGGCGCGGAAGATCTGGTGGCGGTGACGCCGGAGGCGCTGGGGGTTCACTGATCTGATCCCCTCTCCCCTTGCGGGAGAGGGAGGCCTCCCTGCTCCTCCCCCGTGAGACGGGGGAGGTGGCGCGCTGCGGATACGCAGCGTGACGGAGGGGGCGACCGCTTCCACAGCGCCCAGTCTCGCCCCCTCCACCGCTTCGCGGTCCCCCTCCCCCGTTTCGCTTCGCTACTCGGGGGAGGAGCTTGGCCTCAGTGCCTCACCAGCATCCACACCGCCATCGCCACCATCATCACGTTCTCCAGCAGCGACACGCCCCCCAGCGGCACGTTGCTGTCGCCACCGACGCAGGCGCATTTCAGGTCGCGCTTGTCGAGATAGACGGCCTTGAACACCGACACCGCGCCGATCCCGCCGATCACCAGGGCCAGGGGCGCGGAGAACCAGGTCAGCACCCCCGCCGTCATCAGCACCCCCGCCAGGCCCTCCGCGAACGGATAGACGTAAGCATACGGGACCCAGCGCTTGGCCAGCACGTCGTAGCCCAGGAACATCGACGAGAAGCTCTCGACGTCGCGCAGCTTCTGGATCGACAGCACCACCATGGAAAAGCTGATGAACCACTCGACCGCGCGCGGGGTGAGCAGCGTGCCGTCGACCACATAGGCCGCCGCCAGGGCCAGCAGGGCGGTCATGGCGAAGAGGGCGATCACCGGCTGGTAGGTCTTGGCCTTGGGATCGCGCGGCTTGCCGCCGAAGAACCGCCGCAGGTCGTCGAAGCCGCCGATCCGCTCGCCGCCGATGAACACCTGCGGCGTGGTCTTCACGCCATGCTGGGCCTTGAAGGCGTCGGTCTCCTCGCGGGTCTTCAGATGATGATCCTCGACCGCGTAGCCCCGGGCGCGCAGCAGGTGACGGGCCTTCAGGCCGTAGGGACAGACGTGCCTGTCCATCACCATGCGGTAGAGGACGGCGGTCTTCGGGGCGGCTGAACTCACGGCGGATCTCCTTGTACGCGAACCGGACCCGCCTCATATGGGTTCCGTACCATGGTACGGAGTCAAGGGATGGCGGCGGATACCATTGCGGGGCTGGCCCGGGCCGGCGGGGTGGGGGTGGAGACCGTCCGCTACTACCAGCGCCGGGGCCTCCTGGAGACGCCCGAGCGTGGTGAAGGCGTGCGGCGCTACGGCGACGAGGCCGTGCGGCGGCTGCGCTTCATCCGCTCGGCGCAATCGGCCGGCTTCACCCTGGAGCAGATCGGCGAACTCCTGGCCCTCGACGCCGGCCAGGACCGCGCCCGGGCCCGAGAACTGGCCCGCGAGCGCATCGCCGACCTGGACGCCAAGATCGCCGAGCTGCAAGCCGCCCGCGCCGGCCTGTCACGCCTGCTGCACACCTGCAGCGCCGGCGACGAAGGCCCCTGCCCGATCATCGCGGCGTTCGAGGGGTAATCCCCGCTTCGCGCCACCTTCTCCCTCCAGGGAGAAGGAAGCCTAAACCGCCGGCGGCCGGATGCGGCGATAGACGGCCTCGCCGAAGCCGAACACGCCGAAGGCCACCAGCCCCAGGGCCAGCACGCCCAGCAGCCAGGCGCCGAACGGCTGGCGTTCGAGGGCCTGCAAGGCCCCGGCCCAGCTTCGGGCTTCGCTGCTGCGGGCGTGCCAGCCGGCGCCGACCACGAACAGGCCAACGCACAGCGTCGCCAGCCCGCGCGCCGCATAGCCGAACCGCGCCAGGGGCACGAGCCGGCGGCAGGCCGCCTCGCCGCAGTCCAGGCGCTTGGCGAAGTCCTGGGCCAGGCCCTGGACGACCCCGCCAATCCCGACGCCCAGCAAAACGAGGCCCGCCGCCATCAGCAGCTGGTCGCCATGGGGCAGGGCCAGGATGGTCGCGGCCGTGGCGTCGGCGGTCTGCTCCTCGTCGGCCTCGCCCACGTCTTCGAAGGCGTCGAGCAGCTCCAGGGCCGACCAGGCCAGCGAGCCGTAGACCACGCCGCTGACCGCCTGGCCGGCGCGGATCGCCCAGGCCTTGGGCGAGGTCCCGTGGCGGTCGGCGTCGAACACCGCCTGCAGGGCCCGCCAGAGCGAAAAGCCGATCAGCCCGGCCGCGACCACGGCGATCAGCACCAGGCCCGGCGGCCAGCTGGCCCAGGCCGCCAGCATCGCCGTCGCGCCGCGCGCCCGAGGGACGAGATCGGCCGCCGCCAGCAGGGCCAGGCCGCCCAGTCCGACATAGACCGTCCCCCGCGCGGCGTAGCCCAGCCGCGAGGCCCATTCGAGCAGCGTACGCAGGTCGAGACGTCGCAGGACCTTCGGCGGCCAGCGCTTGAATTTCCAGACCGATGCGTGGGTCATGCCGCCTTCTCGTCCCGCTTGGCCGGAGCAACGAAGCGCCCCGCCCTCTGTTCCCGCCGCGAAGACGGAGTCAGGCGCGATAGAGATCCGCGTCCGGATCGTCGCCGCCACGGATCTGGGCCGCCACGATCTGCGAGGCGATGACCGAATAGGTGATGCCGTTGCCGCCGAAACCCATGACCGCCCAGGTATGGTCCATGCCCTCGACCGGCCCGATGCTGGGCAGGCCCGTGGCGCTGGAGCCGAACGCCCCGGCCCAGCCGTAGTCGATCTCGAAGTCGACGCCGGGCAGCAGGGCCTTCAGCTTTCCCGCCACGGTCTCGCACTTGCGCTTCAGCTTGGCCGGGTCCTGGTGCGCGTCGGGCGAGGCCTCGTCCTCGCCGCCGGCGATCAGCCGCCCGTCGCCGCCCATGCGCAGATAGAGGTACGGATCGGACGCCTCCCATACCAGCATGTCGCGCAGCCAGGCCGGGCAGCGATTGCGCGGCTTGGAGGCCGTCGCCCAGGTCGAGATCACGCTCGCGCCCGGGGTGGGCACGCCCTTGGGAAATTCATAGCCGCAGCAGAACACCACCGCCCTGGCCCGCACGGCCTGGCCGGCGTCGGTCAGCAGGGTCACGCCGTCGGGGTCGCTGACGGCTTGCAGCACCTCGACCGGCGACCAGATTTTCGCGCCGCGCGCAGCCGCCCGCCGCAGCAGGCCCGCCGCCAGCCGGGCCGGATCGCCGCTGGCCGAGCCGCTGGAGACGATGGCGCCCGTCCGGTCGATCTCGAACCGCTCGCGTAGTTGGGCCGGGCCGAGATAGCGGCTGTCCAGCCCGATCGCCGCCCGCGCCTGCGCCTCGGCCTCGAGCGCGCGATGGCCATGGTCGTCGCCAGCAAGATAGAGCGACGACTTGGCCTTCAGGCCGCAGGGGATCCGTTCCTCGTCGACGATCCGCTTCAGCGCGTCGACGGCGGCCCGCGATCGCAGATAGGCCCGCCGGGCCTTGGCCTGTCCGATCTTCTCCGCCAGGGCCGTCAGCGGCAGGTCGATCTCCCACTGCAGCAGGGCGGTCGACGCGATGGTCGAGCCGGTCAGCGGGGGGCGGCGGTCCAGCACCGCCACGGCGTGATCCCGGGACAGCTCATGGGCCATGAAGGCGCCGCTGATCCCGGCGCCCACGATGGCGACGTCGACGCTGATCGCCCGGGTGAGCGGCCGCGTCGGCACGCCCAGGCCCGGACTGTCCGCCCAGAGCGAGCGACCGGTGCGAAGGTCGCGCTTGATCGTTGCGCCGGTCATCGAAGCCCCCCGAAGCGGAGACTTGGCTCCAGCGGAGGCTTAGCTCCCGGGAGGCTTCGAGGTTCCGTCCGCCCCTAGTACGGCAGTTCCGGCGCCGTCTGCTGGGCCGGCTGACCTGCGGCCGGGGGCGGGGTCGCGCCCGGGTCGGCCGTCGGCGTCTCGCCGGCGTTCAGAAGGTCGCCGATCGGATCGCTGGTCGGCGCGGGCGCCTCGGCGAAGCCGCCGGGGATCGGGGTGGCCTTCAGGCGCGGCAGGGCCGAGCTCATGAACACCTTCCAGATCTCGGCCGGGGGACCGGCGCCGCTGACCCGCTTCATGGCGGTGTTGTCGTCCTTGCCGGTCCACACCGCGGCGACGAAGCCGCCCGTGTAGCCGACAAACCAGGCGTCCTTGTAGTCGCTGGTGGTGCCGGTCTTGCCGGCGATGTCGTAGCCGGCGACCTTGGCGCGGCCGCCGGTGCCGCCGTTCACCACCTGGCGCATCATCTGGTTCATGTACTGCAGCGACGGCGAGCCGATCACCGACGAGCGCGGCTGCTTGTCGACGCTGTGGTCGTAGAGAACCTTGCCCGAAGCGGTGCGGATGCGCTCGATGCCGTAGCCCTTGGCCAGGAAGCCGCCGTTGGCGAACGGGGCGTAGGCCTGGGCCATTTCCAGCGGGCTGACCTCGACGGCGCCCAGGGCCATCGACGGATCGAGCTGGATCTTGCTGGTGATGCCCAGGCGACGGGCCGTGGCGGCGACGTTGCTGGTGCCGACCTCGTTGGCCAGGCGGGCGGCGACCGTGTTGATCGACTGGGCCAGGGCCGTCTGCAGGGTCATGGGGCCCAGGAAGGTGTTGGTGTAGTTGCGCGGCTCCCAGTTGCCGATCTTCACCGGCTCGTCGACCACCATGACCGACGGGTTGCGGCCCTGGTCCATGGCGGTGAGGTAGACGAACGGCTTGAAGGCCGAGCCGGCCTGGCGGCGGGCGCTGGTGGCGCGGTCGAACTGGCTTTCGCCGTAGTCCTCGCCGCCGACATAGGCGCGGATGCGGCCCTCGCCGTCGATGGCCACCAGGGCGGCCTGCTGCACGCCCTGCTTCAGGTGGCCCTCGACGCCCAGCTGCACGGCGCGCTCGGCCGCGACCTGGATCGGCAGATCGAGCGTAGTCTCGACCACGAGGTCTTCGGTCGGCTCGCCGACCAGCGAACGCACCTGGGCGTCGACATAGTCGGTGAAGTACTGGGCGCGCTGGTTGGCCAGGGTGGCCGAAACCTGCACGGGGGTCTTGAAGGCCTCGTCGCGCTGCTCGGCGGTGATGGCCTTGATGCGCACCATCTCGTCGAGCACGACGGTGGCGCGGCGGGCGGCGCGCTCGCTGGCGCTGACCGGCGAATAGCGGGCCGGGCCCTTCATCATGCCGGCCAGCAGCGCCGATTCACCGATCGTCAGCTGCGAGGCGGGCTTGTTGAAATAGCGCTGCGAGGCGGCCTCGATGCCGTAGGCGCCGGCGCCGAAATAGACCCGGTTCATGTACAGAGCCAGGATCTGCTTCTTGCTGAACTTCAGCTCCAGCCAGACGGCCAGGATCAGTTCCTGGGCCTTGCGCTTGTAGTTCTGGGCCGGGCTCAGGAACAGGTTGCGGGCCAGCTGCTGGGTGATGGTCGAGCCGCCGCGCTGGGGTCCGCCCTCGTGGGTCAGGTTCCAGATCAGCGAACGGCCGATGCCCCACGGGTTGAACCCGAAGTGGTGGTAGAACTGGCGGTCCTCGATGGCGACGAAGGCGGCCGGCACGTATTCGGGCAGGGCGTCGATGTCGACCGGCGGCGCATATTGGCTGCCACGCACGGCCAGCAGGGCGCCCGAGCGGTCGAGATAGTTGATCGAGGGCTGACGGGTGACGTCGTAGAGCTTCGAGGTGTCGGGCAGGTCGCGCGCGAACACCGCGAAGAAGGTGACCACGAAGATCAGTCCCCAGACCCCCAGCACGGTCGCCCAATAGAGCGCCGCCTGCAGGGGCGTGCGAGAAGTCTTCGCCGGCTTGTTTCCGCCGAAGGCGCCGTTAGCCATCTGTAACCCTAGGTCTCGTGCAACCCCGCCCGCGTGGCGGTGTCATAGCTCACGCCGACCAAACACGCGATAGGGTTGACGAGAGATGAACGCGGTTTAACCCCGTCGTCGCGGCGGCGGCCGGCGTGGACGAAGGGCCCGGTCGATCCGCCTACCGCTTTCCCAGGAAGCGGAAGCCGCGCTGGGCGTCGTCGAACAGCGCCAGCGCCCGCCTGGCCTCCGCGCCGCCGTCTTCCGGATAGGTCACGTTGACCGAGTAGGCGGCGGCGCCATGCCCTGGCGGGGCGGCCAGGGCGATCACCGAGCGCCGCAGTTCCGTCCCGGTCCGGGGTTTGTCGGCGGGGCAGCGCAGGACGAGGCGCTGGGCCGGCTTGCCGCCGAGGCTGTCGGCGGCGCGTTCGAGCACGACGCAGCCTTCGTCGCGCAGCAGAAAGCCGGTGCTCTCCTCGACGGTCTCGGCCAGATTTTCGCCGTCCGACGAGCCGCCGTCGACCCAGAGATAGGCGCGCTTGGCCACCCGGACGCCGAAACCGTGGTTGGGCGCCGGCGGGGTGTTCTGGATCAGCCTGACCTTGCCGGACAGGGCGACGGCGTAGCCCCAGTTATGATTGACGTAGGGCGTCCCGCCGGCCGCCTGCGCCGAGACGGCGATCATCACGGCCGGCAGGGCCGCCCATCGCATGGCTTTACGGAACACGGCGCAATCCCCCGATTCGCGACCAGGTTGCATGATAGCGCGGTTCGCCGGCGCCCGTCAGCCTGATCCGCCACCCTCAGGCGCGGTCGGGATCGGTGCGCCAGACCCGCCAGCTTTCGACGCCGGCGGCCAGGCCCGAGGCGACGATGCCGATCATCATGACGTGAAAGCCGACGGGCTGGGGAGCGACGGGGGCGGCGACGAGGCCGAGCAGGCCCGTCAGGCTCAGCAGCCGTCCGGCCAGGCGATTGGACTTGTCCCAGGCCAGGCGGCTGCGCAGCGCCCAGTAGGTGCGAACCCCGACCACGGGGTTGGGCTTGACCCTTCCGACGAAGGCGCCGAGCCCCAGGAACAGCACCGCCATGCCGCCCATCATCAGCCGCAGGAAAAGGTCCTGGCCGCCGACACGCGGCAGCAGGTCGAAGGCCACGCTGGTCAGCAGGGCCGCGGTGAAGGCCGGAACGGCCAGACCGACGATCCGGCCCAGTCGCCAGGTGAAGCGCTCGCCCAGCGGGTCCTTGGCCTGGCGCTCCAGCACCGCGCACAGCCAAGCCACGCCGCCGGCCACCAGGCCGATGAAGCCGATGGCCAGGGCCATCTGCGCCCGGTCGCCCCAGCGATCGACCTGGCCGGCCAGGTCGAAGTGCATCGGCATCGGGCCGGGCGGTCCCAGCCGCCAGACGGCCAGGGCCGCGGCGCCGATCGCCGCCGTCACCAGGATCGAGACGCCGTCCAGCGACGTCAGGCCGCGCGGATGCTCGCTGCTCATGCCTTGTTCTCCCCTCGCAAGGATGTGTCGGGCGCATCGACGGTCTCGCCAGCGCCCATCAGGTCCATCATGAAGGCCACCGCCTCCTCGACCGCCGAGATCACCAGGCGGTAGCGGACGGAGACGCCGTCCTTCTCGGCCTCGACCAGCCCCGCCGCCTTCAGCGCCGCCAGGTGGGCGGTGACCGTCGGCCAGGCCATCTCGAACCGCGAGGCGATCTCGCCCGAGGCCAGCGGCCCGTCGCGCAGCATGGCGACCATGCGGCGGCGGGCAGGATGCGACAGGGCCTTGAACACCTCGTTCATGAGGCAAGAGACTAATTAGCCGATTGACTAAGAGTCAAGGGAGGTCGGCCAGCCTTGCGGACACGGCTTTTCCAGGCTCGCGTCAGCGCCCCTTCTCCCCTTGCGGGAGAAGGTGGCGGCCGAAGGCCGTCGGATGAGGGGTCTCTCAGACTTGAGACACCCCGCCCGGCCTGTCCGCCCCACGCGGTGTTGAGATCTGAGAGACCCCTCACCCGACCTCCCTCCGGGAGGCCACCCTCTCCCGCAAGGGGAGAGGGATCTCGCGTCGAGCCAGCCCCCTCCGTCACGCTGCCTATCCGCGGCCCGCCCCTCCCCCTTAGGGGAGAGGAACAAAAAATCCGCCGTTTCCGGCCTTGGCGCGGGCGGCCGCCCCTGCCAGAAGAGCCACGTGTCCACCGCCCTCGCCTCCCCGCCCTCGCTCGACGCCGCGCGCGACGTCCTGCGCCGCACCTTCGGCCACCAGGACTTCCGCGGCCTGCAGGCCCAGGTGGTCGGCGAACTGCTGGAAGGGCGCAGCGCCCTGGCGGTGCTGCCCACCGGCGGCGGCAAGAGCCTGTGCTACCAGATCCCCGCCCTGGTCCGCCCGGGCCTGGGCCTGGTGGTCTCGCCGCTGATCGCCCTGATGGCCGACCAGGTCGCCGGGCTGCAGCAGGCCGGGGTCGCCGCCGAGCGCCTGGACTCAAACACCCTGCCCGAGGAGCGCGCCGAGATCTGGCGGCGCATCGAGGCCGGCCAGCTCGATTTGCTCTATCTGTCGCCCGAAGGCCTGATGCAGGGCTGGATGCTGGAGCGGCTGTCGCGCCTGCCGCTGTCGCTGGTGGCCGTCGACGAAGCCCACTGCGTCAGCCAGTGGGGCCATGACTTCCGGCCCGAATACCGGATGCTGGGCCGCATCGCCGAAGTGTTCCCCAACGCCCCGCGCCTGGCGGTGACCGCCACCGCCGACGCCCGCACCCGCGACGACATCCGCGCCGAGCTGCGCCTGCAGGGCGCGGCCGAGTTCGTCGACAGCTTCGCCCGCCCCGAACTGGCCCTCAACGCCGAGCGCAAGCGCGGCAAGGGCCACGACCGGGTGATCGAGCTGGTCACCGAGCGGCCGGGCCGCGCCGGCGTGGTCTATGCCGGCAGCCGGGACTCCACCGAAAAGCTGGCCCAGGCGCTGATCGACAACGGCGTGCCGGCCCTGGCCTATCACGCCGGCCTCGACAAGACCGTGCGCGCCCGCCGGCTGGAGCAGTTCCTCGAGGCCGACGAGGCGGTGATGGTGGCGACCATCGCCTTCGGCATGGGCGTCGACAAGCCCGACGTCCGCTTCGTCATCCACGCCGACCCGCCGGCCGCCATCGAAGCCTATTGGCAGGAGATCGGCCGCGCCGGGCGCGACGGCCAGCCGGCCGAGGGCATCACCCTCTACAGCAGCTCGGATCTGGCCTGGGCCGGCCGCCGCATCGACAGCCGCGAGGCCCCCGACGAGGTCAAGCAGGTGCAGAGCCGCAAGCTGCGGCAGTTCTACGCCATGCTGGAAGGCATGACCTGCCGGGCCGCCGCCGTCCGCCGCTATTTCGGCGAGGAGGGCGTCGAGCGCTGCGGAACCTGCGACATCTGCGTCTCGCCGCCGAGCGGGATCGACGCCAGCCAGGCCGCCCAGAAGGCCCTGTCGGCCGCCCATCGCCTGGGCGGACGGTTCGGGCGCGGCCGATTGATCGACCACCTGCTGGGCAAGACCAAGGACGTCACCCAGCAGGAAGCCCAGATGTCGACCTTCGGCATCGGCAAGGAGTTCAGCCCCCAGGGCTGGCGCGACCTGCTCGACACCCTGGTGTTCGAGGGCCTGCTGCGCGAGGACCCCAATGACGGCCGGCCCCTCATCGGCCTCGGCGACGCAGAGGGCGTGCGCCAAGTCTATCGCGGCGAGCGGCAGGTGTCGCTGCGCCAGGCCCCGGGCGGCGACGCCGGCGGCGGCAAGGCTGGTTCCGGCGGCAAGAGCCTGCGCCGGCGCCAGGCCCTCACCGTGCCGCCGGGCGACCAGGCGCTGTTCGAGGCCCTGCGCGCCTGGCGCAAGGACCAGGCCTCGGCTCAGCACGTGCCGCCCTACGTCATCTTCCACGACGCCACCCTGGCCGAGATCGCCGCCGCCCGGCCCACGACCCTGCCAGCCCTGGGCAAGTCCGGCGGCGTCGGCCAGGGCAAGCTCGACCGCTACGGCGAGGCCGTGCTGAAGGTCGTCCGCGACAACTGAGGCCGCCGGGGGACCGGAGCGCTCGGAACCGCCCTCCGGGACGCCCGCGGCGCGATGCACGCAAAAGCTGTCGCCCGCCCCTCTTGTCCGAACCAAACCGGCACGCCAGGTGTTAGTCTCCGGACGCACCGCGCGCGCCGCAGCGCCCTCCAACGCCCTCCAACGCCCTCGGGGCCCCCAGGGTCCTCGAACACACCCCAAATCGGGAGACGCCGATGACCGACGCCACCATCAAGACCGATCTCGCCGGCGAGGCCAGCGCCGCTTCCGCCCGCGCCAAGAGCAGCGCCAAGAAGACCGCCGCCAAGGCCACCGCCGCGGTCAAGAAGGCCGCCGCCACCGTCGCCGAGACCGCCACCGAGAAGACCCAGGTCGCCCGCGACTACGTGCACGACAAGACCGACGCGGCCATCGCCTGGTCCAAACCCAAGGCCGAAGCCGCCCACAAGGCCGCCGAGGACCACCCCCTGGCCCTGGCGCTGGGGACCTTCGTGGCCGGCGCGGTGTTCGGCTTCCTGCTGGCCCGCAATTTCGACCGCTGATCTTCACGCATCGCTGAAGACGAGAACGCCCGGCGGGTCCGACCCGCCGGGCGTTTTTCGTTCGCCGCGCCACCTCCCCCGCCTACGAGAGGGGGGTGGTGGGGCGCTCT